>JAFYSJ010000022.1 GCA_017559445.1 Clostridia bacterium
CAGCTATTCCAGAAGAATATATTCAGTCTATAGCGTTAGAATTAAATTGTAGGCCAAGAAAATGTTTGGGATATCTGACTCCATATGAGATCTATAATTCAACAGTGTTGCACTTAACTTGACAATTCAAGTGCAAAAAAATAGCGCAGCGGCCTACTAGCCGAAGGCGTTTCACTAGCGAGTGAAACGAGCGGATACTAGCAACGCAGTTGCGGCCTACTAGCGCAGCGGACTACTAGCCGAAGGCGGCTCACTAGCGAGTGAAACGAGCGTATACTAGCAAGCCCCGCTTGCGGTTCACTAGCACCATCGGTGCGGCTACTAGCGAAGCGGCTCACTAGCCGAAGGCGGTTCACTAACAAGTTTTGCTCTATACCATCATTTAGTATATAATACACTCTGTATAAATTTATTTATCAGGAGATTCCTATGCGCGTTCTTTTAACAGGCGGAGCCGGATACATCGGTAGCCATACAGCAGTTGAACTTATTAATGCAGGTCACACACCTGTTATTGCAGATAATTATTCCAACAGTTGTCCTGAGGTTCTTAACCGTATTAAGGAGATCACAGGTGTAGAGGTTGAGGCACATGAGATCGATATGTGCGATGCAGAGAAGGTAGACAAGCTTTTTGCTACTGGTGCTTTTGATGCAGTTATTCACTTTGCAGGCCTTAAGGCAGTAGGCGAGTCTGTTTCCATTCCTGTTCAGTACTACAGAAACAACATCGACAGCACATTGGTGTTGCTGGATGCCATGACAAAGTACGGCGTAGCAAACCTTATTTTCAGTTCTTCCGCCACAGTATATGGCAACCCCGAAAGGCTTCCTCTCACAGAGGATTGCGCCACAGGTGGATGCACTAACCCATATGGCTGGACAAAGTATATGATCGAGCAGATTATCAGAGACGCAGCTAAGGCTAACCCCAATTTGTCTGCAGTTTTGCTTAGATATTTCAATCCAGTTGGAGCTCATGCCAGCGGACGTATTGGCGAGGATCCATCTGGTATTCCCAATAACCTCATGCCCTTCATTTCTCAGGTGGCAGTTGGTAGACGTACACACCTTAGCATTTTCGGCAATGACTATAACACTCCAGACGGCACAGGTGTTAGAGACTACATTCACGTTGTGGATTTGGCTAGAGGCCACGTTGCATCATTGCCATATTGCGCAAGTCACAAGGGTAGCGTAGAGATTAACCTTGGCACAGGCACAGGCTATAGTGTTAAGGAAATGGCAGAGGCATTTGCTAGAGTTAATGACATTCCAGTTCCATATCAGTACGCACCTAGAAGACCTGGTGACATCGACGCATGCTA
This sequence comes from Clostridia bacterium, assembly GCA_017559445.1. Classification (GTDB taxonomy): domain Bacteria; phylum Bacillota; class Clostridia; order RGIG7378; family RGIG7378; genus RGIG7378. The sequence continues at coordinate 1,329 of JAFYSJ010000022.1, forward strand.
TGCAGACCCAGTTAAGGCTAAGGAGCTTTTGGGCTGGGAGGCACAGCTTGGCTTAGAGGAAATGTGCAGAGACACTTGGAATTGGCAGAAGAACAATCCCAACGGATACAAAGGAGCAAATTAATGTTATTTGTAATTAGACCTAATCCTCGCAAAGCAGAGGCCATGGATTTTGTGGCACCTCTTGGCGAGATGATCGAGGCATGCGGAGCAAAGTATATGGTATATACAGCCGCAGATTGCATCCCAGATGACATGTTGGATAAGGCAGATTGTGTAGTGGTTCTCGGTGGAGATGGCACTATTTTGAGAGCTGCCCGTGATATTTTCCCACGACAGATTCCATTGCTTGGTATTAACTTTGGACACCTTGGCTATTTGGCACAGGTTGGTCCAGAGGAGGCATTGCAGGCCATTAAGGATGTGGTTGCAGGTGAGTATCAGATTGAAAAGAGAGCCGTGTTGGAGGGAAATATTTCTGGTGAAAGAGATATTTTGGCAGTAAATGAGGTTTGCATTAACAGAGGCAATCGCAGACACATGACCAAAACTCGAATTGAGATCAACGGTTCCCATATCGACACATTCACAGGAGACGGCATGCTTATTTGCACAGCCACAGGCTCCACAGCATACAACCAGAATGCAGGTGGTCCTATTCTTATGCCATGTGCAGAAAATGCTGTTATCACTCCAATTTGTGCCATGACATTTATCGGAAGCTCCTTGGTAACTTGTCCTCAGGATGAGATTTTCATCAGGATTGAGAAGGATTCTGTTAGAGAGACAGGTAGTCCAGTTTTGCTTACAGATGGCAGAGAGACAGTGGAACTTAAGACAGGAGATACAGTAACTTTACGCATATCTTCCAACAAGATTAATATGATTAAGCTTAAGGATCACAGTTTCTATCGCATTATCAGGCAGAGACTCCTTGCCAGTGACGAATAGGAGGCAAAATGCAGTTTAATAAGGTATGGGTAAAGGTGCTTTTGGTGCTTACACTTGTTGCAGTTATGTTTTCTTTTGGAGCATGTAACCAGAGCAAGACAGAGGACACAACAGGAGGTAAGCTTAACGAGACTTTGGATACCACAGATCACGACCATGAGCATGAGTGGGCCTTGATCGAAACCGTGGAGCCATGGTTTGAGCGTAGAGGTTTTACTAGATATAGCTGTGGCATTTGCGGTACAGAGTTTGATACAGATTTTGTGGATGCCTTGGAGGCAGAAAGCATTTATTGCATGTTTATTCAGGGTGACATGGTAGTTAAGCCAGACACAGACGTGCAGAGCTTGCGCAGTGGTCTTCATGTATTTGCGGTTTGCACCAACGGAATGGAAGTTGAGTTGGATAGCTACGCAATGGATGGAGCATTGGAGGCCAAAACATCTGTAATTACTGTGGAGTTCATGGATTTTACAGCCACATTTAATGTAACTGTGGAAATGGAGTAATAATGGACGTATTTTTTAATTTTATTAAGTCGGTTCTCTTTGGAATCGTAGAGGGTATCACAGAGTGGTTGCCTATCAGTAGCACAGGCCACATCATCCTTTTGGATGAGTTCGTTAAGCTTGATTGTAGTCCTGCATTCTTTGACGTGTTCGAGGTTGTAATTCAGCTTGGCGCAATTTTGGCAGTAGTTATTTTGTTCTTTGGAAAGCTTAATCCATTTTCAAAGGTTAAGGCTGCAGAAGAAAAGAAGTCCACATGGCAGCTTTGGATCAAGATTTTGATTGCAACAGTTCCTGCAGCAGTGGCTGGCCTTGTTTTGGATGACCTTATGGATAAGTATTTGTACAACGCATGGGTTGTTGCTATTGCCCTTATTGCATATGGCGTAGCATATATTTTCATTGAGCGCAGATATAATTCCAGAAATGAGCAGTTTAAGATTAATAGTGTAGAAGAGATTACATACAAGGATGCAGTGCGCATTGGTTGTTTCCAGATGCTTGCTTTGGTTCCAGGTACATCTAGATCTGGTTCCACAATTCTTGGCGCCATGCTTGTTAAGACTAAGAGAGAAGTTGCAGCAGAGTTCTCCTTCTTTATGGCTATTCCAGTTATGTTGGGTGCCAGCGCTCTTAAGCTCTTTAAGTTCTTAATGGACGGCAACCAGATGTCAGGTCAGGAGATTGGCATTCTTTTAGTTGCATCTGTAGTTGCCTTTGTAGTATCTATGTTGACCATCAAGATGCTCATGGCATTTGTTAAGAAGCATTCTTTCGAATTTTTCGGTATATATAGAATCGTATTAGGCTTTATCGTACTTGCTTACTTTGCAATTAAGCTTTTGGTATAGGCCTAAGAGGGAGGAACAATGAACACATTATATTTTGTAGTACCCTGCTATAACGAGCAGGAGGTTTTGCCAGAAACATCTAAGAGATTGTTGGCAAAGCTCATGGATATGATTTCCAAGGGAATGGTGGCAGAGGACAGCCGTATTCTCTTTGTAAACGATGGTTCCAAGGATGCAACTTGGTCCATTATCGAGGAATTGCATAGCCAGGACGAACATTACTCTGGACTTAAGCTTTCTAGAAACAAGGGTCACCAGAACGCTGTTTTGGCAGGTCTCACATATGCTGCAAAGTACGCAGACATCACAATTTCCCTTGATGCGGACCTTCAGGACGACATTGACGCTGTGGACAAGTTTGTAGAGGAGTACCACAATGGTGCAGACATCGTATACGGTGTTCGCAGCGCAAGAACTACAGATACTGCATTTAAGCGCACAACAGCCCAGGGTTTCTACAAGGTTCTCGAGGCATTTGGCATCGAAATCGTATACAACCACGCAGATTATAGACTTATGAGCAAGCGCGCCGTAGAGGCTCTCCTTGACTTTAAGGAGGTTAACTTGTTCCTTAGAGGAATCGTACCTCTTATTGGATTCAAGACAGCTAAGGTTGAATATGAGCGCCACGAGAGATTTGCTGGCGAGTCCAAGTATCCTCTTAAGAAAATGCTTAACTTGGCTATCGACGGAATCACATCCTTTAGTATTAAGCCCATTAGATTTATTACAGCAGCAGGCGTTGTAACACTTGGCATTTCTGCAATTTTCTTCCTGTGGATGATTATTAATGCAATTATGTGGGGACTTAACGCGTTCTTGCTTGTGCTTTTCTCCATGTGGTTCTTAAGCGGAATTATTCTCCTTTCCCTTGGTGTGGTAGGAGAGTACGTTGGCCGTATGTACATGGAAACAAAGGGTCGTCCTAGATTCTTTATCGACCAGTTTTTAAACAAAGATTAAGAATTAGGTGATAGACTTTAAAAAGTTGGGCCTAGAGTCCAACATAAAATAGAGAGGAATTTACAAATAATGAAGCATAACTTATGGATTTTTGCTATTTTGGCAGTTGCTTTGATTTTTGTTTTTACAGCATGTAATGGTGGAGATTCCACACAGGGTGGAGACGTTGGCACACCAACTCCAGAGCCAACACCAGTAGGTTACGATGCTTATGTTGCTGCAGGCACATGGCTTTGCACTCCAGAACCAATGGATTGCCTTAACAATACATCTACTCCAGTTGAGAGATATGGCCAGCTTCAGGTTATTGGTTCTCAGCTTTGCGACCAGAGTGGTGAGCCAGTGGCTCTTCACGGTGTTAGCTCCCACGGTTTGCATTGGTTCGGTGAGTTCGTTAACAAGGATACAATTGAGTGGTTCATGCGTGACTGGAACATCAACATCTTTAGAGCATCCATGTACACAGGTGAGAAGGGTTATTTGACAGACCCAAGCGTTAAGGAGAAGCTTATTGAGGCTGTAGATGCATGTCTTGAGCTTGGACTTTACGTAATTATCGACTGGCACATCCTTGAGGATAACAACCCCATGGATAACGTTGAGGCAGCTGTAGAGTTCTTTAAGGAAATGGCTACTAAGTATGGCGATAACCCTAACGTAATCTACGAGATTATGAATGAGCCCAACGGTAATGAAGTAACTTGGCTTGGTCACTGCAAGCCATATGCAGAGAGACTTATTTCTGAGATTCGTGCAATTGACCCAGACAACATTATTTTGGTAGGTAATCCAAGATGGTCTTCCTTCCCCAAGGAGGTTATGGAGTCTCCGCTTGGTGAGCCATATAACAAGAATATTGCTTACGTATACCACTTGTATACAAACGAGGGTCTTCGTAAGACAAGCACATTGGAGCAGGCTATGGAGCAGGGACTTTGCATCTTCGTATCTGAGTGGGGTGCAATGGATTCCGATGGAGATGGCGAGCTTGGCAAGGCAAACGGTAACGAGTTCATTAACTGGATGAAGAAGCACAACATTTCTTGGTGTGCATGGAGCCTTAGTGACAAGAAGGAGACTTGTGCCTTCCTTAAGAACAAGGGTATGCTTGAGAGACCTTCCTACACAGGTGGATGGCTCGAAGAGGACCTTTCTGCTTGGGGTAAGTACTTGAGAAGCAAGTTGCGTTCTCTTAATGATTGATATAATGAGGCGTCTGGGAACAGGCGCCTTTTTACTTGACATAGATGCAACTTAAGTCTATGATTCAAACATAATTTAATAAAATGCTGGGGGCGCGCCTTATGAGGTGCTGAGATATACCCTTTGAACCTGTTGAGATAATCCTCGCGTAGGGAAGCAATCCTTTGATAACCAATCCGTACGCAGCTTATGTTGTGTGCGGATTTTCTTATCTAGCCGTATGGTTTTCTTAATTGTTCATTTGGAGCCCGTCGGCGGAAAGAGAGAGTTTTTATGAGAAACAAAAAGACTAACGTCCAAAGACTGACCTTCGGAGCAATTTGCATAGCACTTTCCTTTGTGCTGTCATGCTTTATTTGCTTCAAACTGCCAAATGATGGCACCATTACTATTGGTTCTATGATTCCAATAGCGCTGTATGCATATGCCTTTGGTCCAGCTTATGGTATTTTCGCAGGTCTTGTGTACGGACTGCTACAGTTCCTTCAGAGCCCATACTTTTTGAACTGGCCACAGTTCATCTGTGACTATGTTTTGGCATTTGTATGCTTTGGTTTGGTGGGATTCTTTGGAGCCAAGAGCAGATTTGGTTTAGATAATGGTAAGATCAGGATTAAGCCCATGTTTGCAGGTATAGTGTTAGCAGGACTTGGCAGGCTGGTTTGTGCCACAGTTAGTGGAGCGGTGTTTTTTGCAGAGTACTGCTGGGAGGGATGGAATGTATGGCCCTACTCCTTGGCATATAACTGTTCTTACATTATTCCAGACGTGGCAATCTGCATTTTAATCCTCTGCGTTCCTGCAGTTAGATCAGCCTTAAACAAAATAATGCCCCAAACCTAAGGTTCAGGGCATTTGCTTACGAATATGAAGGTGTGTTCCTTATAGGGAATGCACCTTTTTTGCGTCCAAAAATACGACGTATTTCTTGGTGACTGTTCTGCCAGTCAGTCTAGTAAGGGCCGTGGCATACATGTCCAGCTGACTCTTATAGAGAATTAGGTTCTCCTCTGTGCATCTACCTGTTTTGTAGTCCACGATAATAGCCTCGTTGTTATCAAGCTCAACCCAAAGGTCGATGATTCCCTGCATGAGTGTTGTGGCCTGGTTAGGAATGTACTGAGCCAAAACTGACAAGTCGTGGTTGTTCATGAGGGTTTCGTAGTCGATTAACATTTCCCAGGAAGACTCTCGGTGGAGCACGTGGCTTGTAAGTAACTCTTTGAGTTCCTCTAATTGACATGCGTAAAGGACACCCTCCAAGTTAATGGACTTGGCTTCCTCCTCAGTGAAGACGCCTAAATCCTGGAGCTCCTTAAGCTGAGTCTCTAGGTGATCCATGGTGTCGGCACGATTAAAATCAAGCTTCTCCATAAACAGGTGGTTGATGGTACCTCTGGCGGTGGCGGTTATCTTGTTTACAGAAAGTCCTGAAATAAAATCTGCAAGACTTGTGGCAAACTCACCTTGGATGTATGCGTCTGGAGCAGGTTCCAGTTCCTCAGGCTCCTCAATTGGAGCTGCCACAAGGAGTGGTTCGCTGCCTTCGGTAGGACCAAACATACGCTCAACGCGTGTGACAGATACCTTGGATGGTGCGAGCTTGACTTCGTATTCCAAATCCTGTGGAAGCAGGATGTCCTGTTCCAGGGAAAGGTCAAAGTCTGTTTCCACAGTAGGTACTGTAGCCATTATGGCATCGGGAGAGAATTCCTCATCGGGACCATCGAAGGCCACCATATTAAACATCTGGTGGTTCTCTAAAGCCACAGGCAAAACCCATTTAGCAAAGCAAGTTGCATCCTGCGGGTGCTCCTTGAGAATCTTGTTGCGATCCTCTTCCACTTTCTCCATAGATATGTCATCTACCAAGGCCAGGTGATTCTGTGCTCTAGTCAAGGCAACGTAGAGAACGCGGAGTTCTTCGGAGCGGTTGTCCTTCTTAATCCTGTCTGATAGCAGGTTATGTGTGGCACTGTTGTAGAGACAGTTCTGATCTCTGTCATATCTCTTAATGGCCACGCCAAGGCTACTATTCTTTAGTAGGGCAGATGAATAGTCCTTGTGGGAGAACATGGCGCGCATGTTGCCAACAATAACAAGGGGGAACTCCAAGCCCTTACTCTTGTGGATAGTGGTAATTGTTACACTGTTTTCGGCCAAGGGCTGCAATGCAGGCAAGTCAGAATCCTGTGAAACTACCTTTTCTAAGAATCGGATAAAATTTGTAATTCCCTTAAGGGAAGTGCTTGAATATTTAACGGCATATGAGAACAAAAGTCTCAAGTTAGCTGTTCTTGTGTTGCCACCAACCATTGTCTCCACAATATTGTAAAAGCCAGTGGATGTTATGATGTGCCAAATAAGGCGCTCTGGGGCCAGCTGCTTAGAAAGTTTGCGCCACTCTGTTACAGCCTGAGCTACGCCTTGACAGTAATGTTGTGCCTCTGCCAAAACCTTGTTGTCAAAGGGGGAGAAGTTTGGCGCACTTAAATCTGCCTCTGCCAAGGCCACCATTCTATCGTAGTAGTAGACAGTAGTTGGGTACAAGGTTTTGAGCAAGGCAGGAACTTCTCCTGGCATGTCAAACATTGGTGAGAAGCTAACAGCCATAAGGTCCTTGTCCTGCAAAGGATTGTCTGTAATGCGAAGGGCAGAAATGACAGTCTGAATTTCGTATGTTCCCAAGTAGGATGTGTTTTCTCCAAGGTGTGCAGGAATACCTGCCTTTTCCAAGGCCTCCTTAATATGGGGACCATCGTTTTTAATAGCCCTCTGCAAAATAGCAATATCTGAATATGTGTACTTTCTCCACTGCTTAAGCTTGTAGTCGTAGAGCATTCTGTTGGTCACAGCATCCTGAATAATGTGCACCATGGCCTGGTAGGAGTCTGTAAGGTCCTTATCCACGCAGTAGTAGTCCAATGGAGACTCGTAGTCTGCCTCACATGGAGTTGGTGGTGGAGGAAGGCCGGGCAAGAGTTTAGCTCTGTGGTCATAATTAGATCCACCAAGGTCTAGGGTCATGTTTCTTTGGAAGACAGTATTAACTGCAGCCAAAATATCTGGTGTAGATCTATAGTTGCCCTGTAAATCCACAACTTGACCTGGCATTTCTTCCTGACTGTATGTGGCATACTTGGAAATAAAGAGACTAGGCTCTGCATTTCTAAAGCCATAGATACTCTGCTTAATATCGCCAACCATGAACATGTTAGGTCCCTGGCTAACCATGTCGGCAGTCATTTCGGAATAAAGGGGTACTTCTCTAGGGCCATCTGTAATGGCTCTCAAAATCCACTCCTGCAAATTGTTGCTGTCCTGGTATTCGTCCTCCAAAACCTGGGAATATTTGGAGCGAAGTTCCTGTGCAACGTTTGTAATCTTGGCAAGGCCAGCATCACGGTCCACCTGCCACAGGAGTTCCATGGCTCCGCGCTGCATGTCGCTAAAATCCATAGAGGAAGCGTCCTGCTTAGCTAGTTGGTATCCCTTGGCATATTGCTCCACCAAGTAGAAAAGATATTCAACCTGTGGCTTTTGTTCCCTAAGGCAGTCCTCCAAATCCTGTTGTGAAACAAGAGGAAGTGACTTATAAATTCCCATAAGGCGGTCGCGGCAAACTGTGACCTGATCCTTGTACTCCAAAAGTGGAGAAGTTAGGTTGCGCCACCTAATAATTGGGAAAGTAATGGAGCTAAGTGGAGAAAGGGCCTTAACAAGGTCGTCCCAAGTGGAGGGCTCTCCCTTTAAGTTAGTGTATACATCTATAACACAGGCCAGCACAGGCTCGAAAGCATCTAGCTGAGTCTGTAATTCTGATGATTTGCGTCCGGTGTATGTAGTGATTTTGTTTTGGATATTTTCTAAATCTGTCTTAAACAGGTGACAAAGATCCTCTAAAGTCTCCTTAGTGTCAGACAATGCCTCTACAAGGTGTGGATAAATCTGAGCCTTAACAAGCTTTAACCAAAATGCATCCACAGCATCTGGACAGTAGCGAGAAAGGGCAGATTCCATCCAAATTTGTGGGAATGGCTGTTCCCAAATGAGCTCGTATAGATCCTGAATGTGCTCAAAGAGGGCAGAGCTAGCCTTGTTTTTGGCAAGTAGTGGCAATATGGCCTCTAAGGAACTTGCGTTTTCACCCTGGGATTCAGCATCTAAAAGGTCTGTCAAAACCTTGGTCTTAAGGAGTTTGGACTCGTTTTCGTCAAGAACCTTGCTGTTTAAGTCCATATCTGTGTACGCAAAATACTCCCTAGTAAGGTCTAGGCAGAATGAGTGCAGTGTCTTAATGCTGGCTCCAGGAAGCTTGGCCAGTTGCTCCTTAAGCATTGCCTTAGTAGCCTTGTCCTCTGTGTTGGGGATGGCGGCACGCAAAGCTTTGCTAATGCTGTTTCGCATGTGACTTGCAGCAGCTTCAGTAAATGTAACAACTAAAACTGTGGAAATATCTACTCCAGACAAAATTTGTCTAAGCAATCTTTCTGTCAAAACTGTTGTCTTACCAGAGCCGGCGGCAGCAGAGACAAGAACATCTGAACCAGAGGCCCTAATGGCGGAAAGTTGCTGTTCGCTCCAAATGATATTAGCCATTTTGCTCCTCCTGTTCCAATGAATGTCCGTTTATGATCATAGCCATATCCAGCTCCGAAATATTACTCTTGCCATATGTGCAACCAAGTACGTCCTTGGCGCAAATGTTCTTGTACTGGCAGTACTTGCAGCTATCCTGATCCAAGGGCTTAATAGGGAAGTTGCCTTCCAAAATTTTATCGCCAAATTCACCTGCCACATGGGAGGTGTATCCAATAATCTCAGGTATGTCGATGGTAACCTTATGGTCACCTGCCTTAAGCTCGTCGTCGTGTACCATTACATTTGGCTTAAGGTCCTTGTAAAGTGCGTTCTGCGTAGTCTTAAGGTCTGGGTTCAAAACCTTTTGTGTAGTCTCAAAGTCAGTGAGACTCATATAGCCCATGGAACGAGGATCCAAAGTTTGACCTGCAGAAACCATGTAGTCCCAGTAGCCCTTAAGATAAAGTGGCAATTGCAAGGATGTGCCGTAGTAAATATCCTCGGCCACCAACTTCACACTGCCAGTTTTGTAATCCATGACGCGAAGCTTAGAACCTTCTGGTGTTTCCATCATATCCACACGGTCGATTTTGCCTGACAAGTAAACAGTTCCCTTTTCGCCAGTAACAGAAATGGGCTGGATACCTCTGCCAGCGCTAAATAGAAGTTCGAATTCGCGAGGTCTATATCCACTGTCTGCAAATTCGCGTGCGCAAACGTAAAGGGCCGCAGAAGTTGCTGTGGAAATATAGTTTTTGCCGTGGAATGAAACAAAGTTGCCCATTAAATGGTGGTACTTAGGAGAGGCCAACACCTCATCCAAAAGTGGTTCTACAAAATTTCTGGCAGAAAGCACGGAGTCAATGGAGACCCAGAGATTCTGCTTAGTGAGTTTGCGACCACCAATGCAGAGCAAATCGTGGACAATTGATCCTAAATCTGCGCTGTTAAGAGTGCATTCTCTGCGCTCCTTAAGGGTCAACACGCGATTCAAGTAGCAGCGATATGGACATGCGCCATATTCCTCCAATGTGGTAACTGGAATAACCTGCCCCATGAGGGACATGGGGTTAACGCCATTTGGCAAGGTGGAAATTCCACGCTGTCTCAAATGCTGTGCAATTATGGATGTGCAAATCCTTGCGCATGCAGGAATCTTAATAAAGGTATTCCAAAGCTTAGCGTACAGGCCAGTCTCTGGAATTGGGTCTGGGTCGCCATATGGAATTCTGGAATAGTTAGCCATGATCCTATTGAGGATGGACTGGTTAGCTCCAAGGGCGTGGATAAATCTGTTAAAGGCTGTTCCTCCAGAAACAGATACGTTGCCCTCCATAACTTTTATGTTAAGGGCATTGGAAATCCAGGTAAGCAAATAAGCAGGGGATTGTTTAGCACCCTGTGGACTACTACAACTGTAGCTAATATTAAGTCTCTCAGTGGAGATGGTCAGGGCATAGTAAGCCTCGTATTCCTTGTCAAAAATAACTTGATCTGCAGTGGGAGCAAGGGTGATTCCCATTTCCCTCAAGGCCAAACGCTCACTATCTGGAATAATGCCATCTGCAGCAGGAACGCTGGGGAACTGTCCGTCTCTAGCGCCGATAATGTACACAGAAGGCAAACTGCGTGACCTCATGCGGTTGATGTCGCTGATGATTACAATATCTCTGCCTGTGGGAATAGATCCTACCTGAGATGCATCAAGACCGGAGGAAAGGAGGGATATTAGCTGTCTAGGACTGTACTCTCGATCTCCAGTGCAATATCTAAGGGACTCCAAAACCTGCAAAACCTTGGCCCAAATCTGCTTGAACTGGTCGGCACGTCGTCCGCTTTCAGGGGAGCTCTTGTCAGAGGACATGGCATCCATTAATGCCTGGCAGTTGGCCAGCAAGTACTTCTCCATAAACTGGGCCAGCTTAAGGGCAAAGTCACCAGGAGTCATGGAGCGGGAGAAATTCTGACTAAGATGCAAAATAAGCTCCTGCACATATGGCACAGCGTCTGGAAGCTCAGGATTATCCTCCACGCTTAACTTGTTCCACTGGCTTACGTAGCGAATACCGTGCTCAATGCAGTAGTTCTCCAAAACGTCTATGGACATGTCAGAAAGGTCAGTGAGACCAGCTCTAAGGAATGTGAAGAGCCTATCCGAAATATCTCCACCATCTATCACAACATGCAAAGCAGAAACTAGGCTAAGTGGAAGCACAGAGTTAGAGATGCTATCTAGGCTATCAAAGAAATATGGTATGCCATATTCCTCAAAAATGGGCTGAATAATGCCTGCGTAATCTGAAATGGCACCGGCGGCCACAGCAATATCTCCAAAGCGTGTGTTGTGGCTGGAGACCTCTCTCAAAATCTGCTCTGCCACCATGGTGCACTCCATAAAGGGGTCGGAGCAAGCAGTAAGATGTACGTTGTTGTCGACTCCAGTATAAACCTCAGGCACAATCTGTCCGTACTGACTCTGAAGCCATGATAGCTGGGAACCCTCTCTGTGTCGCATGTCCTGGTCCAGAGATGTCATGTTATATGGAATGCGGTGTTTGCGGCACATTTCTGTAATAGCAAGCCATGTGTTGTTTCCCTTGCGGAAAAGTGAGTTTTCGGGGTTATGTGCCTCCATGGGAATGGTGATTGTAACTTGATTGCATACCAAAGCAAGCTCTCGGATAATGTCCATGTGAGCTGGTGAAAAGTCAGTAAAGCTATCAATCCAAATCTGTGCATTACGAAGTGAAGAACAGTTAGGAATAGCCTGGGCCAGGAGAGTCAAATCCTCGTCTCCGTCCTTGCCAAGCTGTTTAATGCGCCTGTTATACTGCTCAAAAATCAAGGATAATTCCTGGTATTTTGAGGCTCTAGCAGGGTTGTCGGATTTAGATGCAAAGTCCTCCAAATCCTGTGGTGTTACGCCGTATCTCTTTGCCTCGGAAATAAAAGAGAGAAGTTTGGAACCAAAGCCGGAGCGGTCTGCTTGACATAAATAATATGTAAGCTTTCCTTGAACCTTAAGGTCGCCTAAAACGTCTGTTAATGTAATGATTTTGGCCACTGTGGAAAGTGGTTTGGCAGAAGATGTACCAAGTTCTGCCAAGACTGAATGGGATAATCTAGTAAAGGATAAAACCTCGGTGCCAATAAAGCCACCTCTGGAGGCCAGACTCTCAGCCAACATGTTCTCGGCAGTGAGAGAGAATTGCTCAGGCACAACAAAAATAACCCTACCCCTGGAGGTATTGGCCTCTGTTATCTTGCAAATCTGCTGTATGCAAGTATGTGTTTTACCTGAGCCACAAGGGCCTAAAATAAGATTAATACCCATATAGGTAGTATACTTTTGATGGGTTGCTCAGTCAACGAAACAGATGGTATAATTTGACCTAATTTGTAGGAGGTTTGACGTGACTAAGGCTCAGAGATTACAGGCTATTTATTCTAAGCTCATGGAGATTTATCCTGATTCAGAATGTTCTCTGGATCATCATACTGACCCATGGAGATTGCTGGTTGGTGCTATTTTGGCCACTCAGTGTACTGACAAGAGAGTTAATGCCGTAACTCCTGCATTATTTGCCGATTATCCAGATGTTTTCGCCATGGCTAAGGCCACACCAGAGGACATTTTCCCATATGTGCACACATGTGGATTATCTAATCGCAAACCGGTTAGCATAGTAATGTCAGCCAGGGCAATTGTGGATCAGTATCAGGGAGTTGTGCCAGATACAATCGAGGAACTTTTGGAGCTCCATGGTGTAGGACGCAAGATTGCGAACCTTGTTGTTGGAGATTGCTATGGTAAGCCTGCGGTTGTTGTGGACACCCACGCCAAGAGACTTCTCTACAGAATGGGACTTACAGACAGCACTAATCCAGACAGGATTGAGATGGATATTAGGGCTTTGCTCAAAGGTCAGGATGGTTCACCACTTTGTCACAGACTTGTGGACCATGGCAGAGCAGTATATACAGCACGTAACCCTGATTGTGCCAATTGCGGACTTCAGGATATTTGTAAAAAGAGATTAAAATAGAATTAGAGGTAGAATTATGGAATTTGTAGAACAGTTGTTAAATTCACTGGGCGGATTAGTTATCACATATGGACTTAAGCTTTTGGTTGCACTTGTTGTGCTCACAGTAGGCCTTAAGCTTATTAAACTTTTCCCCAAGTGCTTTGAGAAATCTAAGGGTTACCAGCGCATGGACCCATCTGTGCAGAGCTTTGCAAATAGCGCAACTAAACTAGCTCTTAAGGTTATCTTGTTCGTTACTGTAGCAGCAATTATGGGTATTCCCATGACATCCTTCATTACTGTTTTGGGTACATTTGGCGTTGCTCTTGGTTTGGCTCTTCAGGGAGGCCTTTCTAACGTTGCCAGCGGCATTATGATTTTGATTTTCAACCCCTTTGCAGTAGGCGAGACCATCGACAACCACCAGGATTCTGGCGTTGTTACAGAGATTACACTTTTCCACACAGTTGTTACAACTTTTGACAAGAGACGCGTAATAATCCCTAATAGCAAGCTTACTTCTGAGACAGTTATTAACTTGTCCAGAGAGCCTATTCGTAGATGCGACATGGTATTTAGCACATCCTATGACGATGATATTACTAAGACATTGGAGCTCCTAACAGAGATTGCCACAAGCCATCCCAATGTACACAAGGATCCAGCTCCATTTGTTAGATTGACAGAGATGGCAGCTAGCAGCCTTAACTATACAGTTCGAGTATGGTGCGATGCAGCAGATTACTGGAATATTAAGTTCGACATTACAGAGAGCGTAAAGCGCGCATTTGATGAGAATAATATCTCCATTCCATACAATCAGATGGATGTGCACATTAAGCAGTAAGGTAGTTTTGTGGACAACTAATGGGGTGCTGTGATAAACTAACACAGTTAATACATTTATTAGGTTATATGACGATTTGTGAGGTTTTATGTTAAATCGCCAGATTAAAATAGGTAAGTTTAAGGTTCCAGTTGTAGCAGCTTTGTTGGCTGTTATGATTGTTGTTCTTTTGGTTGTTATTTTGATTGTTGTGGGTACAGGCCCAGAGACAACAACAGACGCAATTCCAACACCTACTCCCACAGGTTCTGTTAGTGCAGATCCAACACCTACAGCAGTTCCCACACCTACACCCGATGTTTTGAATAGCGGTGATACAGGTTACTTCGGCAAGTACAAGGCTGACAAGGATGATTATTTGGCTAGCCTTGAGGCATCTACAGATACAACATATTCTGAGAAGCAGATTGTTGGCTCCATGACATATCGCAACAACAGTATTCGTAAGGCATTTATTATCAATACTGAGATTGGCGAAATGGGCTTTAACATCGTAACATGCGACGATTACACTCAGATTTTGTCCAAGAATTATACAGAGGAATATTTTAATGACGGATACTGCTACGGTATGTATTTCGACGACCCCAATGGCATTTTGACTGCAGGAGATTATACAGTTAATGACCAGTGGTTCGAGCACGTTATCATTGAGGATGTTCCAAACTCCACTAGCAAGATTATTGTGTTCAAGTGCAGAGTGCCCATGGTATTCGTAACAGTTGCACACAATAGCCATAAGCAGATTACTATTTCTGCCTATGAGAGACCAGATTCAGAGGATACAGTAGTATTTATCGATCCTTACTATGGTGGCGTTAATGACCAGGGTGGATGGCGTAGCAACATTGCAGTTAGTGATCTTAACTTGAACATTGCCCTTAGAGTCAACTCTCTTCTTAAGATAGAGGATTGTGCAGTATATCTTTCCAGAGATCTTGACGAGTGCGTTGGTATTTGGGAGCGCGTATATTTGGCAGAGGCAGTTGGAGCAGACATGTACATTTGTCTTACCTACGTAAATAGCCAGACAGATAATAGTCTTAAGGGAACTCAGGTTCTCTACGATTCTGCAGAGGATTCCTCCACAGCAACCCTTAATGGCAAGGTTTTGGCTCAGCTCCTTTTGGACAGCGTAACACTTGGTGTTGGTTCTCAGAACAATGGCATTGTTTCCATGGGTATTGCATCTTATAGATATACACATATTCCAGCAGCATTGGTTAAGCTTGGATATATTTCTAACGACGATGATTTCTTCCAGTGCATTAAGGAAGATGTTCAGTACAATACTGCAGTAGCAGTTAAGGACGCTATTGTAGCTGCATTGGAGCTTGCGAAGTAATATGGATATTAGGACAATTGCGGTTGGACCATTGCAGGCCAATTGCTACATCCTTGGACAGCAAAGTGCCTTGGTAGTTGACCCAGGTGATCAGGCCCAAAGGATATTGGACCTTGTTAGCCAGCACAATATTACTGTGTCAGGCATCTTGCTAACACACTCCCATTTTGATCACATATCGGCCCTCAAAGAGCTTGTGCAGTGCACAGGCGCTTTGGTTTATATTCACCACTTGGATTTTGATGGCTTAAGCGACAATTTTAAGAACTTGTCAGCACCCTTTGGTAAGCCTTTGGAGCCCATGACAGCAGATGTTCTGTTAAACGATGGAGATATAGTTCCTTGTGATGGACAGAGTCTTAGGATTTTGCACACACCTGGCCATACTCCAGGTAGCATTTGCGTATATTGCAATCAGGGTTTCTTGATTTCAGGTGACACGCTTTTTGAAAATTCCTGGGGCAGGACAGATTTTCCCGGAGGAAATCCAGAGGATATGCAAAGGTCCTTGGAGAGATTAGATAGAGAAATACAAAGTGGTACCAAAATTTTACCTGGCCACGGAAGAATTTATATAAAGGAATAGCACATGGCAAACAGTAAGAAATCAAATAGTACTAACCAGATTAATATGGCGATTATGTTCCTGTCAGTGGCTTTAACGGCTCTCTTGGCAGTGCTTATTTTCGTGCCATCTAGCAATGGTGGATATCAGGCTACACCAACTCCAATTTACTTGGATCACAATGGTAACCCTACAGCAACACCAACAGTAGAACCAAATGCTACACCAAATGCAGGCACAAATACAGCAACTCCAGCACCAACAGCAACTCCCACAGCAACACCTACACTTGCTCCTGGTGCAGTACATGGCAAGGAACAGGGCAAGCTCTATGTAGTACAGGGTGCAGTTGATACTCAGATTTACATTCGTAAGATTGTTAATGGTAGCGTTAGCTGGGAAGATAAGAATCTCGACAGACTTGTACCAGGCTCTTATTTCAACGTGGTAAGTGAGGAGTCTTCCGCATATTACATCATGTACAACGGCGAAAAGTGGTACATGGATAAGTCCTGGTTCTCCAGTGGTGTTTCTATTGCTGCAGTTACAGAAGAGGATGCATATTACCATTTGGAGCTCACATCCATTTTCACATACAGCAACTTGAACGATCGCAAGATTTTTACATTGTTTGGTACATGTGATGCCACAAATTCTCAGTGGAACCTTGTAACTATCGAGAACCAGTCTAAGGGATTCAAGGTTACATCTAAGAATTACACAGAGAACTACAGCGCAGACGGTCTCACATACACAATCACATTTAAGGATGCAAACAACTTGCTTGCTCCTGGACAGTATGTCGTGGACGATGAGTGGTACTGGACAATTACAGTAACTGCAGATGGCAACAACAAGACAGTTACATTTGTTTCTAAGAAGCCCATGGTTTACGTAGTAGCAGCCCACGGCACATACAAGCAGACAATTATTTCTGCATACGAAAAGCCACAGGACAATATAATTACAGTATTCGTAGATGCAGGTCACGGTGGCATTGACTGGGGTGCATGTTACACACCAGCAGGTAGCAATGTATTGGCAAGAGAGAGCGTAATTAACCTTCTTATTGCAGAAAAGGTTACAGAAATGCTCAGAAACAAGGGATACCAGGTATACACCACAAGAGATACTGATATTTACCAGGGCCTTTATGAGACAGCATACTTGGCAAATGCAGTAAATGCAGATTTGCTCGTAAGTATTCACCAGAACGTAGACACAAGCAACACAAGCAGAAAGGGTCTCACAACTTACTACCAGAAGGTTCTTGGACCAGATTCCAATGGTGCCAACAGAGATCAGAAGCCTTCCGCAGCTTATGACCTTGGTAAGCAGTTGGCCACTTATATCCATAACAAGATTATTGCATCTACAGGATCAACTAATATTGGCGTAGTGGCAGATAACTGGGCAGTAACTAGAGAGACAACAATGCCTGCTATTTTGATCGAGTGCGGCTTCATGACAAATACACAGGAGTTGGCTAACTTGATTAATCCTTCTTACATCCAGAAGGAAGCAGAAGGTATTGTTGCAGGTATTGTGGAGTATTTGGAGAACACTCAGGGCCAATAATATAAGCAATTAAATTTGGCCGGAGGCAAAAATGAATAAATATTACTTCAAGGGCGTATTGGCTGGCTTGTTGGCAGGAGCTTCTGTTTTGGCAGGAGGCTTATGGTTAAACAGTTGGTTAGGAGGCGTACTCATTGCAGTTTCTGTTTTGTTAGGACTTGGGGTAATAGGAAATAGCCATAAGACAAAAGTTGTTTTTATGGTGGGAGAGGACGTTAAACGAATTTCCCGCAGTGGTCGTATGGGAATAAGACAGCTAAATGAGCATGTTTGCAAAACTCAAAACGAGATTTTGAAAACAAGAATTAAGTCCATTTCGGCCACTTGTGATAGAATAATCACAGAAATTAACAAAAAGCCTAATAGCGCATTTAAGACCGAAAGTTTCTTGGAATATTACATCCCCACCTTGGATAAGATGTTGAGTAAATACGAGGAACTGGAGCGTAATAATGTCAGGACGGAAGAGGCTCTAGACTACATGAACGAGACGCACAATCTGCTGGAGGACGTGGAAAAGGCATTTAAGTCCCATCTTCAGAGGATTATTGACTCGGATCATTTGGAGGCAGCCAAGGAACTTAGAGTTCTGGAAAAGGTTCTTCGCCAAGAGGAATAAACCTTGTCCACAATGACATTACAAATGCAAACATGGCAGAAAAAATAAATACTACAGAGAATTTATCCCAGCAGGATTTGGATCGAGTAAGGAGTATTTCAGAGAATATTCATATCGACGATATTCAAGAGGTACTATCTTACGGAGCCGAGGCCCAGACGCGAATAGCGGAATTTTCCGAGAACGTTTTGGGGGTAGTTAAGACTAAGGATTCGGAGGCAGTTGGAGAACTACTCACATCCTTGGTGGCTGAGATTAAGGAAATCGACAAGACTGCAGGCAAAAAATCTTGGTTTAGTCCCTTTTTCAAGGGCACCAACAAAACTTTAGCTAAATACAACACTGTAGAAGCTAACGTGGATACTATCCTCAAGGAGCTGGAGACTAGAAAGCAGCAGCTTATGGAGGATGTGGTTACCTTTGATGGTATGTATCAACAGAATCTTGATTATTTCAAAGAGTTGACGGTTTACATTGTGGCCGGCAAGGAAAGAATCAAGAGCTTGAGAAAACATGATCTTGCGGAGGCAGAGCTAAGGGCAGCGGAAACTGGGCTTCAAGACGATGCCCAATACGCCAGCGATTTGGAGGAGCGAATTGCCAGATTCGAGAAGAAGGTTCACGACCTGAGCCTTACGAGGATGGTTTCTTTGCAAATGGGTCCTCAGATTCGCATGATCCAAAATAATGACAGCCAGTTGATTGAGAGGATTCAATCATCAATACTTAACACCATTCCACTTTGGAAGAGTCAGATTATAATAGGCTTAGGACTTTCCAATGTGAGCAAGGCAGTTGAGGCTCAGAGGGCTGTTACAGATATGACTAATCAGCTCCTTAGGCACAACAGCGAACTTCTTAAGGATGGAACTGTTAAGGTTGCTAGAGAGGCTGAGAGGGCAATTATCGACATCGAAACCTTGCAGGTTACAAATGCTAATTTGATCGAGACCATAGATCAGGTTAAGCAAGTACAGGCAGAGGGTGTGGCAGCGAGATTGGAGGCATCCAAGGAGCTCCATAGATTGGAAGAAGAGCTTAAAAATAAATTGTTGGAGATGAAGAACAAGGAATAATATGGCATCCAAGTTAAGGTTGGGCTTAATGATTTCATCACCAGATATGCCAATGGGGGCATATCCAGATGAAAACACTAGGCCTATTGTGGACAAGCTCATATTGATGTGTCACAGGCACGCCGAGATCGAACTGACCTGCGGTGAGGATGAACTTGCGGGAATTGACGCCTTACTTATTATGTACGTAGACGAAGGCAACCCGATTTATGTGGCCAAGGCCCTGGCAGATACTAGAATTCCAGTGCTTTTGTGGAGTGTAAGGGGAGATGACCAGCAGGCTCAAATATTCCGCTTCGCCCAGAGAGGTGCCATGGCGGCAGCAGCCCAATTGGACCTTAGTGGATGCATATTTACATACGTGGAAAATTGTTCTGCAGACGATTTGATTTTCCAATCAGCTATTAGATATTTCGTCGAATCAGCTGTGCTTATGAAGGTTACAGGATATAGCAACCTCCATGGCAGAGGGTATAGATTCGAAACTAAATATGTTAGATTTGATAAGATAACTGAGACCATGGAGTCCTTGTGTGGCATGTGTGCCAAGGGAAGATTCGTTATGAGGCATCCTTCTGACGAATTTATGTTGCTTTTTAACTTCTCAGACTACTATGGCCCATTGCCCAAGGCGGGAGAAACTGTTACACTAATCTCGTCGGCAATTCGTGACGGAGAGCTTAGACTTTTGTGCTTTGAGGTGCCTGTTGTAGAGGGACCCAAATCCTTAGGCCCTCACCTGTGGATGCATGTCCGCATGTGGCCCAAGATTGCAACTAGAGTCGAGGCAGAGATTTATCCAATGTCTATGTTTGTTTGCAGGGGCAAGCATAGTTTGGCAATAGATAACTTTTGTACGTATACAGGCTGCATTTATGACGGCCTAAAATAGGAGGAAAGCATGAATATTAAGATTATTCCCGAGATCAAGAGTGTAACAATCAACGCTGATGCTGTTAAGGTTGCTTTGGCAGACTACGGACTTTCTCAGTACTATGCAGAGCAGGTTCCAGTAGCAGCAGAGCTTATTGCAGCAGGTGCTAAGGCTATTAACCTTACATACTCAGATGATATGGCTAAGGACGAGCATACAATCTCTGTTGGTAGTGACTCCATTGAAGTTGTTGCAGGTAGTGCAGCAGCTGCATACTATGCAGTATGTACTTTGGATCAGCTTGCTCAGCTTAACGATGGCATGATTGAAACATGTGAAATTCACGATGCTCCTGACATGGTAGAGAGAGCTTTCTCCGACGATATTTCCAGAGGTGTTATTTCCACACTTGATGACTTTAAGCAGATTATTCGTCGTATCGCTTACATCAAGGGTAATATTTACATGCCATATATTGAGGACAGCATGGAGTTCGAGTCTGTTCCAGAGTCTGGTATGTACACAGATCCAGTTAAGAAGGCTGAGTTCAAGGAGCTTGTTAAGTACGCAGCTCAGTACTACGTTAAGATTATTCCTATTATTAACGTTCTCGGCCACTGGGATAGAAATGGTAAACTTTCCTGCTTCAGCGACGTAATGTTGCACCACGGTGACGATCCAAATGCAGCACCAGCTAACGCATTGGACACACGTGTTCCTAAGGCAAGAGAGATGGTTAAGAACATTTTGGACGAGGTTATTGAGACATTTGCTCCAATCGATGTAATTCACGTAGGTGGCGACGAGGTTATTGACTACTTCCGCTCCCTTGGTAGAGATAAGGCAACAGAGCTTTACTGCTCACACTACAAGTTCGTTTGTGATTACTTGTCCTCTAAGGGCATTAAGCCTTTGATGTACTCCGACATGTTCACTCCTGTATGGGGCGACCATGAACTTCCTTTTGAGGCTATTAACGATATTTCTACAGATGTAGATTTCGTATTCTGGGATTATGCAGTACGTGGTTTCTACAAGGGCATTCAGCAGCTTAAGGATAACGGCAGCAACTTCTACGTTTCTCCAGCTACTATGACATATAACAGAGCTTTGCCAGACTATAGACTTGCATGGCTCAATGCTAAGGAAATGGCTCTTCAGGCAGGTCCAAAGGCTAAGGGTATGATCATGTCTTCTTGGGGAGATGGTGGTCTCTGCTTTAGAGAGGAGAACTGGTACGGTAACTATGCAGGTGCTAACTTTGCATGGAGAGCATACAGTACATACGATTTCCATGATTCTATTGCTAGCTTCTTTGAGATTTTCTATGGTGTTAAGGTTGATGTGGGCAAGTTCATTGAGATGATCGATTATGATATTACAATGTTCTATCGCCGCAAGCCTGAATTGTCTAGCCACGCATATGATAGCTACAATGAGATGTCTCACATCGGTATGCAGATTCTTAACACACTTTATGGTCCTTGCTTCAAGAACATGGATGCAGGTATTAAGAGCGAGGCAGTTGGACTTCATAACTTGTTCAGAGATAGCTATGAGTACTTTGCTAACTTGGTACCTACACGTAATACTCAGACATATGGCGTATTTGTATTTGATATCCGCAGAACACTTACATCCTTTGAGAAGATTAACCTTCTTAAGGCAAGCAGATACGTTTATAGAGACGAAGCTAAGGCTGACATTCCAGCAATTCTTGCATTGGCAGACCAGTGTGAGAAGGATCTTGAGAGAGCAAGAGAAGTTTGGTTTGAAAATAATAGACAGTCTAGCTGGAATTACTATGAGGCAAGAGCTCTTGATTTGGTAGAGGGCCTCAGAGCTTTGGCTAGATACTGTGATAACGTAAAGAAATTCAGCGAAGAGAAGATGCTTGGCCGAGTTTACTGATAATTTTGGAGGATTTTAATGGATAATGTGATCAACACATCAGCGATGCCTTTTGTGGTTAGCGCAGTTAAGAAAATGTTCGTTAAGGACGAAAAGAGTACTGGCGGCGCCCATGATTCATTTGAGATGGTGTATGTTAAGAATGGTACTGGCGTATTTGAATTCGCCAAGAGCCACATTGACGTAGGACCTAATGACCTTGTTGTCATTAGACCTCACACACCACACAGGTTTGTTTCTGATGATCGTAATGTATGTGATCTTGTATTGGTATATTTCTCTTTTGCAGAGAACTTTGGTAATACAGTAGAGTCTCAGTCTGCTAAGGAGTTCCTTGGTTATATTAGCAAGGGCGATGGTGAGCCAGCTATTTCAGTTAAGGTGCGCCAAAAGAACGACATTATTACTTGTATGAATCGCATTATCGAAGAGCAGCAGGATCCAGATGAGGATTTGTCTGATGAAATGCAGAGACTTCTTATGCAGGAGTTATTCATTTTGGTTTCTCGTGTACTTAAGACAGAGTACCAGAACAGTATTTCCAGAGCAGGTGGCCAGAAGGTTAAGGAACTCATCCGTATTTCCGAGAGCTATATTCGCAATAACTTTGAGAGAGAACTTGATCTTACAACAATTGCAAGCAAGGTTTTCTTGAGCCCCAGCTATTTCATTCGTGTTTTCCGCGAGGAAACAGGCATGAGCCCAATTAACTATTTGCTTAAGGTTCGTATCGACAACGCTAAGGAAATGCTTCAGACCACTAATATGAAGGTTAGAGACATTGCCACAGCAGTAGGATTTTCTAATCAGCAGAGATTTAACGAGATGTTTAGAAAGTTCACAGGTATGACACCCTTGGAGTACAGGAGGGTCGAAGAACAATGACACTCTACGCCTGTATTAGACAAGGTGAACTAGACTATTATCGCCAGGTAGGGTTGTCTCCAGTAGGGGACAACTGTGCCTTGGTTGAAATAGATGGTTGTGTCAGACAGTATGTTAAGGTTTACCTTAGCCCAAAGGATTGTCCCAAGTATGGATGCGAGGGATGGGTAGTAGTTGCAGTTGATGTTGTACTCGAATCCTGTTATATTGCTGAGGGCGCATTTTATAGCAAGGATGCAGGTGCACCTGACTGCTTGCCAGAGTTATTCCAGGCAAGCGTAATTCCCGTTACAGATTATAGAGTGGGTCAGTATTTTAGACCTGTGTGCTTAGTGCCAGGAACTTCACCCACGCTGGAGTATCTTAATGAGACACCAGGCAAACAATCTGTACTGTATGCTAAGGCAGAGACTATTTACGTAGATAGGATCTTTGATGAGCTTTTGGATAATGAGTACATATCTAAGACAAAGCTTTTGGAGTTAGCATACCAGCACTTGGCCCAGGAGGGTAAAGTGAAAACCACTAAGTCTTCACAGTGGGACTACGTTTTGTATGAAACATTGGATGGAGACAATACTTATTTAAGGAGCAAAACTACACATGAGTGAAGTAAAGTCCCAGAACGCAGGTTCTGCAAAGCCAAAGGCAGGCGGCAAGAAGAATTATCACAGAAAGCATCATTCTTCTAAGCCACAGCAGAATAACAATCAGCAGCCTAAGGTTCAGCAGAACAATCAGCAGGGAAATAATAACCAGGCTCAGAATAATCAGCCTAAGCCCCAGCAGAACAATCAGGCACAGCAGAATAATCAGCCCAAGGCTCAGCAGCAGGCTCCACAGCAGAACCAGCCTAAGCAACAGCAGAATAACAATCAGCAGCCTAATAACCAGCATAAGCAGAAGCAGGGCAATAACAACAACCGTGGCAACCAGAATGAGTTCCGCAAGAACAGACATGATCGTGGCAACCACAACCGCAAGCCTCATGTGGAGACTGTAGAGGATATCCGTAGAGATATTCAGCGCATCGAAAAAGAAATCCGTCTTGAGATTGACGAAATTTCTAGCATAAGATAATTGAAAAATAGTGTTGACAGCATACGTTGTCTATGCTATTATCATATCCGCGCTTGGCGGTATAGCTCAGCTGGCTAGAGCATGCGGTTCATACCCGCAGTGTCGTTGGTTCAAATCCGACTGCCGCTACCATGAGGACTCTGTTTCGACAGAGTCCTTTTTTCATGCTAAGAATTCTTGCACCACAAGATTATTTGATATACACTACATTATTATTGACTTTCTATCAGGAGGGCAAAATGCAGAATCAATTCCAGACATTTCCCAGAAGTTTTGAGGGACATGAGATCATCTCCATTGGTCCTAAGAGTGACCAGTTCCACATGATTAAGGATATGATCGCCCTTAAGCACAAGGACAAGAGCGTTTTTGTTATTGAGGGACTTTGGGGATATAAGAGAATCGTGCAGATGGGCATTCGCGTGCGCATGTTTTGTTTCTGCCCAGATTACATCAGAACAGAGGAAGATTTGGAAGTAGTTAAGGGATTTATTCGCATTGCGGATGAGAGTTGCTACGCCAGTGACAAGCTTTGTGCACGTATGACTGATAGAGATAGCACTGAGGGTTTCTTTGTAGTTGCAGATTACCCAGTCCGCACAGTAGAGGATATTGAACTTAAAGAAAATAACTTGATTATTATCACAGACGGCTTGGACAAGCCTGGCAACATCGGTACAATTATCCGTTCTGCAGAGGCAGCAGGTTGCGATGCGGTTATTTCTGTTAATACTAAGGTGCCACTTTCTCAGCACAGAGTTATTAAGGCCAGCCTTGGAGGAAGTTTGACACTTCCTGTTATTAACATGGATGTTAATGATTGTGTTAAGTGGCTTGGCGAAAATGGATTTACATTGTACGTAACTAACCTTAAGTCAGCTCACTGGCATTATGAGGAAAGTTATAAGGGTAGAGCAGCAATTGTAGCAGGCAACGAGATTAAGGGCATCTCCGACATTTGGAATAACTGTGACGTTCCCCATGTTAATATCAAAATTCCAATGTTTGGTCAGTGCGACTCCCTTAATGTGGGTTTTGCAACAACTATGGTGGCATATGAGGCCAGCCTTAAGCAAAAGGGTTTGATTAAATGAAATATACCCAGTACATAGAGCAAAATATGGTGGCAGCTCTAGAGCAGGCCAAGGTGGCAGCATCACTCGGTGAAATTCCAGTAGGAGCAGTTGTGGTCAAGGATGGCCAGATAATTGCCAAGGGATATAACACCAGAGAACGCGACAATGACATTACAGGTCACGCTGAGATCAACGCAATTCGTGAGGCAGAAAGAGTCCTTGGAGATTGGAGATTGGCAGGCTGCGACATGTTTGTAACCATGGAGCCATGTCCCATGTGTATTGGAGCCATTATTGCATCTAGAATAGGCAGATTGTTCTACGGATGCAGCGATCCAGTGGCAGGGGCATGCAAATCTGTGACTAATATCTATACATCAGGTATTAACGCAGGCAAATTAGAAATTTACGATGACATAATGGCTGATGAAGCATCGGCAGTAGTGGATGGTTTTTTCAATGGAATCAGAGAATAGACAGAACAAAAAAGCTAAATATCAGGCAAAGCAGGCAAGGAGTCAGGTGTTCAAGAGAATCCGCCAAGTTTTGTGTGCTCTTTTTATTATTGTGCTGGCAATTTTCGCAAGCCTTTATATTTATTGCAAGGGCATTGGCGCAGATTACAAGGAGGCCATGTCAGCATTATTCTCTGGACATTTGCAGGAGTTTGAGGGAATCCTTAATCCAGAAAAGTATATGGAAGCCGATATTGTAGAGGGATTTGTTCAGAACGAGTATCCTGACGAAAGCGACAAGTTCGTAACTGTTGGCACCACATTATTTAAGGTGAGCAACAACAGCATCGTCCAGTACACAGCCACAGGTATTATTGCAAAAGAGACTAGAGTGGATATGACAGAGAGCCGTATTCACAAGTCAGGGGATTACATGGTTGTCTATAGCATTGGCGGTCAGACTGCTTACATGGTGACAGAGGACCAGGTAAGCACAATTACTCTTCCAGATCCAGTGCTGATAGCCACTGTGGGTTACGGCGGATACATGGCCTTTGTCTTGGAGGCAGACAGCTACATGTCAGCAGTTGCCATTTATAACGAAAAGGGCCAAAACATTTCCACAAGATACATCCAGAACGATGCAGTAGTGTGGGCAGGTGTTTCGCCAGATAATACATATTATTGTATTAATAGAATCTCCCTTGGTGATCTGCAGGCCAGCAGCTATCTTGAGTACAACAGAATGGGTGAGGTTTCTGCTTATGCAATGGAGAGTTATCCAGGAACATTGATTGCCAGCTGTGCGTTCGCAAAGAATGGAACAATGGTTGCAGTTGCAGATAACAAGTTAATTCACATTGGCGTTGGACGAAAGCCCATTTCCGAAATTGATGTTACAGCCATTCATGCAATGACACAGAGCCCAGAGGGAGACATTTTAGTTTCCGTACAGGTTAAGGACGGTTCTAACGACACAAACAGAGTTTACGTCTTTGGCAAACAGGGAGACAGCAGTTTCTTTAACACAGACTTGGCGGTTACTACCCTTAGCGCTCAGGATGGCAACATTTGCGCAGTAATTGGAACAGGCGCAACTATCTACAATTACAGCGGTAAGGTTTTAGCAAACTTTGCAGCAGATGCAAATAGAATCAACGACGCGATTCTATATAGAGATAGTTATTTAGTAATATATAAGACTACAGTTGATAAGAGGAAATATTAATGGGAATTATTATTGATATTGTTCTTATAGCTATTGTGGTATTTGGAGCAGTACAGGGATACCGCAAGGGATTTGTGGAAATCATGGAAAAGATGCTCTACCTAGTGGTGGTTGGAGCCTTGGCTATGACACTTAAGCCCCTGGGAGTTTCCATAATCGAGAGGACATCAATTCCTGAGCTTATCTCCACAAAGGCTCAACAGATTATTACAGAGAACATTGGTGACAAAATTAGCCAAGTAGGTAGTGAAGAACAACTTACCAATCTCTTGGCAGAAAACACATTGCCCGAGTCTGTGGCACAGATGCTTACAGAAAAGCTTGGTCAGGCAGAGCAGTTCTTAGCCCAGGACAAGACAGAACTTATAGCTTCTATTGCGGATGCATTTGCAGACTTTGTTGTGGGAGCTATTGCAGTAGTTGCATTGTTCATCCTTTTGAGCATCGCATACTTCCTGTTGTTTCGCATTATCGGTCTTGTGTTCAAACTTCCTTTGCTTAAGCAGGTTGATCAGATCCTTGGCGTTGTGGGAGGTTTGATTAGCTCATTGATAACAGTGGCAATTATTATTTGTATATGTACTGTTATTGCACCTTTTTCCACAGAATTTAATGGAATTTTGGCGTCATCTTTTGTATACGGATTCTGTGTGAAAATAATCTAAAATACTGTCACAATAGTGTTGACAAGGGATATACCATTATGGTAAATTACTTGTGCTCACACAGATGAGTTATTTTTTTGCGTGAAATTTTTCTTTTTTTACTAAAAAGGAGTGTTAAAAATGAGAGTTAAGGTAACATTGGCTTGTGAAGAGTGCAAGCAGAGAAACTACATCACAATGAAGAACAAGAAGAACAACCCTGACAGAATTGAGATCAAGAAGTATTGCAAGTTCTGCCAGAAGCACACAAACCACAAGGAGACAAAGTAATCCTAGGTGGATTAAGGGGTTAAATATGTCCAACGAGAATAAGAACAAGAAGGAAAATTGGTTTGTTAAGGCAGGCAAGGCTCTCAAGAAGTTCTTTGGCGACATTAAGATGGAGCTTAAGAAGGTGGCTTGGATGAAGCCTAAGCAGGTTGTTACTGCAACACTTGCTGTACTTGGCGCATGTTTGCTTGTAGGTGCTGTTGTATGGTTGGTAGACCTTGGTATGTCCGAGCTCTATAACCTTATCTTCGGCTAAAATTTAGTGAGTAGAGGAAACTAAAGTGTCTGAGAACAATATTGAATTCGAGCGCAAGGTGCCAGATGAGGCACAATGGTATGTAGTACATACTTACTCAGGATACGAGGCTAAGGTTAAGGCTAGTATCGAGAATGCCATTGAGAACAGACATCTAGAGGATTACATCTTTGATATCGCAATTCCTATGGAGGAAGTTGTTGAGATTAAGGACGGTAAGCGTAAGGCTTCCATGAAGAAGCTTTTCCCTGGATACATCCTTGTTCACATGATTATGAACAACGAGACATGGTATGTTGTTCGCAACGTTCGTGGCGTTACAGGATTTGTAGGACCAGAGTCCGAGCCTGTAGCTCTTACTCCAGCTGAGATGGAGAACATGGGCGTTAACCGTACAGCAACAGAGATCAACTTTGAGGTTGGCAATCACGTTAGCGTGCTTTCCGGTCCATTTGCAGACTTTGTTGGTGTTATTAAGAAGATCAGCGCTGATAAGAAGCTGATCACAGTGGGTATCTCTATGTTTGGTAGAGAAACTCCAATTGATCTTGAACCTACGCAGATCCAGCTTTCAAAGGATCAGCAGTAAGTTGATAAAATTTTATTAAATCTGGGAGGTAGGGTATGGCAAAGAAAATTAACGCCATCGTAAAACTTCAAATCGCAGCCGGTAAGGCAGCAATGACCCCACCGGTAGGACCAGCTCTTGGACCTCATGGTGTAAACATGATGCAGTTCGTAAAGGAGTTCAACGAGAGAACAGCTAAGGACGCTGGCCTCATCATTCCTGTTGTAATCACAATTTACGCAGACAGAACATTCTCCTTTATCACCAAGACTCCACCGGCACCTGTATTGCTTAAGAAGGCAGCAGGCCTTGAGAGAGCTTCTGGTAAGCCTAACAAGGAAAAGGTAGCACAGGTAACAAGAGAGGATCTCAAGAAGATCGCAGAGCTCAAGATGGTTGACCTGAACGCAGCTAGCTTGGACGCAGCTATCAGCATGATCGCTGGTACAGCTCGTTCCATGGGTATCACAGTAGCAGACTAAGGGAGGATTGAGCAATGAAGAGAGGCAAGAATTATAACGCTAAGGTTGCTTTGTTCAATCAGCAGGACCTTTATGCTCCAGCAGAGGCAATTGCAACAGTTAAGAAGACTGCAACTGCTAAGTTCGACGAGACAATCGAGCTTCACGTAAGACTCGGTGTTGACTCCAGACATGCAGATCAGCAGGTTCGTGGTTCAGTAGTACTGCCCCACGGTACAGGTAAGACAAAGACAGTTTTGGTTATCGCTAAGGATGACAAGGCTAAGGAAGCTCAGGAAGCTGGCGCAGATTTCGTAGGCGCTGAGGACATGATCGCTAAGATCCAGGGTGGTTGGTTCGATTTCGACGTAATCGTTGCTACACCTAACATGATGGGTCAGTTGGGTCGTCTTGGTAAGGTTTTGGGTCCTAAGGGCTTGATGCCAAACCCTAAGTCCGGTACAGTTACTATGGACATCGCTAAGGCAATCAGCGAGATTAAGGCTGGTAAGGTTGAGTACAGACTCGATAAGGGTAACATTGTACACTGCGTAGTTGGTAAGGCATCTTTCACAGATGAGCAGCTCACAGAGAACCTTAAGACAGTTATGGAGGCTATCATTAAGGCAAAGCCTTCTGCAGCAAAGGGAACATACTTGAAGAGCGTTTACGTAACTTCTACAATGGGTCCTTCCGTTAGAATTAACACACTTAAGTTCTAATTTAACGGGTTGACAAATAGTCAAAAAAGTTTTAAAATTAAATAGTTGTTTTTGCCGTAGACGGCTGGTGTCCCTGGGACATAAAGATTTATCTGCCAGCTTAGGTGAGATTGATACGTAATTAGTGATTTTATGTAGCCATCTTATGTCTAGGCATGAGATGGCTATTTTTTATAATTTGTACAGGAGGTGAATCAATTGGCAAGCAATAAGATTCTTGAACAGAAGAAAGTTATCGTTTCCGAATTGGCTACAAAGCTTAAGTCTGCTAAGTCCATTGTTTTCTGTAACTACAGAGGTATTACAGTTCTCAAGGATACTCAGATGAGAAACGAGCTTCGTAAGAACAACATTGAGTACTTTGTTGCTAAGAACACTTATACTAAGTTGGCTCTCAAAGAGGCTGGTATTACAGGTCTTGATGAGTACCTTAACGGACCAACAGCTATTGCTATCAGCGTTGATGACGAGACAGCACCAGCTAGAATCCTTGCTAAGTATGCAGATGAGATTAGCACATTTGAGTGCAAGGCAGGTTACCTTGATGGCGAGGTTCTCACAGCAGAGGGCGTTGCAGAGGTTTCCAGAATTCCTTCCAAGGAAGTTCTTTATTCCAAGCTTGCTGGCGGCTTGAACCAGATCGTTGCAGGTCTTGCAATTGCTCTGAAGGCTGTAGCAGACAAAATGGCAGATGGCGCTCCCGCAGAGGCAGGAGCAGAGGTAGCAGCAGAGTAAGCTGCAGTAGATTATATTACGGAGGTATATTAAAATGGCATCTGAGAAGATTATGAACATTATCGAGACAGTTAAGGGCCTTACAGTTGTTGAGCTTAACGAGCTCGTAAAGGCAATCGAGGAGGAGTTTGGTGTTACAGCAGCTGCTGCTGTAGTAGCAGGCCCCGCAGCTGCAGCAGCTCCTGCAGCAGAGGAGAAGACAGAGTTCGACGTAGTACTTAAGGACGTTGGCGCAAACAAGATCGCAGTTATCAAGGTTGTACGTGAGCTCACAGGTCTTGGTCTTAAGGAAGCAAAGGATCTCGTTGACGGCGCTCCTAAGACAGTTAAGGAAGGCATCTCCAAGGAGGATGCAGAGGCAGTTGTTGCTAAGTTCAAGGAGCAGGGCGCTACTTGCGAGATTAAGTAATAACAAATCTCATATTTGCGAATTAAAGGACCGTTACTTAACGGTCCTTTTTCTTTACCTTGTAATTTATGAACAAATTGTAAATTATTTCATGGATTTTCAAAAAATCGGCAATTTGACAAAAAGAAAGCACAAAACATTGTGGATTATTATGGATAATCTGCCATTGAGATATGGTTTTCTTAGTGTTAGAATATTAAATTGCTTTAATGTGGATTTATAGCGCTTTTTAGGCCCTTTTTGAGCCGAAACTGTCTGTCAGCGACAGGTAAGAGCTGTGAATTCAACTTAAGGTAATATCTAATGAGGTGATTTTAGATGGTACATCCGCAACAGTATGGTCGCAATACCCGAATGAGTTTTTCTAGAGTTCCGGAAGTAGTTGAGATGCCCAATCTTATTGAGGTTCAGAGAGAATCCTATGAGTGGTTCTTGGAAAAGGGTCTCAAGGAAGTTTTTGAGGACATTTCTCCTATCGTTGACTTCACAGGCAATCTTAGCCTGGAGTTTGGCGAGTACAGAATTGACAGGAACGAGGCTAAGTACACAATTGCAGAGTGCAAGGAGAGAGACGCAACATATGCAGCTCCCCTTAGATGCAAGGTATATCTTAACAACCGCGTAACAGGTGAGGTTAAGAATCAGGATATTTACATGGGTGATTTCCCTCTCATGACAGAGACAGGTTCATTCATTATTAACGGCGCAGAGCGTGTTATCGTTAGCCAGCTGGTTCGTTCTCCCGGATGTTACTATGCTATGAAATATGACAAGAACGGTAAGGCATTGTTCAGCACAACGATTATTCCTAACCGTGGTGCATGGCTTGAGTATGAGCAGGATTCTAACAACGTTGTATGGGTACGTATTGACAGAACACGTAAGCTTCCATTGACAACATTTATCCGTTCTATCGGCTATGGCTCTGACGAGCAGATTCTCAACTTGTTTGGTCAGGAGGACATTATCCTCGCTACTATTCAGAAGGACGAGAAGAAGAACGAGGAGGAGGCACTTCTTGAGGTTTACAAGAAGCTTCGTCCAGGCGAACTTCAGTCTGTTGAGAGCGCACGTACATTGCTCACAAATATGCTTTACGATCCCAGAAGATATGATTTGGCACACTTCGGACGCTTCAAGTTCAACAAGAAGCTTTCTTTGGCTACCAGAATTTCTGGCTTTGAGGCAGCTTCTACAATCGTAAACCCTGAGACAGGTGAGATTATTGTAGAGCAGGGACAGGTTATTGCTAAGGAATTGGCAACAGAGATTCAGGATTCTGGTGTTAACGTTGTTGAGGTTATCTCCAACGGTCAGACATGCAGAGTTATCGGTAATAACACTGTTGATATTAAGAATTATATTACATTTGATATTTCCGATTTGGAGATTAAGGATCGCGTTAACTACACAGTATTGCAGGAGATCCTTGAGAACAACACAACTGAGGAAGACCTCAAGGCAGCTATTAAGGCTAACAAGGAGCGTTTGCTTCCTAAGCACATCACTCTTGAGGATATCGTTGCTTCTATCAGCTACTTCATCGGACTTACAAAGGATGTAGGAACAACAGACGTTATTGACCACTTGGGCAACAGACGTGTTCGTTCTGTAGGCGAGTTGCTTCAGAACCAGTTCCGCATTGGTCTTTCCAGAATGGAGAGAGTTGTTCGTGAGAGAATGACAACAAATGATATTACAAGCATCACACCTCAGGCGCTTATCAATATCAGACCTGTTGCAGCTGCTATTAAGGAGTTCTTTGGTAGCTCCCAGCTTTCTCAGTTCATGGATCAGCCTAACCCATTGGCAGAGCTTACACATAAGCGTAGACTTTCTGCTCTTGGTAAGGGTGGTTTGTCCAGAGATAGAGCTACATTCGAAGTTCGAGATATTCACCACTCTCACTACGGTAGAATGTGTCCTATTGAGACTCCCGAAGGTCCAAACATCGGTCTTATCGGTTCTCTCGCACTTTATGCTAAGGTTAACCCATATGGTTTCATCGAGACACCTTATAGAATTGTAGATAAGGCAACTCAGACAGTAACTGATGAGGTTAGATATATGACAGCTGAGGAGGAAGAGGGCTACTACATCACAATGGCATCTGAGCCAATTGATGAGAATGGTCGCTTTGTTAACTCCAAGATGCTTGCACGTCACTTGGAGGACTCCCTTATTGAGGTTTCTGCTGACATGATTGACCTCATGGACGTATCTCCTAGACAGTTGGTTTCCGTAGCTACAGCTATGATTCCTTTCTTGGAGCACGACGACGCTACTCGTGCCCTCATGGGTTCTAACATGCAGCGTCAGGCAGTTCCACTTATTCGCACAGAGGCTCCTATTGTTGGTACAGGTATCGAGCATAGAGCAGCTGTTGACTCCGGTGTAGTAGTTGTTGCTAGACAGGACGGTATTATTGAGAAGGTTTCCGCTAAGGAGATCATTATCAGAGATGCAGATGGCCACAGCCATGCATATGACGTTCTTAAGTACCTTCGCTCCAACCAGGGTACATGTATTAACCAGAGAATCCTTGTTAAGAAGGGTGATATCGTTAAGAAGGGTGATGTATTGGCAGACGGTCCATCCACTTCTAACGGCGAAATCGGTCTTGGTAAGAACATCTTGATCGGCTTCCTTTCTTGGGAAGGTTATAACTACGAGGACGCTATCCTTATTAGTGAAAAGATTGTTATGAATGACGTATTCACATCTATTCACATTGAGGAGTACGAGATCGACGCTAGAGACACTAAGCTTGGTCCGGAAGAGATTACTCGTGATATTAACAACGTTGGCGAAGAGAGCCTTAAGGACCTTGACGAGAACGGTATTATCCGTATCGGTGCAGAGGTTAAGGCTGGCGATATCCTTGTTGGTAAGGTTACACCTAAGGGTGAGACAGACCTTTCTGCTGAGGAGAAGTTGCTCCGCGCTATCTTCGGTGAGAAGGCTAGAGACGTTAGAGACACATCTCTTAGAGTTCCTCACGGTGAGTACGGTATCATCGTTGATGTTAAGACATTTAAGAGAGAAAACGGCGATGAGTTGGCTCCAGGCGTAAATGAGCTTGTAAGAGTTTACATCGCACAGAAGAGAAAGATTTCCGTTGGTGACAAGATGTCTGGTCGTCACGGTAACAAGGGTGTTGTATCTAGAGTTCTTCCTGAGGAAGATATGCCATTCCTTCCAGATGGTACACCTCTTCAGATCGTATTGAACCCCTTGGGCGTTCCTTCTCGTATGAACATCGGTCAGGTTCTTGAAGTTCATCTTGGTATTGCTGCTAGAACACTTGGCTGGAAGATTGCTACTCCTGTATTTGACGGCGCTACAGAGGAAGAGGTATTCGAGACTCTTGAGAAAGCTGGTCTTGCAAGAGATGGTAAGACAGTTCTTTACGATGGACGTACAGGTGAGCCATTCGACAATCGTGCTACAGTTGGTATCATGTATATGTTGAAGTTGAACCACTTGGTAGATGACAAGATTCACGCTAGATCCACTGGTCCTTACTCCTTGGTAACACAGCAGCCTCTTGGTGGTAAGGCACAGTTCGGTGGTCAGAGATTCGGTGAGATGGAAGTTTGGGCTATTGAGGCTTATGGCGCAGCTCATACACTTCAGGAAATCTTGACAGTTAAGTCCGACGACGTTGTAGGACGTCAGAAGACATATGAGGCAATTGTTAAGGGCGAGAACGTACCAGAGCCCGGTATCCCCGAGAGCTTTAAGGTATTGATTAAGGAGCTTCAGTCTTTGGCTCTTGATATCAAGGTACTTTCTGATGAGTACGGCGAGATCGACCTTAAGAGATACGGCGCAGAGGATGAGAAGGTTCCAACAATTAACTCTGAGGTTAATATGGAGGGACTTGAGGATACTCCAATGAACGTTGACAAGTCTGAGTATGATGACTGGTCTGTTCAGAGAGAGGACGGCTCCTTCAGCTCCGACGACAGCACAGATACTTCTTCTTATGATGAAGAAAATGGCGATTATTAAGGAAGGGACGGTAAACGAAGATGATGAGTAACGAATCCATGATTTTTGATTCAATTAGCATTGGTCTCGCTTCTCCTGAAAAGATTCTTGAGTGGTCTTACGGCGAAGTTAAGAAGCCAGAAACTATCAATTACCGCACACTTAAGCCTGAGAAGGATGGTCTCTTCTGCGAAAAGATCTTTGGTCCCACCAAGGATTACGAGTGCCACTGTGGTAAGTACAAGAAGGTAAGATATAAGGGTATCGTTTGCGATAAGTGTGGAGTTGAGGTTACAACATCCAAGGTAAGAAGAGAGCGTATGGGCCACATCGAGTTGGCTGCTCCTGTTTCTCACATTTGGTACTTCAGAGGTATCCCCTCTAAGATGGGTCTCATTTTGGAGCTTTCTCCAAAGGAGTTGGACCAGATCCTTTACTTCGCATCTTACGTAGTACTTGATCCAGGCACATCTAACCTTGCTTACAAGCAGGTTCTCACAGAGAAGGAGTACAGAGAGGCTCTTGCTGCATGTGCTGAGACAGGCGCTACATTCCGCGTAGGTATGGGTGCTGAGGCAGTTAAGGAGCTCCTTGAGGCTATTGATTTGGATCAGCTTTCTGTAGAGCTTCGTGAGGAGCTTGACAAGGCTGCAAATCAGAGCCAGAAGAAGCTTAAGACTATTAAGAGACTCGAGGTAGTTGAGTCCTTCCGCAAGTCTGGACAGAAGCCAGAGTGGATGATTATGACAATCGTTCCAGTTATTCCTCCAGAGTTGCGTCCTATGGTACAGTTGGACGGTGGTAGATTTGCTACATCTGACCTTAACGACTTGTATCGTAGAGTTATTAACAGAAACAACAGACTTAAGAAGTTGCTTGAGCTTGACGCACCTGCAATCATCGTACGTAACGAAAAGCGTATGTTGCAGGAGTCTGTAGACGCTCTTATGGACAACGGTCGTCGTGGCAGACCTGTTACAGGCCCTGGTACAAGACCTCTTAAGTCCTTGTCCGATATGCTTAGAGGTAAGCAGGGACGTTTCAGACAGAACTTGCTCGGTAAGCGTGTTGACTATTCCGGCCGTTCCGTTATCGTTGTAGGTCCCGAGCTTAAGATTTACCAGTGTGGTATTCCAAAGGAGATGGCTCTTGAGTTGTTCAAGCCCTTCGTAATGAAGAAGCTTGTTAACAAGGGTAAGGATGTTTATAACATCAAGACAGCTAAGAAGGCTGTTGAGAATGCAAGACCTGACGTTTGGGATGTACTTGAGGAAGTAATTAAGGAGCATCCAGTTCTCCTTAACCGTGCTCCTACATTGCACAGACTTGGTATTCAGGCATTCGAGCCAGTTTTGGTTGAGGGCAGAGCCATTAAGCTTCACCCATTGGTATGTACAGCTTTCAACGCTGACTTCGACGGAGACCAGATGGCTGTTCACCTTCCTCTTAGCGCAGAGGCACAGGCTGAGGCAAGAGTTCTCATGTTGTCTGCAAACAACTTGTTGAAGCCTCAGGATGGTGCACCAGTTACTGTTCCTACACAGGATATGGTACTTGGTATTTACTACCTTACATTGGCTAAGGATGGCCAGTTGGGTGAGGGCAGAATGTTCTCTAGCGAGGAAGAAATGCTCATGGCTTACCAGCTTGGTGAGGTTGCAATCCACGCTAAGATTAAGCTTAGAGTTACAAAGGAGATCGACGGCAAGGTAAAGAGTGCAGTTATTAACACAACACCTGGACGTACAATCTTCAATGGCATTATTCCTCAGGACCTTGGCTTCATTGACAGAACAGCTCCTGGCAGCGAGTTCCTTCAGGAGATCGACTTCGTTGTTGGTAAGAAGCAGCTTGGTAAGGTAATTGACAAGTGCATTAAGAAGCATGGTACTTCCGAGACAGCTGTTGTTCTTGATGAAGTTAAGAGAATGGGTTACAAGTTCTCCACAAGAGCTGCTATCTCCATTTCTATTAGCGACATGGTAGTTCCAGGTGACAAGGAGCAGTTGCTTCGTGATGCTGAGACTCAGGTTGATAACATTCAGAAGAGATATAGAAGAGGTCTTATCTCCGAGGAAGATAGGTATAAGCAGGTTGTTGATACTTGGAACATGACAGTAGACAAGATCACAGACGCTTTGATGAAGAACCTTGACCAGTACAACCCAATCTCCATGATGGCAGATTCCGGTGCTAGAGGTAACAAGCAGCAGATTAAGCAGCTTGCAGGTATCAGAGGTTTGTTCGCTGATACAAGCGGTAAGACAATCGACATCCCGATCAAGTCTAACTTCCGTGAAGGTCTTAACGTACTTGAGTTCTTCCTTTCTTCTCACGGTACTAGAAAGTCTCTTGCTGATACAGCTTTGCGTACAGCTGACTCTGGTTACTTGACAAGAAGACTTGTTGATATTTCTCAGGACGTTATCGTTAACGAAGAGGATTGTGGTTCCACACATGGTATCGAAGTTTCCAGAATCATGGATGGCACATCTGAGATCGTAACACTTGCTGAGAGAATCATTGGTAGATATCCTCTTGAGAACGTTGTAGATCCTACAACAGGTGAGGTTATCGTTGATACAGATACAATGATTACATCTGATCTTGCTGATAAGATTACTAAGGCAGGCGTTGAGAAGGTTGTTATTAGATCCATCATTGGTTGTCGTGCTAAGTCTGGCGTATGTTCTAAGTGCTACGGTGCAAACCTTGCTACAGGACAGCGTTGCAACATCGGTGAGGCAGTTGGTATTATTGCTGCTCAGTCCATCGGTGAGCCTGGTACACAGTTGACAATGAGAACATTCCATACTGGTGGTATCGCTGGTGACGATATTACTCACGGTCTTCCCAGAGTTGAAGAGCTCTTCGAGGCTAGAAAGCCAAAGGGTCTTGCTGTTATCTCTGAGATTGCTGGTAGAGTTGAAGTTAACGAGACAAACAAGAAGAAGCGTGAGATCACTGTTACTAACGAGAATGGTGAGAGCGAGAAGTACGCAATTCCATTCGGTTCTAGAATCAAGGTTCTCGATGGCGATGTAATCGAGGCTGGTGATCCATTGACAGAAGGTTCTCTTGATCCTCATGACATCATGAGAATTAAGGGTGAGAAGGGCGTTCAGGACTACATGCTTCAGGAAGTTCAGAAGGTTTACAGACTCCAGGGCGTAGGCATTAACGACAAGCATATCGAGTGTATTGTTCGTCAGATGCTTCGCAAGGTAAGAGTTGCAAACCCTGGCGACACAGACATGTTGCCCGGTGGTCTTATCGACAGACAGCTCTTCGAGGATGGCAATGCAGCTGCATTGGCAGAGGGTAAGAAGCCTGCTGAGGGTGAGATCACATTGCTTGGTATTACAAGAGCTTCTCTTTCTACAGATTCCTTCTTGTCTGCAGCTTCCTTCCAGGAGACAACAAGAGTTCTTACAGAGTCCGCTATTTTGGGTAAGGTTGATCCATTGGTTGGTCTTAAGGAGAACGTTATCCTTGGTAAGTTGATTCCTGCTGGTACAGGTATGAAGATGTACAAGGACATCACTGTTGTAAACAACATGGAAGAGGCTGTTGAGACTGAGGTTGTTGAGACAACAGAGACTCAGGATGAGATTGTTGTAACAGACGCAGAGTAATATAGATTAAAGCTTTATAACGAGGTGCTCCTGAGAAATCGGGAGCATCCCTTTTAGAGGAACTAGCAAAATTTACTAAGTTTTGCCCATATAAAAGTAGAATATTTTTATTGACAGGCTGTATGTGAGATGATAAACTTGCATACGGCCTTTTTAGGTCGCTTATATTTTTGCGGAAAGGAGGACCAGTATACATGCCAACAAATAACCAATTGGTTAAGAAGGGTAGAGGTCATAAGACATACAAGTCTAAGTCCCCAGCACTCCAGAGCACATTCAACTCTCTTAAGAAGGTTTCTGTAGCTCAGAGCTGCCCTCAGAAGCGTGGTGTTTGCACACAGGTTAAGACAACTACACCTAAGAAGCCTAACTCAGCTCTTCGTAAGATTGCTAAGGTTAGATTCACAAATGGTGCAGAGGCTCTTGTTTACATTCCAGGCATCGCTCACAACCTTCAGGAGCACAGCGTTGTTCTTGTAAGAGGTGGTAGAGTTAGAGATCTGCCCGGTGTAAGATACCACATCATTCGCGGTACATTGGATACAGCAGGCGTTGCAAAGAGAATGCAGTCTCGTTCTAAGTACGGTGCGAAGAGACCTAAGCAGAGCGCAAAGTAAGTTGCTCTATTGTTTATGCGCATGATACAAATGGTCCCTTTTATATAGGGAAATGTGTCGGCGCTTATCGTACGATAAGGTGTCGTACGAGTACCTTGATATCAATTATCGAAGAAGGAGGGAAGAAAAGTGCCTAGAAAAGGACATACACCCAAAAGAGACGTGTTGCCTGATCCTATGTACAACGATATCGTTGTAACAAAGCTTGTCAATAACGTTATGGAGAGCGGTAAGAAGGGCGTTGCCCAGCAGATCGTTTATGATGCTTTTGACATTGTTAAGGAGAAGACATCCAAGGAGCCCCTTGATGCATTCTATGAGGCTCTGAACAATGTAATGCCTGTATTGGAGGTTAAGGCCAGAAGAGTTGGTGGTTCTAACTACCAGGTTCCAATGGAGGTAAGACCTGAGAGAAGACAGGCTCTTGGCTTGAGATGGCTCGTAGGAGCTGCTAGAAAGCGTAATGAGAGAACAATGAAGGAAAGACTTGCAGGCGAGATCGTTGATGCTATTAACAGCACAGGTGGAGCTTACAAGAAGAAGGATGATACCCACAAGATGGCAGAGGCCAATAAGGCATTTGCTCATTACAGATGGTAATTTCGGAAGAGGGAGTTTACTAAATGCCAAGGCAGTATAGTTTAAAGAACACCAGAAACATCGGTATCATGACTCACATTGATGCTGGTAAGACAACAACAACAGAGCGTATCCTGTTCTATTCTGGTAAGCTCTACAAAATCGGCGAGACACATGATGGTGCCGCTACCATGGACTGGATGGAAGAGGAGCAGGAGAGAGGTATTACAATTACTTCTGCTGCTACAACCACACACTGGAAGGATAACCTTATCAACATTATTGATACCCCCGGACACGTTGACTTCACAGTTGAAGTAGAGCGTTCCTTGAGAGTACTTGATGGTGCTGTTTGCTTGTTCTGCGCTAAGGGTGGCGTTGAGCCCCAGTCCGAGACAGTTTGGAGACAGGCTGATAAGTATGGCGTACCACGTATTGGTTTCGTCAACAAGATGGACATTACCGGAGCTAATTTCGATAATGTTATTAAAATGATTAAGGATAGACTTAGAGCTAATCCTGTACCATTGGAGTTGCCAATTGGTGCTGAGGATACTTTCGTAGGCGTTATCGACCTTATCACAATGAAGGCTCATATTTATGAGGATAACAAGCCAGGATGCCCCTACAGAGTAGAGGAGATCCCAGCTGACATGCTTGATAAGGCAAACGAGGCTCGTTCTTATCTTGTAGATAGCGCTGTTGAGTTCGACGAGGACGGCGAGATCATGATGAGATACCTCGAGGAAGGCGTAGAGCCTACAGAGGAGGAGCTCAAGGCTCTTATCCGTAAGGCATGTATTGCTGTAAAGATGATTCCTGTTATGTGCGGATCTGCTTACAAGAACAAGGGTATTCAGCAGTTGCTTGACGCTGTTGTTGATTACTTGCCTTCTCCTGTAGACATTCCTGCTATTAACGGTACATTGGCAGATGATACAGATGTGGCTATCACAAGAGAGTCCTCTGATGATGAGCCATTCTCTGCACTTATGTTCAAGGTTATGACAGACCCATATGTAGGTAAGCTTTGCTACATCAGAGTTTACTCTGGTAAGCTTACATCTGGTTCCTATGTTTATAACTCTTCCAAGGGTCGCAGAGAGCGTGTAGGTCGTCTTGTACGTATGCACGCAAATGAGAGAACAGAGATCGATGAGGTATACGCAGGCGATATCGCAGCTGTAGTAGGACTTAAGGACACAACAACTGGTAACACACTTTGTGATGAGAGCAACCCAGTTATTTTGGAGTCCATGGAGTTCCCAGAGCCAGTTATTTCCGTTGCTGTAGAGCCAAAGACACGTGCTGGTCAGGACAAGATGGGCATTGCTCTCCAGAAGTTGGCTGAGGAGGATCCAACCTTCCGCGTAACTTCCAACAAGGAGACAGGCCAGACAATCATTTCCGGTATGGGTGAGCTTCACTTGGAGATCATCGTAGAGCGTATGCTCCGTGAGTTCAAGGTTGAGGCTAACATTGGTAATCCTCAGGTATCCTACAAGTCCACAGTTAAGAGCAAGGTTAAGCAGGAAGGTAAGTTCGTACGTCAGACTGGTGGTCACGGTCAGTACGGTCACTGTGTAATCGAGCTTGAGCCTAACGAGCGTGGTAAGGGTATTGAGATCGAGAACAAGATTGTTGGTGGTGTAATTCCTAAGGAATTCATCAACCCCACAATCGAAGGTATTAAGGAAGCACTTACTGCTGGTGTTATCGAGGGCTACCCCGTTGTAGACGTTAAGGTATCTCTTGTATTCGGTTCCTACCACGAAGTTGACTCTTCCGAAATGGCATTCAAGATTGCTGGTTCTATGGCAGCTAAGGAAGCTTGCAGAGCCGCAGGTATGGCACTTCTTGAGCCTATCATGAAGGTTGACATCGTTGTACCCGATGAGTACACAGGTGCAGTTATCGGTGATATCACTTCTAGAAGAGGTATTATCGATGGTATGGAGCTTCGTAACGGTGCTCAGAACATTGAGGCTCATGTACCATTGAGCGAGATGTTCGGCTACATGACAGCACTTCGTTCTGTTACACAGGGTAGAGGTACTTTCGTAATGCAGGCAGGTTACTTCGCAGAGCTTCCAAAGGCTATCCAGGATAAGATCATTTCTGAGTCCTAATAAAAAACAAAGAGTTGTTTTTTAGATTAAAGTTATATATAATGGGGTGAGATTCGGTTCACCCCAATTTTAAGAAGGAGATTTAGACAAATGGCTAAGCAGAAATTTGAAAGAACTAAGCCCCACGTCAACATCGGTACAATCGGCCACGTTGACCACGGTAAGACAACACTTACTGCAGCTATCACAAAGGTTATGTCCCTTTGCAATGGCAGCAACACTCTTATGAACTATGCTGATATCGACAAGGCTCCAGAAGAGAGAGCAAGAGGTATCACAATTAACACAGCTCACGTTGAGTATCAGACAGAGACACGTCACTATGCTCACGTTGACTGCCCCGGCCACGCTGACTATGTTAAGAACATGATCACAGGTGCAGCTCAGATGGACGGTGCTATCCTTGTAGTATCCGCAGCTGACGGCCCAATGCCTCAGACTCGTGAGCAC
Organism: Clostridia bacterium; assembly: GCA_017559445.1. GTDB lineage: Bacteria > Bacillota > Clostridia > RGIG7378 > RGIG7378 > RGIG7378. Next base: position 43,443 of record JAFYSJ010000022.1, read on the forward strand.
ATTCTTCTTGCTCACCAGGTAGGCGTTCCATACATCGTTGTATTCCTTAACAAGTGCGACATGGTAGACGATGACGAGCTTCTTGAGCTTGTTGAGATGGAAGTTAGAGACCTTCTTAACGAGTACGAGTTCCCAGGTGATGAGATCCCGATCGTTCGTGGTTCTGCTCTTGCAGCAACAGAGTCTGCTTCTACAGACGCTTCTGCTCCTGAGTATGCACCAATCAACAACCTCATGGCAGCTGTTGACGAGTACATTCCTCAGCCAGAGAGAGCTGTTGATAAGCCATTCCTTATGCCAGTTGAGGACGTATTCACAATCACAGGTCGTGGTACAGTAGCAACAGGTAGAGTTGAGTCTGGTGTTATTAAGGTTAACGACGAAATCGAGATCGTTGGTCTTTCCGACGAGTCCAGAAAGACAGTATGTACAGGCGTTGAGATGTTCAGAAAGCTCCTTGATCAGGCTGAGGCTGGTGACAACATCGGTGCTCTTCTTAGAGGTGTTCAGAGATCTGAGATCGAGCGTGGTCAGGTTCTTGCTAAGCCTAACTCCGTTAAGCCTCACACACACTTCAAGGGTCAGGTTTACGTTTTGACAGCTTCTGAAGGTGGCAGATCCAAGCCTTTCTTCGCTGGTTACAGACCTCAGTTCTACTTCAGAACAACTGACGTAACAGGCGTTATCGGTTTGCCTGAGGGTGTAGAGATGGTTATGCCTGGTGACCACGTTAACATGGACATCGAGCTTATCACTCCTATCGCTATGGATGCTGGTCTTCGTTTCGCTATCCGTGAGGGTGGTAGAACAGTTGGTGCTGGTTCCGTAACAGACATCATCGAGTAATTTATAATTGCTTAAGTTCAAGAGCCGAGTCGTAAGACTCGGTTCTTTTTTTGTGCCTTGGATTTTTCGACAACATGATCCAAGGCTCTTTTTGTATACTTCCACACATGAGCACTATTGTTGGAAAATTTAAAACTTGGGGATCTGTGGATCCAATGACAGACAAGGACTTGTCCATGGGACAACGTCAAATTGCCCATGCTGACCTTAAGGGCATGGCGGAGGCATTTTCTGCCTTGGCGGCATTGTACGAAGAAAGTCAGGAAACATTGGACGAGCCTTCCATGCTCCAAAAGGAGCTAGAGCAGAGAGTGTGTAGGGAATGCCCTAGACACGTTTGTTGTTTTGGTAGAACAGAGATGCCAATTGACGTATTTTCATACTTTTACGGCATACTAAAGCAGTATGGAACCATATATTCTGAAGATATTACGGAAGAAGTTCGTATGATATGTCCTCAAAGCCGTAGATTGGCCGCTACAGCCAATACAGCTTACGAGTTGATACGAAGTCGCATGGGAGAACTGAAGGCTAGAAAACGCACACAGGAGCTCCTAGCGTCGCAATTTCAAATAATGAGCAGAGCCCTTATGGTTACTGCAGGAAGAATTCGTGCCACTGCTAGAAATACTCTTGTTGAGGATAAGCTTTTGCCAAAACTTAGAGGGCTGGGGCTTAGGGATTTCACAGTTCTTTGTATGGAGGACGACGCAGGAGTCCAAGTAGTAGAAATAGCCATGCGCGGAGCAGGATTCACTAAGGATTTAGTTTATCAGGTGGAAAGGGTCTGCTCGCTATGTTGTAATTCCTCCATGATGGCCGATTATGATGGGTATGGCTTTGAAACAGGTGGTCCTAACAGGCTTAGATTAATCCCAAGACATAAGTTTGCATTGGAGATAGGGACGTCCCTTAGAAGCAAGGAGGACGTTTGTGGCGACTCCACTATTTTGGCCACAAACAGATACGGCCACAGCATCTTTGGCATCGCAGATGGCATGGGCACTGGCCCATCTGCTGCCAAAGTCAGCCGCACGGTGTCCGCCATGTGCCAAGGGGCCTTTGCCATGGGACTGTCCCTAGAAGACATAGTGCAGGCGGCCAATGGAGCTACCGCCATACTGACTGACGGCACCAGGTATACAACTTTGGACCTGGTGGACATGGACATGGGCACAGGGCGGGCACAGTACCACAAGCTGTGCGGCTGTCCAACGCTGTTGGTGCGCCGTGGCCGTGTGGAGCAACTGGCTGGCTCAGGCAAGCCCTTGGGAATGATGGACCAGACAGAGGATTATGGAAAGCTGCTGTTGCAACATGGAGATACGCTTATGTTATGCTCCGATGGCATATGGAACAACTTGCCAGAGGACAAGGAAACAGCGCTTTGCGATATTTTGACCATGCCAGATCTAAATCAGGCTGCAGACATAGTCGCAGGCATGTGCAAACTGGCAGCCAGCGGCAGCGAAGGTACACAGGACGACATGACGGTTATGGTTGTGCGTATTTGGGAACAATGATTTTGGCGACTTTAATATTGCCATTTGCTATGATAAAATTGCGGAATAACAGGAGGGCTTGTGAAGTATAAGCCGGACCAAAGGACTAAGGATTTTTTGATAGGAGCAGGCCTTACAGGCGGAGCTTTAATCCTTTTAATATATGTGCTAAACAACATTTCTGTGGTTGCAGATGGTGTTAAGTACGTGGTGAGCGGTTTGTCCTCTGTTATCTTGGGCCTAGTTTTTGCTTATTTTCTAAACATTCCATGCAAGTGGATTGAGACTAGGATATTGGTTAGGATGCTGCCCAAGGCAAGTCTTGTGGCCAAGAGAACGATTTCCATTGTGGTCACATTGGTTTTGACTTTTGCGATCATTGCAGGGGTAATTTCTATTGTGTTGCCAAGGTTAATAAGCACATTGGGATTGCTTTTGGGTAACTTGGATTCATACAGAGCCAGCGTTATTTCTTGGGTGGAAAGGTTAGCAGATTCCACGAACCAAACCATGGAAAGCAGCCTGATTAACACATTGACAGACAGCGTAGAGGACTTTATTTCCAAGTCTATGGCTAATTTGTCGTCCCTTCTGCCGGCTGCATTGTCGTCTGCGGCGGACATGGTTTCCACCATTTTCAACGTGGTTTTTGGCTTGGTCATATCCATCTATATCCTGGCTAGCAGGGAAAAGTTATGCGCTCAGGTCAAAAAACTAGCAACTGCTACTTTGCCAAAGGGGGCCATGGAGCGCGCTACGGAAGTGGTGCATGTTTTGGATGACACATTCCAGTCCTACCTAAGTGGGCAGATAATAGACGCGGTGTTGGTTGGCGTGGAATGCTATGTTTTGTCACTGGTTTTTAATTTGCCATATGCGCCTCTTTTAGGAGTCGTAATTGGCCTTACAAATGTGATCCCAATTTTGGGACCCTATATCGGGGGCATTCCTTGTGGGTTCATAGTATTGGTGGCAGGTTCGCCACTTAAGCTGATTATCTTCGCCGTAATGGTCTTGGTAATCCAGCAAATAGACGGAAATATTGTTTCTCCCAGAATTATTGGAGATCGTACAGGGGTTCCCGGCCTGTGGGTTATTGTGGGAGTTATGGTGGGTTCGTATTTCTTTGGAATATTGGGTGTGCTCTTGGCCATTCCAGTAATTTCTGTGATGTTGAACCTAATTCGGGAGTTTACAAGCAAAAAGTTAGCTGCCAAAGGGGAGCCGTTGGAGACTACTGCGTATTACAAATACCCCGTACAGCAGCAGATTAAGGAAACTAAGGCCCGCAAAAGGGGGTCTCATAGGAGTAGGGAAGATGCAGAAGAGTAACAGAGCTTTGGTTGCCATGAGCGGAGGAGTAGATTCCGCAGTTGCAGCCTTTTTGACCTTACAGGAGGCTCAGAGCTCTGCAGGTGCCATAATGGAACTGTGTTGCGGAGACAACAGCCAGCAGATTCAGTCGGCAAGGGCCATTGCCGATAGACTTGGCATGCCTTTCCACGTCCTTGACATGAGACAGGAGTTTTCTGAAAGCGTTATTCAAGACTTTGTGGACTGCTACGAAAGGGGTCACACTCCTAATCCATGCATCCGTTGCAATACAAAGATTAAGTTTGGAAAATTTGTGGATTGGGCCAAGGAAAATGGTTTTGATTCTGTGGTCACAGGCCACTATGCACGCATTGAGAAAAAGGGAGATAGGTACCTTTTGCGCAAGGCTGTGGACGAGGCAAAGGATCAGAGTTATTTCCTCTACACATTGACACAGGAACAGTTGGAATGCGTTCGTTTCCCCTTGGGCGAAATGATAAAGGAGCAGGCCAGGGAAATAGCAGAGGCAAACAGTTTCGAAAATGCCAAGCAGCGCGACAGTCAGGATATTTGCTTCGTTCCAGGCGGCGACTATGCATCTGTAATTAGGGAGCGCACAGGCAAGGAGTATGAGCCAGGCGAATTTGTGACGCCAGAGGGACAAGTTCTTGGCCAGCACAAGGGCGTGATCCACTACACAATTGGTCAGCGTCGAGGCCTTGGCCTTGCAGTGCCAGAGTCTGTTTATGTACATAGGGTGGATGTGGAGAATAACAAGGTAATTGTTGGATCTGAGGACGCACTTTTTAGCAAGGAACTTATGGCCCATAGTGTAAATTGGGTTGGAATAGAGGAGCCTAAGGAGCCAGTTAGGGTGAAGGCTCGAGTTAGATACAGGCAGAAAGAGCAGTGGGCTTGGGCACAGGCTACAGGAGATGGCACCATGAAGGTGGTGTTTGACGAGCCACAGCGCGCCATTACACCAGGACAATCCGTGGTGTTGTACGACGGAGAGTATGTGGTTGGCGGAGGAGTGATTCAGTGAACCACGAGCAAAGCTCGTTAGTGAACCGCTGCGCTAGTAGACCGCAAGCAAAGCTTGCTAGTATTCGCTCGTTTCACTCGCTAGTGAGCCGGACCTTCGGTCCTAGTAATCGCAACTGCGTTGCTAGTGAATACAGAAATTAAGGTGCTTAATTAATGGGGAATTCATTGATTAGGCACTTTTTTGTTGGATAATTTTCGACAGTAATCTACCAAAATTAGATGTTCATAACTTTGTCGATAAAATTCTAACTAGTATTTTCAAGATCTTCAGCCGTTTGACAAAAAAATAGCCGCCTCTCAAAGAGAAGTGGCTAAAATAACAAAAAACTTTGAGAATTAACCGAATGCCGGTTTCTCTCGTTAGTTACTATATCAATCAAGTTTTGATTTATAAATCATTCACAAGTTGAGGGGAATGCCAACAACAAAGTGGGTGGAGCATAAAAAAGGAGCTTTCGCCCCTTTTTGTTTTACTTAATTTCTTCAAAGTCTGCGGCACCATGCTTGCAAAGTGGGCATACGATGTCTGCAGGCAATTCATCGCCTTCGTAAATCCAACCGCATACCTTGCATGCCCAGCCCTTTTTGCCGGCTGTCTGTGGCTTAGGCTTAACATGCTCCTGATAGTAATTGTATGTCATGGTCTCGCTGTTGGAGATAACTCTAGACTCTGTGATGTTACAGATGAACATTCCGTGAGTGTCCAAGTCAACGTACTACTCAACCTCCAAGGAGATAAAGGAGTTAATGTGTTTGGGCAGGAATGCAAGTCCGTTATCGGAGCGGAGAGGTTCCATGTCAGTAAACTTGTTTACGTTTCTTCCACTTTGGAAACCAAATGTCTCAAATACACTAAATGGTGCATCTTGAGAGAGACAGTTAAGATTCATGCGGCCAGTCTGCTTAATAACGTGGTGGGAGTAGTTTGCCTTGTTGATTGTCACAGCCAAACGGTTTGGGGTGTTTGTAACCTGTGTAACAGCATTTACGATAAGGCCGTTGTCTCTGTTTCCGTCGTTGGATGTTACAACGTACAATCCGTAGCCGATGTTGAACAATGCGGTTAAGTCGTTTTTGTTAGCTGTTTCTGGGTTCTGTGCAAGGTACTCCTGGCAAAGCTCGTCTGTCAGTAAGCTAATTTGGTTGCGAGACTCGTCATTGAGTGCGGACCTAATTGTTACTGTGTTTTCTGCGAAAGTCAGGTTCTTGGACTTTGAGAACATTTCCTTCATAACTTTTGCTGCCAAAGGGGCCCAGCTACCATTTTCCACAAGGCCAACCACGCGATTCTGGAAATTGCGCTCTGTGAGGTGGTTAATGAACTCCTTCATGAAAGGAAAAATGTCTGCGTTGTATGTTGTTGTGGCCAAAACAAGCTTGCTGTATCTGAAAGCATCGCCTACAGCCTGGGACATGTCACATCTAGCAAGGTCATAAACTGCAACATGGGGAGCGCCCTTTGCTTTAAGTTCCTCTACCAGGAGGTCCACAGCGCGCTTTGTGTTGCCGTATACGGAAGTGTATGCCACGCAGATGCCCTCTGTTTCGGGAGTGTAGGATGACCAGAGATCGTAAAGGTTAAGGTAGTAGCCCAAGTTTTCTTTGAGAACGGGGCCATGCAATGGGCAAATGATGCTGATGTCCAAGGTAGCAGCCTTTTTGAGGAGGGCCTGTACCTGTGCGCCGTATTTTCCAACGATTCCGATGAAATATCTGCGAGCTTCGTCAGCCCAGGGCTCGTTTACGTCCAATGCGCCGAACTTTCCAAATCCGTCTGCGGAGAAAAGAACCTTATCGCAGCTGTCGTATGCTACAACAACCTCGGGCCAGTGCACCATGGGAGCGGCAACAAAGGTGAGTTCATGTTTGCCCAAAGGAAGTGTGTCGCCTTCTGCCACGACGATTCTGCGGTCTGCAAAATCTGTGCCGAAGAAATTTGTCATCATGGAGAAAGCCTTTGCAGAGGATACGATGGTGGCGTTCTTATACAAATTCATGAAATTAAAGATGTTGGCAGAGTGGTCAGGCTCCATGTGGAGAACAACCAAATAGTCGGGCTGTCTGCCTTGGAGAGTTGACTGGATGTTGTCGAGCCATTGGTGTGTGAAGTTGGCATCTACAGTGTCCATTACTGCGATTTTGTCATCCATAATTACGTAAGAATTGTAGGAAATGCCGTTGGGGACCTTGTACTGTCCTTCAAAAAGCTGTACTTCGTGGTCGTTAACGCCTACGTATCTAATATCCTTTGTGATCATTTATGCTACCTCCCTGGGGAATGTTTCTTTGTTGTGACTATAGTATACCATTTTGGTAATGATTTTAGTAGTGATAAAGTCACATGAAGAAAAATATTTTTTTAGGAGGAGCGACGGAATGAATGAGAGATGGCGCATTTAGTGTTGAGTGTTTGGTGTTGAGTGATTAGTGAATGTCTCCACGTTTCAGAGATGCTGCGCATTTAGTGTTTAGTGTTTGGTGTTGAGTGATTAGTGATTGCTCCTTTGTTCCTATGGTCTTTTGTATAGGAACAAATTTCATTCACTGATTGAGATGTTTAAAAGCTTTACAAGTCTCAGTAGTGGTTAATGGGATGATTCGTAAATAAAAAACGCCGTCGCGAATGTAATGTAGTCCGCGTAAGACAGTACCGCTAAGACCCAAATTAAAGCCCAGCAAAGCGGGTTTAATTTGGAAAGGAGGAGCGACGGAATGAATGAGAGATGGCGAAGGGCTAAATAAAAAACGCCGTCGCGAATGTAATGTAGTCCGCGACGACGTTGGTGCGCCTGATGCGATTCGAACGCACGACCTTTGGAGTCGGAGCCCAATGCTCTATCCAGCTAAGCTACAGGCACAAATATAATGGGGATTATGTCATGAATGAAATTGCCAGTCAATACAAATAGATAGTGGATAAAAAGCCCAGGAGGCTTGAGCTTACGTGAAGAAAACGTTGTTGTCCATGGCTAAGGGAACCATTGTTTTGACCATTGCAGGTATGGCTGCTAGAGTGCTTGGATTTTTCTTTAAGCAATACCTTACTATGCAAATCGGGGCAGAGGGCATGGGTTTAATACAGTTGACCATGCCTTTGCTTGCCTTGGTCCAGGCAGTGTACTCCGGAGGCCTGGCAACAACTGTGGCCTCCATGGTGGCAAGCAACCTGGGCACAGCCAGACCCACCACCGCACGAGCTCTGGCTGTCGGGGCAGGCAGCGGCATTTTAGTTGCAGCCGCTGTTTGGGCTGGAGCCCCTTTCTTGGCCGCATGCATGGGGGATGGACGTCTTACCGAATCTATCTCAATCCTAGCCATGTCCATCCCTGTGATCGGTATGTCAGCGGCCGTCAAAGGCTACTACATGGGGCTCCAGCGAATGCGGTACCCTGCCCTTGCCCAGGTAGTGGAGCAGGTGACTCGTATCGGCATATCCTACGCCTTGGTGGCCAGCTTGTGGGACGGAGCCCAGCTTGCCCAGGCCGCCATGTTGTGCACCCTAGGCACTGCCCTTGGCGAAATGGCAGGATGGCTTGCTGTGTTCCTGCCATACCTGTGGGGCAGTAGGCAATGTGCACCTGCGTTGGCCGTGACTACCTCAGCCACAGCCTCGGCTGCAACCACATCTTCTCCCACACCGGCGCAGGCCAACGGCGGCCTTACGAGGCACCTGCTTTTACGGTGCTTGCCTTCTAGTGCTGGCAAACTAGCAGCGTCTCTTTTAACTGTGATTGAGACGGCCATAGTGCCTGTTGCATTGGTTAGGAGCGGAATGACAGGAGCCCAGGGATTGTCTACCTTAGGATTAGTTGAGGGTATAGCTATGCCCCTTATTATGCTGCCAGGTATGGTGTGTACATCACTTTCTTCTGTTGCCGTCCCTGCTATTTCAGCTACTTCAGGAGATAAGCAGGAGAGACAGATTAGGGTTGGTATCTGTTTGCAGATTGCTTTGGTAATGGGGTTTGTAATGGCAGGTATTTTTAGAGGATATGCAGATTTGGTGGCATATGTTACATATCCTAATAGCAATGTGGGACACATAATATACGGTTTAGCACCATGCTGTATTTTTGCATACCCAATGTTTACGCTGGCTGGAACTATGCAGGCCCTGAGACTACAGAAGAGACAATTGCTTAATACTCTTTTGGGGTATGTTTTGCGTATAGGAATGTACTGGTTTTTGGCAGGCAGGTTTGGACTTAGGGGCTATGTTATGTCTTTGATTATTAGCTATGGGGTAATATGTCTTTTGGATATTTTTAGGGTAACTGCTTATACTGATTTGCGCATGGGAATACTGTCTTGGAGTTGGTTGCCTGGACTTTGCTATGTGGGGCTAGTAGTGACATCAAAAGGGTTATCTGCTATAATTTGCACCATAGCTCAGGGCTCCAGATTGATGATTTTGGCCATGGTTGCATTGGTCGGAATGGTTGCGTTTTTGGTGGCTTCGGGCAGACTTTGGTGCCAACTTTTTAGGGGAGGCACAGAGGTTGGAGACAGCGGTGAATAGACTTAAAGCTACTATTGCACATAAGTTTTCTGGCAAGCGAGGCGTACTATATTTGGTGGTAGGCTTATTTATTTTGGCCCTTTTGGTACTGACTGCTATTCCTACAGTTAACAATACTATTTCTTTAATAGATTCCATTTTTAATAGCAAATACGAGAAGGATTACATGGTGGCAGCAGGACTTGTTGTGTCTGCTTTGCTTTGCATGGCCTTTGAGAATGTGTTTACTATTCCTGTGGTTAAGGAGGATCCTAAGTTTAGGAGAGGATGGGCTAGGACACGACATTTGGTGACACTAGTTCTTTTGACAGCGGGTCTTAGAGTTTTGTATGCCTTGACTATTAACCCATCTACAGCTCTTACTTCAGGGGAATTTTCTAAGTGGACATTTGGCACATTTGGACTTCAGGGTCCATGGACTTTGACAATTGTTAATATTGTTCTTTACACACTTTCTGTGGTTTGTGTTTACTTTGTTGCATACATTCTCTGCAGGAGATGGAATGCTGCATTTGCATCTGCAGTGGCAGTTGCTATATGGCCTAATGCGTTGTTTGGAACAACAGTTGCAGGAACACAGTCCATGGTAGTGGTTTTCCTTACATTGGCAGCTACACTTATGGGTCTTGTGGCACTCTTTGGCAAGGATAAGCCTAAGACTTGGGTTTCAATTGTTACAATGCTTGCCATGGCAATTGTAAGTGGAGCTTTAACAGTAGTTTCCTTTGTGGGAATGGTGATCCCTTTTGCAATGCTTGTATGCACACTTGTTAAGAGATCTGAGGATAAGCTTTACAATAGGGTTAGGATTGTGTATGCAATTGGCGGACTTCTCTTTACTGCAGGTGTTGCCTTTGGCCTTGGATATTTGGCATATAGGGTGACAGGGGAGAATGAGATCTTCGCGCAGGTATTTACAGCAGGCGCAGAAATGCCTAAGCAGTTAGTTGCAAAGTTTGCTTCTGTATGGGGCGGAGACTTTTCACTTGTGGATTCCATGATGTCTAACTCTGTTAAACCAGCTAACAAGAGCTTTGCATCTGTTTACGATAGCCTCTATGGTTCACCATTGATTATCAAGGTTATTTGCCAGCTTTACTACACAGGTATGCTGTATATTTCTGGCAGAGGTATTTTCGTTTCTTTTAGAAATAGCGAGTTTGATTCTAGACCTGCCATTGGCGTAATGGCAGCAGTTATCTTGACTGTTGTGCTTACAGTTGTTGCTCCAAGCACACAAATATATCACATGCCAGCAATTGCGCTGATCATGTGTCTTGCATCTCTCGGATTTGAGGCTGTTGAGCCAGACTACGAGGGTCTTTAATCTCTGTTTTTGAGAATTGAATTGATGATTTCAGAATAAATATCTGCGGAATGCTTCTCAAAGGTCTCGCAGATGCTAAGTGCGTCCTTTTTAGAGTAAGCAGGGAGCTTAAGGTCAAAGAGCTCATGTCCACCTTCTGTCAAAGTAAGAGAAACTGTGAATCTACCAATGTCGTCTGGCTGGTAGGATGTCACAACAGAGGATGTTCTAGCATTGGTGGAGGGAAGATACAAATCAGCATATCTAACTGCGTACTGAGAAACCAAGTCACCTAATGTGCTAAGTGTCTCTTCGCCCTTAGTAGTCAAAGTAAGTTTAACCTGTGTGTCGTCGCCAAAACGGAGGATGTAACCTTCGTCCTCCAAATCGCTGATAAGCTGGTTAAAATCGATGTATTCCATGAAGTGTCCGTTGAGGACTGCACTCATAAGGAGTGTGTACGGAACAGGCTCTCCGTAGCTGCTAATAATATATAAAATTGACAGTCTATCGTTGCTGCGATCTAATGCGTTGCTCATGGACTGCTCCTTTCACAGAATATACTCAAATATTATACAATAACAGACAATAAAGTACAATTTAGGGAGCCTTGTTTTTATACAAATTATGCTCCTAAATATGCAGTTTTTATGGCTTTATTGTGGTCGAAAATCTGTGGTTTTCCAGACATGATACAGGAACCATTTTCCAGCAAATATACGTAGTCTGAAATAGCCAAGGATTTAGATGCATTTTGCTCTACCAACAGTATGGCTAGGCCTTCCTTTTTGAGAGAAAGCAGTGTATCAAAAAGTTCGGAGACTAGCATTGGAGCAAGTCCCATGGATGGCTCGTCTAGCAAAAGTGTGTTTGGCTTGGAGATTAAAGCTCTGCCTAGGGCCAGCATCTGTTGCTCGCCTCCAGACATGGTTCCTGCCAGCTGGTTCTTGCGCTCCTTAAGTCTTGGGAATCTTGTGTAGATATCAGCCAGTCCTTGGGATAGATTCTCTCGTCCTTTTTGTGATGCATGAGCACCAAGCAATAGGTTTTCTTCTACCGTAAGCTGCGAAAACACATGACGACCCTCTGGCACAGTGGCAAGACCTAATGAACATAGCTTTTCGGGAGGGAGGCCTTGGATTGGCGTATCTCCTAGGAGTATTTCCCCTTGGCTTGAGATTAATCTAGAAATGGCACGGATTATGGAGGATTTGCCTGCTCCGTTGGCACCAATAAGGGAGACGATTCGTCCCTGGTCCACAGTAAGACTAATATCCTTTACGGCAGCAACGGGACCGTAGGAAACACAAAGGTGATTAACAGTTAGCATATGTCCTCCAGATATTTTGTAAATTGTATGCTTTGTGGCTTGTAATATGAATTCGTGTTGAGATTTGTCACATTGGATGATACACTTAAATTTAGTATTTTTATTTAGGAGCTATGTATGAAGCGTAGGATGCCGGTTTGGGCCATGGTAATAATGGATGTTCTGATCACAGGAGCGGCGCTCTGTGTATTTTCTTTGTTCCACCATGTAATCCCAAGAGAAACAGTGGATACAGAGGACGTTGTTCAGATTGTTAATCCATACATTACTCCAACACCAAGACCTACAGAGGTTCCAGTTCCTACAGCAACTCCGGACCCAAATGTGACACCAGATCCTAATGCAACACCTACACCAGAGCCAACACCAACTCCTAGGGTGTACGAGTGGACAGAGAAGTTTAAGGACTATTTCTCAGATACAATTATCCAGACAGGAAATTCATATAGAAGTCCCACAATGGCAATTGAGATCACAACCGTTGAGGAAATGATCGATGGAGCCATGGTTAAGTACTATGTAATCGACGTTCGCGTGGCATCTATTCAGAATTTCCAGACAGCCCTTGCCAATGATTCCTTCGGTACAGGTATTACACAGTCTATTTTGGATATGGACATTCACAATAACGCAGTATTCGCCATAACAGGTGACTACTACGGATACAGAACATCTGGACTTGTAGTGCGTAATGGTAACTTGTATAGAACTGTTGCAAACAACTTGGATATTGGTGTTTTGTACTACGATGGTACTTTGAAGACATACTCAAAGGGTTCATACACATTGAATAACCTTGTGGAAAAGAGTCCTTACCAAATTTGGTGCTTTGGCCCAGGCTTAATTGATGAGGACGGCAATGCAATTCATTCCTTCAGCAAGTCATATGGTAATGTTGCAACTAATCGCAACCCCAGAACAGGTATGGGATGTGTAGAGCCAGGACATTACATCTTTATGATGGTCGAGGGCCGTTCATCCTGGTCCAGTGGCGTGACAATGGCACAGTTTGCAGATTTGTTTGTACGCTATGGCTGTACTGCAGCGTATAACCTGGATGGTGGCGGATCTGCCATGTTCACATACAACGACAAGATTATGAATTACGTTTCCAACGGATTCCGCAACTTGTCCGACTGCATTATTTTTAAGGAGATTGAGTGATGGATAAAAAGGAACCATTGTTTAATAAAATATTACCCCACGTTATTATTGTGATTTCTCTTATGTTGATCACATTCATTATGTTTAATTTCTTCAATCCTTACATGCAGTTCTTGGATAATAGATTTAACCAGATAATGTTGATTGTAGTTAGCGTTTTGAACATTGTTCAGAGTGGTATTTTGATCGCAAAGACAAGAAAGAATAAGTAAGACCAAGGGGATAAGGTATGGAACTTTTAGAGAAGAGAATACTTGCTGATGGTAAAATTGGTGAGGGTGATGTGCTTAAGGTAGATAGCTTTTTGAATCACCAGATGGACATTGGCTTACTTTGCGAGGTGGGCAAGGAGTTTCGCCGATTGTTCGATGATGTACAGATAGACAAGATTCTCACTATTGAGGCATCTGGTATTGGCGTTGCAGCCATTACAGCACAGTACTTTAATGTGCCCATGGTATTTGCTAAGAAGTCTAAGTCCAGCAATATTAGCGCAGACGTTTACACATCCGAGGTTTATTCCTACACACATAAGCGTACATACGATATTGTGGTGTCTAAGGAATTTTTGCACCCAGGGGAAAAGGTTCTGATTATTGACGACTTCCTTGCAAAGGGTAGTGCACTTAGAGCTTTGATGAAGGTTGTAAGTGACGCAGGAGCAGAGACAGTTGGTGCTGGTATCGTAATCGAAAAGACATATCAGGGAGCTGGAATAGAACTTCGAAATGAGGGAATTAGAGTTGAGTCCTTGGCTAGAATTGCTAAACTTAGCGTGGCAGAGGGTATTGAGTTCTATAGATAGGACCTTTAATTAAATAATAAATATGCAGTACATCCTCGGATTTAAGAGATTCGAGGATGTTTTTTACCTTATTTTTACCCAAAGACTAAAAAACACTTGCCCAAAATCAGTTAGGCAATTAAACTAGTCCGTATCTTAAAGGAGATATTCACATGAGCAAGATTTACATTCCGGAGGGTTACCGCTCCGAACTAGACCTTAAGGGTACTCAAAACGCTATCAAGAGAATCAAGGATTTCTTCCAGGTTCAGTTGGAGACACAGCTTAATTTGCGCCGTGTTTCTGCACCTTTGTTCGTAACACCAGAGTCTGGTCTTAACGACAATCTTAATGGTACAGAGAGACCTGTTGTTTTTGGTGTAGGTGAGCAGAACGATAAGCCCATCGAAGTAGTACATTCTTTGGCCAAGTGGAAACGTATGGCCTTGGGTCGTTACGGTTTTAAACCAGGTGAAGGTCTCTACACAGATATGAACGCCATTAGACGTGATGAGGAGACAGACAACATTCACTCCATCTACGTTGACCAGTGGGACTGGGAGAAGGTTATCCTCAAGGAGCAGCGAACAGAGAAGACTTTGGTAGACACAGTTAAGGCTGTTTACGAGGCTCTCCGCGTTACAGAAAAGCATATTTACAACAAGTATGACTACATCGAGTGCATTTTGCCAGAGGAGATTACAATTGTAACAACTCAGGAGCTTGAGGATATGTACCCAGATGCAACTCCCAAGGAAAGAGAGTACAACATTGCCAAGGATAAGGGTGCTGTTTTCATCATGAAGATTGGTGATGTTCTTAAGTCTGGCCAGAAGCACGATGGCAGAGCTCCTGACTATGACGATTGGCAGCTTAATGGCGACATCATCGTATATTACCCAGTTTTGGACATCGCATTGGAGTTGTCCTCCATGGGTGTTAGAGTAGACGAAAAGGCATTGGTAGAGCAGTTAGCAAAGGCTGGTTGCCCAGAGAGAGCAGAGCTCGCATTCCAGAAGATGCTTTTGGAGGGTAAGCTTCCATACACCATTGGAGGTGGTATTGGACAGAGCCGTATTTGTATGTTCTTCCTTCGCAAGGCACATATTGGAGAGATTCAGGTTTCTATATGGCCAGAGGAGATCATGGAGTTTGCTGCAGAGCACGGCGTTACATTGCTGTAATAGGAGAGAGTATGAATCTAATTGTAGCGGTAGATAATAATTGGGCCATTGGTAACAAGGGCGATTTGCTGGCTAGAGTGAGGGCTGACCTTAAGTATTTTGCATCTAAGACTACAGGCAATGTGGTTATTCTTGGTTCCAAGACTTTGGCTACCTTCCCAGGCGGCAGACCTCTTAAGAATAGAACTAACATCATCATGAGCACTAGGGACATTACTGTGGATGGTGCACAGGTTGTTCATTCTGTGGATGAACTCATGGAGACAGTTAAGCAGTACCCCAGTGAGTCTGTGTACGTAATTGGTGGAGCCAGCATCTATAACCAGTTGCTCCCATATTGCGAAAGAGCATATATCACAAAGTTCGATAGTTCCTTTGAGTACGACACAGCTATCCCAAACCTTGATGAAAGTGATGAGTGGAAGTGTGTGGAAGAGGGACCATGGCAGGTTTGTGATCCAGAGACAGACTCTGTACTAGACATGAGATTTATGTTTACTACATATGAGAGAGTGAAGTAAATCATACAGTAGTAACAGACAGTAAGAATATTGAAACTACAAGGCATGCCTACGGGTGTGCCTTTGTTAATTGGTGGGGTTGGATGTATAATCCGCGCAGTCCAAACAGAAGATACTGAAATTCTTAGAGGCAAGACCATCTCATCTAGAATTAAACATAAATGATAACAAATTTTACTTAGTTCATGGATGGATAGGTGAAAATATACATGATGAGGTTTGGAATAGACCTGACATTGACGCTCCAAATCCTATGTCTGGATACAAGGTCATTATTGGACATACAAAGGTGATTAGTTTAATAAAATCAGAGGAAGATAGAGTTAAATTTGCCCAGGAATTAGAGCAAAAATCAGATCATCTACATATATTGCATGCACAAGGATTTATTGATATTGATTGTGGTAGTGGATATGAGATGTCAATTAAGGCTCTGGCATGTATTCGTCTGGAGGATATGGTTGAGTTTTATGTTTAAAGGTTTGATAATCTTTCTTGAAACTTATACAGTTTGTTATATTGAAAATGAAAAGTAATGGATCTAAATTACATTTTTTAGTAAAGAGTCTAGTGATTTAATTTATGCCACAAGTGTTCAATTAAAAATGCAATTTGGAGTTTCCAAAGATACATAAATATGATATAAATATATCGTAATATTAGGGACATAAAGGCGAGAAGTGATTAGTACACTTTACAGAGGCACGGCCTCTACCACTATAGTCCTAAAAATACTAGATAGACTTATGTGGGAGCGTCAGTACTCTGTTAAAGAGTATTGGCGTTCTTTGTACTTTAAGGGGAAAGATTCATAAAGGATAGGAGGAACTTATGAAAAAGAGATTTAATTCATTCGTGTCCATGTTCTTAGTGATCTGTATGGTGATTAGTAGTATCCCCGTATATGCAATTGCTGAGTCAGATTCTAAATTGGGCACATCAACAAGCACAGAAACTAACTTAACAACATCTAAACAGGAATTTAATGCTGCAAGCTCAAGTAAAGTACTTGACTATGTAGATAAAGCAGAATTCGAGTCACACAAGTTTGTCGGTAGAGTTCTAGAAGACGAAGAACTTAATTCCTATGTATTCCAAAATGAAGATGGATCTAGAACTGCATACTTCTTTAGTGAAAATGTTAAGTATGTAGACAAGGATGGAGTAGTACAGGAAAAGGATATATCTCTCACAGCTACAAGAAGTGGATATTCAACAACAAAGAACGATGTAACAGCAAGCTTTAGTGGTAGCCCATCCGAAGGTATTACTATTGGCTATGATAAGTATTCTGTAACATTAAAACCAATCTTTACAACAAGAGGTGTAACAGCAAGTCAGAAGGACAATTCTGTAGAGTATGTAGGTTTATTCGATAGTAATACAACTTTGAAATACACTCCACTACTCTCTGGTATTAAGGAAGATATCGTTTTAACTAAGTACGCAGGAGTAAATGAATATTCATTTACATTAACTACCAATGGCCTTG
The DNA here is from genome assembly GCA_017559445.1 of Clostridia bacterium. Lineage (GTDB taxonomy): Bacteria > Bacillota > Clostridia > RGIG7378 > RGIG7378 > RGIG7378. The sequence goes on from JAFYSJ010000022.1 coordinate 60,452, forward strand.
GAGTATATGAAAGTTCTGCGGGTTTCTACCTAGCAGAATCAAGTAAGACAAAGGCTATCTTCTATTTAGGAGATGTTATTGCTTACGATGCAAACCTCGTACCATATGAGGGTACACTTACTGTTGAGACAGTTAAGGAGAATCAGGAGTACATTATCACCATTAGTGTGGATGAAACATTCTTAACAGACAATAACACTGTATATCCAGTTACCATTGATCCAACACTTACAATAGGAGACTCTTATAGCGGCGCAAACTCTATTCAAGATGCTCCCGTTTTCTCTGCAAGACCAAGTAGTAATCACGGTACATATGAGTATGACAGAGTAGGAACACCTTCCGCAGAGTTTGGTGTAGGTAGAACTGTAGTAAGGCTTTATGGTCTTATTAATTCCAACACTTATATAAACACAAGTGTTACAGATATTGTAAGTGTAAAATTTTACACCAAGGAAGCAACGGGAAGCGCTACTCAATATATCAATCTGTTTCCTCTTAGGAACACCGGATGGACAGAAAGTGGTGTTACCTGGAATAATATGGGTGTTTATTATAATACAAGTAACTATGGCGCAAGTATGGCTTATGCTCAGCTTACAGAGTTTGATATTACGGGGTTAGTTCTTGCATGGAAAACAGGAACATATTCGGCCAATGCAGGCTTTATTATGATGAGCAGTAATGAATCAGCAAATAAGGGATTCGTATCGTCTGAACATTCCAATACAAGCACACGTCCATATGTTGTAATGAAATATAAAACAACAATTTTTATGTTGTATTCAAAGCCAGATAACAGTCCAGGGCACTATCATACAGAACAAATTGAAGACATCCAGTATATGGTAGAGAATTATAGTAATTATACGACTATTGTGAAAACGACTAATCTTTCACCGACAACTTGTAGAAATGATTTAATGGAATATTATGTTTTTATAAGTCGAAGTCATGGAGGATCATCTGTTGAAAACGGAGTGCAAAAAAGAACTTTTATTTGCCTTGATTCGGGATGGTTGTATAGTCATGAAATAAGTGTAACTGGAGGAGATGACTTTCTTAGAGAAGATGACGACTATTCCTGTTTAGGTTTAGCAGCCTTTGTTGCGTGTGAAACTGGAGTTGGAGGAAGAGGAGGTAAAAATTTACCTTCTGCAATTGTTGAATATGGCGCACAGTGTGCAGTTGGATTTACAGAAAATATAGGTTGTAGCGCTGCTGGAGAATGGACGAATACCTTTGTAGGATGGCTTTTAGCGGGCTATTCAGCAGATGTGGCTCTAGAACGCGCAAACAACTTGTCAGGTATAGATTGTGGAATTTTGTGTGGAAATGGAAGTTTTGTTTTAGGAAATTAAGAAGGAGATACTTTTATGAAGAAAAGAACTATATTTATAGTAATGATGATAGTTTTATCTATAGTGGTTTCATCTTGCTCTGGTAACACTAATAAAAAAGATCTTAGTTATGAAGCTAAAATTATGGACTATTCTGATAATGTAGCAATTGATGTGGATTATGGTAGTCTTACTCGACTATATGATGAGCAAAAATATAAAGAGGTAATTCCTGAGATGGAAATTTCAGTCTCTATTGCAGGAAGAGAAGTAACTGGTAAGTATTATCAAACATACAATCGCCCTAATAACTATTATCCGTATTTTGATTATATGATTAGCGATAATAGTGGAAGCTTTTCTGTTGACGACAAAGGAAGAATTGTTTCATATATTAATCATGAGGCCATTGAGAAAGTCGATAAATTATTGACAGATGATGAGTATGTTGCTATCGCGAAGAATTTTGTGGAAAGCATATCGGGTGATGAAAAGATAGACTGGGCACTGTTTGAAACAACAGTTACGGATGGATATTATCAAGCAGGGTATTATACAATTTCCTTTGATAAATATATAAATGAATTTCAGACGGCTGAATGTATATATGTAAAAATATCGTATTCGGGTATTATAAGGTCTTTTATTTCTGATATGCTTGGTAGAATTCCAGAGGGTATTGATATGTCTATAATTAAGTTAAAAGATACAGAGGCCGCTGTTTGTTCTAAACTTGATGAAATATATAAAGGTTTAAATAAAGAAGGTCAAGATAAATGCGAGATAGGATATGACATACCTGAACCTATACTAACAGTATTAGAAGACGGCACAATAGGCTATATTTATGAAACTAATATAAACTTTGTGTTTGTTGAAAAAGGTGAGGAATATGTAGATCTTGTAAAGGTTATTGTAACTCCTTCTAAGTAATAAAGAATACTCAAAGAACTGGACTGCGGCGAAAATATGTAACACCCCTTCTAATGCCATATGAGTAGAGTCGGAGTAGCCTAGGTTTTTAAAAGGCAATATACTCAGAATAGGTTCAAATCAAATAAAGTTCATCCCCGTCTACGGATTAATATCTGTAGGCGGTTTTCTTTACTCCCAAAGAACATCAGGGTGACCCCAAGAGACTATTATCACCAATGCTTGACAAAATTATGTAATTGGGTATAAATTGAATTTGTTGTTATAGGTTAGGTCCATCAAGAATAGATGTGATAATAACATAACACATTTGTATCTGGTGGCATGTATTAAGAGTCATTATGCTCACGAGGTACAACTATGATTACTTTCAAAACCCCTATCAAAATTTTAGCAATATTACTTACTTTTACAGTTGTATTTACAGCTATTCCTAATGCTGTATACGCAGCCGTGGATATGGCAAGCCAAGATACCACAGATTTAACACAAAATAACGAACTCATAACTCCGCAAGGCACAGATAATCCTGATAACACAGAGATTACTAGAGCTAATGCGGAGATTTTTTGTGAGCTTACAGAGAATAGAACAGAATTTAGTAAAGACTACCTGCTGACTAATGGACAGCAGGTTTCTGTTTTTTATCCAGAAGCTGTTCACTATGACCTTAATGGAACATGGGAAGAAATAGATAATACACTTCAAGTTAATAGAGATGGTAAAGGCTCTATTTCTACAGCTAATGCTCCCTTTAATGTAACATTCCCACAGAATATGGGAGATGGTGCTATTACTGTAACACAGGGTAAATATAGCATTAGTTTCTCATTGGATTCTCAGACTAGGAAGGTTATTAATAGTGGTGTTTTAGGTAAAGAATCTGAAACAGAAGTAGTAGAGAATGTCTCTAAGGTATCTGCTACTATTAACCAAAGCACAAGAGAAAAGCAAGAGGGTATAAGGGAAGAAGTATTCCCAACTAAGATTTACTCAGGTCTCACATATAGAAATGTTTTCACTTCTGTTGACCTAAGATATGACATAAGTCCATATATGCTTAAGGAGACTATTGTAATTAACTCCTTTGCAACAACACAAAGTGGATATACATTCACATTAGATGCAGGAGATTTACTGCCAGTACTTCAAGAGGATGGAAGCATCACTTTACAGGATAAGCTGACACAAGAGGGAGTATTTTATATTCAGGCTCCATATCTTATGGATGCAAACGAAAAGATATCTAGAAATGTTGTAGTTACACTTCAAAAGGTGGGCACAGGCAGAGGTAATGTATGGAGTATTACATATTCTCTTCCCATGGATTGGATGAAGACAGCTGTATACCCTGTAGCATTAGATCCAATTATTCAGACAGATGGAACATATAACACAAAAATTGAAGATATTGCCTTGGCAGAGACAAATAGTGACCTAGATACATTTGGTTACAATGTTATGTACTTAAGAGCAGGTAAGAACTCATACTATGGTAGGCTTAGATCTTTTGTTAAGTTCACAAGCTTGCCAGGGATATCTACTGGTAATGTAATTACC
>JAFYSJ010000023.1 GCA_017559445.1 Clostridia bacterium
AGAGGGACTTAGAATGCTGTCTGTATAATATAAAGAAAACAACTAGGGTAGGAACTACCCGAAGTCACGCTTGTGGAGTTAGTAGGTTGCGAGGACATTGAAGCAAGAAGCCAGTAAGCTTTAGCTTAGTGGTAGTTCACTTTGCTAAGCTGTGCATTTCACATGTACAGTTTTTTATTTTCTTAAATTGTAAATTAATATGTGCTATAATAAACAAACTATAAAGAAAAATCATATGGAAGGACTTAACTTATGATTAATCATTTTTGTAAAAAACCACTTTGGGAATGCTCAATGGCCCTTGCAAAGGTTGCAACTGGAGCAGAGAAGGCAGACCTTGTAATTAAGAATGCACGTCTTATTAACGTATGCACACATGAGATTATAGATAACACTTCTGTAGCTATCGTAGAAGGCAGAATTGCTTTGGTAGGTGATGCAGAGCACTGTATCGGACCTAACACACAGGTAATTGACGCTGAGAATAAATACTTGGCACCAGCTTTCATGGATGGACATATTCACATCGAATCTTCCATGCTTTCTGTAGGAGAGTATGCTAAGGCAGTAGTTTCCCACGGTACAAGTGGTGTTTTCATCGACCCACACGAGATTTGCAACGTTCTTGGATTGGACGGTGTAAGATACATGATGGAGGATGCTAAGCGCACACCTCTTAAGACAATGCTCACAACACCATCTTGCGTACCTGCTGTTAGCGGTTTCGAAGATACAGGTGCTAAGATTGATCCTGAGGATGTAGCTCTTACAATGGAGTGGGACAACTGTGTTGGACTTGGTGAAATGATGAATTTCCCTGGCATACTTTATGCAAATCCTCACACTCATGCAATTGTTGGTGAAACTCTTAAAGCTGGCAAGATTCCTACAGGTCACTACTCACTTCCTGAAAACGGTTCTGGCTTAAACGCATATATTGCAAGCGGTCTCAGATGCTGCCACGAGTCAACTAGAGCAGAGGATGCTTTGGCAAAAATGCGTCTTGGTATGTATGCAATGTTTAGAGAAGGCTCTGCATGGCACGATCTTCAGGAAGTTGCTAAAGCTATTACTGAGAGAAAGGTAGATAGCCGTTATGCTTGCCTTATTTCTGACGATACACACCCTCATACTCTGATCCAGCACGGACACCTTGACTACATCGTAAAGCGCGCTATCGAAGAGGGCGTTGACCCAGTCACAGCAATTCAGATGGTTACAATTAACGTTGCACAGTGCTTCCAGCTTGATCACGATATGGGTAGCGTAGCACCTTCTAAGTGTGCAGACCTTGTTCTCATCGACGACCTTAATGCATGTCACGTAACTGAGGTATTCATTGACGGTGAGCTTGTTGCTAAGGATGGCAAGATTACTAAGGAATTTGCTCCTTATACATATCCCCAAAAGGCTGTAAACTCAGTTCACTTGGACAAGGTAACAGCAGATGCATTTAAGATTTCCTATAATGGTGATTCTGCTAAGGTACATGCAATAGAGATTATTCCTGCTAGAGTAGGTACATACGATAGAATTGTAAATCTTCCTGTATGCGATGGTAACATCTGCGCAGATCCTGACCAGGACGTACTTAAGGCAGCTGTATTTGAACGTCACACAAGAACAGGTACTGTTGGCAAGGGATTCGTTAAGGGCTTTGGCATTAAGCGAGGCGCACTTGCTCAGACTGTAGCACATGACGCACACAACCTCCTTGTTGTAGGTAGCAATGACGAAGATATGGCACTTGCTGCAAATACTTTGATTGAGTGTGGTGGCGGTCTTGTTGCAGTTCTAGATGGCAAGGTACTCTGCGTTGTAGAGCTTCCTATTGCTGGTCTCATGAGTGATAAGCCAATCGACGAAATGAGCGTAAAGATTGAAAAAATGGAGAAGACTTGGGAAGAAATGGGTAGCACATTACCTTCACCATTCATGACCATGGCTCTTATCCCATTAGCTTGTTTGCCTGAAACTCGTCTTACAAACAGAGGACTTGTTGACTGCAGAACATTTGAGTTCATTGACCTTATTGTTGAATAACATATTAAAATTAATGGCCATTTACCCATTACGGTAAGTGGCCATTTTGTTGTTTTGAAAGAATCAAACAACACCAGAAACTGTTAAAACAGATGTACCAGGTGTCACAGTCCAAGTACCATTAGATGCCTGTGTAAAAGTAGCAGCAGGCACTGTAATTTCACCAGCTATTGTTGTGAACAAGCCTGTGGCTTCATCATAAGTGTACTCCACATCTTCTGTCCAAGGTGTACCATTAAATGTAACTGTAATTGGATTTAAAATAGGCGAGAATGTATCTGTAAGAACCACGTTATCTGTAGCTACAGCATCTGTATTACCCTGGTTTTCAATTACAAATGTATATGTGAGAACACCATTTTCAGATACTACGCTAGGGCAAACAGATTTGCTAATGCTTAAATCTGCACGATCCTCAGTGTTGATGATTTCACTTACAATAACAGGAGAGGATAGACCATCTGCTGTAATCTCAGCAGTATTTGTAATTGTACTTTCAGATGCCAATGGAGCATATGCTGTTACTGTAGCCTCATAAATGACAATAGCATTTCCTCCTGCTGGAATAGTAATACCTGAAATTAAAAGTGGTGGGCCAGCAGATACAGACGGTGCAGGTTGTAAAGTACCATTAATATACAAACGTGCAGATCCTGCTGTGTATGTTAGTGGATAAACTGTGGTACCATCGAATAAATATCCACCTAAATCGTCTTCGATCGTCACATTTGTAAGTGGTGCATTACTGCTATTTAGCAATGTAATTACATATGTTACATCATCCTTAGCTGTGTAATCGTCTACAACTGCTGTTTTAGTAGAAGAAAGTGCAGATAGTATTTCGCCTGTAACTGTGTTAGAAGTGGACGTTCCGCCGCTATATGACAAAGTAGCAAAGTTGTTAAAGGTAGCCATAAAGAACTCCTTAAATAATAGATTGTTTCTGCTACAAAATATGCTGGATTTCACCAAAAGTTGCATGAATTTACATGTACTTTATGCTGATACTTATGTTTGATATAATTGGAATATTGCAGATATTGTTGTACTGCAAATAATCACTTGTATGTAATAGAACTAAATAAACATAAGTTACTGCAAATAATTGAAACTAGATAAATAGGATACCCCTAAAAAAAGAAATATCTAATTAGGCAAAATAAAAATTTTGTATAATTGGGAAGACCAAAATAAAGAAAAAAGCACGGTAAATCCGTGCTTTTCTATGTTAAAAACGTGTTTTAATGATATTTTGTTATATCTACAAAATTATCTAATTAGAATTTTGCTAATATCTTAAGCGCCGCTTTGATTGTTTCTTCTGTAGTCATTCCATCTACATAAACATCTGCAACTGCCTTCTTAGCAACCTGTGGTGTGAATCCTAATGCACAAAGTGCAAATGTGCATTCATCAGAAATATTTGTTGATGTATGTACACCTGTTGAAAGATTTTCTGTAAGAATTACATTTTGTGTTTTGCATTCCTTTTTAATCTTATCCTTAAGCTCTAAGATAATTCTCTGTGCAAGCTTTGGTCCAACTCCACTGATTTTAGTTAATTCCTTATAATCATCATTCAATACAGAAATTGCAAATGATGATGTAGATATTCCAGACATAATCTGTAATGCAACCTTAGGACCAACGCCTGATACAGAAATCAGCTGATCAAACATTGTGAGCTCGTCCTTAGATGCAAATCCATACAAAGCTATCAGATCCTCACGAAGGTATGTTTCTGTGTATAGCAAAACCTCACCAGACTGGTTGCTACAAGCTCCAATGGTGCTAAGGGATGTATTTACTTCATATCCCACGCCATTTACATCAATTACTACGGAATTTTGTCTAATTTCAAAGACCCTTCCTCTAATAAAAGCTATCATTTCTATACCTCAAAAACCTAGTATTAACTAATTCTTTCAAAATTTGTCGATAGTTATAATGGTTTGCTAAACCAAACTATTTGCAATTCTCACTAGCAACGCAGTTGCGGTCACTAGCAAGCTTTGCTTGCGGCCTACTAACGAAGTGGTTCACTAGCAACGAAGTTGCGATCACTAGCAAGCTTTGCTTGCGGCCTACTAGCGCGATAGCGCGAATCACTAGCACCAACGGTGCGATTACTAGCGCGTCAGCGCGGCCACTAGGACCGAAGGTCCGGCCACTAGCATAGCGGCTACTAACGAGCTTTGCTCGTGGCTCACTAGCGCATCGGTTTACTGAGCATTCCTTCCATCACACTATTCTGACAATGACAAATTGCAATTGCCAAAGCGTCTGCAGCGTCATCAGGCTTAGGAATAGACTCAAGATTCAGTATTTTAGTCACCATATACTGCACCTGACGCTTCTCTGCCCTACCATATCCAACTACAGCCTGTTTTATCTGCATTGGAGTATATTCACGCACCTCAATTCCACGCTGTGCTGCGGCCAAAATAGCGCATCCACGGGCCTGTGCAACATCAATTACTGTTGTCTGGTTATGACCATAAAACAGCTTTTCAATAGACACAACATTTGGCCTGTATTCATCCAAAATACCACAGATTCTGCTATAAATTGTTGGCAGTCTATCAGTTATTGGAGACTTTACAGGCGTGGTAATGGTACCGTACTCAATGGGCTTAAATTTGCCATTGTCGTACCATACTAAACCGTAACCAAGAATACCGTATCCAGGATCAATTCCTAGAACAATCATTATAGATTTCCTCCACAATGCTCTTAAAATGTCTGCCTCTTTCCATGAAATTCTTAAACAAATCATAAGAAGTGGACGCAGGTGATAAAACAACGTTATCTCCAGACTCTGCACACTTATAAGCAAACGTTACAGCATCTCTGTAATCCTCTGCAAAGTAAACAACTGGCATATTCTTGCCTTCGTCCTCGCCAACATAGTCATAAAGGGACTTCGCAATTGCCTTAGATGTAGCTCCAATAAGAACCAAAACCTTAACCTTGTTAGAAAGATACTCACCCAATGCATCGTAAGGAATACCCTTTTCTTTACCGCCAGCAATCAAAACAACAGGCTCGTCAAAGGACTTAAGAGCTGCAATTGTTCTAGATGGACTAGTTGCAATGGAGTCGTTATAGAACTTAACTCCGTTAATTGTATTTACATGCTCAAGACGATGCTCAACACCACCAAATGTATTTGCAACCTTCTTCATAACCTCTACAGGAACAATGCCATAGGTTGCTGCACATGCTGTCATGTAATTCTCTACGTTATGCATTCCAACAAGCTTAATATCCTTACGAGTCATAATTTCGACCTTAGGCTCCTTGCCGTCCGCATAGATTAGAGAGTCGTTATCTAGATAAACACCGTTATTAAGAGGTGTTTTGGAGAACTGACGAACAATTCTCTTGCCACCAGCAATAACCTTCTGTGCAATCTGGTTAGTTACATCGTTATCCTTGTTAAGAACTACAAGACCAGACTTATTGTTAAGGTAGATATTCTCCTTAGCAGCAATGTACTCATCGTAATCCTTATGCATATCTAGATGGTTTGGAGTAATGTTTGTGATTACAGAAATATTTGTAGAAACATTAATGCCCAAAAGCTGGAAACTAGAGAGTTCCAAAACTACATAGTCATCTGGAGTCATTTCCTCAACTCTGTGAAGCAATGGGAAACCAATATTTCCTCCAAGATAGCAGTTGTAACCTGCTGTCTTGAGCATTGTATAGATCAAAGTTGTAGTTGTTGTCTTACCATCGCTACCTGTAATACCAATTGTATGAGATGGGCAAAGATTAAGGAAAACTTCCATTTCAGAAGTCAAAACAGCGCCCTGGCTAACTGCAGCAGAAATTTCTGGCAAATCAGGTCTCATACCAGGTGTTCTAAAGATATATGCAAAGCTACCATCCAAGTTAGAAAGGTAATCTTCACCAAGATAAAAAGCCTCAACATATTCCTTATTATCACGAATTCTATCGGACAAAGCATCCTTAGTTGCACGGTCAAAAACGTATACCAATGCGCCGTAATTATGCAAGAACTTAACAAGCTCAAGGTTGTTAACACCAAAGCCCATTACAGCAATCTTGCGACCACAAATTCTATTTCTAAAATCTAAAAGTTTTAAGTTAAAATCCATATTTACCTCAAATTTATTAGAATAATCCATCAAAAAGGCTCATCTGAGAACTGTATGGTATGTCGCCAAGAGATCCCATCTGATGCATAGTATCAATTAAAGTCTTACTCAGCTTGGAAACTCTCTGTCCAATTTCCTCAACTGTCTTGTAAGTACCATTTGCCTCTCTATCTGCAACAATTTCGTTAGCTACAGATTCACCAAGACCAGGTACAGCTACAAGTGGTGGCAAAATAGTCTTGCCGTCCTCCATTACCAAGTACCTAGTGGCATGAGATGTCATGATATTTGGTATAGTAAAACCTATTCCTCTATGATACATTTCGTCAACAATTTCGTAAAGGCCCACGGACTTTTGGTCCTTAGGAGAAGCCTTTTTACCCTGAGCGATAATGTCCTTCATATGTAGGAAGTTCTTCTCTACACCACCAGCCATCCACTCTAAGTCAAAATCGTTGCCAGATACAGTATAGTATGCAGCATAGAAATGAGCTGGATAGTAAAGTTTAAACCAGCCAAGTCTCTGAGCTGCCATGGAATATGCAACAGCATGAGCCTTAGGGAACATGTACTTAATCTTCTTACAAGAATCGATGTACCAATCTGGAACTCCATGATCTCTCATTTCCTGTTCCTTTTCAGGCTTAATGCCCTTTCCCTTACGAACACCTTCCATGATACTAAAGGATTCTGCAGGATCCATGCCCTTGAGGATTAAGTATGTCATGATGTCGTCTCGACAAGCAATAAGCTCTGAAATTGTACATGTACCGTTGTCGATAAGGTCTTTACCATTGCCAAGCCATACGTCAGTTCCGTGAGAAAGTCCAGAAATCTGCAAAAGGTCAAAGAACGACTTAGGTTGACAGTCCATAAGCATACCTCGAACAAAGTTAGTACCACTTTCTGGCAAACCAAGTGTACCGGTTGTGGACTCAATGTCACCAGGCTTAAGTCCAAGGGGTTCAACTGAAGTAAAGAGCTTAATAACCTCTGGGTCGAACATTGGAACATCTTCCATTGCAACACTTGTATGTGTTGTCAAATATCTAAGCATGGTTGGGGCTGTATGGCCCAAAATATCCAGCTTAAGAATAGTATCGTGAAGTGAGCTAAAGGCAAAATGAGTAGTAATAATGTCACTATTTACATCATCTGCAGGATGCTGGAGCGGCGTAAAGTCATGTACATCATACTCTCTAGGTACAACGATAATACCTCCAGGATGCTGACCTGTAGAACGCTTAGTTCCCATGCAACCAAGCTGAATTCTGTGAACCTCAGCTTCGCTCATCTGTATGCTATGGTCCTCGTTATAGTGAGTAACGTAACCGTAAGCTGTCTTATCAGCTACAGTAGAAATAGTTCCTGCACGGAAAACGTTTTCTTTACCAAAGAGAACTTCGATATATTTCATAGCCTTTCCCTGATATTCACCTGAGAAGTTAAGGTCGATATCTGGAATTTTCATGTTACCTTCGAATCCAAGGAATGTTTCGAAAGGAATGTTATGTCCATCTCTCTTAAGATCTGTGCCACAGTTTGGACACTGCTTAGGAGGCATGTCAAAACCAACATGGTACTCACCCTGCGTGAAGAAATGTGAATATTTACACTTGGGGCAAACGTAATGTGGTGGAAGTGCGTTAACCTCAGTAATACCACTCATATTTGCAACAAAGGATGAACCTACGGAACCTCTAGAGTCTACCTTATGGCCGTTACTCTGGCTGTTATATACAAGCTTCTGGGCGATCATATACATAACGGAATATCCGTTCTTGATAATACCGTCCAACTCCTTAACAAGTCTTGTCTCAACAAGCTCTGGCAATGGATCACCATATATTTCGTGGGCCCTATTCATGCACATTTCACGGAGTTCCTTGTCGGAATCCTGAAGCTTTGGTGGATGCATACCCTTAGGAATAGGTCTAATGTTATCCTCAATCATATCAGCGATCATGTTTGGATTTGTAATAACAAATTCCTTAGCTCTGTCGCCGAAATAACGGAATTCCTGAAGCATTTCATCTGTTGTCTTAAAGTAAAGCTCTGCCTGCTTATCTGCATCCTCAAAGCCCTTACCATACATAATAACTCTACGGAAAACCTCATCTCTTGGGTTAAGGAAATGTACGTCTCCAGTAGCAACAACAGGCTTACCAATTCTATCCGCAATAGTAACTATCTTGCGGTTAAAGTTGCGCAAATCCTCATCATTAGTTGCCATACCCTTGCGAATCATGAATCTGTTGTTATCGATTGGCTGAATCTCCAAGAAATCATAGAAATTCGCAATCTTATCAAGTTCTTCATCAGGCTTACCTGCCAACATTGCGCGGAATAATTCGCCTGCCTCACATGCAGAACCAATAATCAAACCCTCACGATACATTTCTAAGAGTCTACGAGGGATTCGTGGCTGTCTATGGAAATAATTCAAGTTAGATGCTGTAACGAGTCTGTAGAGATTTTTGAGACCCACAGCGTCCTTTACAAGCAAAATTACGTGATAAGTCTGTGTTTTAGTTGTATTAATGGACAAATTATTCATCCTAGCAATGCCAGGAAGCTGAGAATAAAAATCCTTTTGCTCAAGTAGTTCCAAAAGCTTAAAGAAAATACCTCCACAGCAAACACAATCATCCACAGCTCTGTGGTGATTCTCAAGCTCTACATCCAAATATTTTGCAACTGTATCTAACTTGTAATTCTGAATACCTGTAAGAATAAGGCGTCTAGAAAGCTCACATGTATCGATATAAACTGGGTCATTCCAGGAAAATCCTAATCTCTTAGTATTTTCTTCAATAAAACCAACATCAAAAGGAGCATTATGTGCAACAAGAATGGAATTGTCTATAAACTTAAGGAATTCTGGCAAAATTTCCTCAATTGTTGGCGCATCTGCCACCATTGCATCAGAAATTCCGTGAATTGCAAAGCTCTCATCTGGAATTGGTCTCTCAGGGTTAACAAATGAGGAGAATCTACCTACGATTTCACCATTTGTGTTATATCTAACGGCACCAATTTCGATAATCTTATCTGTTGTCTTGTAAAGACCAGTTGTCTCAAGGTCAAATACAACATAATCCCTATCTAAATTGTCACCAAGCTTGTAATTAAACATTACAAAGTGAGGCTCATCAAAGAGATAGCCTTCCATACCGTAAATAATCTTTACATTAAGCTTGCCAAATGACTTGCACTTAAATGCATCGTCGTATGACTGAAGAACTCCGTGGTCAGTAATAGCAACAGCCTTATGACCCCAACGCTCTGCTGTCTTAAGCAGGTCCTCAACTGGAGTAATTCCATCCATAGCACTCATTGCTGTATGCATGTGAAGCTCTACGCGCTTTTCTTCGCACTTATCCTCACGCTCCTGCCATGTACCAAACTTAAGAGTTGTACCCTTAATAGTTGTTTCCTTGGAGAAAGTATCGTACTGAGCCTCGCCCTGTACATAAACTGCCTTTCCTACTTTAATCTCAGCCTTTACATCTGCAATTTTGTCCTCTTTTACAAAGAACTTTACCTTAATACTAGATGTGTAATCTGTAACATCCAATGAGAACAGGTAGGCACCGCTCTTAAGCTGACGATCCTCAGTTGCAATTACCTGACCGAAAATAGCAACAACATAGGAATCTGGAGTAATCTCACTAATTGGAGTAATCTCCTGTGTAATTTCTCTACCAATAAAGGCCGTTGCCTTCTTAGCACCTTCATCTGTATTCACCTTCGCTCTAGCACGTGCAGAAACAGATGGAGCGATGATGTCGTCCTTGCGCTGTTTTTTCTCCTTAGGTGCTTCAGGTGCCTTGTAGTTAAGGTCAATATTGCTAAGATCTAGGGATTTAAGGTGTCCCACATCCTGTGGATTTTCATCTGTTAGCAAGTTTGTAGATGTTTTGCCTGACTTATCTGTAAAAGATACGTTACAGTTAATACCAAGCTGCTCATAAACAATATCGTGGATAGTTCTGTCAAAGTTCATGCTCTTAAGGAATGTAGAACAATCTCTGCCAAGTTTAATATAAATAGTCTTGTCATCCACAGACCAAACACTGTTTTTGAGGAAACCATAAGAAGATGGTGCTCTCTCAGAAAGAACCTGTCTGATGTGATCTAAGTATTGAGATAAATCGTGACCTTCTTCCGGCTGAGCTAATCTATAAGTAATCTTAACAGAGCCAACATCGTATGATTTGGCAAAAATAGTCTCAAGCTGACGAAGATAGCTATCTGAATAAGTTACAGGACCTGTAACATCAATATGAACACAATTAGTTTCCTTAATGAGCTTACAAGAATTAACCTTCTTGTCGCTTAAGAAGGTTTTAATCATGCTATTCTCAGTGGATGTAATTTTGCTCATAACTTATCTATCTCTTCAATCAATTCTTCTACAGCTCTGCTAGCTGGTATTTTGCGAATAATTTCGCCCTTGGAGAACAAAAGGAACTCCTCTGTTCCGCCTGCTAAACCAATGTCAGCATCTCTTGCTTCACCAGGTCCATTAACTGCACAACCCATAATTGCTACCTTAATGTCCTTAGTGCACTTTGCAAGACGCTTTTCTACTTCTTTACATACGCCAATTAAGTCAACCTTAGTACGTCCACATGTTGGGCAAGAAACGATCTTAGGGCCAAATTTGCGGTTACCTGTAGCAGACAAAATAGCCTTAGCAATCTCAATTTCCTCTGCAGGATCACCTGTTACAGAAACGCGGATTGTATCACCAATTCCACGTGTAAGGAGGCTGCCAAGTGCAATGGATGACTTAACAGCAGACTGTGTATATGTGCCAGCCTCTGTTACACCTAAGTGAAGTGCATAATTTGTTGCCTTGGCAATCTGCTCGTAAGCAGAAATCGTCTTATTAACGTCTGAACTCTTAATAGAAATAACAATATCCTTAAAGTCAAACTTCTCAAGCAATGACACGTGATAAAGAGCACTTTCAACCAATGCCTCTGCTGTGTTTCCGTACTTTTCCAAAATATTTTTTTCAATAGAACCAGAATTTACACCAATTCTAATTGGGATACCCTTAGCACCTGCAGCATCTGCTACTGCCTTTACTCTATCATCGGAACCAATATTACCTGGATTAATTCTAACCTTAGAAACACCAGCCTCAATAGCACCAAGTGCAAGACGATAATCAAAGTGAATATCTGCAACAATCGGCACTGAGCTATACTCTGTTATTAACTTGAGTGTTTCCAAGGACTTAGTATCCGGAACAGTAATACGAATAATCTCACAACCAGCATTTACCAAGGTATCAATCTGTTCCTTGGATGTATCAAAGTTATGTGGATCTGTGTTAAGCATAGACTGAATAGAAACAGGAGCATCTCCACCAATCAATACACCACCGCAATTTACCTGTCTAGAAAAACGTCTTTCCATCATGCGAATAACCCCCAAATATCCTTAGCTGTTGTAAGCAACATAATCAATAACAACACTGCAAATCCAACTAAAGAAATAATACCTTCCACCTTTTGAGGAACATCCTTGCGAGTAATAGCAGAAACTCCAATGAACAAAAGCTTACATCCATCAAGTGCTGGAATTGGCAACAAGTTGAAAATGCCCAAGTTAATGCTAATTAGAGAAGAAACTGTCAACAAGTTGAGAATCTTATCAGCAAAAGTAGGTGAAGTATTAACAATAGATCCAACAGTAGTAACGATACCTACAGGACCTGAAACCTCTGTAACAGATACGGTACGATTAATAAGCCATACAACTGAGAGATAAATGGTGCGTACAGATGAAACTAAATAATCAACTGAATCTGGTATAACGTTCAAAAGATTTCTCTTTTCGTACTTAAATGAGTAAATACCCATTGCAGATGTTGTGTTCTGGATAGCAACAGAAGGCGTAAGCTTAAGATCTATTCTATGACCATCTCGCTCAACTGTAACTGTAATTTCCTGACCATCGCTATTGGCAAGAGCTTCATCTAATGCATACTTATCAAGCAACTCTACACCATTAATAGCAACAATTCTGTCACCAGCCAACATTCCAGCCTTATGAGCAGCTCCACTTTCTACAACTGAATCTACAATCGTTGTAACGCCACCTTCATCATCTGATTTAACGGTAATATTCATCATGTAGCGCTTATAGTTAGGTGAAAGTGTAAGATCAATCTTCTGACCATCACGGATTACAGTAACATCCAAAGTTTCTGGTTTCTGACCATAGGTAAGATATTCAATATCGGATGCAATATAAACCTTGGAACCATTAACTGAATACAAAACATCTCCGGGCTGAATTCCCTGAACCTCGGCTGTGGAACCTGGCTGAACATAATCAACTACATTAGTCATGAAATAAGAGGAACACATAACAATTGCTATGGCAACTAATGCCACAACAATGTTCATAATTGGTCCTGCTGCGATGATTATGGCTCTCTTCCACTTAGCTGCACGATTAAATGCCCTAGGATTATCTGACTCACTGTCCTCACCCTCCATGGCACAGAAACCACCAAGAGGAATGCAACGAAGTGAATACTTTGTCTCCTTACCCTGCCAAGAGAAAATCTCCGGTCCAAAGAAAAGAGCAAATTCATTAACCTGAACGCCACAAAGCTTAGCTGCAACAAAATGTCCAAGCTCATGAATAATTATCAAAAAAATCAATGCCAAAATGGCAACTAAATAACCCATTAATTAAAAATGCTCCTTAATATAACGTGCTGAATACTCTCTAGCCTGTCTATCAGCTGTTTCAACTGTATCAAGATTTGTAAGTTCTACAGAAGGAATATGCTCCAATGCAGCCTCAATAACCTGAGGGATACCAACAAATGTAATCTCCTTATGCAAGAATGCACTTACAGCAATCTCATTAGCAGCATTAAGAATTGCACAAGATGTGCCTCCCTCTCTATAACACTTAAATGCCAAATCTAGACAACGGAATGTGTCTAAATCAGGATGTTCAAAAGTAAGTGGTCCCTTAGTCAAATCTGGATAATCTGAAACTGTAGGCATTCTATCTGGATATGTTAATGCCAACTGAATCGGAATATGCATATCTGGTACACCAAGCTGTGCCTTAATTGAACCATCTGTAAACTTAACCATGGAATGCACAATACTCTGTGGATGAACCAAAACTTCAATATCATCTACGCTTACGCCAAATAAGTGGCCAGCTTCAATTACCTCAAATCCCTTGTTCATCATGGATGCAGAATCAATAGTAATCTTGCTACCCATAGACCAATTAGGATGTTTAAGTGCCTGCTCAAGAGTTACATTGTTAAGCTGTTCCTTGGTAAAACCTCTAAAGGGGCCTCCAGATGCAGTGAGAACAAGCTTAGAAATGTCCTTAGTATTCTCTCCCATTAGACACTGGAATATTGCAGAATGTTCACTATCTACGGGAATAATTTCTGTATTATGAAGACGTGCTGCCTCCATAATAAATGAGCCTGCTGCAACCAAAGTTTCTTTGTTAGCAAGACCAATTCTCTTGCCAGCCAAAATAGCTGCATATGTCGGTCTAATGCCAGACGCTCCAACTACTGCTGTGACGCAAATATCCGCCTTAGAAACAGTTGCACACTTAATCATGCCTTCCTGTCCAGTTACTATCTCTGTAGGACAATTAGCTGGCAAAAGAGCCTTAAGAGGCTCTAGGTACTCTGACTGACAAATGCACGCAAGCTCAGGCTCAAACTCTATAATCTGCTCAGCAAGTTTCTTGTAATCCCTATTGGCAGACAAAGAAGCAACGTCAATATTATATTGACGTGCGCAATCCAAAGTCTGTGTACCTATTGATCCTGTTGAACCTAACAAAGATATTGATTTAACCATATTAAATACCTGTAAGTAAAAGTGAGAAAATGTATACAAATGGAACAAGGTAAATTACACTATCGAATCTATCTACAAATCCACCGTGTCC
The DNA here is from genome assembly GCA_017559445.1 of Clostridia bacterium. GTDB lineage: Bacteria > Bacillota > Clostridia > RGIG7378 > RGIG7378 > RGIG7378. The sequence goes on from JAFYSJ010000023.1 coordinate 14,130, forward strand.
TGGCAAAATATTTCCAAAATCCTTAATATTAGCTCTACGCTTAATGCTTGAAGCAAACCAGTCTCCATATTGAGAAACTAAACTAAGCACTAAACCCAAAATAGAGAAAATCCACCAATCAAATTTGCCAAATCTGTTAGTAAATACTATTCCATAAATAGTCATAAGAAGAACAGATCCAACGAGTCCACCAAAGAAACCTTCCCAAGACTTTTTGGGGCTAAGTTTAGGCATAATCTTATGCTTACCAAAGAAAACGCCAACAAAATATGCAAAAATATCTGTTCCCCAAGAAATAATAAACAGTACAAATACAAGCCATTTGCCATATTCGCCATAATAAATTGGCATTATTAAGAAAAACGGAATGGTGATATAAAATACTGAAAACAAGGTATGAGCAACATCATCAAAGGAATATTCCTCTGCCTTAACAACACAAGTTGTATACATCACATACAAAAGCAATACAACAACTAATAGCGCTAATCCAAGAAAATATGATGAAATCTTGTTGTAAACATCAGGCAAAAACTCATAAATACCATAGAATGGGAAAATCAAAGTTGAGCAATAGCCTATAATCTTAAATGGGCGTCTACCTGTAGACTCAATAGCATGGAAATACTCATATAGTGAAAGCAAAGTTGCTGCCCAAATAACAAAAAACAAAATGCTACCACCAAATAAAATAATGGCTCCTAATAAGGGCAATGCTACTAAACCTGTCAAAATTCTTGCTTTCATTAAACTCCTCCAAACCTACGATGTCTTCTATTATATTCATCGATGGCCTTATCTAAATCTTCATCCTTAAAATCTGGCCATAAAACATCTGTGAAATACAACTCGGAATAAGCACTCTCCCAGAGGAGGAAGTTGCTAGTCCTAAGCTCTCCACTAGTGCGTACAATAAGGTCTGGATCTGGTATATCAGGATTAAAGAGATTATTGGAGATTAGATTCTCATCAATTTGATCTGGAGAAATCTCTCCTGCTGCAACTTTACGTGCAATCTCCTTAACAGAATGTACGATTTCGTCTCTTCCGCCATAGTTAAGAGCTATGTTACATACCATACCAGTATTAGATGAAGAGTATTTAACGATATTATCAATTTTCGCAAGAAAATCTGGAGAAAACTCATCCCTTCTGCCAGAGAATGTCATTCTTACGTTTAATTCGTCTAATTCTTTACGTGAGGAAACGAGGTAATTACCAAGCAGAGCCATAAGACCGCCTACTTCCTCCTCAGATCTCCTCCAATTTTCAGTAGAAAAAGCATAAAAAGAAAGGTACTTAACGCCGATGCTAGATGCATATCTGATCATACGACGAAAAACCTCGGAACCAACTTTATGTCCATAGGTTCGAGGCATTCCTTTACTCTTAGCCCAACGGCCATTGCCGTCAGGAATTATAGCAATATGTGTGGGTATATATGTCTGATTCATTGTAACTCAGAAACAAAAATGAAATAAGTATCGTCAGCGAACTCTGTGTATGCAACTCTACTTAAATCACAAGGTTCAAAATCCTGTTGACGTGGTGAGGTTTCCTTACAGATTATATAGTGATATCCCAGGTTGGAGATGATCTCCTTAACCTGGGATAGTCTATAACCTGAATAAGTAAAATCTCTATTACAGCTCCATGATCTCATTAATCTTAGCATTTACGATAGCCTCAGCCTGCTCAATAGCCTTATCGAGAAGCTTCTGAACATCCTTCTCAGCAGTCTTAAGGTCATCCTCTGTAATCTCGCTCTTCTTCTCCATCTTCTTAAGCTCGTCCAATGTATCACGGCGAACGTTACGAAGTGCAATCTTTACTTCCTCGGACTCCTTGCGAACTTCCTTAGTAAGATCCTTACGACGATCCTCTGTAAGTGGTGGGAAAACAAGTCTAATGCACTTGCCGTCATTGTTGGGGTTGATACCGATATCAGACTTCTGAATTGCCTTAGCGATATCGTTAAGAAGTCTAGCCTCCCAAGGCTGGATCATAATAACTCTAGCCTCTGGTACAGAAACACTTGCAACTGTAGCAATAGGAGCTGGAGAACCATAATAATCTATGCAAACATTCTTAAGAACATCTGGGTTAGCTCTACCTGCTCTAATAGTAGAAAGATGCTCCTTATAATTGTTGATAATCTTGTCCATCTTAGCGGTCATTATCTTGTATTCTTCTCTAGCCATAATAGCCTCCTTAAACAACAAAGTGATATAGAGATACTATATCACTTTGTCTGCATTATTTCCACAATTTAATTGTCTTATTAGCCTTATTTGATAATAAGTCCCTGGATATTACCTGCTACAAGTTCAGACATGTTGCAAGCATCGTTTGCAGGGAAAAATACAATAGGCATGTTGTGCTGCATGCAAAGAGCTGCAGCTGCTGTATCCATAATCTGAAGATTCTTGGTAATGATATCGTTCAATGTAGGATTCTCAATGATCTTTGCATTAGGATTCTTCTTTGGATCGCTATCATATACTGCGTCGATAGCCTTACCCATAAGAATAGCCTCTGCACCAATCTCAATAGCTCTGAGAGCAGCACCTGTATCTGTTGAGAAGAAAGGATGTCCCGTACCACATGCAAAGATAACAATGCTCTTGTCAGAAAGCTTCTGACGAGCTGTTCTTGTATCGAACAAATCTGCAACCTCGTGAAGGTCAAGAGCAGACATAACATCGCACTTATTACCCAAAGCCTTAATTGCATCAGAAAGTGCCAAAGCATTCATACCTGTACCAAGCATACCAATATAGTCAGATGTAACTCTGTCCTCAATCTTGCAATCACGACCACGCCAGAAGTTACCACCACCAACTACTACTGCAAGCTCAACACCCATATTAGAAATCTTGCAAAGCTGTTCTGCAACTACCTTAATAGCATCTGTATCAAGACCATAACCCTTGGATCCTGCAAGTGCTTCACCACTAACTTTGATTAAAATTCTCTTATACATACCAAAATACCTCAAAAATTTTCAAAAAAAAGGGGACATTAATATGTCCCCAATCCATTTGTGGATTACTTAATCTGGTTCATAACCTCTTCTACGAAGTTGTCAACCTTCTTCTCCAAGCCCTCGCCTCTCTCGTATCTAACGAAACGACGAACGGAGATGTTCTCACCGATCTTCTGGATGAGCTGAGTAAGCTTCTCCTGAACTGTCATGCTATCATCCTTGATGTAAGCCTGGTTCAAAAGAACTGCATCCTCATAGAACTTCTTAAGTCTGCCCTCGATGATCTTGTCAAGGAAGTTAGGATTCTTACCCTCGTTGATAGCCTGCTGACGTACGATTTCCTTCTCGTGCTCAACAACCTCTGCTGGGATATCCTCAACTCTTACATACTCAGGTCTGTTTGCTGCGATCTGCATAGCAAGATCCTTAGCAAATGCCTTGAAGTCTGCATTCTGAGCTGCGAAGTCTGTCTCGCAGTTAACTTCTACCATAACGCCGATTCTGCCGCCCATGTGAACGTAGCACTCAACGATACCCTCAGAAGCGATTCTGCCAGCCTTCTTAGCTGCCTTTGCAACGCCTGTCTCTCTGAGATAGTCAATAGCCTTATCAATATCACCGTTAGAATGAACAAGTGCCTTCTTGCACTCCATCATACCTACGCCTGTAAGCTCTCTGAGCTCCTTAACTAAGCTTGCTGTAATTTCCATAGTAGTTTCTCCTTGAAAAATTATGGTGATTAGTTGTTCTCAACAACTGTCTCTTCTGCCTCAACAACCTCTGCTGTCTCCTCAACAGGTGCTGCAAAGGACTCGCCCTGCTTACCCTCGATAACAGCATCAGCCATTCTAGCTGTGATAAGCTTAACAGCTCTAATAGCATCATCGTTGCCAGGAATTACGTAATCGATCTCATCAGGATCACAGTTTGTATCAACGATACCAATGATCGGGATGTTAAGCTTACGTGCCTCAAGAACTGCGTTGTGCTCCTTGCGAGAGTCAACTACGAACATAGCGCCAGGAAGATTCTTCATCTCCTTGATACCGCCAAGGTTCTTCTCAAGAGTCTCCTTCTCCTTCATGAGCTTAACGATCTCCTTCTTAGGAAGAGCGTTGATCTCACCGGACTCAATCATCTTGTCGATGTTCTTAAGATACTCAATTCTGGACTTGATTGTCTTGAAGTTTGTGAGCATACCACCGAGCCATCTGTTGCAAACATAGTACATACCGCAACGCTCTGCCTCTTCCTTAATGGAATCCTGAGCCTGCTTCTTTGTACCTACAAAGATGATATCCTTGCCGCTTGCGGAAATCTCTCTGATGAAGTTATATGCCTCATCGCACTTCTTAACTGTCTTCTGCAAATCGATGATATAAATACCATTACGCTCTGTGAAGATGTACTCACCCATCTTAGGGTTCCAGCGTCTTGTGTGGTGACCAAAATGAACACCAGCCTCCAAAAGCTGCTTCATTGAAATTACTGCCATTTGAATGACCTCCTAAAAATTTGTTAATCCTCCCTATTTCTCATCCTATTATTCCGACGGTTACCCGCAACAGAAATAGTAGTCAAAATAGGTGTGTTTTACCAAAGGTGGATTATAGCATAGTGCATATATATAATGCAACAATTATTTACAAAAAAAGGTCTGGAAAATTTCCAGACCTTGGTGGTCGTAACAGAGCTCGAATCTGTGACCTCCACGATGTCAACGTGGCGCTCTACCGGCTGAGCTATACGGCCATAAATAGTGATTAGTGATTAGTGGTTAGTGTGTAGTTAAAAACCAAACTCCAAACACTCGAACAAAGCATTACTCTGCAGTTTCGTTCAATGCCTTAACTTCTCCCTCAGAGCCGTCGGTAATTGTAGCATCGGAATCTACTTCTTGCAAGAGGTCAATTTGAGTCTTAAGCATGGACATCATCTTACTCTTGTAAAGGTATGCCTGACGCTTATAAGAGTCCATATCATACTTAATCTGAAGTGCCATGTTGTTAGCAGAATCAACAATGCCGCGAGCCTTGTTCTCAGCCTCTACAATAATGTTAGACGCCTTAGCCTCAGCATTCTTACGAACCTGCTCAGCTGTGTTCTGAGCCATGGAAAGTGTCTGCTGCATTGTGGACTCAAGCTCTCTATATCTCTCTACCTGCTGAGTTAACTCATTAATCTTAGCATTAAGAGAAGCAATCTTAGCATCATACTCTGCATAATCATAAGCTACCTTATCAACGAAAGAATTAACTTCTTCCTTGTTGTAGCCCTTCATCTTCTTATTAAATTGTGTGGAATTAATATTATCCTTAGTAAAGTTCATAGGTTACTTCCTTAGTTGGATCTCTTGTCAATGTTCTCTACACCGCTAGGTGTAATAACGAATGTCTGAGGAGCAACTCTCTGTACTGTACCCTCGAGAGCACATGCAGCGCCACTCATAAAGTCAACAATACGACGAGCTTCCTTATCGTCTCTAGCATTAGCAAGAGAAAGAATAATTGTCATCTCATCCTTAAGGTAACCTACCAATGGATATGCAACGTCTACTTCCTCAGGGTTAACATAAATAACTGTAGAACCTACAGAACCCTTACGGTGATTAATCTGAGTAATGTTCTTGCCAAAGTCTGGCTTGGAAACAGGTCTAGTTGGAACAGTTTCCTCACGGTTAAGATCTGTATAATAAACATCGTCCTCTTCAACTCTGCTTCTAACTCGGCGAGGTGCCTCATCATATGCGTCGAGATTATCGAACTCCTCATCAATATCAACTCTATAATCATCTGTACGCTCTGTATTGCGAGTAGGCATTACATCTGTAAATAAGCCCAAGAAAGATTTCTTTGCCATAATATTGTTCACTCCCTATTTAATGAAAAAATGTACTACCAATACGAAGAAGGTTAGCTCCCTCACGGATAGCAATTTCAAAGTCTGAAGACATACCCATAGAAAGGTACATCATAGGCATATTATCGATGTTTTTCGACCCTATGTCAACATACATTTTGTGTGCCTGACCGAAGACTTGACCCAATAGGTGGTCATTTGCATCTTTGGGAGCCATTGTCATAAGTCCGCAGAAAGTGAGATTCTGATACTGAGGACACTTATCCAATAACATGTTCAAATCTTCAGGGCTAAAACCGGATTTAGATTCCTCGCCAGAGATGTTGAACTCCAACATAACCTGTCTCTTAATTCCATCTGTTGCACTAAGCTTATTAAGCTTATCCAAGAGGGAAACTGTGTCACAGGAATGGATGATGTAATCCCTATCCTTTAACTTTTTAACCTTATTGGTCTGAAGATGGCCAATCAAATGCCAATCCAGATTGTTATAACCTAAAGCCTTGCAATAATCCTCTTTTTCAAGAATATCATCTACTCTATTTTCACCAAAAGAAGTAATGCCGTTGGCAGCCATGGCTCCAATTGTCTCTGGAAATACGTACTTAGAAACACAAATCACTTTAACGTCATCTGTATTTCTGCCGGATGCAATACATGCCTGATCTACTCTATCACGAATAGATGCAGAATTACGCTTGATCAAATCAATATCTACGTTAATCTTATTAATCATCTAACTAACTGTCCTTCTATTACTGATGATGGGTTTACGATAATTTCGTCATATAGAACCATGCTGTCATCGTACTTGTTTGGAATCTCCTCGATAATGGCAAAGTATGTATCCTGAGCCAAAACCTTAACCATTCTCTTTTCTGCTGCACCAATCTTAGAAAGGATGTAAACATAACCCTCACCTGTTGTGCTGTTATAATCAAAGATACTGCTGAGACGAACCTTAAATCCCTCATAATCCTTTATAACTAACTGAGCATTCTGGTCATACATAAGACCAATTGTGTCCTGCAGACCATATCTCGTCTTAAGAATAACTGTATACTTACCATTATCAGCTCTGCAGTCGTTATACTGAACAAGTTCGCAAGGAATCTCTGTGCCATTGGAAAGTCTTACGCTATAGCTCTTCAAATAATACATGTTAGCATACTGCTCTTCGGTAACAGTAAATGCAATGTAGTATTCATAACCATAAACAGCACGTGCAATAGATGTGCCATATTTATAAAGTTTATCAATCTGGGATGTTGTCTCCTTGGCTTTGAAATTGTCCAAGTAAGACGCATTCAATGTAGATATTTGATCAAACTCACAAATCTTAGTATTGTCGTAAATATTATAAGAAATAGAACAAGAGTCCTTAGCCTTAACGATAGTTGTGTGAGCATTTAAGGAAGTTTGATATGACTTACGCTTTGCAATAAGGTTATTAACTTCGCCAATAGATGTATCACCGTAGTTAATATATGTATCATACTTATCAGAAAGGGCATCGTTAACATTACCTGTATAAATTCCAAGCATATCGTAAGAACCCTTAGTTACCGCAGCAACCATGCTCTTAAGAGAATCCGTAATGGACCCATTAAGAATTGCGTCCTTTTCTGCAAAAAGATTCTTGTTAACAGAGGAAGAAATCAATGTTGTGAATATCTCCGAATCCAACTGTCTAATGGTCTCTACCAATGAATATGAATCTTGGTCTACGGAGCTGAAAATAACCTGATTGTTTGCTACTCTCTCTCCCTCCTTAATATCGCTAATAAGATATCCATCTGCAGGGATCATCAAGGTCTCTTCATCTCTGATAAAGAAAGCTTTAATCTCCATGGTATGAGAAATATTGCCATAAACAATAGGTTCAACATCTGGAGAATCCTGAGTCACCCAGTATGCAATAAGGCATGCAAAAAGAATAACAACAACTGTTGCTACAATTACAAGACCTGTATATTTGTTATTGCTATGTCTAATAGTGCTCATACTACCTCCAAATCATAAGGAAAATGATACCACAATTTGCGAATAAATGAAATCATGTTATCATACAGAGACGGAGGAAAAAATGTATATAAAATTTGTAGTAGAACAACAATATGATGGTTTTAAATTAGGAGCCTGCCTTAGAGAAAAGTATGGCTTTTCTACAACTTTAATCAGACGTATCAAAGCATGTGATGGAGCCTCTATTAACGGCGAACCTCGACACATGGGTAACTTTGTTAAGGCAAACGACCTTGTTGTTATTTCTACTCCCGAAAAGGACACCTCCGAGAAACCCTATGAATTAGGATTTGAACCTATTTACATGGATGATTATTTATATGCTATTAACAAACCTGCTGGTATTTGTATGTATAGGATGTATCCCGAGGATGATGCTAACATAATTGCAGGTGTTCTTGCCATGAACGAAAGACTTGGCATTGACGATGGACCTATACGTCCTCTTTCCCGCTTAGATCGTGATACAACTGGCATTATTCTCTTTGCCAGATTCCCACATGTCCAGCACCACTTACAAATGCTCCATGGTTATTCAAAGGAATATTTGCTCATTACAGATGGTTTGCCTCCAGAGGATTATGGCACCATCGACTTACCTATTGGCAAACATGATGAGAAATCCTTTAGAATGACATGTATGCCAGAAGGTAAGCCTGCTCTTACAGAATATAGAGTTTTAGATAAGTGTGGTGACCACGCACTTGTACTTGCTAAACTTCATACAGGTCGTACCCACCAAATTAGAGTTCATTTTTTAACAATAGGTTGTCCCCTTCACGGTGACTCTTTATATCACGTGGCCTCTCCAGAGATTAGAGGTCAATCTCTTCATTGTCATCGAGTAACATTAAAGCATCCTGTGACTGGCCTCGATGTAAGTATTCGTGCTGAGCTACCACCTGAATTTCAGGCTGCTCTTCAGGTTTGTGGACTTCACTTACCTTCTCATATAGAGCAGATATAAGTTCACAATTAGAAGGTCTCTTTCCTGTTGCTTTATACGGATTATTAAAAAGTTCGTTAATGTATCTAGCGTTGGCGTTTTTCCACATTACGATGATGCCATGTCTAATTGATCTTTCTACATTTTCAACCTTAGTTCCATAAAATTCGGCAATTTCTTCATATAGATTATTCGTAACGTTGTGCAAAAGCCTCTTGTCATTAAGACAAGCACTTATTGCCATTGTTAGGTATTTATGGGCATTCAGTTTAGGTGAAATCTCAAGTCTCATTAACCAAGATTTAAGCTCCTTATCTGGCGTGCTATATTGGATGATATTCTCTCTTATCATTAACTGACTTTCATCTTTAATTGTCCTTGCGATTCTATCTAACAGGTCAGAAGTATTTGTACCAGAATGCAAAACATCTGTTGCACCTAAATTAAGCATCTTCTCAAAGGATGCAGTAGATAAAGTAGAGCTTAAGATTACGAACTTAGGTGTTTCCTCTGCAAATTTGTATCTCATTCTGTGGAAGCACTCAATATAATCCATATCCTTTGCAGTCGCTTCACAAATTATACATCTAATATTCACTGATCTCGATAAATCTAACAGAGGCCCAAAGGAATCCAATGCCCCAATCAACTGAAATCTAAGATCTCGTCTAAAGGCTTTGGCAAGTGCCTCCCTGTCATTTATATTCTTGATTACTATGGCAACTCTTATCATTTCCTTCCCTCTTGTTTCCAATTTTTACCAAAAGTATAGACTAAAAACGAACTCAAAAGTGTGCCTATTATTCACATTTTTGTCGGATTGATGTGCATATCATTCACAAATAAAAAAGGACAGGAAATTTCCTGTCCGAAAATGTTTATTGGATAAAAATTAGATGAACTTATTTGCATCTACAACATATTTATCTCTTGCAATATTGATAAGGTCAATAAGAACAAAAACCCAACCAAATAAACAACAGTTGCAAAGAATAATTTTAGCAATACCCTTCTTAGTTTCGCCCATCATAAAGTTATGTATGCCCAACCAGCCAAGGAAAAGACAAATAATAATCATTGTTACCTTATCTTGACCTGCGAGCTTAGCCTCTGGCTTCTTAAGAGATGCGCCACAGTTGAGGCAAACTTCCTGGCCCTCTGCAACTTCCTGACCACAATTAGGACAATAAGCGGAACCCTCGCCTACCTTAACGCCACACTTAACACAAATAGCCTGATTATCATTCAATGCTTCAGCACAATTTCTGCAATACATAAAACAAACCTCCATGTTTTTTACTATTCTACTTTTATTATCACAATAAAGTCAAACTAAAATTGGATGTGAAAGCCAATTAACCAAAAAACCAACACCAATTGCAACAATAATTGCTCTATTAATGTATTTATTCTTAAATGGTCTACCATCACACAAAAAATATAGTCCTAAAATAGGCAATGACCATACCATGCCGTGGTAGTTTAACGCTGCCTTAAAGTCTAATTTAAACAAAGAAAGCACTGCTCTAGTCATACCGCAACCTGGGCAAGTTATGCCAAACACTCTCTGATACACGCAGCCAAATTGTATTAGGTACATTACACCTACAACGACTGCAAAAAGCAGCACAAATATCACTTTGCTTTTGTCCAAGGTAGGCTTATTCATTAATGATGATGTCCTATGTGATAATGTCCATGGTGGTGTCCGTGATCATGATCGTGTTCATGTCTATGGTCGCAACACTCGTGCACATGGCAATCTGTATCATGACAGACTTCGTCAGGACTTTCAAGTTCCAAAGTAGAATGAACAATTCCATGTTCCTTAAGTTCATCCTTGATCTCATGCTTAATTTTAGCATAATCACCATCTACTATAACGTGAAGTGTTGCGTAATTTTGGAAACCATCGTGGCTCCAAATGTGAATGTGATGCACATCAATTACACCATCAATATGGCAAATGTGCTCTTTAATTTCATTAATTTCAATGGTTCTAGGAGTTCTTTCCAAGAAAATATATAAAGCTTCCTTTAGTGCAGCTACTGCGTGTGTAAGAATGAAAATCGCAACACCAATAGACATGACAGAGTCAATTAAAGCGATGTTTGTAAATCTCATTACAATAGCACCTACAAGAACAATAGCCCATCCTAAGCAGTCCTCAAGCATGTGGAGATTAACTGCCTTCTGTCCAAGGGAATCGCCCTCTCTGGTGAAATATGCAGCTGCCAAGTTAACAACCAAACCAACAACTGCAAATACAATCATGCCGTTGTAATTAATTGGTTCTGGGTTAAAGATTCTGGCAGCAGATGTAACAATTACGTAGATAGATCCAACGAACAAAATAGATGTTGTAATTACGCTACCAAGAACTGAAAATCTCTTATATCCATAGGTATACTTTTCATCAGGCTTCTGCTTACTCTTTTTCTCCAAAAAGTAAGAAATTCCGATACTGACGCTGTCGCCAAAGTCGTGCAATGCGTCGGAAATAATGGCAATACTGTTTGTAAAAATACCACCAATAAGCTCAAATACTGAAAAGAAAAGGTTCAGCAAAAATGCAATTAATATGTTCTTATCACTAGTCATGGTTTTCTCCTGTGTGATTAATATGTTCTAATCCTAAGTTATAAATAAGGCTTACATGCGAGTCGTTAAGAGAGTATCTAACTTCTCTTCCTATCTTGATTGACTTAACTACACCAGCAGCTCTAAGCTTAGCTAGATGGTGAGACACAGAAGATTTAGTCATGTTAAGCACATTTGCAATGTCGCAAACACACATCTCGTGCTGGCTTATAGAAAAAAGTATTCGACATCTAGTGCTATCTCCAATAATTGCAAAGAAATCTGCCAATCTATCTAAAGCTATACTACTTGGCATATTGGAACTAATCTCTTCCACCAACTCTGGGTGAATAACATTGCAATCACAACCATATTCTAAATCCATATTCCCTCCATTAGTTGAATCGTCATTCAATCAACGCTGTGATTATAGTTGAACGAATATTCAACTGTCAACAATAAAATAGGCACTACATATTTTATGCAGTGCCATGTGTTTTAGTCCTTTGTAGTGCCGTATGGCCAATCAATAATTCCGCCAAATTCCTTAACATTTGTATATCCTAGATCTGCAAGCTTCTGAGCTGCCTCTTTGCTTCTGCGACCGCTACGGCAATAAACTAAAATCAGCTGACTTTTATCTGTAAGTACGCTTTCTGCCTTAGTTGTTATATCACCGTTAGGCAACAACACAGCTCCTGGAATATGTCCATCTGCAAATTCATAATCCTCGCGAACATCCAAAATAATGTAACCCTTTTGTGTGTCCATTATGTTCTTAGCCTCAGCCTGTGTAATCTGAGTATATGTGTTCTTAGATGTATTTGTCATATCCTGTCCTCCGCAACCGGCAAGCAAACCAAGAACTATTAACATCACCATAATATAAATGCTTCTCTTCATAAGCTTACCTCCTTGTTAATTTGGTTTTATTTTATAATATTTTTGTCAAAGTTCTGTGACTTTAGTCACAAAAAACTCCTAGACTAAGCTAGGAGACAAGGATTACTTTCTTAATTTCTGACAATACTGGGTACACAGCTTGTCTGTACACTGAGAACACTTTAATGCAGCATTACTCATTTCAGCAAATCTTTCTGGATAAATAAGTATACAAAGTTCCCACACTACCCATGCCAATAAGGCCATTCCAAATAATGAAAGGGAGAAAAATCCACCCATAAAAACAATTGGCGAAAACATCATAAGATGGTCCCAATTAAAGATTCTGCATGTTGTACAACACTTGTTCCTCATAATGAGTCTAAATGGGCACCAAACGAGGACACAAATCAAATCACACACATAGAACAGAACTGTTATGATAAACAATCCAATCTTGCCGATTACACCAAAGAAATACAGAGCTCCAATAACTGCAGTAAATAATGTCCAAATTATCATAACCAAGTATGCAGACTTAGATATTGATAAAATATGCTCTTTAAGATGAATCTTGTTAATTTTATCCCTTATTGGCTTAAATCTATGGGCAAAAAGTTTCTGTGATCCAAGGGCTACTGTGCTTTTAAGTGGGATTATCTGAAGCACCATATCAAATACCCAAACAACCCAAAGCAAATGAAATATTGAAAACTTCTTAAAGAAATTAAATCCATTTAATATGTCAAAGGACTTGGGCGAAGCAAAGCACAAAACAAGGCATGCAATAAGGATAAGCACCCTACACACCAGTCTTGCGAAATAAGTTTTTCTAATCTTAGACATATAAAATCGCCCTTCAATCAAAGTAAACGGTTAGAATCATACCATACAAATATTAAAAAATACTGTGATTTTTAAGAATTTCTTGTGCCATTTCTAATACAGGCAATTCTCTATTACCAACCAAAGTGCCAAGTTTAGTATCCATACGGCTTACATATTCGTTGTGAGCCTCCTGGTATGTTAACTTAAGTGTTGACAAATGGAACACATTTTTCTCATCTTCAGTCAAATTATTACGTCCAAAGGATGTGATTTCACAAAGGAAGTAGTTATTAATATTGTGTCTATGAATCAGGTTATAGTAATCTTCTACTACTCCAATTTTGCCTAAAATATTAACATTTACACCAAGTTCCTCAAGAAGTTCTCGCTTAATGGCAGTTTCAAGTTCTTCATTGGGCTCTGCTCCACCACCCGCTGTTTCGATTATGGTGGCTTTGCCAAAATCGTCATCACGACAAGCGCGAACAAAATAGTAATAACCATCCTGGTCTACTACTATGGCTCTAGCAATTTGTCTATCATGATCAGTGTATGTATATGGCCACTGTGTATCTTGTAGTTTTAAGTAAAGTGTGTTCATGACAAAATAATGTTGGAACTAATTCTCTCAACAACCTTAGAAATATCTTCATCTGTCGGATTATTTGGCAAGCGATAACATTGACGCTTATTCAACATTAAATTCATGGCAGGACTAAGCTCTGGATTACCTACATAAATTGGGATTATTCTTCCATCAAGATCAAATGCTAATCTAAGTTCATCTCTAAAATTTAGTGATTTAACTGAATTTTCAGTAATTAATGCAATAACGCATCCCTCAGCAGATGCTTGCACAATTGCGTTGGCAATCTCTTCTCCCCAACCAAAGCCGATTTCAATTCCTTCGTCCGAAAAAACAAGGAAGTCTTTTTCGATCAGCTTATTCTTTATGTGCTTATGAATCGCATAGTCCTTATGCGAGTAAGCAATATATACTCGGAGCTTTTGGGATATTTTATTGATTACTTCGCTTATGGACTTAGGATTATCTAAATCCACAGTCAAAATCTTCTTTTTATTGGAGCTAGTAATATACTCTCTTTCCATGTTTACCCACTTGGACTTACGAGAATTTTCGCTATTTACAAATACAAACCACTCACGAGCATCTATCTCGCGCTTAATAAGCTCCTCAATTTCGCCATCCTCAGAAAGGCACTTCAAATAAAAGCAAAGTGGCTCAAAACCATCCTCCTCTAATTTGTTACGAATCTTACGAACTTCCTCAATATCTGCATGGGAATGGGATAAGAATATATAACCTGTATTTTCTTTTTTAAGTTTATCAAAAATACCCATAGTACTACTCCAAAATGTCTTCGATTTTACAACACAAAACATTGGCTAAGGATTTCAAATGGTTATGTTGTGCGTTGTTGATATTAGTCTGCCTCTGCTCGTACAACTGGATTGATCTAATAGAAACTCCTGACTCCTTAGCAAGTTGCGACTGCGAAAGTTCCCTAAGTTTACGCAATTTAGCCAAGTTAGTCTCTCCTGTTGATACCATCATTTTATCAAAAACATCTCTTGCTTTTCTAGGGTCTACTTCATGGAGCGGGTAATATAACCTAAAAATTGTTTCAAAAGGTATTTTTTTAAGAATTTCCTTAAAAGGTTTTCCAGATTCCCACTGATAATATGCCAATATCCATCCTGTCCAATACTCTGGTGGATAATCGATATAAGACAGATATGTGTTGCGCGTTGAATTATTGCCACACCTATTAAGTACAGTCATGGCCAACTCCATGCCAGACATACCAGAAATATACTTAACATTTCCTCTTTCAAACTGCTCTGCAATACCGCTAGCAATAAACAGATCGAAGAACTCCTGACCATCCATGTTATTTAGGATCGTAGCATATTCCACAGCACCACCAAGTGCATCCATTGCGTCATCTAAATATATTTTATCGTAGGCGTGGGTCATCGTTCTTTACCTTCTCGTTGATTATATCTCGAACAAAAAGTTCACTTCCAACATCAAAATCTGCGCCATGATTATCTAAATAAGCTCTTCTCGCTTTTGTCTCACGTTGCATTCTCTTATTGTAGTATATAGTTGAATCAGCAATCTCAAAGCCCAAATACTTAATTTGCTCAAAGGACTTAGGCGAAATCAAAACTATCTGATTGCCTAAATCTCCTAATTTCATTGCTCGAGATAGCTGAGTAACAGAAATACTGTTGTTAATAAAGTCCTTTGCGTAGCTAAAATATGAATCATCTGCTCTATAACCACATACAACATCATATTCATAAATATCTGGCAAAAATTCCTGAATTAGATAATCGCTGGCTTCACGAGCAATAATTGTTCTTTTTTCAAAATATCGGTTATTCAACAATACTGCAATCCAATTGAGTACATTGTAGTCCTTTGAATTCAAATCAAGAATCTTAAGTCCAGTTATGTCAAACTCATATTTATTGGAAAAGCCAAACATATCTGAAGAACATGCCCACTCCTTGGACAACTCTAAAGATTCCGTACAGTAAAATCCCTGACCATAGTCATTATTTAATCCACCTTTGCCAAATTCTGGTTTATCTACAATTTCCTGTGATCCGTGATACAAAATCATGGCTCTCCTCCTTACTATATCATTTTATTGATATAGCTATTATATTCTTCTATAACAACAAAAACAAGAAAAATCCACACCTTAATGATGTGGAATAAGCTTTACAATCTTAAGTTGTAATAGTGCTTTAACTAACAATATCATCACACAAATTGTGGCAGCATAAGGTTCTCGCGCTAAACTTAGATAAAGAACTGTAGTAACACCTAATGCAAAAGATATAATATCTAGTGCACTTTTTTCCTTTGTATCACTACACTTGACCACAAGTTTTACAACACCAAGCAGTACCAAACATAGGAACAAAACCCAATATATTGTCAGATTAAGCTTTGAAGTTTCCCCGTAATTCCAAAGATTAACTGAGTACACATAGTTCCCTATTGTTTTGGAGTAAATTGGTAGGGCAATCAACAATAGGTACAGCAAATCAACAAATGACGACAGTTTGTCGTATAGTCGTTTTATGTTGGTTTTATTTTCATTTTCTGCTATCAATATAAGCTTTTCACTGGACAAAAGGTCGTCCATGGATATTGCAAAATATTTAGATATATCTTTAAGTGATTCTATATTTGGATAACCTCTGCCTGATTCCCATTTAGTTACAGCAGCTCTAGACACAAATAAGTCGTCAGCCAGTTCCTCCTGAGTAAGACCCTTGCTCCTACGGAGTTCTTGAAGTTTTTCACTAAATTCCATATTCCCTCCAAGTTATTCTTTTTCACATAATAGGACAGTTGCCTTGTATATGCAAAATAGTCCTGCGCTTATAAGTATTGACCCAACAATATCTGTTAACCAATGGACACCCGCCACTAACCTTCCAAATACCATTAGTCCTGCAAAAAGCATAGCAATGTATGTAAGTACATTTACACATAACCTGTCGGAAATCCTACCTTTAATCTGATAAACAAATGTTGGCATTACGCTAAGGACAAGCAATGTTGTAGATGACGGATAGGACTGTTCTAGTCTACCATCAATTAAAACAGGTCGATAGTTTATGGGGATCATTTCAAATGCCAAGTAAGCAACAATTACAAGTATGTAGTAAATACCAAGTAACAATATACTCGCATCCACCTTAAATAAGTCTCTCCTTTTGATCAGCTGCACTAGGCCAACTACACCAAATACAATGCAGATAAAAACAGGCACTAAACCAAGCCAATCTGTAACAGTGTAAATCCACATGTGAACGCCTGTAAGCTTATGAAACCAGCAATTCATGGTGCTAAATCCTATATTTGATCCTGAAACTCCCAATGGTTTAACATCCACATTTTGGATTAGTATTGTCCATAAAACAAATAGTAAAAGGAAACATATTCCTTTGAAAAATAAACTAATATTTCTTTTCATGTGCATTCTCCTTTTTAAATAACATATCAAGGAAAATGTCCACAGAATAGTAAAATGCCGTTACGTAAGCGTTACTTTTCGTAACAAACAAAAAAGCAGCCTCTCGACTGCCTTGGCTTATTCTTCTATATCTACTTTCTCCTTAGTTACTCGGCATATATACCATGCGTATCCAATAGCGATTGCAACTAGATACATGCAATCCAAAAATCTTCTAACTGGCGGAATCACAATATCTCCACCAAAAACACTTAAGCTATTAAATACTCCATGAGTTATGATGCATGGCCAAATGCTCTTTGTTTTATAATACACAATAACAAACACAAAACCAATTGCTATGGCATACGTTACCTGTAAAAGGTTAGGAATAAGTTTGACATATGTATTGGTCAGCAAGTTAATAATATGTCCCAAACCAAAGGTAATGCTAGAAATTACAATTGCAGGCTTAATTCCATCTAAGGCAATTGCCTCAAACATGAAACCTCTAAATATCATTTCCTCGATAAAACCTACACATAACATGGACAATACATAAAGTACTGCTTCCAATGGAGTGTAGCTAATTGCAAAACCTGCCCATAGATTAACAAGTGTAAGTGCAGCTAAAGGCAAATAAAACAACATCTTGCTCGCCTTTATCTCAGGTTTCTTTAGACCATATCTTCCCTTAAGATCATGCCTTTTAACAAAGCTATAAATGGCAATTGAAAGTGCCAACAATATTGGAAAAGTTGCAATTTTAGCAACTCCAATTACCGATGATGCCGCATCACCTATAGAAGCCAATACACAATACAAAACAATCCATACCATGGAGAACCAAATCTCACTTTTGCCATACAATCTGTTCATGATTTCTCTCAACGCAAAAAGATATTGGTAAATTATATGGATGGATAAGCAGAAGAATTACTGAGTCAAAAGAAAAATCCTACCTATGAGAATCATAAGTAGGATAAAAATCTGTTACTTGCAATATGAAACAAGGAGCTTCAATGTGTTCTCCACACCGTCCTTGTGGCTTCTCTCGTATCCATGGGATGCATACACACCAGGGCCAATAAGTCCATGACGAAGATCGTGTCCTGCAACTAATGTTGCATCTACATCTGAACCATAAAAAGGATAAATATCCACTGCAAAATCAATGTTATTGTCCTTAGATGCCTTAACCAAACCTGTAACTACATCGTAGTTGTAAGGTCCGCGAGAATCCTTTGCACAGATAGAAACCATGTGCTCATTGCATGTCAAACCATTACCAACACAACCCATATCTACAGAAATCATCTCTGTAACACCTGCTGGAATGGATGCTGCTCCACCATGTCCAACCTCTTCGTAAACAGTGATGTAATGATATTGAGCATTTTCAAGTTCGATGTTGTTATCCTTAATGTACTTTGCATATCCAAGAAGAATGCTTACGCTAAGTTTATCGTCTAAGAAACGGCTCTTGATATAACCCTTTTCAGTAATTGTAGTTCTAGGATCAAAGCAAACTATATCGCCAACCATGATTCCAAGCTTTTCTGTATCTGCCTTGGAATTAACCACCTCATCCAAAACAACTTCCATCTCTGGGAACTTGCGAACAGTATCGCTGTAGGATGGATTCACATGGACGGATGCGTTATTAAGCTGGAATGTTCCCTCATATACTCCATCAAAACGTGTTACTATGCGGCAATTTTCTGCCTCAGCATTATTAGGGTTCATACCACCAAGCGGAGAAACCTTAAGGTTACCATTTCCCTTAATCTCGGAAACCATGGCTCCCAAAGTGTCTGTATGTGCTGCAAGTACAATTCCGTTGTCCTTGTTCTTACCACCGATGTTTACTAGAACACAACCCTTAACAGTCATTGTTGCTTCGTAACCGAGCTTTCTGTACTCGTCCATTACAAACTCTGCTGCACGTTTTGTGTAGCCTGTGGGGCTATCAATTGCCAAAAGCTTACATGTTGTATCTACAATATAGTCTACGTAATTCTTCATAATTGTTTCGCTCTTTTCTTATAATGCTTTTTGTCCATTATTACAACTTTATCGCAAAGTCTACGTAATAACATCTTTTGACTTGATGGAACAATAACAATTCCACCGCTTTTCTTAATCGTTTCAACAATTCCTAATTCAACTGCTATTTCGAAACGACCAACATAAAGTTCATTTAGCCAAGGATACACAAAAATCTTTTTTCCAGCAGCAAATCCAATAGCTGCAGATGCTAACCACTTTTCACCACTGATGAAATCCATATGTCTATCAAATCTCTCATCTGTTAAACTGAACATTTCTTTAATTTGCTCTACTGTATATGGTAAACCACTAAGTTCTAATGCACTTTCAATGCAATTTCTAATGGTCGGTTCTCCTTTAACATACAATTGCTTATAACAATCTTCATAAACAAAACATGTAAACTCAAGCAACCTTGAAGGATGAATTTCCCTATTATTTAAGAACATCTTTCCACTGAATGTTTCAGAAGTTCTTCCTCCAATACAATTAGCAAATGCCCAGCTTCCAAAGCCAAAATCACTAACCAAGCCATATGACATTCCTGAATTTACTTCTAATGTCATCATTGGAAATGAATCTATGGTTTTAGTATGCAAAAAATTGCATTCAACCGAATCCATAAACTTTTCTAAACAAATAGAATTAATTACGTTGAATCCCCATTTTTTCCTATACTTTTCCACATACGTTTTCCAGAAAAACTTAGGAATAGAATAATTATAATCTAAAATTACTGTTGGCAAGTTATGAAGGCAATCTGCAAAATCAACAATTTGCTCAGCAATTCCAATCTTTATAACATCTCTTAATTCATTTAAAGAACTTTCCAAAAAAAAATAGGCTTTACCAAATTTTAGTTCAGATGTAACATTACATGAATCTTCTCTATCATCAATCCAAAAACTATAAAATTCAAAATTATGTATTTCTGGAATTGTCCTGAGAACTTTTCTGAGTTGATTTGCATCACAATTAGATTTAGGAATACGCATTAAATCTAAAATTTTAGATATAACTTCAAAGTGAATAACAGCATCCGGATTTGCACGAATAACCACTAAAATCCTATGTAAATCTAGTAAATCAAACTCATTTAACATTTCTCATTACTCATTAATAAAAATAATACTACTCTGCAGTAAAAGCATTCTTAGCTCTATTTGTTGCGTGAATATACACATTTGGTGCATCCTGCAAAATACCATTTACCTTATCCATATACTCAAGACAAGGATCATCTGCAAACTTTTCACCATTCACATAGTCCAGCTGGTACTTGATTCTGTTCTTGTACTCGATAATGTTATAAAGAGAATCGGAAATTCTGTCCAAAATGGACTCCTTTTTATCCTCGTTGCAAATCTTAATTGCGAAAATCAAAGAATCCAACTGGTTGCTAGATGCTTGAATAGCATCATCTACCATACCAATGTTGTAGTATGAATCAGAGATATAACCCCAAACGCTAGCTGCATCTTCGCCATCACCTGAGAATCTAAGTTCAATAGTCTTGGTCAACTCTCCAAGTGCATGAATATTCTCAAGCAACTCATCAGATGCACCATTACTAATCTGTGAGTCAATCTTATTCTTTAATGCAACAAATTGTTCAATTACTTTTAAATCCATACTTAATCCCTTAATTTATCCAAATAATCTAACTTGTGATACTCTCGTTCGTTAACCTTTTCGATAATCTTGCGAGCCAAATTAACAAATTGCTTTTTAGAAACATCGTCCAACGTAAACTTGTATGTCTTACGAATGTCACATGTAGCCACATATTTTAATGCCCTAAGGCATCCTTCCCCTATGGGAATAAACCTCATACTTTTGCCACCGCAATCCTTGCACATTACTGAATACTCATCCATATCAAAATAATATGGAGCCTCAGTTAATGTAACTCCGCAGTCCCTACATGCAGTAATCTCAGGAATAAATCCGTTAAGACATGCCATTTTGAACTCAAAACAAGCTCCAACAAGTTCTGGATCTGCTCCCTCTGACAACATATACAATGCACAAAGGAACAAAAGAAGCATGTCGTCTGCCTGCTGTTCCTCCTGAACCATATCACCCATTATTTCAGCCAAATGGGATGCATAAGTAATAGCAAAAATATCGTTACGCAAGTTGTAGAAACTCTCGATAATCTCTGCAGAATTCAGCCTATACTTACCGGACTGTACGTAAAGGTTAAAATCCGAATAAGCAAAAATATCTGTACCAGCAGAATTCTTACTCTTAGTCTTACGAACACCACCGGCATATACATTTATTTTGCCAATACCCTTCGCGATGAGAGTAATAGCCCTATCCCCCTCGCCTGTATCAAAGGCGCGAATAACAATAGCCTTGGTGTTTACAAAAGACATATTAATCCCTACGTTCTGTGTATCCTAAATCTCTAAGAGCTGACATGTTATCTTTCCAGCCACTCTTTACCTTAACCCACAACTGGAGGAAAACCTTAGTTCCAAGAAGTCGCTCCATCTGTGTACGAGAGTTAGAACCAATCTTCTTAAGCATTTCTCCGCCCTTACCGATAAGAATGCTCTTGTGAGAATCTCTCTCGCACATTACTGTGGCAGCAATCTCAATAACGCCGTCCTCTCTCTCCTTAAATGTGTCAACTACAACGCCAACACCGTGAGGAACTTCGTCTCTAAGGTATCTCAAAATACTCTCTCTAACATACTCTGCGCAAATCTGTTTCTCTGGCATATCTGTAAGGTAGTCATCTGGGAAAAGCATATGTCCCTCTGGCAACATCTTGTAGATAATCTCCTCGAGAACCTTAATTCCGTCGCCTGTTCTAGCAGAAACTGGAATAATATCCTGGAAGTTAAATCTCTTGCTGTACTCGTTGATAATCTTAAGCAAGGACTCCTTTTCAACAGCATCTACCTTGTTAATAATGAGGCAAATTGGCTTACGAACCTTGGCGATTCTCTCCAAAATAGCTTCCTCTGTCTCTCTGATCTGAGGTCTAGTTGCATCTACTACAAACAAAAGACAATCTGCATTGCCCATGGAGCCGTCAGCAACCTTATTCATGTACTTACCGAGACGAGTCTTAGGTGCATGGATACCAGGAGTATCCAAGAAAATAGCCTGCATCTTGTCATTTGTAACAACACCAGTAATAACATTTCTAGTTGTCTGTGCTCTGGGAGAAACAATAGCAATCTTTTCTCCGCAAAGTCTGTTGAGCAATGTAGACTTACCTACATTTGGAATACCAATAATGGAAATATAACCACACTTAAACAAAATATTACCTCCTAAGTCCTAACTTATTAAGGACGATTTCCTGCTTTTCAAACATGATGTTGCTGCCGTCAACATGGTCATATCCCATGATGTGATACATGCCATGGCAGAACAAAAAACCAATCTCTCTATCTACGCTGTGACCATACTCCTTGGCCTGTTCCACAGCTCTCTCAATAGAGATTACAATATCTCCCAAGTACAAGCGACCTCTCTCTAAATCGTAGGGCTCGTACACAAGTTCACCATTAAGGGAATCTGTGCTTGGGAAAGAAAGAACATCTGTAGGAGCGTCAATTTGTCTCTGCTCCTTGTTAATCTCACGAATGTACTCGTTGTCACAAAAGATAACGGAAACTCTGCAAGGAACCTTAATGCCCTCCTGTGCAAGGCTAAGCTTAGCAATCTTGCGAAGGACTGCCTTTTTAGGTTTAAGGGGCAACTTAGTCTCCTGTGAAAATGTAATCTTATTCATTTGAACCTACAAGTTCAGGCTTTTTGTACTCTGTACGAAGATGGTAATATCCACCAATTACAACCTTGAACCTTGCTCCAATCTCATTTATTTCCTTAAAGGATATTGCAGACTCAGACAACTGGTTATCTGCAATCTTACCGTTGATAATATCGTCAACTCTCTTGGATACAGTTTCCTCATTTTTGTCAGGTAAAGATCTAACCGCAGCTTCTACGCTATCTGCAAGCATAAGGATTACAGCCTCCTTAGAAACTGGCTTAGGTGCATTGTACCTAAATTCGTCCTCAGTAACATCATCTCCAAAGTACTTATCGTTTAGTGCCTTGTAATAGAAATATGTTGTAGTTGTATTTCCGTGGTGAGAACCGATTACATCGATTACCTCTGTTGGAAGCTTATACTTTCTAGCCAAGTCTATGCCATCTGTAATATGGCTAAACAAAATATCTCTGCTCTCGTATGGATCAAGCATGTCATGAGGATTTGAACCATTCTGGTTTTCACCAAAGTACTGTGGTCTCTTAAGCTTGCCAATGTCATGATACATAGCTGCAACCTTAACCAAAGATGTGTTAGTGCCAATGGAATCAGATGCTGCCTCAGCCAAATTGCTTACCATTACACTGTGGTGATATGTGCCAGGTGCCTCAGAAATAAGTCTCTTGAGAAGTGGGCTATTCTGGTTCATAAGCTCCTGTGCTCTAAACTCTGTAAGAACACCAGAAATTCTCTCAAACAGTGGCAAAATGCCAACGATTAACATAACGCTGATAAAACAGTTAAGGGCAATAAATCCTGAGTCTCTCAAAATAACTGTCCAATTGTCTGCAAGACCTGTGCTATTGAGAAGCATGAGGGCAAAGGAAACTGCAAAGGACCCAATTGCGCCACCAACACCCATCATCGAAAGAGTACTACGTTCCTTAGTGGATGTTATGAGCTTAGAGATCATAAGGCAAACTGCCAAAATAATAGGTGCGTAGATTAAAAACTCTGGACGACTAGCAAATGCTGTAATTAGAACATTACATACAGCAGAAACCCAAGCCATCTTGTATCCATAAAGAATTGCAAACAAGCATGAAACAAAAATTGCAGGTGTAACAAACATAAGGTTCTCTGCCCTGCAAATAAAGAACAAAGCAAGAACGCATGCCATTTCACATGCTGTAATGATGAAAATATTCTTAATGCCTGAGTTCTTTTTGCTCATGACCTCCTCTATACCAACAGCCATAAAAAGTGTTGTAAGAGAAGAAATAACAATGGCACAAAGAATATAAAGTAGCTTAACAAACAAATTTGAAACTGTAACAGAATCAACTACGTTAACTGACAATAAAACTGAAACAAAAATAAAGAGAAAGCCATAAATGATGTAGTGCTTTTTGAACCACTTCTTTAACATAACACGATCTCCTCCCATAATTAGTCATGAATATACATATATAGTGAGTTTATCATTTTGACAGTGAAAAGTCGACATATTTTAGTGAGCCGCAACTGCGTTGCTAGTGAGCCGCGGAGCTAGTAGGCCGCAAGCAAAGCTTGCTAGTGAAACGCCTTCGGCTAGTGAACCGCTGCGCTAGTAGCCGCAACTGCGTTGCTAGTGAATGTGGCATGTTTCAATAAAAAAAGCCACTACGGATTTCTCCATAATGGCCTATAACTATTACCTATGAATTGGTTCTGTTAGGTTAACTAAGAACTCTGCTGCTGTCTCAGGATTACCTAAAATTTCAGCAAGGTCTCCCCAATTTTCTGATCCTCTAACCCTAACATTTTTTAAATTATTGCACTCATAGAAAGCATATTCACTTATAGAATTCAATCTGTGATGAGTAGTTAAACTTTCAATATCACAACCTGCAAAAGCATATTCTCCAATCCACGTAATCATATTGGACAATTCCACATCCTTAAGAGACTTGCAATTCTTAAATGCTGCTCTCTGTATGGAAACAACGGAATCTGGAATCACTATTGAAGTAAGTTTCTCACAACCCGAAAATGTTGATGGAAAAATTGCTTTGATTCCATTTGAAAGCTGTACTGTTTCTAATGATGTACAATCAATAAATGCTCCCATATTCACATAAGTAACGCTATCTGGTAAGTTCAAATTCAATAAAGAACTACACTCCATAAAAGCATAAGCATCGATTGTTGTTAATTTATTACCAAATTCAACTTCCTTAAGGTTCAAGCATGCTGCGAATGCAGATTTTCCAATTTCAGTTAATTCCGCAGGCAATTTAAGTTTTTCAAATGAACATCCTGCAAAAGCATAATCCCCAATCTTAGTAATATTGTCAGAGAATTGAACAGATTCTATCTGACCATGAAAATCAAAGGCACTTGCGGCTATTTCAGTTACTGTATATCCATAAATATCGTCTGGAATTACAACATTTATCTGAGAATATGTAGGGGAACTTAAGAAAATATACGCAGTAAATCCTGTAATAGTGCAAGTTTTACCATCAGGATTTATTTCGTATGTAAAAACTTCGTGCTCTCGTAAATCTCCTGAAAGATCTAATGCTGTGGAATTTTCAGATTCTGTTATATCCTCTGTATTAACATCATTGCATGCAACAAAAGACATACACATAGCTACTAATAACAGTAAACAAAAATACTTCTTCATACGTACACCTCACTTGTTTGACTTAAGCCAATCAAAATCTCTATCTACTTCAATAACCTCACACAATCTATATGTATTACTAAAATAATCAATCAAATATGTTCCTATAAATGACCTCATGACCATAGTGACATTCACTAAACACCCAACACCCAACACCAAACACTAAACACCAACTGCGCAGCAACTACTTTATTTCATTTTTCTCAAATGCCTTAATAATCTTCTTAACCAAGGAATGTCTTACAACATCTCTCTCATTAAGTGTGGCAAATGCAATACCGTCAATGTCTCTCAAAATTCGAGAAACATACTTAAGACCTGACTTCTTACCGTCTGGCAAGTCGATCTGTGTAATATCACCTGTTACAACCATCTTAGAGCCAAAGCCCATACGTGTCAGGAACATCTTCATCTGCTCTGTTGTTGTGTTCTGAGCCTCGTCCAAAATGATAAATGAATCATCCAAAGTACGTCCACGCATGTATGCCAAAGGTGCAATCTCGATAATGCCCTTTTCCATATTCTTTTGGAAAACTTCCTGACCCATGATCTCATAAAGAGCATCGTAAAGAGGTCTCAAATATGGATCAACCTTACTCTGTAAATCGCCTGGCAAGAAGCCAAGCTTTTCACCAGCTTCAACTGCAGGACGAGTCAAAATAATTCTGCTAACTTCCTTGTTTCTGAGGGCAACACATGCCATGGCAACTGCCAAAAAAGTCTTACCTGTACCCGCAGGACCAATGGCAAACATAATGTCATTCTTGCGAATTGCTTCAATATATGCTCTCTGACCTGCTGTCTTTGGCTCGATCTTTCTACCTCTAGCTGTGATACAAACATAGTCGCCAGTTACAGGGGCCATAGCATCGTCAAAATCCT
The DNA here is from genome assembly GCA_017559445.1 of Clostridia bacterium. Classification (GTDB taxonomy): domain Bacteria; phylum Bacillota; class Clostridia; order RGIG7378; family RGIG7378; genus RGIG7378. The sequence continues at coordinate 40,578 of JAFYSJ010000023.1, forward strand.
TCTTAAGTACATCCTGCATAGTGTAGTAGATAGTTTGACGAGTTACAGGCACACCGCTTTCAGATGCAGAAATAGCCTTCCTGATTATATCTTCAGCAAGCAAACGCTTGTCCTCTTCGCCAACGATAACGATGGCGCCATCTCTTCTAAATATATTTACTCCAAGTTCAGATTCTACCAGCTTTACATTGCCATCTAATGTGCCAAACACATCTGCCATTACCTGTGCAGATTCTACCTCAATGTATGTTCTCGCTGTCTCCGTCATATTCTACTGTCCCCTCTATGTACTTTGTCTTAGCAATATTTGTGGTATATTCCACCAAAACGGAATATTCATCCACTTCTAATCCTCTAGAAATAGTTGTGTTGACTATTTTGTAAGTCATTCCTTCCATTTCTGAGGCAACTCTTCTACGCAACATGTCCCAGACAGCATCTTCCTCTGTGCCCTTGGGTACATCTTGTGAATATGTTTCCCAAACAATGGCCATAACAACAGCCTTTGCGCTGACCACCTTTTCTTCCTTTTCGGAGACAAAATGGGAAACTAAAATTTCGCCTGCCGAAACTGCACGTCCAACCTTGACTAACGAATGTCCAGATAGGCAGGTTATTCCAACTATATAACCATCTCTTGCCGCCACAATATCACAAATTTCGCCATTTGGACGACTAGAAATATAGTTAGCCTCGGATATCTTAAGGGTAGCAACTGTACCTTGTACGTCAAACTCTGCCCATGAAATCCTAGAATCCGCCAATAAAAGCTGATTAGATACATGCTCGTCAGATATACCGTACTTTATTGCGCCAATGTATATACCCTGCGTCTCCAAATACTCCAGCAAATCACCTATGGCAATGGAATCATTCCCTTGAACTTCAATCTTGGTAATAAAAGATGTGCCCAAGAAAAACATGGCCATGCTTACAAGTACGCCCAGTAACAATCCCAAGGATCTAACAACAGCCTTATATACAACAGGTCTACCATGCAATGTCACTGACTTAATGTGGCAATTGCATTTAGTAGCAATACTTTGTATCTCTTTAACCATGCCGTGGTCCACATCAAAAGAGATAGAATCCGCGTCAAATTTCAGGTTAATAAGGCAAATATCTCTGGCACAACAAATGCGAATAAACCTGTTACATTGTTGTCCTTCTACGGTCATTTTAGCAAATCCACATACAAAATTCCACAGAGAAGTACTCATTTGAGGCTCTCCTTAAAGGCTATGGAACATATGACGCCAACAATAGTCACAGATACTCCATCTATTTTAGTCACTCTAAGCTTTCTACCACAAATAACAAGAGGGCAAAGACATGTGTTTATCCATATTTCTTGATTCGAATATTTTATAACGCCCTTGTGACCATATATGATCATGGCGTTTTTGGTGGCAGCAATACGTGGAGATACAGACAGCTCTGCTAAAGGCAAATAAGAAATAGCTGTTCCTAAGTTATACAAAGTTACTCCTTAGTTTTTGTATATTTTATTTGCCTTTGGGCTGGTTAATTACACTATTCCAAATGCTCTGCACATTCTAAAATAATCTGGTCTGCTATTTCTGCTGACATTGCCTCTGCTGTTATTCTCACAATGTTCCTGTAGTCATCTGCGCAAATATATGCCCATCCGTTCTTGTGCCTTATGAACTTACCCTTAATGCCAGGCTTAAGTTCGTGCCACTTAGACATCTTTTCCACCAAATCTGCCTTGGATTTTACTGGCAATTCAACTTGCTTTATGGTTGTCTCCTTTAATGCTTCGTCCAGCTTGTCTATGGTCGAGCCAATTCTTTTTGCATACGCAAGTAGCCTCATGGTCAAAAGGAGTCCATCCGAAAGCCATTCCTGGTCCATTAAATCATTTACTAAATTCTCTCTATCACACAGGTCGCTAGAGGTGTATAGAAGTCTTAGATTTTTTATCTTTGTGTAAAGGAAACTACTGTTTTCACAAACTGGAAAATCCCCATTGAACTGGTCTCTCAATGTGTATGAATAAAGAAGTCTCAGTCTCTCAGGATCAATGACTCTGCCAGAGCTTGTAACCAATGTAACATTCTCGCCCTTTTCGCCAAAATACATGGCCATTGCACCATGGTGGTAACTCAACCTATCTTGAACTGCCTCTATTCCATCCTGCTCGCCAAGCAAGATTGGAATGCACTTTATACCCAGTCCCCTGATTATGCTAGACATGTGAATTGCAATACCCGGGTTATGTGAAAGAGCTAATATTCCAAATGGGGCTAGGTTAAGTCCTGTACCAATACTTCGTAGAAGCTTACCTAAATATCTACCTTCTGCATCGTTTACAGTCACAGATTGACCTGCCACATGGCAAATCTTAGACTCAAAATCGTTAATCTTGTAAGCTTGGCTAATTTTTCTCACTTGAGAAGTTATAAGTCTCTTGCCCTTGTGGTCCAAAATTACAAACTTAATCCCATCGCCCTTACTCCTATGTGCGTAAAATCCTAATGCTGCGGGACTTCCGTCTACTGCATGTCTAAAGGCTGGCATTATTCCACCTGCAACCTTAATCACAGAAATACCCATACCCCTGATTCCAATTGCCACAGCATCTGCCAACAAATTGCCCTCCCTAGAGCCATCTGTTCCCAAGGCTACTACTCCGTCCTCCATACCAAAGCCTAGTGCTTGACCAATCCTAGTACCTATTTCCACCACTGTCTGAGAGGAAATATCTCCAAATATTTCACCTAAACGCCAATCTATCAAGGCGCTACAGCTGGGGTCATATACGGAATGCTTTATTACAGACTCATTTTCCATATAATGAGCGGGCCAGATTCTTACATTTTCTGTGATTATTACGTTATCTCCAATGTGGGAACCTTCTCCAATGCAAACTCCGTAGTTTATGTTGCAATTTGCCCCAATCAAGGCATCCTTGCATATACATGCACCATCTATTTTCGTGTTTTCTAATATGGCAACGCCCATATCCACCATGGAGTTAGATATTTTAGTGTTTTCTTTTATCTCAATATCCCCTGCTAAACACGTATTAGGCCCTATTTCTGCACCTACACCAATAGAAACATTTTCACCAATAAATACGGGAGGTGTAATTTTTACACCATCTTTGTTCTCGTGACTTTGAGCCTTGCCTGTCAAATAGAGTTTTCCAGAAATTGCATCCTGTACTCCCTCCAAATATGACTCAGGGTCTCCAATATCTCTCCAGTAGCTGTTAAACTTGTAGCCCGAAACCTTGGCACCTGCAGTAATAATGGCAGGAAAAAACTGACTTCCAAAGTCCACGGCCTCTCCCTTAGGGATCATGTCCACAGCCTTTGGTGACAGCACATATATTCCTGTGTTAATAGTGGTGGATTCAACCATTCCCCAGCATGGCTTTTCTGTAAACCCCTTTATATCTCCATGTCTATCCATGTTTACACAGCCAAATCTAGTGGGGTCGCTGGATTTTGTCACAGCAATAACAGCATCTGCCTTAGATTTTGCCAGATGGTCCACAACTTTTGTGTATTCCACATCTGTCAGTGCATCTCCACACAAAACGAGGCAATCCTCTTGAACTCCTTCCATTATTTTGGCAACACATCCAGCAGTTCCAATATCTTCATCTTCTATAAAATAGGATATGTCCATGTCAAAAGCAGATCCATCTCCAAAATAGTCTGAAATCACATTTCCCATGTACCTCAAGGCAATAGTCACCTGGCGGATACCCTGTTCCCTAAGGCTCCTTATGGTCCACTCCAACAAAGGCTTATCCAAAATCCTAATCATAGGCTTTGGTAAATTGCTAGTTAATGGTCTAAGTCGTGTTCCTTCTCCACCTGCGAGAATTATTGTCTTCATAAAAAAAGTAGTCCTCAAATATGTTCTTGGACTACTATTCTGTGTACATATTAAGTTTTTATACTTTGCCGTTATAGTTAGCTAAAAGCTTTTCCCTAAGCTCATCTGGTGCACTCCACATACAACCACAAAAACGCTGTCTATAAAGGCCAATATCCTTTGCCATTTGTTGTCCCTGACGATAACCAAGTCTAAAATCCTCGTAATGGAATGTTATTCCATATTTTTGTGCCAATTGCTGACACTTTTGGATAATGTAATCATGGTCTTGCCAAAGGCTAACAAGCAATGTTGTTGTAAATGCATCGTATCCATTTTCCTTGGCATACTTAGCCGCATATTCTAGGCGCAAGTCATAGCACATTCTGCAGCGAAGTTTGTTCTCCTCTGGGCCATATTTTGCCCACTTATCCTGGAGAAAATCCTCTGTGGTAACCAAGGCTATTCCATAGTGATCACATGCCAATTGAGCGTTTTCTTTGCGTCTAACAAACTCCTCAATTGGGTGAATATTTGGGTTATGGTAAAGTCCTGTTATGTTTTCTGCCTCAAACTGTGGAATAAGCTGAGCCAAAGGATACATGGAACATGGTCCACAACAAATGTGAAGTAATAACTTATTTGCCATATGAACCTCCCATTAAATCCTTAGCTGTTTGGATATCTCCACGGCTCATGGCATCGCGAATAACCGTACTGCTAACCTTGCTACCATCTCTAGTTACAAGAGGAACAACAATTGCTTCCATTCCTTCTGCACGACACATTGCCTCAAGGTCCTGGGATGTGGCCATTCCACCCTTACCGAATGTAAAATCCTGGCCAACAACAACACAAGAAATGTTTGCATCCTTAAGGTATTTAACAAAGTCCTCTGGAGCCATCCCAGCAAACTCTGGAGTAAAGTTTCTGCAGTAGTACTGGTCTACGCCAAGTTCTTCTAACTGGCTAATCTTTTGATCCTCTGTCATGAGGAGAGTCGCTTCCTTAAAGGGCGAAAATGTATAAACCATAGAAAGACAATCATTTTCTTTAGAATATTCTATTGCTTTGGAGATAATCTCCCTGTGACCAATATGTATTCCATCGAAACAGCCAATACATGCACATCTCTTTTGTTGAGAATATATTAACTGGTGAAGTACGATCATGTATCAAACCTCTTTTCCAGCTTAAGCATGTTGTCAATTACTCGGCCAGGTCCCATAAATATGTCGCTGTACACTCTGTAAAGTCCGTCTGGCAAATCAACCTTAATTGCAACACCATTAGATGCCTTAGCAAGATTCTTTCCACTTAAATGGACCTCTGGATAAACATGGAAAATATGGTCAGTTGGCAAAATCATCTGATCTACTGTGCCATCTTCCAATGCTTTTTCGAATTGAGTTAAACTTACACACATGTTGCCCATAACAGCACCACAGGATGTGCGATAAAGGTATGACATACACGCTGGACAACCAAGCTTTTTGCCAATATCGTAACAAAGTGAACGAATATATGTGCCCTTGGAAACCTCTACATCAAAGAGAACTCGAACATGGTCACCATCTCTTGTAATGCTATTTACAGAAATACTGTGGATCTTAACCTTTCTTGCAGGCAAATCCACTGTTTCACCTCTACGTGCCACATCGTACATCTTCTGACCATCGATTTTAATGGCAGAATACATAGGTGGTACCTGATCTATGTCACCACAAAAAGACTCAACTGCTGCAATAATTTCATCATCTGTTGCTTCACATGGCTTAGCCTCTATAACTTGTCCATCTGTATCGTATGTGTCTGTAGCAACTCCCAGGAGCATCTCTGCCCTATAGGATTTTGAATCGTACTCAAAGTAAGGGATAGCCTTAGTTCCACGTCCAAGGCATAGAACCATAACACCCATGGCATTAGGATCCAGAGTGCCTGTATGTCCAACCTTTTTAGTAGAAAGTCTCCTGCGAACGTAGTTGACCAAGTCAAAAGAGGTCATATTTGCAGGCTTAAGCATGTAAATATATCCGTTAAATGAGTCCATTTTCAATAATATATGTGGCCACAATATGTGCTGCAGATTCTGCATCTGCATCTACTCTGCAACCAGCTGCGTTAATATGTCCGCCACCACCAAAATGTGCTGCAACCTGAGCCACATTGGCTTCCTTACTTCTCAAGCTACACTTTGTGGGGCCATCCAATGTTTCCTTAGCCAAAATGGCAATTTCGCAACCTTCTGTAGCAAAAACAAGGCTTACAATGCCATCTGTTTCGCTATCTGTACATCCAGTTTCGTCCAAAAGTTGGCGTGTAATATAAGATGTACAAATCTTGCCACCTGCATACTGCTTTTCATTAGAAAGGCAATGTCCAATTACCTGATTTCTAGCAAAGGAAGATGACTTAAAGAGTCTAAAAGAAATATCGTCCACCTTAACTGAGTCATATTCACAAAGCTTAGCAGAAACCATCATGGAATTAGGAGTTGTATTCTTCTGTGAAAGTCCGCCTGTATCTGAGCTAATGGCTGTGTAAAGACAAACTGCCTCCTCTGCTGTTGGCTCACCTGCAATATGACAGATGAACTCATACACAAGCTCTGCACAAGCACCATAGTGGGGCTCACGCACATCAACATCTGCGTATGCAGTGAAAGAGCTGTGGTGGTCAAATGAAATAACATATGCACCATCCAAAAGCTGAACTCTAGAGCCCAAAAGCTGTGTAGATGCTGTGTCTACAGTCAAAACAAGATCATACTTGTCCTGTCCATCTGGCCAAACCTTAATATTTTCAATACCTGGCATGAAGCTATATTTTGAGCCTACAGCCTCCTGAGAAATCAAGGTGCAGCATGTCAAGTTTTGTCCATAAACCCTAGATACGGCAGATTGTAAGGCCAAAGCAGAGCCGTAACAATCACCATCTCCATAAGCGTGACAAAGCACAGCAATTTTACTTGCTGTGCTCAATCTCTTCTCTATGGTAGCAAACAAATCAATCTTAATTTGTCTCTCCATTATCTTTCTCCTTGATCTCATTAAGAATTTTATCAATCTTAAAGCCGTAATCTACAGAGTCATCAATAACGAATGTCAACTCAGGAATGGAGCGAATAATAACCTTGCGGCCAATCTCTCTTCTAATAAAACCTGTTGCATTCTTAAGGCAAATGAGGCAATTCTTCTTGTCCTCCTGGGAACCCATAACGCTAATGTATACCTTAGCATACTTAAGGTCACGAGTTACATCTACACGCATAACAGTTACGAACTTTGGCATGCGTGGATCCTTAATGCTACCCTGCAAAATAACGGATAAAGCTCTCTTAATCTCCTCGGAGATTCTAACAATTCTATCTGACATTATCTGGCAACCTCTTCCATAGTGAAGGCCTCAATGATATCGCCTTCCTTAACGTCGTTAAACTTCTCAAGCTGGATACCACACTCGTAGCCTGCTGCAACTTCCTTAACGTCATCCTTGAATCTACGCAAAGTCTCCATCTTGCCCTCGTATACTACGATACCATCTCTAACAAGACGAACCTCGCAGTTACGAACAATCTTTCCGTCCTTAACCATACATCCACCGATTGTACCAACGCCGGAAATCTTGAAGAGCTGACGAACCTCTGCATGACCATGGATAACTTCCTGGAATGTAGGAGCCAAAAGACCCTTCATAGCAGCCTCAACATCATCAATAGCCTGGTAAATAACTCTGTAAAGTCTAACGTCTACGCCGTTCTCCTTAGCAACATCCATAACGTTCAAACCAGGTCTTACGTTAAATCCAATGATAATAGCATTGGACAACTTAGCCAAGTTAACGTCGGACTCGTTAACAGCACCAACAGCACCGTGGATAACCTTAACCTTAACCTCGTCATTGGAAATCTTCTCCAAGGACTGCTTAACAGCCTCAACAGAACCCTGTACGTCAGCCTTAACAATAAGGTTAAGCTCCTTCATCTCACCAGCCTGAATCTGGTTAAACAAAGCATCCAAAGAAACAGTTGGCATGGACTTTCTGTAAGCCTCCTGCTGCTTTTCTTCCTTACGACGCTCAACAAGCTGTCTTGCAACCTTTTCGTCGTCGATTACGTAGAACAACTCACCAGCCTCTGGAATCTCAGCAAGACCGAGAATCTCAACAGGAGTAGAAGGACCTGCCTCCTTAATACGCTTACCCTTGTCATCTGTCATAACACGGATACGTCCCATTGTTGTACCAGAAACGATGGAGTCACCGGACTTAAGAGTACCTCTCTGAACAAGCATTGTAGCAACAGCACCCTTGTTCTTATCAAGACGTGCCTCGATAACTGTACCCTTTGCCTGAGCTGTAGGATCTGCCTTAAGCTCCTGCATATCTGCTGTGAGCAACATGAGCTCAAGCAAGTCGTTAATACCTTCGCCTGTCTTAGCGGATACTGGGATCATAGTGATGTCACCACCCCACTCCTCAGAAACAACGCCATAGTTAGCGAGCTCTCTCTTAACGCGATCTGGATCTGCTGTAGGCTTATCGATCTTGTTAATAGCAACTACGATTGTAACGTTAGCTGCACGAGCATGGTTAATAGCTTCAACTGTCTGTGGCATAACACCGTCGTCAGCTGCAACTACTAAGATAGCAATATCTGTTACCATAGCACCACGAAGTCTCATGGATGTGAAAGCCTCGTGACCTGGTGTATCCAAGAATGTAACTGTTCTGCCGTTTACCTGTACTACAGAAGCACCGATGTGCTGTGTAATACCACCAGCCTCACCTGTTGTAACAGATGTGCTACGGATAGCATCCAAAAGGGATGTCTTACCATGGTCAACGTGACCCATAACTACAACAACTGGTGGACGTGCAACCATGTTGGAATCATCCTCTGGCTCCTCGTCGTTGAACAAAATATCCTCAGCTGTAACAATCTGTGCCTTCTCTACAGTTACGCCATACTCCATAGCAATAAGGGATGCTGTATCAAAGTCAATCTCCTGATTAACGCTAACAACAGAACCCATGAGCATAAGTCTCTTAATAACGTCTGCAGAAGTTTTCTTAAGAGCCTCAGCAAGCTCCTTTACGGAGATAGTATCTGCAATTGTAATCTTTGTGAGAACAGCCTTTGGTGGAATGTACTTTTCCTTCTTAGGAGCCTTGTATGTCTTGCCTCCTGTGAAGAAGTTATCCATATCCAAATCTTCAATCTCACTACCAGAGTAATTGAGCATACGATTCTTATCAAATCTTGCATCGTTACTCAAGTTACGAGAACGCTCTCTCTCCTTGTTCTGATCCTTTGCTCCAGACTTAGCAGAATCCTTTGAGGAGTCACGTCTTGCATTAGGTTTTGCAGGCATGAAACCTTCAGCAGGCTTCTTTGGCTTTGGCTTAGCTGGAGACTTACCCTTTGTCTTGTAATCATCATCAGAATCCTTATCTGCAAAGGGAGAGTAATTGTCGTTCTTAGGTCTGTCGAACTGAGGCTTGTTGCCATAAGGCTTCTGACCATCCTTGTTGAAAGGTCTCTGACCGTCTCTGTTGAAACCGCCACCCTGGCCGTCTCTATTATATGGTCTCTGCTGTCCATCTCTGTTGTAGCCGCCACCCTGACCATCTCTGTCTCTGTTATATGGTCTCTGCTGGCCATCTCTGTTATAGCCGCCATTCTGACCATCTCTGTCTCTATTGTATGGTCTCTGCTGACCGTCTCTATTGAAACCGCCATTCTGACCATCTCTATCTCTGTTGTAAGGTCTCTGCTGACCCTGTCCCTGAGGTCTGTTATCATTGTTGCGCTCACGATCTGAGCGAACCTCGGAACCTGGCTTTACGTCACGAGTCTTCTTCTGAGGAGTAGTAATCTGTGTATACTCACCTCTGTTAGAAGGTCTATGTCTCTTAGCGCCCTGATCATCACCATCCTGGCTGTGAACAGGCTTAGGCTGCTGTGGCTTAGCAGCAGGTGCCTTGTTAACAGGAGCCTGTGCCTTAGGCTGAGAAGACTCAGCAGGCTTATCTCCACCCATATTTACATATGAGCAAAGCTTCTTAACCTCATCTGCAGACAAAACCTTCATGAAGTTCTTAGCCTCAATGCCGATTTCGTTACACTTTTCGATAAGAGTCTTGCTAGGAATGTTTAATTCCTTTGACAAATCGTTGATTTTAATCTCTCTAAACTCCATTATTTCTCCTTAAATAGTACCTGTTTCCTTAATCATCTGGTCGATTAATTCCTGAGGAAGTGTTCCTCCCAGTGACTTAGAAACCTTCTTTTTGTTTCCCAGGGTTGCGATGCACTCTGCATTCTTACATACATATGCGCCTCGTCCCTCTACCTTGAACAAATAGTCCACAAAAGGGGTGTTGCTTTCATCTCTGCAGATTCTATACAGGTCCTGCTTGGGATGCATCTTGCGACAAACAACACACATTCTGTAATTCTTTGGATTACTGCTCATCTGTATTCTCTGTCTCCTCAACTACGTTAAAGAGCTCGTTTGCCATCTCCTGTGCGTACTGGCTCTCGCTCTTAATGTCGATCTTCCAGCCTGTGAGCTTAACAGCAAGTCTAGCATTCTGACCTTCCTTACCAATTGCAAGGGAAAGCTGAGAATCTGGAACTACAACTTTAGCTGCCTTCTCATCTGGGTTGATATCAACCTTAGAAACCTTAGAAGGGCTAAGTGCGTTGGAGATAAACTCTGCTGGATCTGCGCTCCATACAACGATGTCAATCTTCTCATTACCAAGCTCGTTTGTGATGTTCTGAACTCTAGCGCCTCTCTGTCCTACGCAAGAACCAACTGGATCAACACCAGCCATAACTGCATTAACAGCAATCTTAGTACGAGAACCAGCCTCTCTAGCAATGTTAAGAAGCTCAACTGTACCTGTCTTAATCTCTGGTACCTCAAGCTCAAAGAGTCTGCGAATAAGACCAGGATGTGTTCTAGAAACAACAATCTGAGGACCGGACTTAGTGGAATCCTTAACGTCTACAACATAAAGCTTAAGATGCTGGCTTACATAATACTTCTCACCAGGCATCTGCTCTGCAAGAGGAAGAACTGCCTCTGTCTTGCCAATGCCTACGATACAGTTGTTACGGTCAATCTTGTGGATAACGCCTGTAACGAGCTGGTCCTTCTTATCCTTGTTAAGCTTATAAATGTTATCTCTCTCAGCTTCCTTAATCTTCTGAACGAGAATCTGCTTAGCTGTCTGAGCTGCAATTCTCTGGAACTGGCTTGGAGCCTTAACAATCTCCTCGGACTCCTCGCTGATATCCTCGTTATGATCGATGGATCTCTCATCATCAACTGTAATGTGACCGCTGAAAGAATCAGACTCGATGAAAGTCTTCTTACGTACTACGATGCCAATCTCACCAGTCTCCATGTTGAGGAAAGCGCGAATGTTCTCGTCAGACTCAAAATACTTCTTATAAGCTGTAGTAAGTGCAGATTCAATAGCCTCTACAAGAACTTCCTTCTCAAGGCCCTTGTCTCTACACATTAATTCAATTGCATTAATCAAATCGTTTCCCATATATACCTCCACTAAAAAATCACGGTTCTCTTAACCTGTTTTACATTTTCAAAATCAAACTCTAAGGTTACATCCTTAACAGAGATTATTAACTTATCTGCTGTCTTAGATACAAGCTTACCCTCATACTTATTCTTCTTATTAACAGGGGTAACAAGCTTAACCTCTACGTCCTCTCCCTCATATCTCTCATAGTCCCTATCTGTAGTCAAGGGTCTATCAAATCCTGGGGAGCAAACCTCCAAATTGTATGGTTCATCGGGCATATCAATTGTGTCCAATCCACCATCAAACTCGTGACTCAAATCACCAATTGTGTTCATGTCAACGCCGCCCTTGCGATCAACGACAATACGATAGTATCTCATGTCGTTCTCTCTACCAGTCTCAACAGCGATCAACTCAACATCGGTGTTAGAAAGCACTGCTGTAACCATCTCAGTAATAGCTTCTACAATCTTAGCTCTGCCAAGTGCCATAAAACCTCCGAAATAATAACGAAAGAGTGGCCAAACGACCACTCTTCCAAAAAATCTCTAAACAACGCTGTTATATTATCATTGTAAAAGTGGGTTGTCAATCTTATTAAAATTAAACAATAGAGCTCGGCGCATTGCCGAGCTCTATCAATTAGCATATTAAGCTGTTGCTAAATTAAGCCTTTGGGCCTGCAGCAACGAGTGCCTTACCAGCATCATTGCCCTCATACTTAGCAAAGTTCTTAACGAATCTGGATGCAAGATCCTGAGCCTTTGTCTCCCACTGGGAAGCATCAGCATATGTATCACGAGGATCAAGAATCTTTGTATCAACGCCGTTAAGCTCTGTTGGTACCTCGAAATCGAAGTGAGGAATCTTCTTTGTAGGAGCGTTGTTGATGTCGCCATTCAAGATTGCGTCGATGATACCACGTGTATCGCGAATGGAGATACGCTTGCCTGTGCCGTTCCAACCTGTGTTTACAAGGTAAGCCTTAGCGCCGGACTGCTCCATCTTCTTAACGAGCTCCTCAGCATACTTTGTTGGGTGAAGCTCAAGGAATGCCTGACCGAAGCATGCAGAGAATGTTGGTGTAGGCTCTGTGATGCCGCGCTCTGTACCAGCAAGCTTAGCTGTGAAACCGGAGAGGAAGTAGTACTTTGTCTGCTCTGGTGTCAAGATAGAAACTGGAGGAAGAACTCCGAAAGCGTCTGCAGAAAGGAAGATAACGTTCTTAGCTGCAGGTGCAGAAGATACAGGAGTTACGATGTTGTTGATGTGGTTGATTGGGTAAGAAACACGTGTGTTCTCTGTAACGCTCTTGTCGTTGAAGTCAATCACACCCTCTGCATCAAGAGTAACGTTCTCAAGAAGAGCGTTGCGCTTAATTGCATTGAAGATATCTGGCTCAGAATCCTTATCAAGGTTGATAACCTTAGCGTAGCATCCACCCTCGAAGTTGAATACGCCGTTGTCATCCCATCCGTGCTCGTCATCACCAATAAGAAGACGCTTAGGATCTGTGGAAAGTGTTGTCTTACCTGTACCGGAGAGACCAAAGAAGATAGCTGTGTTCTCACCGTTCATATCTGTGTTAGCGGAGCAGTGCATGGAAGCAATACCCTTAAGAGGCAAGAAGTAGTTCATCATGGAGAACATACCCTTCTTCATCTCACCGCCGTACCATGTGTTAAGAATAACCTGCTCACGAGATGTAAGGTTGAAAGCAACTGCTGTCTCAGAGTTAAGACCAAGCTCCTTGTAATTCTCAACCTTTGCCTTAGATGCATTGTAAACAATGAAGTCAGGCTCGAATGTCTCAAGCTCCTCTGCTGTAGGAACGATGAACATGTTCTTAACGAAGTGTGCCTGCCATGCTACGTTTACGATGAAACGGATAGCCATACGTGTATCCTTGTTTGCGCCGCAGAATGCATCTACAACGAAGAGTCTCTTACCAGAAAGCTCCTTAACTGCCAAATCCTTAAGAACGTTCCATGTCTCTGTGGAAATTGGGTGGTTGTCATTCTTGTACTCATCGGATGTCCACCATACTGTATCCTTGGATGTCTCGTCCATAACGATGTACTTATCCTTAGGGGAACGACCTGTGTAAACACCTGTCATAACGTTAACAGCACCAAGCTCAGAAACCTGACCCTTCTCATAGCCCTCAAGCTCAGGCTTTGTCTCTTCTACGAACAATGTCTCGTAGGAAGGATTATGTACAATCTCTGTTGTGCCGCAAATACCATACTTGTTAAGATTAAGTTCTGCCATTTTGTATATAACCTCTTTCTAAAAATATAATGCCTGCCATAGGCAGACATATTGCTAACATCTGCACGTTGGCCCTACTATCTCACGATAGCATCCAAATAATACACTAATTGTCATCTAAAAGCAATATCCATTAACATAAAAAAGGCCCGGTTAAAACCGGACCAATTTTGTATAAAATCACATTATCTCTGGCCTTTTTCAAAGGGTATTCCCTCCGCCTTAGGAGCACGAGAAGATTTAGATGTAAATGCCAATACCAAAAGTGAAATAATGTATGGCAACATATTATAAACGTTACTTGGAATGTTGAGCTCCATGAGAAGTGGGAATGCTGTATAAACGTTAGAAAGTGCCCTGAACAAACCAAAAATAATGGCTGCTCCAGCAATCTTCCATGGCTTCCATTCACCAAAGATCATAACTGCCAATGCCAAGAAACCTGCACCAGCTACTCCATACTTAAAGTCCCAGCTTGAGTTAGCAGATGCAATGTATACAAGTCCACCGATACCGCCCAATACACCGGAGATCATAACACCAGAGTATCTCATCTTAGCAACGTTAACACCTGCTGCGTCTGCTGCCTGTGGATGCTCACCGCATGCGTAAAGTCTAAGACCGAACTTTGTCTTATAAAGAATAACTGCAGAAACGATTAATGCAACAATTGTAATTACAAAGAACCAGTTAAATTCGAAGAATGACTTTTCTCCAAGGTTCCATCTTACGATAAAGGCTTCATGTTCTTCTATATATCTTACAATAGCAGAAACGTTATCACCGTGAGATGCAGTTGTGTTAATAGCCTTTACTACAACAGCTGCAACTGCTGTGGCCAAAATATTCATAGCAGTTCCAACCAAAGTCTGGTCTGCCTTAAAGTTAATGGCCGCAACGGACAATAACATTGAGAACGCAAGTCCTGCCAAGGCCGCCATCAGAACTGTCAGCACCACAATCAAAAATGGTGATACACCTTCTGGCATATACATCATGGTAAGAGCTCCTCCAAGAGCACCGATAACCATGATACCCTCAAGACCAATGTTAATAACACCACTATGTTCTGAGAACATACCACCAAGGGCTACCAAAATAAGGCAAGAAGCATAGATTAAAGTATACTGAATCAATAAAATCATTGCTTTTCTCCCCTTTCTGCCTTACGTTCCTTGAGACGTTTAAGAACCATCCTAACAATCATTGTGAATGCGCTGAAATAAATAATAATAGCAACAATCAAACCTGAAATATCAGAACTATAAACGTTAAGGTCAATCATAGTTCCGCCAATGGAAATATGCTTAATGAAATAAGATGAGAAAATAACACCAATTGGGTTAAGTCCACCTAAGAAAGCAGCTACAATTCCGTCAAATCCCATGGCTGGCAATGAAGATGCAGATGTTTCCCACTGTTCAATACCAGTCAAATAATAAAGACCAGCACCAAGACCTGCCAAAGCACCAGAAATAGCCAATGTCAAAATGATATTTCTGTAATCATTCATACCACTGTATTTAGCTGCATGCTTGTTTCCACCAGTTGCCTTAAGCTCGTAACCAAAAACTGTCTTATTCAGTACAATGTTAATGATAATTGCAACTATGATTGCCACAAAGATAGATGGTCCAAAGTACTCGTTATTAAGAACCTTATCAAGTCCAAGAGTTGGAATCATACCCTGTTTTGCGTAATTATGAAGCTGAAGTGTACCTGGGCTAACAGTTTCTTTAGTCAAGTCATTGTTAAGCCAAATGTTAACAATATACAAAGAAATCCAGTTAAGCATGATGCCTGAAATAACTTCGTTAACATTAAATACTGACTTAAGGAATCCAGCTATAGCACCCCAAACCATACCACCTACAACTGCAAACAAAAGGCAAAGGTACCAGGGCCAATCCCAAGCAAGAGCAGCCCACATGCAGCATCCAATACCGATTGTGTACTGTCCGGCAACACCAATATTAAACATACCAACCTTGTAAGCAAAAGTTACTGCCAAGGAAGTCATGATCAATGGAGCTGTTCTAACTAAAGTACCACCAATATTCTTGAGAATAAGGTTTGGTCTAGTGAAATTAAGGTAGTTCTTAAGGATAGTTAAAATAGCCTTAGGAGCACCTGCTGGATTAATACAAAGTAAAACGATAAATCCAACAACTAAACCTGCAATAATTGCTACTACAGATGCAAGAAATGTCTGCATTCCTGGAGAATCAAGTTTGAATTTTTTCTTCATTATTTCTCTCCTCCATTCATATCATCTCTCTTTGCACCTGCCATGTAGAGGCCGAGTTCCTGTACAGAACATGTCTTAGGATTAAGTTCTCCTACGATTTCGCCTTCGAACATAACAAGGATTCTATCAGCAACAGACATAACCTCATCAAGTTCGAGAGAAACAAGCAATACTGCTTTGCCTGAGTCACGCTGTGCAACAAGCTGTCTATGAACCTGCTCAATGGCACCTACGTCAAGACCTCTTGTTGGCTGTACTGAAATAAGAAGTTCTGTATCTCTATCGATTTCTCTAGCAATAATAGCCTTCTGCTGGTTACCACCAGACATGGATCTAGCTGTAGTAATGGAACCCTGACCAGATCTAATGTCATACTGATCAATCAATTTCTCAGAATAATGGCGAACTTCATTGAACTTAATAAAACCATTCTTTTGGAATTCAGGCTCAAAATATGTCTGCAAAACAAGGTTCTGTTCCAAACTGTAATCAAGAACAAGACCATGCTTATGTCTATCCTCTGGAATATGGCTAATACCTGCCAAGTTTCTCTTACGGATTGACTGCTTAGAAAGCTCAACACCATTCATCTTAATGCTGCCGGAAACAATTGGCTCTAAGCCTGACAATGCATACACAAGTTCTGTCTGTCCATTGCCATCAATACCTGCAATACAGAGAATTTCACCCTTATGAACATCAAAGGATACATTCTTAACAGCATTATTCTTGTGTTGCTTAGATGCTACTACCATGTTCTTAACACTAAGAACCACATCGCCTGGAACAGCATCTGACTTCTCTACCTGAAGCTGAACCTTACGTCCAACCATCATCTCAGAAAGTTCCTCTGCTGTTGCATCCTTAACATCTACTGTACCAATATACTTGCCCTTGCGGAGAACTGTACATCTATCAGCTACTGCCAAAATTTCATTAAGCTTGTGAGTGATGAACAAAATAGCCTTACCCTCGTTGGCAAACTCTCTCATGATGATCATAAGCTCATCAATTTCCTGAGGTGTCAGAACCGCAGTAGGCTCGTCAAATATCAAAATATCGTTATCGCGGTAAAGCATCTTAAGGATCTCTACACGCTGTTGCATTCCAACTGTAATATTTTCGATCTTAGCATCAGGATTAACGCTAAGATGATACTTTTCAGAAAGAGCCATAACTTTACGTCTAGCTTCTTTCTTAGTAATTAAACCAAATTTTGTTGGCTCTACGCCTAAAATAATATTGTCGAGCACAGAAAAACACTCCACCAACTTAAAGTGCTGGTGAACCATTCCAATTCCAAGTGCTGTGGCATCATTAGGGTTATTAATCTTAACCTCTTTGCCATCTTTTAAAATCTTACCTTCTTCTGGCTGATAAAGTCCAAACAAAACACTCATAAGAGTAGATTTACCTGCACCATTTTCACCCAAAAGCGCATGAATCTCTCCCTTGCGAAGACCAAGAGAAATATCATCATTAGCAACAATACCTGGGAAAACCTTAGTAATATGTTGCATTTCAATTACGAACTTATCGTTCATTTTGCCCCCAAAAAGTGCGAGGGACGACCACATAGGCCGTCCCTCTGTTAGTTAGTCTAATTAATCAATCTAAACGGCAGATTACTTAATATTTCCGAGGTAGTTAACAGTAGTTCTAGAACCAACTGTAGGCTCCTTAGTTACGTCTGGAGAAACTGTAACTGTTCCATCAAACATAGCCTTTACAAGTGCCTTGTAATCTTCCTGTGTATAATCTGCATCCCACAATGTTGTGTTGTAAGGAATCTGAACGTAGTTAGCTTCTGGATCTGTGCCGGAAACGAGACCAAGGTTAACGATCTTACCCTTATAATCATCCCACTTACCATCTGCAATAGCGTTGAGTAACAACTTAACTGTTGGCTGGAGACCCTTCATAGCGGATGTAATTGTCATACCCTCGCCATAGAGACCATCGATAATAGCCTTCTGGTCAACGTCAACACCGATAACCTTACCACCTGTCTTCTTAGCAGACTCTGCTGCAGATGTGTAAATACCACCGCCGCAAGCGAATACTACTTCAACACCAAGGTTCTGATACCAGTTGTCTGTGTAAGCTGTGATAACGTCATCACCATAGAACTGGTTACCATATGCGTACTCAATCTTAATATCAACACCAAGCTGCTCAGCTGCGTAGTTAGCGCCCTGAACGAAACCATAACCGAAACGAATAACTGCTGGAACTGCCATGCCGCCCAAGAAACCAAGGTGCTTGTAACCCTGCTCTACTGCGAATACACCAGCCATGAAGCCAGAAAGCTCTTCCTGGTAAACTGCGCAGAATACGTTGGACTTAAGATACTTTGTAATATCATAATCATCTGGGTTCCATGTGTAGGACTCACCAATAGCCTCAGAAAGGATATCACCAGCTGCTACGTCAAGAGCAACGAACTTAACGTCTGGATAATCATCCTGAACCTTAACGATAGTGCCTGCAAATGCATAACCTGGGAGAACGATAACGTTGTAACCCTCGTTAATTGCCTGCTCTACGGAAGCAACACGTGCGTCTGTGTTATTGTCTGCTGGCTTGAAGTACTTAAAATCAACTTCGTTAGCCTCACACCACTCCTTACATGCCTCATATGTAGACTGGTTGAAGGACTGGTCTGTGATATCGCCATAGTCTGTAACCATAGCAACCTTCATATCAGCTGTTCCATTATCGCCACCGCAAGCTGTGAATACTGCAAGAGTAGACATAACCAAAGCAAGTGCAAGAACCAATGATAAAATCTTCTTCATATTGTTCACTCCTTAATATATTTATAGGGCGTAACTATAAAAATAGTTACGCCCTAACTGTACTCCATTGTGAATTCTTTGTCAATAAACACTAAATATTATGAGACCATATTAACATTTTTTATCATTTTAGCACATGTGAGAGTTATCAAATCCATAAGGGAGCAACTCCTTAAGCAAAAACTCATCGTATGTGTCTGGTTTTATTACGATAATTACAAACTTTTCGGGATCACAGAACTCCTGCATTACCTGTCTGCACACACCGCAAGGAGGAAATGCATCTGCAATTACTCCGCCTTTGCCTCCGCAAACTGCAATTGCTGTAAATTCCTTTATGCCAGAGCTAACTGCCTTAAAGAAAGCTACTCTCTCTGCACAACATGTAGGTGAATATGCGGCATTTTCGATATTACAACCTGTAATTATAGTTCCTTCCTTTGCAAGAAGAGCTGCTCCTACTGTGTATCCTGAATAAGGAACATATGCCTTAGTCATAGCAACCTTTGCCTCTGCAATAAGTTGGTCTACAATCTTAGAATCAATCAAATTTCTAGCCATTATTCTGCTCCTTAATCTTTCGTGTCCAACATCTATGGCACATAGCCACATATTGGTCATTACCGCCCAACAAAATCTGGTCACCATCTGTTATGATGCGTCCATTTCCATCGATTCTAGCATTAACTATTGCCTTAGAACCACATTCACACATGGTCTTAATCTCCTCTATTGCATCTGCAACCTCAAGGAGTCTATGGCTTCCTGGGAATGTCTTTGTTCTAAAGTCTGTTCTAAGCCCAAAGCACAAAACAGCTATGTTCTTTTCGTCAACAATAAGTCTAAGCTGATCAATCTGCTCAGGAGTAAAGAACTGTGCCTCGTCAGCAATAACTACGTCAGCTTGTCCATGGGCAATATATGCTTCATAAATATCGTCATTAGGTTCGATTACATGAACATCTGCAGCTAAACCAATTCTAGATTTAACTTGCGCATCTCTCTTATCAATAGAAGGCTTAATAAGCCATACAGACATTCCACGTTCCTCGTAGTTAAACTTGGTAATCAATGCCTGCGCAGATTTAGATGAGCCCATTGCTCCATACTTAAAATAAAGTTTAGCCATAAAAACTCTCCATTTTTTTAGTGTTTAGTGTTTGGTGTTTATCCATTACTTTGGAACGACCCAAAGTAATCAAAAGTCGCCCGCTACTTCCGAAGCGCGGGAGGCACGGTTCGCAAAGCTTTGCTTTGCAGTGTTTAGTGATTGTCACTATGTTCCAATGGTCGATTTTGCATAGGAACATGTTTCCTTCGTTAACCACTAACCACTAGCAACACAGTTGCGTATACTAGCGCAGCGGCTCACTAACGAGCCTTGCTCGTGGTTCACTCAGTTATATCTTTCCCAATACTGTGGTTCGTCGCCCCAAGTAGATGTGTCAAAGGCCTTATCTATAACTTCACACATAAATTTGATCTTTGCCTTCATTGCACTATTCAACATCAACTGGTCTGCCATAGCGACATCACCCATTACCTTTTCGAAAATACGTGCTCTGTCCTCCTTGGCAAAAGTCTTGGCATAAGCATCTACAAAGTAAATACCATCTTGGCTCCAGTCGTAATATGTCCAATGAGAAGAATAGTTGTCAATGTAATTATATGTTTCGTAATACTCAAATCCCTCTGGATTCAAAGCATCCCAACCATCTTGCCACTCATAGGAGTGCTGAGAAATCTTAGCCTCAATAGCGTGCCACAACTCATGAGAGAATGTACCTTCCATACCTGTCTGGTATGTAATATCAATTGCAATATTGTAGAAATAAGATCCCTTGTAGAAATAAGCAATTGTATTATTTGTGGACTCAATACCGCCAATGAGGTAAATATAAACACCGCCATTGCCCTGCTTATCCTTAAACTGTTCAAAGAATCCCTCTGGATACTTAGAAGCCATTTGCTCAAGCTCGTTTAATGCAAATGCGATGAGATCTCTCTCACCTTCCTGCATATATGTGTTTGTATAAGTATTTGTGTAACTTGCATTCTGTAAAGGCTTAATACACTGGTTAGACATAAGAATTGTAAAACCAAATCTATCCTCTAACTCATCTGCTCTTACTCTAAGTGCAGCTAAGTGCTGGCTAATCTCTTCTACCTTAAGATCCGCAAGATAGTTTTCGATAATTGTCTGTTCAACCTTATAATACTCAGACTTTGTAACAGATGCAGCCTCTGTAAACTGAAGCAAATCAACTCTTAATACAGCAACCTGATACTTACCATCCTTTTCAATAAGGGAAAGAATCATATCGCTATCTTCGATGTACTCGAAATAAACAATTCTATCGCCATACAAGGATGTGAAATCACACCACATAAGCTTATCGTCTTCGATGCTGTAAAGCTTATTCTGCAACGGTCCTTCTATTTCGCCATTTTCGTTATATGTGTAATTTCTGGCAAAATATGGTGAATCCATAACAAGTCTATAACCAGAATTACCTGTCTCAAGAGAAATAGGTGAAATTGAATACTTAGTACCACCTACATATTTGTTAAGTGAATATCCACCTGGCTCGTAGGTAACAGAATAAGATGCCTCTCCTGCAAAAGTTCTGTTAAAAGTATCTGTATTAAGGCTTAAAACCTGACCAGATGCAATATCAAAAATCATGTTAGCAGTACCATATTTATACAGAGATGTATTTACTGCCATGTATGCAATGTTGCTTTTGAAATCAAAGGAATCGATATAGCTAACTCTCATGCCATATGGAGCTTCAACATATCTAATAGTACCTGATGCTACGTCTCCTTCGTAAATATAGCCATCACATGTATAGTAATACTTTGTAAAATCGCTATTGAAAATAGAACCATACTGCTCTACTTCGATTGTACGGATTACATTCAAATTGGAATCCATAATGTAAAAGATTGTGCCAGCATAATTGCTACCCAAAACCTTACCAGATACTGGATCAGAATCTACAAACATAAACTGATACTCAATAACTGGACCCTGTGTATATGTACCAGTTGTAAAATCATAAATAGCAGTATATGTGAAAGTATCATAATCAGAGTACTCATCGCCTGAATACTGTCTCCATGTAACCAATACCTTGTTTGAACCCAAATAGAACATGTCTGGCATGTCTTCAAATGTAGGAACATTCAGCTCAACAATTGTCTGCTGAGGCAAAATATCACTCAAACTGGGTGTTGGAGTTGCTGTGGGCTCAGCTGTTGGGGTAGCAGTTGGTGTACCTGTAGGATTACCCTGTGTAACATCTGAAATTTTGTCCCCACCGCATGCAATAACAATGGCCAAAGCTGTAGCCAATATAATAATCAATATAAGAATTTTGTTTAACTTTTTGTTCATAACAAACCTCTAAAAAAGAAAGTCCCGTACCATTTAGGTACAGGACTATTTTACTAAATATCTACTATATTAACAACACACTTAAGTAACAATGTTACCTACCAATTGTCGGTCTATTTACACCCATGCTTGTTTCAAGGATTGCAATACCAACGTTGGCACAGTGGTCGGAAATGCTGGAGTAGCTAGAAAGAACTTCCATAAGTACAAGGCCCATTTCTACAGTACACTTGCCCTTCTGAAGTCTCTTAATATGATGATCCTTCATTCTAGCCAATGTCATGCCAATCTTCTGTTGCATCTGGCCAATCTTAATTGCGTCAGCGGAATCTGTACTTGCAAAAGAGTGAATTGTGAGATCAAGCATCTCTACCATCATTGCATTAAGATTCTCAATTTCCTCAAATGCCTCTGGTGAGAATGAAAGCTCCTTATTCTTCATGTTGTTAGCACAAATCTTAAGACCCTGAGCATGGTCACCAATACGTTCAAAGTCACTAAGTGTTCTCATCATAAGAGAAACATGTCTAGCCTCATTGTGTGTAAGGTTCAAGTTAGAAAGCTTAACTAAATACTTACCAAGGTTAGACTCATAGTGGTCAAGCTGATCCTCCATAGATGAAATCTGCTCTGCCTCGTTATCATCAAACTTAACAAGCAAATCCTTAGCCTTAAGGAAAGCCTCTCTAGCCATCTTAGACATTGTCTCTGTCATTGTGTATGCTTGAGATACAGCAAAGTGAGGAACTGCCATAATACGCTCGTCAAGAACTGTAAAGTCAACTTCCTCATCCTTTTTGCCCTTAACAATCATCTTAGCAAGCTTCTCAAGAAGGTTAACGAATGGGAACAACATAAATGTTGTAACTACGTTAAAGATGGAGTGCATAACAGCAATTGCAAATGGAGTTACAGGTGCATCTGTAATTGCAAACTTAAAGATAGCATCTGCAATTAACCAAGCTGCTAAGCAAATAACTGTACCAATTACGTTAAACAAAACGTGTACACATGCTACACGACGAGCATTCTTCTTAGTACCGATGGCGGACATGAGAGCAGAAATACATGTACCAATATTCTGACCCATGATAATTGGAATAGCTGCACCATATGTAATGGAACCAGATACTGCCAATGCCTGCAAAATACCTACTGAAGCTGCAGATGCCTGAATAGCAGCAGTTACAATAGTACCTACCAAAACACCGAGCAATGGGTTCTGGAATGCAACGAGGATATTAGTGAACTCAGGCATATCCTTAAGAGGAGCAACTGCAGTTGTCATCATAGACATACCATACATAAGAATTGCAAATCCAAGGAAGATAGTACCTGTATCCTTACGCTTCTGCTTCTTAGAAGCCATGATCATTACAATACCAATGAAAGCAATGATTGGTGAGAAGTTAGTAGGCTTAAGCATCTTCAAAATGAAGAGGTCGCTACTAATACCAGAAAGTGAAAGAATCCAAGAAGTAATAGTTGTACCAATATTGGATCCCATGATAACGCCAATAGCCTGTGTAAGACTAAGGATACCGGAGTTAACCAAACCAACCAACATAACTGTTACGGCTGAAGAGGACTGAACAGCTGCTGTAACACCAGCACCGAGTAACAATGCAGTTACTCTACTAGATGTGGCCTTACCGAGAACCTTCTCGATCTTACCACCTGCCATCTTCTCTAATCCCTCACTGAGAACATGCATTCCGAAGAGGAATAATGCCAAACCGCCTAATAAGGCAAATACTGAGAAAATATCCATATTACTCCTTAGTTAAAGAAAGTTTAGATACATTTTTTATAACACTTCTAGAGAACTAATGTCAAACAAAAAAGCCAAAATAACTACAATATTCCCTTAAGTTTCGACATGATTTCGCCTGTTGGTTCAGGCACATCCTTTAATGGAAATTCAATACCTAAAGTGTCGTATTTTGTCTGGCACATTTTATGGAAAGCAAGAAGCTCCACCTTATCCACGACAGAATAACTATCACGAATAGTGTTTAGTTTCAAAACATTATCCTCTGTATCGTTTAGCGTAGGAATAATTACCTGACGAAGAGTAGTTGTAATACCTCTCTCCTGCAACTTTTCTAAGAACTTAATCACTGGGGTCATGGAACATCCCACATTTGCGAGATAATCATCTTCATTTGTGTATTTGATATCCAAAAGGACCCTGTCAGTTACTTCTAAAAGTGATAAAACATCATCATTCAAAATACATCCAGATGTATCTAAGCATGTGTTAATTCCATGCTCTTTGCAAAGTAAAAACAGTTCTCTTAAATCCTTTGCTTGCAAGAGTGGTTCTCCTCCAGATACTGTAATGCCTCCATCAGAGCCAAAATATTCCTTGTACCTAAGAACCTGCTTAAACAGATCCTGAGAAGAAACTTCTCTACCACCAGTCATGGCCCAAGTATCAGGGTTATGGCAACATTTGCATC
Source organism: Clostridia bacterium (assembly GCA_017559445.1). GTDB lineage: Bacteria > Bacillota > Clostridia > RGIG7378 > RGIG7378 > RGIG7378. The sequence goes on from JAFYSJ010000023.1 coordinate 65,160, forward strand.
TAAGAGGACAGCCCTGAAGAAAGGCTACAAACCTAACTCCCGGGCCGTCTAATGTTCCTAATGATTGAATTGAATGAACCTTTATCATATGGTCTCGTGGAATGTTCTGCTAATAACTTCCTGCTGCTGAGCCTTGGAGAGCTTGTGGAAGTTAACTGCGTATCCAGAAACACGAATTGTAAGGTTTGGATATGCCTCTGGATCCTCATATGCCTTGATCAAAGTCTCACGGTTCATAACGTTAATGTTAATGTGGTGAGCTTTTTTAGCAAAGTAACCATCCAAAATAGATACAAGATTATATATTCTCTCCTCATCTGTTGCGCCCAATGTCTTGGGAGTGATGGAGAATGTGTTGGAAATACCATCTCTGCAATCGTCATAGCTAAGCTTTGCAACGGAGTTAAGAGATGCAAGAGCACCATTTTCCTCACGGTTATGCATTGGGTTAGCACCAGGTGCGAAGGGTTCGCCTGCCTTTCTACCATCTGGAGTTGCTGCTGTGTTCTTACCGTACATTACGTTAGATGTAATAGTAAGTACTGACAATGTATGAATAGCATCTCTGTATGCAGGAGTCTTGCGAAGCTCTGTAATAACCTTATGAGTAATATCCTTAGCGAAAAGGTCTACTCTATCGTCGTCATTACCAAACTTGGGGAACTGGCCCTCAACCTCAAAGTCCTCAATAAATCCAGTTGCATTCTTAATAGGACGAACCTTAGCATACTTAATAGCAGAAAGGGAGTCTGCTATTACAGAAAGGCCTGCTACACCAAATGCCATGAATCTCTCAACATCTGTGTCGTGAAGAGCCATCTGAATCTTTTCATAGCAATACTTGTCATGCATGTAATGGATAACGTTCATGGTCTTAACGTAAAGTTTCATGAGCCATGAAATGTATCTACCAAAGCGCTCCAATACGTTGTCGATATCGAGAGTATCGCCCTCAATTACACCCATCTGAGGTCCAATATGGATGTCACTAGAAATGTCGTAACCACCGTTAAGAGCAATGAGCAAAAGCTTAGGCAAGTTACATCTTGCGCCAAAGAACTGCATCTGCTTACCAAGCTTCATGGCAGAAACACAACATGCAATAGCGTAGTCATCGCCATATGTTGGACGCATAATATCATCGTTCTCATACTGAATGGAGTCTGTATCAATAGAAACCTTGGAACAGAAATCCTTAAAGCCCTGAGGAAGCTGTGTTGACCAGAGAACTGTCAAATTTGGCTCTGGAGAAGAACCCAAAGTATAAAGTGTGTTAAGCATACGGAATGTGCTCTTAGTAACAAGGCTACGTCCGTCCTCGCCCATACCACCAAGTGCCTCTGTGATCCACATTGGGTCACCACCAAAAAGCTCGTTGTACTCAGGAGTTCTAAGGTGTCTTGCAATACGAAGCTTAATAACAAAATCATCCATAAGCTCCTGTGCAGTTTCCTCTGTCAAAATGCCCTTAGCAATATCTCTCTCAATATAAATATCAAAGAAAGTGCTTACTCTACCAAGAGACATAGCAGCACCATTCTGCTCCTTAATAGCAGCAAGATAAGCAAAATATGTCCACTGAATAGCCTCGTGTGCATTCTTAGCAGGCTCAGAAATATCGTAACCGTAATTCTTAGCCATTTCCTTCATCTTTTCGAGGAAAGAAATCTGCTGAAAAAGTTCCTCTGCCAAACGAGTGTTGTCTACAGTAAAGTCACTGTTAAGGCCAAGGTTGTTCTTATCAGCCTTTTTGCCCTTAATAAGTCTATCTACACCATAAAGAGCTACTCTTCTGTAGTCGCCAATAATACGGCCTCTACCGTATGCATCTGGCAAACCTGTAATAACGTGACACTTACGAGCTGCTCTCATTTCGTCTGTATATGCGCGGAAAACGCCATCGTTATGTGTTGTACGGAACTTGAAAGTTGTCTCAACCTTTTCGCTAAGCTCATAACCATAAGCAGCACATGCCTGACGAACCATACGCATGCCACCAAATGGGTTAACGCTACGCTTAAGCGGGCTATCTGTCTGCATACCAACGATTAACTCGTTATCCTTGTCAATATAGCCTGGCTTAAATACTGCAAGAGAAGAAACTGTCTCTGTGTCGATGTCCAAAACACCACCCTTAGCTCTCTCCTGTCTAAAGAGGTCCTGAACCTTGTCCATAAGGTTAGAAGTACGATCAGTAGCCTTAGCCAAGAAGCTGTGGTCACCTGTGTATTCCTTGTAATTCTTCTGAATAAAGTCTCTTACATTAATCTCGTCCTGCCAGACGCCATTATTAAATCCATCCCAATTCAAATGATACATACTAAAATCTCCTATACATACAAAAAGGGCAAACCAGCTTGTAACTGACTTGCCCAGACGGTCGGCATTATACTCTTGCATTCCCCAGCGTGAACTCGCTAAATCCGTCAGTCATGCAAAAGCCAAATCAATGAATAAATTATATTTCATAGCATTTCTTTTGTCCATTGAATAAAGGTCAAAAAGAACGACAAAATATAATATTTTTTTGTAAACTTATGCTTCCTTTTTCTTGAAATCAATCTTGCCAAGAACAAGTGCCAAAACCAAGCCAACTGCAATAGCAACAACAAGGTCAAATACAACTGTAAGCACAAATGTTACAACAAGAATAAGGATGTCCTTCCAAGTCTCGTTCTTGCAAACACCAAGGAACTTGCGCCACTCGCTCATGTTGTATGCAACGATGAACAAAATAGCTGCAATAGTTGGCATTGGAATAAGGCCAGCAAGTGGCATCAAGAACAAGAGAACCAACAAAAGAACAACTGCATGAACCATACCTGCAACTGGTGTTCTACCACCATTCTTAACGTTAGCAGCAGTTCTAGCAATAGCACCTGTAGCTGGAATACCGCCAAAGAGTACTGACATAATATTGCCAAGACCCTGTGCTGTAAGCTCAGCATTGGAGTTGTGCTTATCGTCCACCATGCCATCTGCAACTACGCAGGACAAAAGGGACTCAATAGCAGCCAAAACAGCAATAGTTACTGCACTTGGAAGTGCTGCCATAACTGTTTCCTTAGTGATTACAAGTGAACCAATTGTGAGCTGTGGGAAACCAGATGGAATAGTGTAAAGCTCGCTAATTGTGTAAACACCTGCATCCATGCCAGGTACGAACTTAACCAAGAGAGCTCCTACAACAACTGCAATGAGTGATGGTGGAAGCTTCTTCTCTACCTTGGGGTAGAAAATCAAAATAGCCAAGGAAACAAGACCAACCACCAAGGCCTGCCAGCTAAATGTGGAAATGTGCTCAATGTTAGCCATAACCTTTTCCATAGCTTCAATAGGCTTTACACCAGCGGCATATGTAATACCGAGGAAATCCTTAATCTGACCAAGCAAAATTGTAATTGCAATACCAGATGTGAAACCAATGGTAATTGTCTTAGGAATAAACTTAATGAGAGAACCAAGCTTGCACACGCCCATGACAATGAGCAAAAGACCTGCCAAAATTGTGGCGATGATCAAGCCATTCATTCCCTGTGTTGCAACAACGCCTGCAACTACTGTAGCAAAGGCCGCTGTAGGTCCTGCAATCTGTACTTTGCTACCGCCCAACAAGGAAACGATGAAACCTGCAAAGATTGCTGTATAAACACCACAGGCTGGCTCAACACCAGATGCAAGTGCCAATGCAATAGACAAAGGAAGAGCAATAATAGCTACGATAAGGCCTGCTGTAAGATCCTTAACAAACTGTGCTGACTTGTACTCTTTGATACAATCGAAAAACTTAGGTTTTAAATAAAAATTCTTCATACAAAAAACTCCTATTAAAAATACCTTGTAGGTTTACCACAATCTACAAGGTATTACAAGTGTTTTAAGTATATTATTGTCGTTTTTTGGCAACTATTAAGAATCTATGTACAGTTCCCTCTACTTTACCCTCTGTGTCTATTTCTTTCTGCATTTCTAAGAGCTTGTCGTAGCACTTTTCTACAGAGAAATCGGGGAACTCCCATGGAATAACTCTAGCAAACCACACAAAGGCTCCCACGTCCAAAAACGTCATTGGCTGGAATGTTTCCTCACCAACTAAAATATCAAATCCTGCATCAACAAAGTCCTGTGACTGGCACTTAAGATTATGCCCAGGATATGGCTTTTGAACATTTGGCAAAACCTTGGCAACCAAATCCCTGTCGTTATCTTCACCAACTTGCTGTGTGATGAACAAGCCACCTGGTTTAAGGATTCTGTAAAGTTCCTTGACGCTGTATGATCCGTGTCTGTTAATCACAACATCAAATGTTTCGTCTGCAAAGGGTATGTTTGCTGGGGCGTCACATGGCCTAAAGTCAATGCCCATAGGAATAAGCTTTTGCTGGCAAAGCTTTACGTTTGGCTCGTAGCCTTCTGTGGCGCTTACATTATGCAGTGGATGACCAATGGATAAAAGGACTTCTCCTCCGCCTGTGTCGTAATCCAAAAGTTTCATATCCGGAGTTACATACTGACGGACAACTGATACATAGTCCCAAGGCAGTGGTGATTCAATGCACCTGCCTGCAATATGGGAGAAATCCCAGCCATGTATGTGGGCTATTTCCTGCTCTTGAAGCCATGTTTGTTTCATGTATTTTGAGTCCTTTCACTTGCACAGCACATTGTACTGCAAAGCATTAAATCTTCCTAATTCTCTCAATAAGCGCGCTAACTGAAATATCCTCATTTACCATATCTGCAATGGAGATCATTTCCAAACGGCTAGTAATAATGCTATTAAGCTCTTCAAAAACTAAATGGAACTTACATCTAGGCTTACTTGGATGGCGACTACATACATGCTCTGGCAAAAGGCAATGTCTAATAGCAATAACTCCATCTACAGATTCAATAATTTGCTTAAGTGACAAATCTTCAGATGCAATATTTAAAGAGAATCCACCATTTACTCCTCTTGTGGACTTAACAATGCCAGCTAACATAAGCTTACGCAAAATCTTAGATGTGAAACTCTGCGGAATGCTAAGTTCCTCTGACAAACGAGGTGCGCCAACTGGTGTATCTGTCTGAGCCAATGCTGTACATATTCTCAATGCGTAATCTGCTTCCTGTGTAATTCTCATACTTAATCTCCTTAATTACTACCGCTTTGGTACGGATTGATTGTACAATATTGGTCCTTTTTGGTCAATAAAAAACAGGATTACTTATCCTGTCTTTTGAATAATCTTATGATTGCTATAACTGGTATTGAGCAAACTAATGCAATTAATAAAGCAGAAATAATTCTAATCACTATCTCAGTTGCCATAACAAAAATAACAACAAAAATCGCTAGAATTGCGCTAAACACTAAAAAGAAAGCAAGTCCGCAGAGTATTCTTAAAACAAGTGGCAACTTTTTGTTTGTCATTACCTCAAAGGAACCTTCGAAGATAATGCTAAACAATACTTCAATAAGAATATCCATAAAGTCTCCTACTCCTTTCTCGGCGCATCGGCAAAGGATTAAATATAAATCCTAACATCCTCTTCATAGTCTCATATTCCATACTCTTTATACGGAACAATTTCAGCCTTTAGTTTTCTTACCATAAAAGCATTCAACTTAAGTGGAATATCTTTACTAGAGTGGATTGTCTGTTCCTGTTCTAACCTAAGGATAGAAAACCCATCCATTTCATCAATTGAAAAAACATAACCAATAGGTGGCCTATACCCTAAATCATCGTCAACAAAGATAATCTTTGAGTTAGCTACATCCAAGGTACACTTCAATTCATCCTGAACGTTCATTATTTCAAGAGTCAAAATGATTTCTTGACGATTCATCCTCACCTTATAAACAAACCTTCTCATGAGAGAATCATAATTTTGCACATTGTTTGTATATACTTTATGTTTTTTCAATATAGGCCTGTAGATAAGAAGAACGCCTAAACCACCAACCAAAATCATAGCAATTGTAAATACAACAAATCTCCAATCACCCATAATTCCTCCTACAAATGACCCCTACATGCACTACACTTCACTTACTATGTTTTACAACGTTCCACGTAGTCAAATAATCTGGATTAACTACGATCTCACCCGTTGAACGCAAGCGATACTCTCCTGGAGTTGCAACTTGGGTAGAAGTTAAATTAGGTGGCAAATCGTAGTACTCCCCATTACTTAGGTGAACTAGAATTCCTTCTTCACTAGACTTAATTACAGTTCCCCAAATCTGTTTTTGCTCAATAAACTCTTTTTCTTCGGTGTAATATGTAAGACCAATTAAGATTGTTTTTCCGAGCAAATCTTCAAGCTTAATCTCGTCGGAATTACATTTATTCAACACATCATCCACATAGTCCACAAGTTCCTGATACTTGCCTGCATAGTAGAATCGCTGAAGCTGTTTAGTATCAAGCTTATTGCAACTGCAAATATCTGCAAAAACCTTCTCTCGGAGCCAGTAGCCGTTATGGTACTTCTCGCGCAAGTTGTTACCACTTAAGTGACGAGAATAACCATCAGGAACGTCATACACCTTCATGCTAATACACTCATCTCTTGTGTAATCCGTCTTAATGTCTACATCCAATTTTTCCCTAATATTCAGTCCATGTCGCACTGCACAAGCATAAAGCAACTGTGCTCCTGCCCACATATTTTCACAAACATTGACATAGAAGGCCTTGGTCTTGTCGTATACAGTTTTGGCTGGTGAGCCCTCGAAAGTCTCTGTGGTAAATGGCTTGCCATCCCAATTTTGAACCCTGAAACCTGTGATTTCTGCCTCTGTGCGCATATCAAAGAGTTCTGGCTTGGGAACCTCTATTCCAAGATCCTTTAAACTTACCTCACGGAGCAGCTTGGCGCTTTCGTCCTCTCTACCATACTCTACACTTTCGTAACGTAAAGTATCCAAGAAACCGTCGTTGTCATTATCAAAATAACGGACGCGAACATAAGCCATTCCCTCACTTGGAGCAGGACCTTCTGTGACATAAGGATGGTCTGTGCTGCCCTTAAATAATGCAAGATAGTCAATCTCCCACCAGCCATACTTGGCCTTATAAAGGTGAATCTTGCCATCCATGGGGGAAACATACAGTAATCCCTTACCTGAATTGTCAGGATCCTTTTCTGTTCGGTCTCCCAAATGGTCAGAAAGAAGGCATGTGTTGTAGTTGGAATCTCCTCCATCACCCTCATGATTAGAGAACATTTCCTCCCAACGACAGTCGTCTCCATCCTCGTCAAAGATCAACCAATTAGCATCCCAATTGTCATGATCAAGGCCAATTTTTACACCATCCAAATAAGGTAAATACTGTCTCAAGGCCTCAGTTCTTGTGGGCAACATATTGCCATAGAAAGGCTCGCTTCCCTTAAGTGGCTTCATGCAGTCAAGGTGATCCCTAAATCCTGTGTAATCTAACGTAGGATTTTTGTAATTATTAAAGGAAAGCATCATATCCAGAGAATGCCAATTTTGATCGGATGTATCCCCATTTAACTCCATGGCCAACTCAAACTCTGTGGCAATACCTGCATAGTGGTCATACCCATCCTTGAGACCTACACCAATAATGCTATTGTTGTGCATTGTATCGCCAACGCGCATTACCATATTTGTCTTGCCATCGCAATCAAAATCGTACCATGCAATGGGAGTCTCCCAGGATGTCTCTGGGTGCAAAGAATAAGAATTAACAAAGAATCCACTACCATGGACGTTCATTATGTACTTAAAACCCTCGTCGTATGCCTGTTCGTCGCCGTATGTCAAGTTCTCAAAGTCGATGTTAGACATGTCGCGCTCACCATTAAAGTTAACCACGAACTTGTTAGAATATGGACACCAATCTGCACCTGGAAAAAGGTGATAATACTCAGCCTCAGGAGCACCATCGCCATTTAAGTCAAAGGCTCGATAACAAAAGTCCCCTAAGGAATCGAATCTACCACAGCCATCACGATCAACTAAAAAAGTGTAATTGCCCCAATTGGAACGAACCTCATTCCATGGGTTAACCTTCTCACCTGCGCAAAAAGCTGCCTGAAAATATGCATCAAAACCCTCCTCAGGTTCAACATCCCAAGGAAGCTTGCCATCGTCCGAAATAAAAAGTGCATGCTTGCCCTTGTACATAAAGGCAAGGGTGTCCATTACTCCATCCTGGTTTAAGTCATAAAATCCAGGGGCAAGCACGGAACCGTCATATTTAGCAGCCATTTGTTACTCCTTTATCTCTGGCTTAGAAGGAAGTCCAAGCAAGTCATACATCTCTGCAGCGCACTCAGAGAAATCGCGATCTCCTCTGCCATTTTTAACGCAACGCTCAAGCAAGTCAATTGCTCCATCCAATGTAAATGCTGGAATATCGTAAGCTGTGCACAAATCCTTCATGTACTTAAGGTCCTTTAAGCCAAGCTTAAGTGAAAATGCCTCTGTAAAGGAACGATCGATCATCTTGGGAACATAAAAACGATACATCCAAGTGGAAAACACATCGTTATTCATAAGATTAAAGAGATTCTCTGGGTCAAGGCCTGACTTCTCTGCAATTGGGAACATCTGTCCAAGCAAAACTGTGTACATAAGGCCTGTGAAATTCATCATAATCTTCATGGTATGAGCGTTACCCGAATCGCCTACGTAGTTATACTCAGTGCAATAATCTGAAAGCAGTGGAGTTACTGCGTCGTATGCCGCCTTGTCACCTGCAACCATGGTTGTAAGTGTACCTGCCTTAGCCTCATCTGGGCCTGCAAGAAGTGGTGCATCCAGCAAGGCTGTGCCATACTTTTTGAGTTCTTCGCAAAGGGATTTTGTGGAAAGTGGGAAGGATGTGGACAAATCAAGAACAATCTTGTCCTTAAGAGCTTCTTCAGAAAGTCCATGAAGTGTTGTTTCAACAACTACGCTATTTGGAAGAGAAAGCATAATAATCTGAGCATTCTTAGCAGCCTCCTCCGCAGTCTGGCAGGGGTTCTTAAAAGTGCTTCGCTTAGCCTCGTCGATATCAAAAACATAAACTGTGTAACCCTTGGATTCCAAGCAGGTTGCAACTCCTCCACCCATGTTACCAAGTCCAATTACAGCAAGTGTCTTCTGTGTCATATTATATTCCTCCGTTAATGTTTATCTCTAGATCTATCCTACCACAGATACATACTCTAAACCATGGTTTAGTAACAAAAAAACCACCCCTTAGGGCAGCTTTAGAGTCAATATATTACTTAAGTTTTGCTAATTTAGCAGTGTTTGCAATTACAATCAAAGTAGTCTCAGAATCAAGAGGCTGCTCTGGGTTAATGTTCACATCTACAGCACCATTTTTCTTAAGTGCAACAATGTTAATTCCGTATTTTTTGCGAAGATTAAGCTCAATGAGATTTTTGCCAACCCACTCTTCCTTTACTCCAATTTCTACCATGGAAACATCCTTGGACAAGGAAATCATGTCAATAAATCCTGAGCTTAGAAGATTCTTTGCAAGACGAATACCTGACTCATTCTCAGGGAAAACAACCTGATCTGCACCTACGCGAAGCAAAATCTTCTGTTGCATTTCGTTGGCACATTTTGCAATTACGTTCTTAACTCCTGCTTCCTTGCAAAGAGTAACTGCCATAACGCTGGCCTCAAGGTTACTTGCCATACAGATAATAACTGTATCGATCTCAGCAATACCAAGTCGAGTAATAACTTCTGGATCTGTAACATCTGCACACTTGCAAATTGGGAGATATGCGGCTGCGTCATTTACAATAACCTGGGAGTCATCAATTGCAATAACTTCCATGCCATTATCCACAAGTTCCTTAGCCACTGCTCTACCGTATCTACCAAGGCCAAATACTGCGTATGTATTTTTCTTCATAAAGCAAATCTCCTTTAACCTATGCTTATTTCTTCAACAGGTTCTGTTATTTTGTTTTGGTTCTGTCCCTTGCTTCCCAGTGCTAATGCAAGTGAAATTGGACCAACTCTACCAAAGTACATTGTGACAATAATTATTACCTTGCCTACTAAATTGAGGCTGGATGTCAAATTTCTAGTTAATCCAACAGTTGCCGTTGCACTGACCGATTCAAAGACAACATCCAAAATAGGAGCTCCGCTGGACAAAGACAATAAGATTATGGATGTAAACATAACAACTACGAACATCATAACTACTGCAACCGCCTTACGTATGGACTCCTCTGACACTGTGCGATGGAAAATCGTTGTCTGGTTTTTGTTTCTAATGGTAGTAAATGCTGAACAGATTAAAACCACCATGGTCACAGTCTTAATACCACCTGCTGTACCAACTGGTGAACCACCAATTACCATCATAATAAAAGAAATAACAGATGTGGCATCAGTTAAGTTTTCTTGTGGAATTGTAGCAAAGCCTGCAGTTCTAGTTGTCACAGACTGAAAAAACGAAACTTGCATTTTGTCAAACAGAGGCATGTTTCCAATTGTGTTTGGATTACCATACTCACATACGAAGATAAGTAATGCTCCACCGAACAACAAAACAAGTGTAGCAACGATTGCAATTTTGCTGTGAAGTGTTAAATGCTTAAACACTCTTTTGTTACGGTGATTCCTATTTTTTACTACGCGCAGGACGTCCCACCACACAATATAACCAATACCTCCAAGGACGATTAACATAGATGAAGTAAAGTTAATCAAAGGATTAGTTGCATAATCACAAAGGCTGTTAGGTCCAATTATATCAATACCTGCATTACAAAAGGCTGAAATGGAATTAAATAATGATATCCATATTCCCTTGACTCCGAACTTAGGCACAAAGACAAACATGTATAAAACAGCGCCTAATCCCTCAACAACGAAAGTGCCGAGCAAAACGCTCTTAATAAACTTAGCAAGACCAGACATTGTATTAAGATTAAATGCATCCTGAATTAACAGTCTGTCTCCAATTCCCATCTTTCTGTTGAGCATAATCATAAATCCAGACATTATAGTAATAACACCAAGGCCACCAATCTGGATCAAAAGGAGTATTACAACTTGACCAAAGATACTCCATGTAGAAAATGTGGGTACTGTAACAAGACCTGTTACGCATGTAGATGTTGTGGCTGTGAACAAAGCGTCAATATATGAAACTGGCACTCTATTAGAAGAGCTAATTGGCAGAGCAAGCAAAAAACTTCCAAGCAAAATGGTTGCAAGGAAACTAATAAGAATTATCTGTGTTGTAGATAATGCAAATTTGCCCTGTTTAGTCATCTAACACCTTTTCTAAAAAGCAAAAGGACCAGCATCCCCTTCAGTCAGCTGGCCCCAAAAAATCTTTTTGAATATTATATCACACTTTTTTCTTGAATTGAATCTGCGAAAGAATTACGGCAACAAACATGAGTCCGCAACCAAGCCATTCCCACGAAGTCATGGTCTCTTTAAGGAATATAGCACCAAAAATTACTGCAAATACAGATTCTGCGCTAAGGATAAGGGATGCAACAGAAAGTTCCATTCCCTTTTGACCCACAATCTGCAAGCAGTATGCAATTCCCATGGACATAAATCCTGCGTATGCAAGTGGCCACCAACACTGACCAATGGCCTGCCATGTAGGCGTCTCTGTGAAAACCATCAAAATGGATGAAACAATTGCACAAACAAGGGCCTGAATTGCGTTCATTCTAAAAGAATCCACATTTGCGCCAAATGTTCCTACCAAAATAATCTGAATAGAAAATGCAAATGCACATCCCAAAATCAAAATATCGCCTGTGTTAATGGTAGTTACTCCAACGCAACTTAAACAGTACAAACCAACAACTGCAAGCAAAATACAAATTGGGATCATCTTAGATGGCTTACGCTTGAGGAATACGAATCCAAGAATAGGCACTATAACTATGTACATTGTTGTAAGGAAAGCGGCCTTACCTGCATCTGTGCTAACTAGGCCTATCTGCTGAAGGTTGCATGCAATTGACAAAGGAATACCACAGAAAATACCTGCTTTCCACAGGTTCTTATCCTTCCATCGAGATACAAACGTCTTACCGTCTTTCTTAAATTGATCAAGGATAAAGATAATTGGTATAAGGCCAATAACAGCCAAGAAACATCTAACTGCCTGAAATGTGGCTGGCCCAATGTGATCCATACCCACACTTTGGGCAACAAATGCAAAACCCCAAATCATGGTACAAAGCAACATCCAAATTGTGCTGCTAAATCTCTTACTCATTAATATCTCCAGTGAATGTAAAATGTCGAATTAATTGTCGCCGACAGATTATACCACAGGATGAGAAAAAGTTAATCTGGAATTATTTCGACATATACAATTATATTTCCGTACGTATTATTTAAGTAAACATATCCTATTTTGAGATGCATACCATCTTTCCTAATGATGCCACCTCTGTGATATCCTGGATGATTATCGTACATAGAATAGAAAAAATGCACTCCATTTATGTCAAAAGATTCATCCCTATGATCTCCATTTTTCTTAATCTCTGGGGTAAAGTTCTCTACATAACCCTCTACTATTTCGTATTCGCCCTTCTGATATGCACCAACAATTCTGTTATACATACTGAGCTGACCAAAGAAAACAATAAGTGTACAAACAATTACAAAACAGATACCACCAACAAGAAAGTTTTTATGGTATATAAATGGTACTTGTTTACCTTGTTTTACAAAGAATTTTTCACAAATGAACAAACTAACAGCCATAATTGCAACTAGAATTAATAGCTCTTTGAATATACTAAAATCAAATTTTGTAGACACTTCATATACAACATTATCCATAGTTCGTTCCTCTTACTTGTGGTTCAAAAAGTACCCATAATGCTCATTTTTAATATAGTAAATGAAAATCGTTTTTTCAACAAAAACGCATAATAAACCCAGTCATTGCGTAATACAATAACTGGGTTCAATACAAATAATTACTGTCTCCAATGAATCTGAGCATCTACCCTATTACTAAGCTTTTGCTCTGGATCGAAGCTATAAATAATGTTATCTGTCGCCTTCTTAGCCAACATTAAGGAAAGCTCGTTATCAGATTTAGTTGGGTCAAATGGCTCACCATTAAATCTAATAACTACGTCTGCATCATCATTTTCCTCAGAATATTCAATAGTCACAAGAGTCTCAAATAAATCTTTGAGCTGTGGCAAAATAATTTGCATGCACATTTCCTCTACGTAAGACTGAATATTGTAGATGGTGCGCTGAGAAATACGATTTTTTCTGCCAAACTCTTCAATCTGAGTATTAAATCCAATGAAATCGAAGTCTCTAGATGTAATAGAATACTCTAACACCTTCAAGTGACGAATAAACTGACGTGTCTTCTCCTTCTGAGGATTATCGAAAATCTGCTCAGGAGTGCCATCTTCATAAACACCGCCCTCATCCATATAGAAAACTCTATTACAAATTTCACGGGCAAACTTCATTTCGTGAGTAACAATAATCATTGTTGTTCCCTGCTTAGCAAGGTCACGAATAACAGCCTGCACCTCACCAATCATTGTGGGGTCAAGAGCTGAAGTAGGCTCATCAAAAAGGATAATTTCCGGCTCCATGGCAAGTGTTCGAGCAATTGCCACACGCTGTTTCTGTCCTCCTGACATTACATCTGGATAATTAAGCGCCTTATCACCAAGCCCCACCTTACGAAGCAACTCAATTCCCTTATCATATGCTTCCTGCTTTGACTTACCAAGCAAATCCATAGGTGCTGACATAATGTTTTCAATTACAGTCATATGAGGAAACAAGTTAAAATGCTGGAATACCATACCCATCTTACGACGAATACGAGCAACATCACTACCCTTAGCAGTAATCTCCTCACCATCTACAAAAATCTTGCCAGATGTAGGCTTATCAAGCATATTAATGCATCGAATCAAAGTAGATTTACCTGTACCAGAGGGACCAATAACAGAAATTACATCGCCTTTGTGAATTTCTACATTCACATCTTTAAGAGGAACTGCTGTTGGATATTCTTTTCTTAAATGCTCTATGCGAATCATTTTGTCTTTACCCCCTTCAAAATTTCTTCCTTGCTACGACGCTTAGGCTCAAACTTTAGCTTAATAAGGCCCAATAATAATGAAAGCCCCCATGTGAGTAAGAAGTAAATAACTGCAGTTGCAATAAGTGGGAAAAAGGCCTCATAGGTATTGCTACGAATAATATCTCCCATTTTTGTAAGGTCGTTAACTGCGATATAACCAACAACAGCTGTGGCCTTAATAAGCTCTACTGCCTGTGCACAGTAAGACGGAAGGAAGATTGTCATTGCCTGTGGGAAAATAATACGGAAGAATGTCTGATTCTTAGTATATCCCAAAGCATATGCAGCTTCTGTCTGTCCGCGATCCACACTATTAACTGAAACAGTCATATGGTCATATACAAATGCACCAAATGTAAGTGTAAATCCAATAATTGCAACTACAATTCCACTCATATCGCGAATTTTACCGAATATGACGTAGAAAAGGATCATCAATATAACTACAACAGGTGTACCTGCTATGATTCGTGAATATCCCTTTGCAAATCCTTTTGCCATTTTTTGAACTATTGCCACATCAGAACGGCTAAGTAAATAAAGTCCAAATCCAACAAAGCTACCAACAACTGCCGCACTTATGCTAATAAGCATAGTTACGCCAACACCCTGAAGGATAAGCTTCCAACGGCTCTCTCTAACAAATGTCTTGTCGAAACTTGCCTTAATCTTATTCCAAGCAGTTGCAAAGAAATTGCTACCATGGTGCAAATCTTCATCTGAACTAACTGCTATTACAATATCTACAGTCAAATAGCTTTCGGAGAAATCAACACTCTCGCTACGTTCATCTGTAATTGTTATGGCGCCTGATCCAATGTCATATCTACCGGAAGAAACACCTGGAAGAACAGCATCAAAAGACATGGTATAAAACTCAATGTTATAGCCATATTCTAGGGCAAAATGGAACAATACCTCTACGTCATATCCAACAGCTTCACCATTTTTGATGTAACCAACAGGCTTTAAGTCAGGAGCAATTGCAACTTTGAGGGTACCATTCTCTCCTGTCAATGTTGATTTATCAAAAAACTCTGTTGGCTCTGTTTCACCAAACCACTTTGCATTTAATTCATCTAACAATCCATTGTTTCTTGCCTTAACAATAAAATCGTTCAATTGCTCACGAATTGTTGATGTGCTTCCATCCTTGTTAAAAATAAAACCTGCATTAGTCTGATCAACTATTTCATCGAGAACATCAATCTTAAGGCCTTCCCAACGTGCTGCTGTGACATATGTAGTTTCTGCCATGTAACAATCGATCTTACCCTGGGACATGGCAAGGACAATATCAGACATAATTGTATAGTACTGACGCTTTGCTTCTGGGAAAAGCTCCTTTGTATAAGTGTCGTATACAGTACCTGTTAATACACCTATTGTACTATATCTTAGGTCTTCAAATGTTACTTTGTCCTTAGTTTCACTTGAACTTTTAACTACAGCAACACCGTATGTAATAAAGTGAGAATCTGTAAATGTTACACTCTCTGTTCTTTCAGGAGTTATTGTAATACCAGCCGCACCAATGTCGCACTTTCCACTGGAAACAGATGGAATAAGAGAGTCAAATGCCATACCATGAAACTCAAGCTTGTAACCATACTCCTTAGCAAACAATGTTAAGAACTCAACTTCATAACCTGTATACATAGATCCCTTTTGATAAGCAGTAGGTTTCATTGCATCGCCAATTGCAATCTTCAAGGTGCCACTAGTTCCATTTAACTTAGTATAATCTGGATGCTCAGATGGCTCCTTATCGCCAAACCATTTATTTGAAAGGGTGTCTAAAGTACCATCATTCTTTGACTTTGCTATAAATGAATTAAGCTGTGCCAAAAGATTCTCGTCATATCCATCCTTAGCCAAAATGAGTGCATTAGAAATATTCTCTACTGGCTCCTTGATATCAGAAATGGAATCATTTTCCCATCTAACACCGGCATAAACCGTCTTATCTGCAAAGAACGCATCTATCTTACCCTGTTCAAGAGCAAGAAGAGCATCTGCTGTGGAGGTAAAATATTTTCTCTCAGCATTAGGGAAATTCTTCTGTGCAACAATATCCCAATTTGTGCCTGAAATGATTCCAACAGTTCCTTCCTTAAGATCAGCTAAGGATGTAATACAACCATCATTGTCGATTGCTGCCATTACAATTTTGCTTGTACAGTAAATGTCCGAAAACAATACACTTTCCTTACGCTCTTCTGTAACTGTAATTCCAGAAAGGGCCATATCGTATCTGCCTGCTGTAATGCTTGGCAACAGAGCACCAAAATCCATGGTGTCAATTTCTAAAGCGTATCCATATTCCTTGGCAAAGTTATAGATAAACTCTGCATCAAAACCACAGAACTCTCCATCCTTAATAAATGCAAATGGCTTAGACTCTACAGTTGTAGCTAAACGCAAGGTTCCATTCTCTCCTGTCAATTGAGAGAAATCTATTGACATTTCTGGCTGAGAACTTGATAGCCACTTACCTTTAAGTTCACTTAAAAATCCATTCTCTGTAGACTTCTGAATGAACTCGTTAATCTGATTCTTTAAGGTTTCAGAATTTTCACTCTTAGGAAATGCCACACCATATTCTGTCTCTGGCATATCCATATCTATACAAATTAGAGATTCGCCCTCCCACATAAGTGGAGCAAAAAATCCCATATCCATCAATATTCCATCAATTTTCTCCTGCTTAAGATTAAGGATCAAATCTGAAATATTCATGTAAAAATACTTTTCGGATTCTGGAAAATGTTCCTTAGCAAGCAAATCAAAAGAAGATCCTGTTAGAACTCCAATCTTTGCATGCTCAAAGTCTTCCATGCTATGGAAACTCTTTTTCTCCTCACCGTTACATCCTGTCAAAACACATGCCAGAATTACAACAAAAAGTAAAATTGATAATATTTTTCTAGACTTAAACATTAGATGCCTTCCTCCTCAACATCGTGTTAAATTAGAATTTAATTTACTCAACTACAAGTCGACCACTAATTTGATAATCAAGATTCTGGTGACTTGATAAATACTCATCTAGAACCTCGCGGCAAGATGTTGCCACTCTTCTTGGCTCTCCATTTGTCGAAATTTCTTCCTTTGAAATTGAGAAGAAATCCTTCAAGTTCAAATAGAAATAATACTGTAGGCCAATTTTGTAGACCCTAGCATCCTGTATATTCTCTCCATTAAGAGAAAACTCTTTAAGGACATGTTTTTGCTTATCATATACAACTCTCATGCCCTTAGAGAATTGGAAGAATTCACAGTGGGAACCATCCCAAACCTCATCACGAAGCATATATAGAATCATGTTCTTTAGCTGTGCACCTGTAACCCACAATGCAATTGCTGAGTCATCATAGGGCAAGCACTCTGTCAAATTAGAAAATAAAACTATTGGACCTAATTCAGGCACTCGTATACTACCGGATCCAACAAGCATCATATCCAGTCTTAAGCTTTCCTGCAGAATATCTGCCAGAAATCCACCAAGTTCAGTTTCCTGATACCAAGATGGATGTGTAAGCTGTCGCTTTAACCTTGTAATTACACGGCTATACTTCTTCTCTGCAACATCCTTGTAATGGTTAAGAATATGCTCAAGTTCAAAATCTCTCGGACAATTATCGTCACTAATGGGAATACTTGACCATGTAAAATTACTTACGCTGTTTGTATCAGTATCAATCTCAAGATCAAATCTGCCTATCTGATCCGTTCCCGTTCCTGCCTGCGCAATCAAAATGCCATTAACAACCTCAGGCTGCTCAAGATATGTATGGGAATGTCCTCCGATAATAATATCTACACCTAAAGATGGGTCTAACTGAGCTGCCAATAGCTTGTCCTCTTCGAAACCAATATGTGTTAACAAAACCGTGCAATCAATATCAATGGAGTTATATGCATTACAAATACGACTAATCTCTGTGACTGCATCATGAATGTCCACAAAATTTCCGACCAAAGATTCCTTTTTAGCCTGTGGCAACACTGCCTCAGTTAAAATACCAATAAACAGAATCTTCATTCCATCTATTTCAATAATGTGATGAGGCTTAAAAAGTCTTGCGTTGTTGGTTGTAGTGTGTAAATTTGCATTAACAATTGGGAATTTTGCGCACTTCTCAAGGAACAACAAATGTGCAATACCATAGTCAATTTCATGATTTCCTATGGTTACTACATCTGGAGACAACATATTCATAATCTCGATTGTGGAAATACCACGGAATTCCGAATCAATAACAGAGCCTCGGAACATGTCTCCTGCAATGCAATAAATAGCATTTTTCTCTTCCTGACGAACCTTATTCACATATCCTGATAACATGGAAACACCACCGATTAACTGCTCATCAATCTTTTCGGCAAGGAAATCTCCATGCATGTCATTAGAATGCAAAATGGTAAGTTTTTTTAGTTTTGACACTTTTTCGCCTTTCTCGAGAAAATTCCAAAAACGAAAATCGCATATTAAGGCTATGAGTTAGCCCTAATATGACGATTTCCATTGTTTCTCTATTTATTGAATATTGGTTGATTTCTATGGAATCAGAAATCCAGGTTATCAATCTTATCAAGAAGCACAGCCAATCTTTCCTTGCATCTAGCAATCATAGCAGGGCTATCTGCTTCATTTGGACGACGAATAGCACGACGAAGCATTCTTGTATAACCAATAACCATTGCCTTTTCTGCAACGCTTCTGCATACTTCTTCATCCTCTGTGCCAAGGTACATCTTAAGAGACTTTTCCCAGAACTCTACGCCTGTCTCATAAGAATAACCAAAGAAGCCAACTATTCTATCCTTATTAGTCCCTGAGAAACCAATAAATGCATTGAACATAGAACCAAGCTCAAATACTGGGTGACCCATGCACAATGTGTCCATGTCAATGAGAAGTGGCTCGCCATTTTGAACCATAATGTTATTTGTATGGTAGTCACCATGCATCAAAGTATTTCTCTTTGGAAGGGCCTCAATCAAAGCACGAAGCTTCTTTCCCTGATCCTCTGGAATATGTTTTGCAACGAAGTCTGCCCAATCAAGTGCCGTTTCCTTCATATCCAAAACTTCACCATCCTCAACTTCAATGGCATGGATGCTCTTAAGCATATCAACGTAATACTTTACAGCTTCTGTAAGATCATCTGGGTTGTTGCGAATCAGCTTTGTTACACTAACTGCATTCAAAAGTTCTGTAATTGTGCCGTAACCATCTCCTACACGAACAATACCATAAGGAATCGCTGTATTAATGCCAAGCACAAATGCTCTACGTGCATTTTCACGCTCCTGCTTAATCTCTGGAAGTGCGTCCTTTGCATAGTATGTCTTAATGATTGTCTCGTCGTTGTAGCGATATACTGCACCATTAGCACCCTTTGCGATAAACTCACAACCATCAATACTCATGCGCTGATATGCCTTCTCAACAGTAACCATTTCTGTGAAACCAGTCATATCAAATACATCGTAAACGTCTGGAGAAACGTTAATAATAGTAAGCTTAGGCTCTTCTTTTCTAAGTCTCAAAATAACACGCAAACCAGCAGAAGAAATGTACTCCAAGTAATCTGCATCAACTACAACATGCTTTCCAGCATTGTCATTCTTAATCTCAAAAATCTTCTTCTCAGCCTCTGCTGCATTATTTGCATCAATTCTACCTTCAATAGAAATATAAAGGATATCTTTATCAATACGATATGTAACGTTCATTTGTTTACTCTCCTTTTCCAAATACCAACTCAGTAAGTGTTTTGTATTCAATCCATGCAGATGTATGGGATAAACGCTCAGTCAAATCAGCAATTGAGCGATAATACCATGCCTGCTCAGACACATTCTTTTGATTAAATCTATCCCACATGGCCAAGCCCTCTACCTTAAAATCACGATAGATTGCACGCATATTAGCAAGCTTGTCTCCAAGCCAGACCATGAGAATTGCATCATCCTCTGCATTCTTAAGAACCTCTAAGGACTCCTCTTTGCGAATTCTCCATGTTTCTGTTGGAGGACGGTCTGCTCGCTTGTCCTCTGTCTCAGACTGAACAAGTTCTCTAACACGCTTGCCAAACTTCTCTTCTATTTCTTCAATAGAAATCTCTGCATCCTCAACTACATCGTGCAAAGCTGCAGCAGCAAGTAAATTCTGATCGTCAGTCATAGTGCCAACGATAACTGCTGCCTCCATTGGATGCAAAATATATGGAGCCTCACTTTTCTTACGACGCATGCCGTCGTGGGCTTTTACAGCAAATACTATTGCTTCGCTAATGAGTTCCATTATTCAATCACCAAAATGTCAGCAAAACCTGTCATCTCAAATACTTCCATAACGTCCTCGCAAACGTTAACAACCTTCATGGAACCAATCTTCTGCATCTTCTTCTGTGCGCCAAGAAGCACTCTAAGACCTGCGCTGGAGATATACTCCATACCCTTTACATCAAGAACAAGATTCTTAGTATCGCCAATATCCTCGTTAATTGTTTTATCGAGAGCTGGAGCTGTAATAGTGTCAAGTCTTCCAACTATCTCAACAATTGTCTCTGTAGCATTCTTCTTAATCTCAATAGTCATTTTGTAAATCTCCTTTATATTTTCTTAGTCATTGTTAAAATGTTTTCTTCATTTTCGTAAGCGTATGTCACTGAATCCATGGTCTTCTTTGTAATAAAGATTCCCAAACCACCAATCTCTCGATCCTCCGCAGAAAGAGTAATATCCGGATCAGGCTTTTTAAGTGGATCAAAGGGAACACCCTTATCTGACATGCGGAATGTGATATCACGAGTCTCTTCATTAAAACCAATTGAAAGAGTCATATGGCCCTCACCATCTTGGTAAGCATAATTAGCAACGTTAACAAAGACCTCCTCAATGGCAACACAAACTGCCATTTGAACCTTCATTGGACATTCGTAAGTCTCAAGAGTCTCCTCTACATAGCTAAGAACATCCGTTAAGGACTCTATCTTTGCTGGAAAAACTTTACTTGTCATATGTTCATCTCCTTTGGAAGGCTTAAAATCAAACATCAACATTGTAATATCGTCAAACTGTGGTGCTTCGCCTACAAACTCATCAATATTAGCCTTAAGTGCTGGCAAGAGGTCTGTAGCTACCATAGAACCATTCTGGTTCATAAATGTAAGAAGTCTCTCTTCACCATAAAGCTTATTCTCTGCATTTGTTGCCTCAGGAACACCGTCTGTGTACAAGAATATTCTGTCTCCAGGGTTAAGAGTAATCTCACCTGCACGGTAGCGAATACCTTCCATACCTGCTAAAACAAATCCTGCACGAGTCTTGAGATATTCAAAGGAACCATCTGCACGCTTAAGTACTGGTGGGTTATGTCCTGCGTTTGCATACTGAACATTACCTGTAGTCAAATCAAGGATTCCCATCCAAGCAGTTACAAACATGCCTGATTCATTATTTTCACAAAGCTTTTCGTTGGCCTTAGTGAAAATATCATTTACTGCCATACCACTTTCTGCAAGGTCCTTGATAATGGTCTTAGCAGTCATCATGAACATTGCTGCGGGGATTCCCTTACCAGATACATCAGCCACAAGGAATGCAACAGTTGTATCATTTAGCTTATAGAAGTCGTAGAAGTCTCCACCAACTTCCTTAGCAGCCATCATTTCTGCGTAGATCTTGTAATCTTCTCCCTCAGGGAAATTAGTTGGCAATGCTGAAAGCTGAATCTGCTTGGCGTATTCAAGCTCCTTATCAATACGAGCTGCAGCCTCTGCAATAAATCTCTTAAGAGTAGTAACTGTTGAGTTAATATCATCGGATAAGGAAGAAAATTCCTCATTGGATCTAACATCTACCACAACATTTAAGTCACCCTCTGTAATTCTGCCAAGAGTATCATTTATCTTCTTTAAGTTGTTAATAATAACTCTCTTTATAAGAACGTAAATGAATATGAATAATGCTGCAAAAATAAGAACCTGCATGAAAATACTTGTATAAAGAGAAGCGTCTCTCATAAACATGGCTTCATCTTCTGGCATTGCAGCAATAATGCAGTAACCTTCTACAAATTTAAATACGTACAGGTGATTAATGCTTCCATCATTTACACCATCAACAATGTCTGCATTGTAAAGCTTTGAACATTCCTTACCATTTAACATTTCCTCTTCTGGAACAATACCAATTTTAGAAATGTGAGAACCTGAGTATTCATTGTCGATTACCAAGTTCAACTTTTCGTCACATACAGCCACAAATCCACTTGTGCCCACATGACGATTCTTAGTTACGTCAACTACGAACTCATTAAGCATCTCATGGAACTGCTCTGGACCATATCCAACCTGAATAAATCCACCCGCTGTCAAGTTAACAGCAGCATACTTTCTCCAAACAGATTCATCCTTTCCTCTAGGACTGTAATCCTGAACAAACTCATTTTGAGTCTTGAGCTTATCCACAAACTCCTTGGACTGGTCCTTTTCATTCATGTTATAGTCACCTATAACATCAAGCTCTGTGGAGTTAATAATCAGACCATCCGAATCTACAACATTCACTTCAACAATGCCGTATTTATCAAGCAATGCATCCAAGGATATTGTTGGATCATTTTCATAATCCTCCTTTACCTTCTTTGCAATCTCAAGGAGCTGTGCATTGGACTTACCTCTAACATCTGACTCAACATCATTAATTGCAGAGGTAAAAACTTCCTTTGTTTCAATACTTGCAATTCCATTTTGAAGAATAAAAGTAAATGTACTTGTAATTAAATAAGCAACAACAATACACAAAAGGAGCCATCTCTGGAATGTATTGGCAATGCGCTCGCTTCCCTTTTTGCGGCTAAAACGCTCATTACTCAACAGGGAAACGATAATAATAGCAATACCAACTGCAGCGGCATTACCAAGAATCATAGGAATTGTGGCGCCCTTTACAAACTCAAATGCGTAAGAAGAGTTGTCCATGTTTGTGAGGAAAATCAAAATCATATGTATTACTTCACAAACAACTGCAATGCAAATGCCATATCCCCATGTTGGCTTTTTGTTGTCAAACATGAGTTTTCTAAGGCCTGCTGCCATAAATCCTGCAAGAATGGTTGCAAGGCTACAAGCAAACTGAGTGTACAAGCCTCCGCCCCAATATACAGAGAACCAACGATAAAGACCTCCGATAAAGCCTGAGATAATACCAGCTGGAGCTCCGAAAATAAGTCCTGCACACAATGGGGCTGCATCACGTACGTTTACTGTGGTTCCCAGCCACTGCACACCATAGCTGGATGCAAAGGCAGATACACAACCAAAGCAAAGGCCAATAATTACTTGCTTAGCAAAATATGGCAATTTCTTAGAAGGTGTATACTTGTCCAAAAGGTAAACCACCAATACAAGAATACAATTCAATAAAATTGGAACAATTAATCTCATTAAAATCTCCTCTATCTAAGCAGCTGTATCAGTGCCTTGAATAGTTCTGAAACAAAATCTCCAAAAACTCCGATTGCCAAAAGCAATACCATGTATAGGAACATACTGCTTTTACTTACAGAATTCTTGGTCATATTATAGTAAAAATTGAACTGACCCTGAGAATTATTTTCTCTATTCTGATTCCACTGATAAGTGATAACATCGTCACACTGATAATCCTTAGGGATAAAGTTTTTATACAAATTTTCTTCCAGACGTCTAATACGATAGCATCCAGCGTCATTAAGTTCGTAATTCTCATCTACAGACAGTGTAACAACTGCCTTCTTAAGCTTCTGGCGATGGAATGCGCCAATTCTTGTAATCTCCTCTGGCAAAAGTCTTGATTCGTTAACACGAATTGAATATCCATACTTTTCTGAAACAACTGGAGTTGTGATCAAATCTCTCAATTTTTCCAGTGTATTTCCAACATCTACACGAGGCTTAAAAATATAATCTAAGCTCTTATGAGGCATGCGCCAAATAAAGTAAGCCTCATCATTATCAAGGAATTCATTTAAACTTACTAAGTTAACACTGATTAGAGTGCCATGTGACAATGGTGCCATTTCCATACTTGTTTCGCTAATATGTACTATATCCACCGTCTTACCGTTATAAGCAATCTCAGATGTACACTGATTTTTCTTATAATCTACGATGCAGGCTGCACTAAATGTCGCCTGCAAAATCTTAGTATCATTAAAGAGCAATGATACGTCTTCGATCTCATATCTTTGAACTTCAAATGGCACGTATACGTACAAAGATTTGCTAGCCTTAACTCCACGGATACGAACTGCAAAATCAATGTAACTCTTACCCTTGGGGTTAATCCAATCGTTAATATAAACTGTACTTACGTCATCACCATCAACCCAAACAGCCCAGCCATCATCGGCAAACTTTTTGTTTCTCTTAGCCACTATCCTTGCTCCTTTCTACAAAATTTTATTTCCTGCCACAAATTTAGCAGATATATTTTTCTCATCTAATCCAAGATATACGGCACGTTCCATTCTCTCTGCCAAATTCAAACTCTGCGGATGTGGAATTACTGTATCATCCATAACTATAGCGTCAAATTCATAACCCTTTTCGAAGCTACCAACCTGGCCAAAGAATGCTCCACCGCCCTTAGTTGCCAAGTAAAATGCCTCAGAAAATACCAGTGGCTTATATGCCTCATTAACCATTCTAAAGTACATTTTAGACACCTGAATAGCATCTGTAATGGCTCTAAAAATGGATTCGCTATGTCCGCCAGCAATATCACTACCAAGTCCAATATTAAGTCCTAAATCCAAGTACTTACGTATTGGGGCAATGCCAGATGTAAGGTTCATGTTAGATGCTGGACAATGGGCAACAAATACACCATTTTGCCTCATCATCTCCACTTCCTCATCAGAGGACCATACGCAGTGAGCCATAACAGTCTTAACATCAGTGTCTATGTCATCATTCTTGCCAAACAAATCATACTGGTTATAGGAATCTCCATAGAATGGATTGTCTGGCCTAAGGAACTTAACAAAGTCAATCTCTCCCTTGCTCTCAGACAAATGGGACTGAACAGGAATACCGTAAGCCATCTGAATCTCACGGAGCTCCTCCATCAACTTATCTGTACAACACGGAATAAATCTAGGAGTTAAAATAGGCTTTGTGTTAACAAACTTGTCCTTAACTGCGTTAATCCAACCAAATGTTGTATAAGCAGAAATGTCTGCACTATCCTCCGTTAGGGCTTCGCTAGCTTCTCTGTCCATGTTAACTTTGCCAACATAGCTTATAAGACCGCTATCCTCCATGAGTTTCATGAGAAGTTCCGTTGCATAGCGATGACGTGTAGCAAAAATACAACTCCTAGTTGTAGCACCCTTCTTGAGAGCATCTACAAACATGCCATATGCCTTCTCAGCATACTCAAGGTTCTCGTACTTTTCTTCCTCTGGAAATGTGTAGCGATTAAGCCAATCCATTAACTCAAGATCCATACACATCCCACGGAATGCGTACTGAGGTGCATGAACGTGGAGGTCAACCATACCAGGAAAAATCAGCATGTCGCCATAGTCATAAAGTGGCAAGCTGGCATATTCCTCTGGTAAAACATCAAATACGCCTTGAGAAATTCCATCTACACAAACAACAAAGGCTCCCTGATGAATATCAAGTTCCCTTGGATTAACTGTTTGACATATATTGCCTTTAATAACAAAACTTTTGTCCATTAGTTTTATTCTCCCTTGGGATGTCTAACCATTGAATAATGAGTAACTGGAGTCTTAGGAATGAGTTCTTCCTTCATAAGATCAAATCCATAATGCTTGTAAAGCCCAACGTTAGATTCCTTATTTGTTTCCAAATAAGCAACCATTCTCTCGTCATCACAAAATCCTAACATAGGGCGCATTAATTTACTAGCAATGCCTTTTCCCTGAGCATCCTTTCTAATAGAAAGATTATACAAATACCAATCGTAGTTATCTGTAAATTCCTTCTTAAGGTTCATGGCATATGTTTCATAAGTCAAAAGTCTACCAATAATACCAAGACCAGAGTGAAGAATTAAGCTAAGTCCTCCGTTCATCAAAAAAGGAAGTGTCTTGCTACCAGTAAATCCAAAAGGCAACCATACAGCAAAACCATTAATTTCCTCGCTATCAGCATAAATAACTGCATCCTCTGTCATTGTCTTAAGAGAAATCTGCATGATCAACTTGGAAGCCTTAGCATCATACTTACCCTTAGTAAACCAATTGTGTAAGGGGTAATCCTTATATGCATCTGCTGCAACTTCTGCCAAACGATCAAGGTCCTTTTCTTGAACAATATAAAGTCCAGCCTTTTCTATTGCTCTCCTGGCCAAAGGAATCTCTATTTTTCTAACAAGTTTGTCCATGCTTTCTCCTTAATTTAACAAATTATTTTAATTACTTTGCCTGCTTCTTTGCCAAAAGCTTAGTAAAGGACAAAACAACAAGTGCGAGAAGGAACAATGCTGCTGCTGCCTTGTGAACAATTGCAAGAGCTACAACACCCTGTACTCTCATAATAACAACACCAAAAACCAAAGCAAGGCCATATGAAGCTCTCATAATTACTTCAAGTGCAGGAATCTTCCAATCCTTCTTTGTCAAAGCTGTGTAAACTGCCAACATCACTACACCTACTACAGAAACAGCAATATGCGCTGGCATACCTGTTGCTCTTAGCATGAACAAAACAACGCCTACTGCTACCAATGCTGGTGTAAAAATCAAATCTTTTTTCATAAATGTTCTCCTTTATATTTAAATTTATTAAATTACTTTTTCTTGCCCAACTTATCTAATCCAAAGAAAGCAAATCCAACTCCAACAAATGCTAATGAAAGAATTCCTATCCACATAAGAACACCATCAACTCCCTGAGTATCAAGGTTAACAAAGAAATATGGATAAATAAGTGGAGTTGTGGAATTAGGAATCAAAATGGAATTATCAAACTTCAAGATAATTGCCTGAATAAGAAGGAATACTACATAAGCAAGTGGAAATCCTACAGAAACCAATGGGTAGTACACCTTGCACTGTCTACGCTCATAGAACAAAAACCAATCTACAATATACATAATTGGAAGCACAACATGGAACAGTAAGCTACCAACTCTCCAGTTAAGCTGTGGATCACGAGCTCCTGCGAGCATAATGTTAAAGACAAGGAATGTAAGTAGAATTGCTAGCATACCAATAAACTTCATAACTGGTGCTGCAGAAACATAACTATCCCCTTTCTTCTTTGCCGTCTGAATAAGGCCTGCAAGCATTACTCCAATGCAAAGAAAGTTACTAATGTTTGTGAAGTGTACATAAAAATCCCAGCGAATCATGTTTATGTCATCAAAGATACCAAGACTGGCCACACAACCTACAAGGCCTAGTGTGCAATAAATTGTCTGGTAGATTAGCTGCGTTGTTCTATTTCTTATCATATCTGCCCTCCTCTAGTTTCTGCTACTCATTCTCATTTCCGTAGAGAAAAATAGTATCCCTATTTTGGTACAAGTATAACACCCAAGGTGTGACAAACCTCTTACAAAAGCAAACAAAAAAGCTGCCAATTCGACAGCTTTTTGTAATAAGTTTTATTTAGATTTTTTCTCCCAAAGTAGTCCGCAAGTACCTTCTGTCCAGCTATACTGTGTCATGTATTCACCAAGGAATTCTGGCTTACCGGTTTTAATGTAACTATAGTAATCACACTCAATTTTTTCAGGATTAATAGAATAAAGGTAGTTATTTCTCTCAAAAACATCCTCCATTCCAATAGATTCAAGTGTTTGTCGTAGATCTCGAAACAACTGATGAATGTAGTTTTGTCTACTCAAAGTATCATCTGTCTCCCACAAGGTTGTACCAATTTCTGCAATCGATACTCCCGCACCATTTCGATCAATCAAATATGCAAAAAGTTCCTTTGTTTTGGAGCGCTTAAAGGTAAGCTTCTCGCCCTTAGCATAGACTTCAAAGTTTCCAAAACACTTAACCTTAAGAGGCTTTTCATTTTGACGGACACCCTTAATATTATCTATCTCTCCTTGAACATCCTTTGCTGAAACAGGCTTAAGCAAATACCCAGAGGCATGAAGCTTAAAAGCAGAAAGAGCATATTCCTCATATCCTGTGCAAAATACAATTTTACATTCTGGACATGCCTCTACAATCTTTTCAGCTAATGCAAGACCTCCCATTCCACGCATATTAATATCTAAGAAGGCAACATCCACTGAGTTGTTTGATACAAATTCCAATGCCTCCCCGCAGTCCGAGAACTTATTAACCTCATCTATATCTGGCGAAGCCTTAATTGCTGCTACTAAAGCACCCAGCATTAAGATTTCATCATCTACAGCTATAGCAATCATCAGCTTACCTCCTTAGGAATTTTGATCGTCACTTTAGTTCCAACGCCAACTGTGCTTTCGATTTCTAAAACACCATTAACCATGGCCTCAAGTCTTGCACGAATATTACGGATACCAACGTGTTTTCTCTCATCAACCAAAAGACTTGTGTCAAAACCAACACCGTCATCTTCTACTGTAACACAATAATCCATATCTGTTTCGTAGGACAAAACGCGAATTGTTCCACCCTTGGGCAACTTCATCAAACCATGCTTAATTGCATTTTCTACAATAGGCTGAATCGTAAGTGCCGGAATATTAAAGTCACTTGATCTCATCTCAAAAGAAAATGTCATGTCAGGGAAACGAACATTCTCGATGCTAACGTAATGGTGAACATGGTCCATTTCCTGAGTCATTGGAATAGGCTTTGGATTATCAAGCTCACGAAAATTACCACGCAAATACTTGGAAAAATTATGCACCAACTCCCCTGCCTTAGGTGGGTCAATTACGCAAAGCTGCTCAATACTTCCTAATGTGTTATAGATAAAGTGTGGACGAATCTGACTCATCATGGTGGAGATTCTACTCTCTGATAACTGGTTATTTAACTTAATCTTCTCTGTTTCTAATTCCTTGGCCCTAGCAAGAGCGTTAATACTATTAGGAATAACTCTAATAGCCATGGCTACAGCAACAATGAAGAAAAGCATAAAAATTGCCTTAGAAGAACTTCCTGTATTCCAAATGCCAAGATTGATCATTACTACATCAACCACAAAAGAAACAAGTGGCAATGTAAGACCCAAGCAAAGCCAGCGACTCTTTCCCTTTGATACAATAAATTCCCTTGTTAAACAACCAAACAAAATAATATTTGCAATTATCTGAAGTGAGGCCCAATAAAGCCATGTATCATAGAACAAAACATCTGTAAACAAAGGGACTGCAAAAGCCACCATGTTTGTAATGCCAAGAACTGCAATAGTGATTAATCCTACTGCCCTTGTGCCTTTTAAGAAATGTACAATAATCATGCACAGGAACAGCATGTAGAACATCATGGAAGAACCTAAAAGAATGGTGTTAGAAACAATAGACTCCTTCCAGAATGACACTCCATCTGCACTATATGCCATGTACAATCCTGCAAAGAAAATTACAATACCCACCGGCCATAAAATAGTACTGTTTTTAATATGAATAAGTGTCGAGAAAAGAGCACTACCCAAGAAAAGCATGGAAGCAATGATAAAGAAAACTCCCACATTTCGCTCAGTTTCGCCACTATCTAATACGCCCTTTTCAAACTCAATGCCTGTCCAAAAAGCAACATTAGAAAGCATTTCGTCAATGGCAGTTTCATTACCAAAGGCATGAGGGTTATGTACAAGTATTTCTATAGGATCTGCATTCTCATTAAAATAAGAAAAAGCTGTCCAATATTGGCCACAAGCTGCATCTCCAAACAAAGGATTCTCAGAATCAATTACGTAAGTCTCATCCTCACCTATAAAGAATGTCAAACTTAAATGATCTGTATAAAAAGCAATAAGTTCATCACCTGTATAGGGTCCTACGTACTCTCCATCTGGTGCCAAAATATGAAAATTGCCACGTAAAGTTACATCTCCCTGAGTGGAAGGAATATGTCCTCCCTCCACAATCTCTTGCCAAGGGCCATCGCCTATACGATATTCACCATCAAAGTAAATCTTAGCAACAAGGGGCATTTGAGCTTGGTTACTATTTGCATTACTATGCCACAACAATGCTACTGCCAAGACTAATATCAATAAAACACCAACCATTTGGAGTGTTGTAATGTTAAATTTGCAATTTTTGTGTTCTTTTCTATTCATTAAACTGCTCCATATTTAGAGTAATGTTTGTATTATAGCGAAAAAAGTTAGGATTTATAGGGGATAAAGAATCTTATAATCTTTTTAAAGAACCCAACAATTATCCCATCACCTTAATAAAACGGAACATTTCATCTGGGCCCTCATCTGGATGGTCATCATCCTGTGGCACATGTGAATCCGCGTTAAATTCATTGAAAAATTCAACAATCTGGAACTTACACTTATTCAGATAAAAATGGATATTTCTCTTTTCAAAATAAGGTGTACATGTCTCCCAAACCTTTGTCTCAGGATAAAGTGCTTCCACTGCTTGCCATGCACCATACCCTATACCCTTGCTGTGCTCATCTGGCAACACAAATAGGATTTCTAAATGGTTGTGGTGTGTTTCTTTATCAATCTTGAGAATTACACCTCCAACCTTTTTGCCATCATGGATAATGCGATAAGTCTCATTGTGAGGATCGTCGATGCAATGTTCAATGGTATTACGTGAAATAATTTCAACGTCACCATCTATGTGATCGTCTCTTTCACCAAACTCAATCAAAGCGCCATGCTTAAATGCCCACTGATTGTCCAGAATAAATTGCTCCCTATCCTCGAATGTCAAAGGAACAAGAACAACATCTGTATATTTCATAAACCCTCCTAAAAGAAAAATGCCCCGCTATTGCGCCTTAGCAATAACCGAGCTCACTCGACATCTTATCTAACAAGCGGCCTGCAGGTTAAACCTACGATCCCCTACACTACGGTGTACTGTCCTCTGATGTAATTTTATTCTTACAAGAATTCCAACAAAAATCAAGGTTTTATCTAGCTCACAGTCACTGGCAAACTCAGTGCAGCCCATTTCCTTTGCCTACGCTTCACATGCTAAGAACAACTTTTTAGCAAATCAGTAGGTATCTCGTGAGTTGTTGTTATTCTTTTATGAAAAAAGATGGTATAAGCTTATTCTTTGGGTAAGCGGCAATTATAGCTTCTATATATTCTTTTACTTCCGTTATTGACTTATTTTCCATGCCTGCTTCATAAATCTGTGTCTCTGCATACATGTACTGTGGATTAGACAAATCCTTAAATCCTCCAGCTCCCATGGAGTTAGGTTGCTCCTCTATTAGAACGTGTTCAAACCACAGAATCTGCTTAACATAACTTCCATGCAAATAAAGCAAATCTAAAAACTCATTCCAATCTAAAAACAAATAGTCAGAGCAAAGCTTATGTTCTTCGATATATTTACATACTTCTTTTGCTAACATCTGCTACCTCCTGAACTTAAGGTTCAAAACACTTTTCCCTTAACCTTTTTATAATTCTAATTTTCTTCAGCTAAATTATGGTCTAGAAAATCAATAAATTCAGCAACAGGTGGAACCGCATCTCCTCGTTGTTTATCAACAGGATGTGCAGTTCTATATTCCTCAAGTTTTCCCTTCAAAAAATCTCGATTATATTGCAATCCTAATCTGCTTTCTTCTACTCTGTCAAAAGTCTTACCATAATCAAAACTTATAAAAAAATCCTCAAAGTTAGCGAATATACGAATTACAATTTCATTTCTGGTAAGTATATAAATCTTGTTTTCATAACTATATTGAAATCCCTTTGATATGAGTTTCTTAAATGTTTTCTTACCTGGAAGGTTAAAACAACTTAACAACAACATAAGAATTAAATTTAAAAACAACAATGGCAGAATCAATACTGATGCAATGCTCACTACAACTTTATTAACTAAAATATTAATTTTTCCAAAAAGATTCTTATCTTTAAACGATTCATCAATTTCAATATTCAATTTCTCTACTAAGATTCTAGAACATATCATCACTGTAGTTGGGATTGACAGTAATACAATTGCCCACCAATCCATCAGACCAGTATATTGATTATTATACACACGATAATACAGCACTAGAAAAACGGAAATTATAATTGTCGTAATTCCACTAATAATCAATACACCCCTAATTTTTCTTTCCACTTGAAACCCCTTTAATAATCTAATATCAATTTTTGATTATAATTTAGCCAAAATCTACATATAAAATTATATCACTAACCATAAAACTTTTCATACAAAGGATTTGAGATGAGGGGAGTAGTGGTCCACTTCTCTCCGCCTGTGTACCTGTAGCTCGACATAAATGTCTCACTACTCTGGGCTGGTAACTGTCCACCGGACACTTCCCCTCTCGCCCAGACCCTAGCGGGGTTCGACTCCCCTCTTTAATATCATTAACGCAATAAAAAGCCACCCTTTTCATTCTGGGTGGTCTTCTTATTGCGTTGTATTAGTTTGATAATAATGATACGGTTTCATAGGGTTTCAAAAGGTTTCATTTGAAAATGAAACCATAGCAAGGAAAGTGAAACCATACCGATCAGTTAGACAAATTGGAATTGGTAATTCTATAACAACGCGCCATAAATTTTCGCAGAACATTCGGCTGGCGTCATAATAGAAGTATCCACCGTTAAGTCGTATTCATCCTTCGGGAATAAGTATGTATATGAGGATTCGGCAGACCCCAGACATCTGTTTTTGCGTGCATACTCTCTTTGAAGCAACACATTTA
Source organism: Clostridia bacterium (assembly GCA_017559445.1). Taxonomy (GTDB): domain Bacteria; phylum Bacillota; class Clostridia; order RGIG7378; family RGIG7378; genus RGIG7378. Next base: position 98,106 of record JAFYSJ010000023.1, read on the forward strand.
GGGGACAGGTTACATGTACGGAATGAATATGATATTGTACCAACATTGCTGTTAGCTGACGAAAAATCCGTTCGCTGGTAATTACATGGTCAATAATAACGCCTGAGGAAGTTTTCAGAGCTTCCAATGCGCTTGTGCACATGTCACCTGATATCTCAAACACATCATCCTCATATATGGTTTCTTCTGTTGACAGTTTCATAAAATCATCAATAGAAACAATAACGAACTTTTCGTTTCTTTTCTCTTCTATCAGCCCTTGCAATGCTTTGGATAATGTGGATTTTCCGCTGCTGGACGGACCGTTGAGCAATATTATTTGTTTTTCCATTTCTGCAGGTCTCCGTCAAATTCAAATTTGTCTAACTATTTATATCACATTCTTATGAAATTTCCATAACAAAATAGCACGATGGTTCGTATCAAAACCATCGTGCTTATTTGGTGGAGATGAGGGGAGTAGCGGTCCACTTCTCTCCGTTTGTGTACCTGTAGCTCGACATAAATGTCTCACTACTCTGGGCTGGTAACTGTCCACCGGACACTTCCCCTCTCGCCCAGACCCTAGCGGGGTTCGACTCCCCTCTACTTATTCTTTATCAAATAACAACAGCCACCCAACTTACTGTTGGATGGCTTTCTGTTATTTGGTGGAGATGAGGGGAGTAGAGGTCCACTTCTCTCCGTTTGTGTACCTGTAGCTCGACATAAATGTCTCCCTAC
>JAFYSJ010000024.1 GCA_017559445.1 Clostridia bacterium
CAGCTATTCCAGAAGAATATATTCAGTCTATAGCGTTAGAATTAAATTGTAGGCCAAGAAAATGTTTGGGATATCTGACTCCATATGAGATCTATAATTCAACAGTGTTGCACTTAACTTGACAATTCAAGTGCAAAAAAAGAGATCCTCTACAGAGCGTAAAAGATCTGAAAAAATCTTGTTTTTTAGAAAAAGTGGATTCTGCTCAACTAGCGAATCAGTTCACTAGAATGCAAAGCGTTCGGTCTATTAGTGCGAAAAGTTCAAATAATGTTTAGATCCTTGGAACATGGGAACATTCACTAAACACTAAACACCAAACACTAATTAGTTGTACTTATTTGCAGTAACTGCATATACAGACTGTGTCAACTCGTTGTATGCATTGTAAATGCTCTTAGCATACTCTACTCCGGCGGGTTCTAAGTGGTAGTACACGCGTGGACGACGTCCGTAGTAAGTGGTATAAGTACTTACGAAATTCTGCTCTGTAAGCTTGTAAAGAATAGGGTAAAGAGCACCCTCCTTAAGTACGTACTTGCCGTCAGTCAACTTGAGAATCTCCTGAACAAGCTGATATCCGTACATGTCGGATTCAAGCAACATACTCAATACAACCACTTCAACAGTACCCTTTTTCATACTATCAAAAAGTGTCATAAAGTTCCTCCTATATATTTGTTATTACACACAAAGTCAGTATATTCTAGAAAAGTTATTCTTGCAATGCTTATTTATATATAATAATAGCTTTTCTTATGTAATATTTCCTGAAATAAGTAAAAATAAACTTGTATTTTTAAAAAGGTTTGGTGAAATAGCCACATAATAATGGCTTTAGTTTTGAACACTTATATTGTATAATTTATTAGTTATGAGTGAACTAACCGGAGGTTAAATTATGCTGGACAAGCTCAGGAGTATCGAAGACAGATATGAGGAGATTAATTTCAAATTGGCAGAGCCTGATATTACTACTAAGCAGAAGGAATACCGTATGCTTATGAAGGAGTACGCCGATTTGACAGAACTTGTTACACAGATTGGCGAATATCGTAAGACATTGACAGAATTGGCAGATGTTGAGGCCATGCTGGAGGATGTTTTTGACGATGCAGATATGGAGCAGATGCTTAGAGACGAGTATGCTGAACTTAAGGACAAGATTCCAGGAATGGAAGAGAATATTCGTATTCTCATGACTCCAAAGGATCCTGCAGATGACAAGAATGCCATCGTTGAGATTAAGGGCGGCGTAGGCGGCGAAGAGGCAGCTCTCTTTGTAGGCAACCTTTTCAGAATGTATTCCAAGTACGCAGAGTCTAAGGGATGGAGCATTTCTGTTAGTGATTCCAGCGAGACAGAGCTTGGTGGTTATAAGTCTGTTGAGTTCACAGTAGAGGGTCGTGGAGCATATGCCAGATTTAAGTATGAGGGTGGCGGACACAGAGTACAGAGAGTTCCAGAGACAGAGTCTCAGGGTAGAGTACATACATCTGCTGTTACAGTTTCAGTAACTCCTGAAATGGACGACTTTGAGTTCGAGATGAACATGAACGATCTTAAGATCGACACATATAGAGCTGGAGGCGCAGGTGGTCAGCACGTTAACAAGACTGACTCTGCTATCCGTATTACTCACATTCCAACAGGACTTGTTGTTACATGTCAGGACGAGCGTTCTCAGCTTAAGAACAAGGAGAGAGCTATTAAGATTATGAGATCTAAGCTTTACTCCATGGAACTTGAAGAGCGTGAGAATAAGCTTAAGTCCGACAAGAAGTCTCAGGTTGGTAGCGGAGACAGAAACAGCCGAATTAGAACTTATAACTTCCCTCAGGGCAGAGTTACAGATCACCGCATTGGCCTTACACTTTATAAGTTGGGCACATTTATTGACGGTGACATGGACGAAATGATTAATGCTTTGACTACAGCAGACAGAGCTAACAAACTTGGTAGCGGAGACACATCAGATGACTAAAGAGCAGGGTCTGGGAGTACAGAGTGCACCAGACAGAAAAACTGCATATGTGATTTTGGGTGGACCAGATGATGCACAGAATTTTGCCAAGGCAGGAGAGATTCTCCGTAATGGCGGAGTTGTAGGTTTCCCTACAGAAACTGTGTATGGACTCGGAGCCAGCGTGTATTGTGAAGAGGCCATTGAGCAGGTGTTTAGGGCAAAGGGTAGACCTAATGATAACCCTCTCATTGCACACATTGCGGATATGGATGGTCTTGAGCAGTTGGTATCCGTAATGCCAGAGACAGCTCGCAAGTTGGCAGAGGCATATTGGCCAGGACCAATGACATTGGTTTTGCCCAAGCTTCCACTTGTCCCTGATGCTGTTACTGCAGGCTTGGACACAGTTGGTGTGAGAATGCCATCTGATCCAAATGCCAGAGCAATGCTTAGAGAGGCTAAGGTTCCAGTTGCAGCACCTAGTGCTAATAGATCTGGTAAACCAAGCCCCACACGAGCCCAGCATGTTTGGCAGGATATGGACGGTCGTATTGATATGATCTTGGATGGCGGGCAGTGTGCATGTGGCCTAGAGAGCACAGTTATTGATTGCTCAGGAGATGGAATTGTTATCTTGAGACCAGGTTATATCACAGCCAAGATGATTGAGGATGCTACAGGTATTGTTCCTACCATCGGATATGGCAAGGATTTGGGTGGTAGTACCCCTAGAGCCCCAGGTATGAAGTATCGTCATTATGCACCTAAGGGCAAGCTTTATTTGGCCACGGGAGAAGGTTCTTTAGAGGAGCAGTGTAAGGCAATTGCAGATGCATATGATAGCAATTTTGCTCATGGCTCAAAATGTGTTATTCTTGTGACAGAGCAGGATAAGGGATTCTTTGGTGAAAGAGAACAAATCCTTATTGGAAATTTAGATGATTTATCAACCATCGCTCACAGCGTGTTTAAGGCTTTTAGAGATTGCGACACCAAGGGCTATGATTTGATATATATGCGCTGTGTTCCCGAAGAGGGCGTTGGCGCAGCGATTATGAATAGAGTGGTTAAGGCTTCAGCCGGAACCGTTTAATAGCGAAAGGAGTTAGTATGGGCAGACCTAGTTGGGACGATTATTTTATGGACATCGTAGAGGTTGTTAAGACACGCAGCACTTGTGTACGTAGACAGGTAGGTGCAGTTATTGTTAAGGACAACCGTATTTTGGCAACAGGTTACAATGGAGCACCTCGTGGTTGTCAGCATTGTGAGGATATTGGTTGCTTGAGACAGCAGCTTGGCATTCCTTCTGGACAGAGACACGAGCTTTGCAGAGCTATTCATGCCGAGCAGAACGCTATTGTACAGGCAGCATCTGCAGGTATCAGCATTCAGGGTGCTACACTTTACTGCACAACACAGCCCTGCGTTCTTTGCGCTAAGATGATGATTAACGCTGGCATTAAGCGTATTTTATATAAGGGAGATTACCCAGACGAGTTGTCTTTGACATTGCTTTCTGAGGCAGGCGTTGAGGTAGTTAGGGTAGAGTAATGTATTACCAGTATTTAATAGCCTTTGCAATGGCTTTTATTCTGGCCTTTGCAACAGTGCCCCTTGCTAAAAAGATTGCTTGTTCCTTGGGAGTAATTGACGTTCCCAAGTCACGAGGTATGCATCGTAAGCCCGTACCACTTATGGGTGGTTTGGCCGTTTTTGGTGCCTTTATGCTCACACTGCTTGTTTTTGCAGCACTTGGAGTGTTTAAACTTAGTGCTTTTCCATTGAGTTTGAGATTCTGGATGTTGTTGGCTGGCTGTGTAATTATCGAGATTATTGGCGTATCCGATGACGTTTGCGACTTGTCTTATAAGATTCGTATGCCATTCCAGCTTTTGGCAGCAGTTTTGGTTGCAACACAGTCTCGTATTGAGTTTATTACTAACCCCTTTAATGAAATGGGTTATTCTGTATTGCCAGGTTGGATTTCTTGGGTAGTTACAATCCTTTGGATTGTTGGTATGACAAATGCAACTAACCTTATTGACGGCTTGGATGGTTTGTCCTCCGGACTTTCTGCAATTACAGCAGTATGTATTTTCACAATTGCTCTTATGAATGGCGACGTTCTCGGCGCTTTTGTGGCAGCAGTTCTTTTGGGAAGTGTGTTGGGATTCTTACCTTATAACTTGTTCCCAGCATCTATCTTTATTGGTGACTCTGGCGCACCTTTAATGGGCTTTATTTTGGCCGCTGTATCCATTGGTGGTTCATACAAGTTAACAGCTACAATTTCTGTTATTGTACCCATGTTCGTTATGATCGTGCCACTTTTTGACACAGCATCCTCTATTATCCGTAGAGTTGCAAACGGGCAGTCTCCAATGCAGGCAGACAGACAGCACTTGCACCACAAGCTTGTAGACCTTGGATTTAGCCAGAAAGAAGCAGTACTTATTTTGTACGCAGTATGTATGGCTTTTGGAGTTATGTCTATTGTTCTTACAGCAGTAGGTCCTGTGGCAGCTATTGGAGTGTTCGTGGTTTTGGCGATTGCAATGACTGTTGGATTTGTCCTTAGCTATCGTAACAGAAGCAAGCTTTCTGAGAATGCAGCTCCAGTTGTGGATGATAGGGAGGACCCTTTCCAGGGACATCGCCTTATGATTGTTACATCATATAAGCTTATTGAGAACATTGCACCTCAGGCTAAGGCTTGTGTTAAGGCAGGACTTGATACAACAGTTTGTGTAGTAGGCAGATTTGCTGAGCAGGATATTGAGGAGTATGGTCTTATAGGTATTGCTCAGGCAGTACATAAGGATGGATGGCTTGATACCGTTATGGCTATCGCAAAGGAAAAGCAGCCTGAATTGGCAGTTGTTTCCGGAGAGGATATGATTGCATACGGTACAGTAAAATTCTTCGTAGAGGAAACAGAGGTTCCAGTTGCTCACCTTATGAAGATGAGAACTAAGATTCGAACAGCAGAAGAAAATTACATAATCGACGTTTCTACCGACACAATTCGTACAAGGGATTTAGGTGAGACAGACGAGGTGAAGATTGGAAATAACTTCTTAGATTACCTCAAAAATAATATTTTCATTCTCGAGGATTAAACAATTCTCAAGTGTGGAAAAATAAACTCCAAGAAACAGAGTGAGAAAATAAATGGCAAAGTATATTGTTCAACCCTACAAGGGAAAATTGAATAGCCGTGTTAAGATTTCTGGATGTAAGAATGCAGCGTTGCCAATTATGTGTGCAGCAGCCCTTTCTACAGAAACAAGTACTATTACAGAGGTGCCAGACCTTATTGATATCAATATCATGAAGGATATTTTGGTGCACCTTGGTGCAAATATTCAGTATGACAAACAGACAAGCACCATGACAGTTGCATATTCTGGCAATGGTTCCTTTGAGGCTCCATATGACATGGTTGATAAGCTTAGAGCTTCCGTATTGAGCATGGGCGTTTTGTTGGCCACAAAGGGTATGGCAAAGGTTGCTTCTCCAGGAGGATGCCCAATTGGTGCTAGACCAATTGACCTTCACCTTAAGGGATTTGCAGCCATGGGTGCAGAGATTCAGCAGGGACATGGTTACGTTATGGCAATGGCTAGCAAGGGACTCCATGGCGCAAACATTTACTTGGATTTCCCAAGTGTAGGAGCAACAGAGAACATTATGCTTGCCGCTGTAACTGCTAGAGGTGAGACTATTATCGACAATGCAGCAAATGAGCCTGAGATTGTAGATTTGGCTACATTCCTTTCTTCTATGGGAGCAGATATTTCTGGAGCAGGCACAGACAAGATTAGAATTCAGGGCGTTAAAAAACTTCATGCAGCAGAGCATGCTATTATGCCCGATCGCATTGAAACAGGTTCCTTTATGACATTGGCAGCTGCTATTGGAGGTAGATTGGAAATTGTTAATGCAATTCCGGAGCATGTAAAACCTATTTCAGCTAAGCTTAGAGAAATGGGTTGTCAGGTTGTTGAAGAAGATGGTTGCCTAGTTGTTGAGGTTGAGGATACAAGCAAGCTAAAGGCTGTAGACATTAAGACTTTGCCTCATCCAGGTTTCCCTACAGATATGCAGGCACCATTTACAGCACTTCTTTGCAGAAGCCATGGTACAGGTATTATTACAGAAACAGTTTTCGAAAATAGATTCTTGCATGTTCAGGAACTTAAGCGTATGGGCGCCAACATTAAGATTGACGGACGTACAGCATATATCGAAGGTGGCACTCCTTTGACAGGAACAAAGGTTAAGGCTATGGATCTCAGAGCAGGTATGGCAGTTATTTTGGCAGCCCTTTTTGCTGAGGGTACCACAGAAGTAGATGACATTTATCACGTGGAGCGTGGATACGAGGATTTGCCCGGCAAGCTCCGTAGTTTAGGAATAGAAATCGCACGAATTGACTAGTATGACTAACCGCAAAGTAGAACTTTTGTGTCCAGCAGGCAACATGGAGTCTGCTAGAGCCGCCATTGAGATGGGGGCAGATGCCATATACCTTGGCTTGCAAAAGTTTAACGCTAGAGCCAATGCAGGAAACTTCACAGAAGAGGAACTTAAGGAGTGCATTGAGTACGCACATCTTTTGGACGTTAAGGTTTTCTTAGTTTCCAATACATTGGTTAACCAGCAGGAGTTGAATGCGGCAGTAGATCAGATTGAAACAGCATATAAATTAGGAATAGACGCAGTTATTCTGCAGGATTTGGGACTGGCAGCTAGAGTACATAGCAGAATGCCAGCTCTTCCCATGCACGCCAGCACACAGATGACCATATATAACAAGGAAGCAGCTTTGGTCATGAAGGCCATGGGCTTTAGCCGCGTTATTTTGGCTAGAGAGTGTGGCATTCAGGATATTAAGGATATTTGCCAGGCATGTGGAGACGACATGGAGGTAGAGGTTTTTGTCCATGGAGCAGTATGTGTTAGCTACTCTGGACAGTGTCTCATGAGCGCCATGTTGGCAAACAGGAGCGGAAACAGGGGACAGTGTGCCCAGCTTTGCCGTATGTGCTACTCCATAGACAATAATAAGAATGCACCTCCATATCTTCTTAGCCCCAAGGACCTGTGCCTTTTGGACAGGCTGGATGAGCTTGCTGAGGCAGGTGTATGCTGCCTTAAGATAGAAGGTAGAATGAAGACTCCTGAGTACGTTGGAGCAGTTGCTAAGGTGTACCGACGTAAGTTAGATGGCATGGGTCTTGGCACAGATAGGCAAGAGCTTTTGCAGGCCTTTAACAGAAATGGTTTTACTGAGCTTTACTATGCCACAAAGTCTGGTGCAAACAAGCCAGGACTTGACCAGATGTCATCCCTTAAGCCCAAGAACTGGGGACTTTCCCTTGGCAAAATTTTGGCAGTTCGTAAGGATTTTGACCGTAGCAGTAACATGAAGTTCACCATGGTATCTGTTAAGTTGTCCGAAAAGGTTAGCCTTGGAGATGGCATCGAGATAATGACTGGTGGAACAACAGACGATCCAGGCACAGTAGTTACAGAAATCATCGGCAAGAACAATAGACAGACTAGCGCAAATGTGGGTGAGACTGTATGGATAGGTAGACTACCACAGGATAGCCGAATACAGGTTGGAATGGAGCTTCGCAAGACTGGAGATGCAGAGAGTCGCAAGGCCATTATCCAGCAGGTTCAGGCAGGTAAGCGCAAGCGTCCCATTGCCATGGATATGGTACTGGAAGAGGGCGGATATGCCACTTTGACAGTTAGGGCAGGAGATGTGGTTGCCACAGGTAGAGAACAGATTTTGGCTCCTACAGATACTCCTAGATCATACATAGAGAGACTTAAGCAACAGCTTGCTAAGACAGGTAGCACACCATTTGTGGTGCAGGATATCCGCACATATGGCGAGCCAGAAGGATTCTTAGTTGTTTCACAGATTAACAGCCTAAGACGTCAGGTTTTGGATGATTTGGCTAAGGCTATTATTTCCAAGGAACTTGGGGAAAGAACCGTAGCCAAAACAGATGAAATTGTTTGGCCAGAACCATTGAACGTAGAGAACACTATTACTACTGTTTGTGTAAGGGATGCCAAGGAGGCACTTGCTGCTTCCAAAACAGGCGAGTACACAGAGTATATTTTGCCAATTAAGAGCCTTTTCTCTGGTGAGTATAAGGATCTTGAAGAAAGTGGTTTGGCTTACAGGTTTAAGTTTCCTTCCATTACTAGAGGATCTGTAGACCGACAGCTTAGGACTCAGAGAGATGCAGTGGTTGAGGCCATTGCAAGTCCAAATTGCCGCGGAGTAATAATCTCCAACATAGGTCAGCTGTGGCTCTCGGATGTTTGTCACCAGTATGGTAAGACGGTTACAGCAGACTACTGCATGAACATATTCAACGTGGCAACAGCCAAGGCATATGTGGACTTGGGCGTAGATTATTTCTATCCATCTGTGGAAGTTGAGGGAGACCTTGATTTCATGGACCAGCTTTGCACCCTTTTCTATGGCAGAGTGGAAATGCGTAATCATGGATTTATCCCCCTTATGACTTCTGATTTCTGCCCAGTGGGAGCATATCTTGGTGGCAAAAAGGATTGTGGAACAATGTGTTCTCGCCCATGCACAAAGGGAAACCACGTATTGACAGATGGCAGGGGAAGAACTTTCCCTGTGGTATGCGATAGGCTAGATTGTCGCACACAGATAATGTCAAACGTAAAGATTGAGAACCCTGCAATCTTGGGTGGTGAGCCTATGGGGGTTAGGTCAATCCGTCAGGATATTGACTACTCAGAACATCTTCTGAATGGTAAACATATCTGACAAAACTTCCCATGCAGGTCTGTATAGGTACTGGAGATTCCAGTAGCTTACACCACCAAGACCGTATTCGGAGATAAGCTCCAGTTGAGCCTTTTGACTTCTGGGATCTTCGAACCAAACCACGTGGGAAGAACCATTTGTATCTAAATAGTTATAGTAAGGGGTCTGACTGTCCTGATCAAAAAGGATGGTGGAACCCGTTGTTACAGCTCGATTTAAGGCACTGTTTGGAGATAGAATCTCTGCGGCGGTGCCTTTTTTGTATGGCAAAGTCCAGTCGTATGCATAAAGGGGCATACCGAGCAAGATTTTCTCGGGAGGAATTTGAGTGACAGCGTAGTCCAAAACCTTGCGAACTTGGTTCACGGGGGCCGTTGCCATAGGCGGGCCGTATAAATAACCCCACTCATATGTCATGAGGATAACATAGTCTGCAACTTGACCATGGAAGGCATAGTCATGGGCCTCGTACAAAAGGCCTGCTTGATCTGTGGACTGCTTTGGGGCTAAGGCAGTCATTAGGATGTAGCCTCCTGGTTGCAAAGCTTCTGAAAGTTCGGAGATAAAAGAGTTGTATGCGGCTCTATCCTCTGGGAAAAGATACTCAAGGTCCACATTTACACCAAAATAGCTTTTTGACTCTAATGTGGACAGAATATTATTAATGAGGTTAGTCCTAGCAGTAGGATTATTGAGAACACTGGACGCGTTTTCGCTTGAGAAGCCGCCGGATGTCTTGGTGTTGGTTATACAAAGAAGGGGAGCGGTGGAGGCAATATAGCTTGCCCTAATAAGGCGAGTATCGTCCACAGGCTCCAGTGACCCATCTGCATTAAGCTGGTATGAGAAAATGGACAGGTATGTAAGGTATGGCAGTGCAGAGGTAAGGGCAACGTTACCAATATTAGGATAAGCGTAGCCATTAGTCACAATGGAGCGCTTAGGCACAGGTGCTTCTTCAGGTGGAGTTGGAATAAGCAGTGCCTGACCTGGAACTAGGCGATTAGGGTAGGTGAGTTGGTTGATATATGCTAAATTGCTGGCGTCTGTGCCAGTCCTGTCTGCGATGGAGTAGAGGGTATCTCCGCGTCTAACTTCGTAAATGTCCATATTTCCTCAGGTTGGTGGTTTTATTTAGATATATGCACTTTGTTAGTGTTTGGTGTTTGGTGTTTGACGTTGTTGCTTATGACCCTTTGGACGTGAAATGCCTATGGCGTGAAATGTTCTACGCACGTGAAAGGTGAAAAACTCTCTTTGTGATCATAGGAACATAGGGGCAAACACTAAACACTATATGCGAAGCATCAATCTTCTGTTTTACATCACCATAATCGCTATGTTATAATGCGTCCATATATGTCGTATAATGAGGTAGAGGGTAAAGTATGCAGTGGCTTCTTGATTTAGTTACTAATCCTTTTTTGGTAGTTCCGATTTCTTCTTGGATGGTTGCACAGGTTATTAAGGCTATTATCCACGCTATTGTAAATAAGAAGTTTGATAAAGAGAGACTTTTCGGCGACGGAGGCATGCCAAGTTGCCATTCAGCAACAGTTATGTCCTTAGCTGTCTTCATGGGTTTGTACTTTGGATTTGGATCTTACCAGTTCGCTATATGTATGATTCTTGCTGTTATCGTAGGTCATGACGCAATGGGTGTTAGACTTGAGACAGGTAAGCAGGCCGTGATCATTAACGAAATTATCGAATCCATTAATGTTCTTGTTTCCGACGAGCTTCCAGATGTTAAGCTTAAGGAACTTGTTGGACATACACCATTGCAGGTATATGCTGGTGCACTTGTTGGTTTAGTTAATGCCTTGATTATGTATTATTTTGTATTTTAATTTAACTTAAGAATTATAAAAGCAGTCCGAAAGGACTGCTTTTTGCTTTGCCTTTTATACCTTTAATAAGAAATCTCCGCTCTTAAGCACGTGGGCAAGCTCTTTACTTGTCTTAACTCTGTGGTTAAGTGCTACGCCATTGGCATCGTCAAAGTTTGTGTCGTGCCAATCACTGCCTGCAATGGCTGTAAGCCCAAGAGGAGAGATGCGGTTCATTGCTTCCTCGTTCTCCAAAGGAGTGTTGCTTCTGTTATAGCCCTCAAAGCCATCTACCATGTCTGTCATATCGGGCATGGGCATTGGCCATGGAATGTAGGGCTTAGTTCTAAATGGATGCGCAAATGCCATGAATCCACCTGCGCCTCTAACTATCTTGTCCCATGTTGGCAGGTCAGCAGCCCTAAGTTCAGGATGCTCTAAAAGGAACTCAGGCTCAAAGCCATAGGCCAAGAACTCCTTACCCCTAGCATAGCCCTGTTCTACACCGAAGAGAAGATCGAAATCTAACTCCCTAGCTGTCTTAAGACCCTCGTAGTAGCAGGAGCAAAAATCCTCCACAAGCTTGTCCCAAGGCAAATCCAAATCTACTGTTGTGTAGCCTCCTGTGAAGTGATTAGTCACTACAGCACCGGTAAAACCAATCTCCTTGTATCTGCGGATCATGTCGTGAATAGAGGAATGGGCACACTTGCTGCCCTCCATGGTATGCATATGAAGCTCGTAAAGGTACATATTCGTCTCCTTATCTTAAATTTTGTCTGCTAAGTAGTTCAAAAGGTCATTTAGGTCGCCTTGAGGGTAATTGGATGTATCCAAGCCCTTAGTGTTAATGAGATAGTCAGTTACGAGGAACACATCTAAGCCTAAAGTGGCTGCAATCATATCCTCGCCAACGTCATTTCCAACCATTATGCACTCAGATGGATTTAGCTCCATCTTATTAAGAATCTCCACATAGTAATTAATGTTAGGCTTACAGAAGTGGCTGTTCTCGTATGTGGTTACAAGAGCAAAGTCGTTTCTGTCTAGGCCGGCCCATTTAATACGGCTGTTAGTTGCTACAGCCGGGAACACAGGATTAGTTGCCAGTATCAAAGTAATACCCTTTTCCTTAAGGATCTTAATAACCTTGTCCGCCAAAGGATTACATCCACAGGTCTTGGAAACCTGTTGGAATTTCTCCTCGTAGAACTCTTCAAAAATGGGGAGGTCCTTTTTGACCTGCTCTCCACAAATAGATGTGATGGTATGCCAGAACATGTCCTCGTTAGTCATGGTACCATCTGCCTTGATTACTGCCATGGTGCTTGCCCAAATAGATTTGATCAAAGTGTCTGGGTCATAGCCATGGGGTGCCATATGCGCCGCAAGTCCACCCATGTATGCCTTAAGGAACATTTCCTGATTCATGGGAAGCAGTGTTCCGTCCAAGTCAAAAAGTATAGCTTTAATGCTCATTAACTAAGCTCCTAAAATGTTACAAAATCTATTACCCTTATCCTAATCTATTTGAATGTACTTTTGCAAGAAAAATAGTTGAATATGACGGTGAAATCTATTGACTTTATTATTATATATAGTATAGTGCCCTTGATGATTTAGGTTTTTATTTGGTAACGGAATTTATAGGGGAAATATGAGAGGCTTTTTGGGAAAATTTATTGGTGACAAGAACTTCTATCGCAGAGTTTTTGCGGTAACCTTGCCCATCATTTTACAGAACGTAATTACTAACTTTGTTAGCTTGTTGGATAACGTAATGGTAGGCCAGATTGGCACAGAGCAGATGACTGGTGTATCTATCGTTAACCAGCTTTTGTTTGTGTTTAACTTGTGTATTTTCGGTGGTGTAGCAGGCCCCGGAATTTTCTCGGCCCAGTTCTATGGCAAGGGTGATATCGAAGGTGTTAAATACAGCTTCAGAGCTAAGTTCATTATCGCAGTTAGTGTTGTTGCAGTATTCATTGGTGTGCTTATTCCATGGCACGATCAGCTTATTTCTCTCTTTATCCACGAGGGACAGGAGGCCTTGGACCTTGTTGCTACATTAAATTATGGTAAGCAGTATTTGTGGATTATGCTCATTGGTCTGCCAGCATTCGCTCTTTCTAACTGTTACGCCAGTTCCTTGAGAGAATGCGGAGAGACAGTTCTCCCCATGAAGGCCGGCGTTGCAGCCGTTATTGTAAACTGTGCACTTAACTATGTTCTTATTTTTGGTAAGTTTGGTATGCCAGTTCTCGGCGTACAGGGTGCAGCTATTGCAACAGTTATTTCCAGATATGTAGAAATTGCGATCTTAGTAGTTTGGACTCATGTTCATAAGGAAAGAAACAAGTTCATCGTTGGCGCATACAAGAGTCTCTATGTACCTAAGGCATTGGCCTTGGACATCGCACTTAAGGGTGCACCACTTCTTATTAACGAAGGACTTTGGTCTGCCGGTATGGCTATTTTGAATCAGAGCTACTCCACAAGAGGTCTTGAGGTGGTTTCTGCAGTAAATATCTCATCCACAGTATCTAACTTGTTTTTCTGTGCATTCTTCGCATTTGGTAACGCAGTTTCCATTTTGGTTGGACAGCTTTTGGGCGCAGGCGAGTTAGAAAAGGCAAAGGATGAGGACAGAAAGCTCATTACTTGTTCAGTTCTCACAAGTACATTCTTTGGAATTGTCTTGTTCTTTACAGCAAAAATTATCCCAGATTTGTATAACACGACTCCAATGGTTAAGGAGATTGCATCTCAGTTCCTCATGGTTAATGCGTTCTTTATGCCAATCAACGGATTTATTCACACTGTGTACTTCACATTGAGATGTGGTGGCAAGACCATTATTACATTCATATTTGACAGTGCATTTGTATGGTGCCTTAGCGTGCCGATGGCTGTATTGCTTTCTAGACTTACAGGACTTTATGTAATTTATATCTTTATTGCTGTTTACAGTCTTGATTTTATTAAGACAGGACTTGGCATATACTTCCTTAAAAAGGGAAGCTGGATCAACAACTTGGTTGCTGAAAAATAGGTGATTTTATGAAGAGCTTTTTCAAAGATAGACGTATGGTTGACATGACCGTAGGTAGTCCACTAAGGCTCATTTTGACCTTTGCGATTCCTATGTTCATCGGCAATATTTTTCAGCAGCTTTATAACATTGTAGATACCATGATCGCAGGCTATGCATTGGGTGACGATGTTATTGCTGCTATTAGTTCTACAACTCAGTTCTCATTCTTGCTCATTGGTTTTGCAAACGGTATGAATGCAGGATTTGGTATGTTGATTGCTAGAGCCTTTGGTAACAAGGAGCCAGAAAGGGTAAAGCACACAGTTGCAATGGCCTTTATTCTGAATACAGTTACAACAATTTTCTTTACAACATTGGCTGTTTCTCTCATGAAGACTATGCTTCACGTGTTGGAGACACCAGTTGAGATTTTTGACGATGCATATGCATATGCCATTATTATTGTGGCAGGTCTTTGCACAAACTTGTTCTTTAACATGGGCGCAGGTCTTATGTCTGCGGTAGGAAACAGCATTAAGCCTCTTATGTTCTTGATTATTTCATGCTTCGTGAACATTGGCTTGGACTTGCTCTTTGTTGTTGCCTTTGACTGGAAGGTTGCAGGTCTTGCACTTGCTACAGTTATTGCTCAGGGTGCCTCTGCTGTTATGTGCTTTGCATATGTATATAAGAATTATCCAGAGCTTGTGCCTTCTAAGAAGCACTTTAAGATTGATTGGAAGTTCTTGTTCGACATGTTTGGAACAGGATTGGCAATGGGTTTCACAAGCTCCATTTACGCAATTGGTTCTGTTGCAATGCAGAGATCCATTAATATGCTTGGTACAACATATATCACGGCCAACGCTAATGCACGTAAGCTTTTGAGCTTAGGTATGCAGCCACTGTCTACTAGTGCATCTGCAACAGCCACATACGCAGCTCAGAACTATGGCGCAGGCAAGCTTGACCGTGTAACTAAGGGATTCAAGCAGATTATTCTTGTTGGATTTGCATGGACAGCTGTTTCTACAGTATTTATTTACTTTGCAGCACCATTCCTTGTTAAGTTTATGACAGGTACAACTAATGCAGAAGTTATTTCCAATGCTCATATGTTCCTGAAGTATAACTACCCATTCTATATTGCCCTTGGCCCATTGTTCGTATTGAGACTTGGTCTTCAGGCATTGGGTGTAAAGATTATGCCAGTTATTTCAAGTATGATCGAGCTCTTTGGTAAGCTTGTTGCAGCAGCCTGGTTTGTGCCAACATTTGGATTTGTTGCAGTATGTTTGACTGAGCCAGTACTCTGGGTAGCATGTGCTGTATGGCTTACATTCTCTTACTTGGTGAATATACCGAAGCTTAGGAAGAAACTGGTTACTGAGCCGCTATGCTAGTGAGCCGGACCTTCGGTCCTAGTAATCGCAACTGCGTTGCTAGTGAACCACTACGCTAGTGAACCACGAGCAAAGCTCGTTAGTGAACCGCTGAGCTAGTGAGCCGGACCTTCGGTCCTAGTAATCGCAACTGCGTTGCTAGTGAACTGCTACGCTAGTAGCTGTGCTGTATACGTGAAAAATGAGTGCTTAATTGATGGAGAACCATTGATTAGGCACTTTTTTAGTGTTTAGTGATGAGTGTTAAGTGTTTAACGAATGAAGTAAGTTCCTATATAAAAGACCTTTGGAACAAAGTGACATACACTAACCACCAAACACTAGATGCGAAGCATCTCTGGAGCACAGGTGCATACACTAAACACCAAACACTAAACACTAAAAAAAGCATCCCTTAGGAATGCTTTTTCTTTTTCTTCAAAATTCTAGGATCTTCATTTATTTCAGCTGGAGGAGTATCCAAACATGCTGGATGCTCAATGTATCTTCTCAAAAGCTTGAGAGCAGATGCGTAATAGTGACCATCGCAGATACGCTCATCGCACACGACCTTCATGTCCATGAAACGCTTGCGGACTACACTGCCATCAGCCTGAGTTTCGAGCTTTGTATACGGCATGCCGATGGAAATAAATACAGGGCAGTTACCAAAGTCATACAAGTGATGGTAAATCGGTGGAATGCCCAAGGACTGCATGCTTGTGATGAACATGGATACATGGAATGGACTCAAGATAGTCAAAAATCTTGGGAGCAAGTTGAAGTAATCCAAAAGCTTTAGGAACCATACGGTAAACTTCAAGAAAACTCCGGGGATAAAGGCCAATACCTTGCAAACTTTATCCATGCCGTTAGTGGTAGAAGCCTTACGATTCTCTTCGATCAACTCGTTGATGTCATTATAAATATCGTAAGCAGTGGCACCAGGATGAGTAACTAAGTTAATGCATGTTTCTGGTGCATCCAATTTAAGTTCCTTCTTTACAACAAGGCTGTACTGGATATCGTTACGAGCGTATACCTTCTGACCACGGATATATCTGTTAATACCAGGTCTCTGGGAAATCATACGAGTGTATGCTGCCAAAGTTACATGGAGGAATCCAAATCCCTTAATGCCTTCGGCCTTCTTAGCGGCTATGTATTCTTCAGTTTCAGTAATGTCCAACTCGCAAGTGAAATTGTTTGTAGCACCATTTCGGTTAGGCATTATGTAATTGATCAAACAATCCATTGGGTTAACAAAAACTACCTTGCGACCCTCTTTCTTAGCTGGTTTTAGCATGTTGCCTCCGTAAAAGTTTGTTTACACGGGGTTAAACATATCACTTTGATGCCACATTGTCAAAAAAATAACAAAAACTCCAGTAGGTATATATATAAGAGAGGATTTGTGATAAAATGTCCTTTATATATTTTGTTTTGGAGAAAGTTATGGCTAAGAGTAAGCGCAAAAAGAAGAAACAGTCTACGGCAGCGGCCAATTTTTTAGTTGTTGTTATCATCGTAATCTTCTGGCTTTTACTGTCAGTGGCATTTGAGTTGCCCTTCCTTGATTTGGTAAAGGATACACCAGACGCTACACAGGATCCAATTTCTACAGCTACAGCTACTCCAACAAACAATGCAACACCTACACCTAATGTGGGCAATAACGTGACTCCCGCTCCAGGTACTACAGCCACACCTACACCTGAGGCAACTAGCACAGCACAGCCTGGCACAGAGACTAAGAACTACTTCCTCTTTGTGTATAAAGATGGAGCTATTGCATACAACGAGCAGGCAGGCTACACATACGCAGGAGATTTGGATAAGCAGGCCCTCGTTAGGGATGCACTTAACAAATTGGCAACATTACTTAACTATAATGTGAAGTACAACACTATTATCCTTGACGAAAATGGCCTTCACGTAGACTTGTCAGCTACAGGAGCTCCTTTTGTTAAGGGTGCATATATCGTGCCCACAGGACTTTTCCCAACAGAGTACTCCACATATGACCAAGAGGTGTTTGGTATATTAGATAGTATATGCTTTACAGCTAAGGATATTTTGGGTAGCAATGTTGGCGTGTTCATCACAATGGATGGAGCGGCTATGGACTTTGGTGGACAGCTTGTTATGGACACAACCTTCTCCACAGATATTCCTTACCTTGGATATACTTACTACCATGAGAACTATAACCCACAGCAAGATGTATATTCTGTGGCTATGAATAGTGGTGTACCATTGACCTTTGCAACCAATGTGAAGTATTATTTCCACGGCACTATTGGAACTAAGCAAGTAGATGTTACATTGACAGCTAATTTAGAGGCAGACTTGGTTGTTATTAAGCTTATGAGCATGGACGATACACCTATGTACGTCATGACAGTAGATAGTAACAAGGTTATGGTTAGCGATCCTAGCGACACAACAGTTAAGATTGTTTTGTACCAGGATGGTAATGATAATTTGCTTGGCGAATGGCAAACAATTTCTGGAGGAACTACCTTGGTGGACAATGTTTCTCTAGACTTTATGAGATACGAATTGAATCAATAATCGGGAGATTTTCAAATGGAAGAGATTTTGGCATCTAATTTTATCCACGACATTATCGACAGCGACCTAGCAGAGGGCCGTGCTAAGGAGATTCACACTAGATTCCCCCCTGAGCCAAACGGTTACTTGCACATTGGTAGCGCTAAGGCTATATGGATTAACTATGGAACTGCTAAGAAGTATGGTGGTTTGTTCAACCTTAGATATGACGATACTAACCCAACTAAGGAAGACAACGAGTATGTTGAGTCCATTAGAGAGGACTTGCATTGGCTCGGTTGCGATCCAACAGGTGGCATTTACTACGGTTCCGACTACTTTGACAAGTGCTATGAGTATGCAGTGCAGCTTATTAAGGATGGCAAGGCATATGTTTGCGACCTTAATGCAGACGAGATGAGAGAGTACCGTGGTACTCTTACTGAGCCTGGTAAGCCAAGCCCTTACAGAGATAGATCTGTAGAGGAGAACCTTGAGTTGTTCGAGAAGATGAAGAACGGCGAGTTCCCAGATGGTCACTGCACATTGAGAGCTAAGATTGACATGGCATCTCCAAACATGAACATGAGAGATCCTGCTATCTATAGAATCAACCACTGCCACCATCACAGACAGGGTGACAAGTGGTGCATCTATCCATTGTACGACTTTGCTCATCCTATTCAGGATGCTTTGGAGGGTATTACACACTCCCTTTGCTCCATTGAGTTCGAGAATCACAGACCTCTTTATGACTGGGTTATCGACAACATCGGCTTTGAGAAGAAGCCTCATCAGTGGGAGTTTGCTCGTCTTAACGTTACTAATACAGTAATGTCTAAGAGATACTTGAGAGAGCTTGTAGAGACTGGCATTGTAGATGGTTGGGATGACCCCAGAATGCCTACACTTTGTGGACTTCGTAGACGTGGTTACACACCTTCTTCTATTATCGAGTTTGTTAAGTTGGCAGGTGTTTCTAAGACATACAGCTTGGTAGACATTGCACTCCTTGAGCACTGCATCCGCGATGAGCTTAATATGACAGCTCCTCGTCGTATCGTTGTTACAGATCCAGTTAAGCTTATTGTAGACAACTATCCAGAGGGTAAGACAGAGGTATTTGAGGCTTCCAACAATCCTAACGACGAGAATTCTGGTACACGTCAGCTTGTATTCAGCAAGGAGCTTTGGATTGATAGAGCTGACTTCCTTGAGGAAAAGATACCAAAGTATCACCGTTTGTATCCTGGCAATGAGGTAAGACTTATGAGTGCTTACATCGTAAAGTGCACAGGTTACGACAAGGATGAAAATGGCAACATTACTGCAGTACATTGTGAGGCAGACCTTGAGACTCGCAATGGCAATCCAGCAGATGGCCGCAAGATCAAGGGTACAATCCACTGGTTGTCCGATGAGAATGCTGCAGATGCAGATATCATGATGTTTGATAGACTCTTCACAATGGAGGACATGAACAACATGCCTGAGGGCACAGGTTACGGCGACTACCTTAACAGAGACTCTGCTAAGAAGCTTGAGAACTGTAAGGTAGAGGCATCTCTTATGAATGCAGAGCCAGGCGACAGATTCCAGTTTGTGCGTAACGGCTATTTCGCAAAGGATACTAAGTATCCAAACACATTCAACTACATCGTTGGACTTAAGGATAGTTTCAAGAAGACTAACTAATAAAAGTCAAGCAAAAATGGAGTTGGGCGAAATTTTGTAACATTCCGTCTAATACCACAAATAACATACACAGTAATTCAAATCAAATAGAGTTTATTCACCGTCTATGGATTAATATCTGTAGACGGTTTTTTGTATGCAGAAGAGTATCATGGAGTCACAAGAGTCTATTATCACCAATGCTTGACAATTTTTGACAATGGTTATCATGAGTGCTAATATAAACCTATAAGTTGCATAAGCAACAAGTTGTATAAATTTTCATCACATTTGGGACTACAAGCTTAGCTTGGAAACATGGTTACTGTTTTGTTAGTCCATATTTCATGTCCGCTATTCCTTGTAGTCTAGAGACTTAAGGAGGAATAGTATGGCTAAATCAAACCCTTTCACCAAGATAATTGCATCACTTCTAGTACTAACTATTGTATTTACAGCTATTCCTAATGCTGTATATGCAGCCGTGGATATGGCGAGCCAAGATACCACAGATTTAACAGAAAATAACGAACTTACAACTCCGCAAGGCACAGATAATCCTGATAACACAGAGATTACAAGAGCTAATGCGGAGATTTTTTGTGAGCTTACAGAGAATAGAACAGAATTTAGTAAAGACTACCTGCTGACTAATGGACAGCAGGTTTCTGTTTTTTATCCAGAAGCTGTTCACTATGATCTTAATGGAACATGGGAGGAAATAGATAATACTCTATTAGTTAATAGAGATGGCGAAAGTTCTATCTCTACAGCTAAGGGTCCATTTAATGTAACATTCCCACAGAATATGGGAGATGGTGCTATTACTGTAACACAAGGCAAGTACAGTATTAGCTTCTCATTGGATTCCCAGACTAGAAAGGTTATCAATAGTGGCGTTTTAGGTAAGGAATCCGAAACAGAGGTTACAGAGAATGTTGCTAAGGTATCTGCCACTATTAACCAGAGTACAAGAGAAAAGCAAGAGGGTATAAGGGAAGAAGTATTCCCAACTAAGATTTACTCAGGCCTTGCATATAGGAATGTTTTCACTTCTGTTGACCTAAGATATGACATAAGTCCATATATGCTTAAGGAGACTATTGTAATTAATTCCTTTGCAACAACACAAAGTGGATACACATTTACATTAGATGCAGGAGACTTGTTGCCAATACTTCAAGAGGATGGAAGCATCACTTTACAGGATAAGCTGACACAAGAGGGAGTATTCTATATTCAGGCTCCATATCTTATGGATGCAAACGAAAAGATTTGTAGAAATGTTGTAGTTACACTTCAAAAGGTGGGCACAGGTAGAGGTAATGTATGGAGTATTACATACTCTCTTCCCATGGATTGGATGAAGACAGCGGTATATCCTGTAGCATTAGATCCAATTATTCAGACAGATGGAGAATATAACACAAAGATTGAAGATATTGCCCTTGCAGAGACAAATAGTGACCTAGATACATTTGGTTACAATGTTATGTACTTAAGAGCAGGTAAGAACTCATACTATGGTAGGCTTAGATCTTTTGTTAAGTTCACAAGCTTGCCAGGGATATCTACTGGTAATGTAATTACC
>JAFYSJ010000025.1 GCA_017559445.1 Clostridia bacterium
CCAAAGCTGTCTAGAAATACACCAGTCCTGAATGTTCTCCATCCAATTGTAATAAATCTTAGAGAATCTCTCAGGTACAAACTTAGTCTTACCTGTCTTAACTACGTCAATAGCAGGACCTGCAAGAGGCTCCATCTTAACGTACCACTGAGGAGAAACAACAGGCTCTACTGTTGTACCGCAACGCTGACATGTACCAACGTTGTGTGTGTAAGGCTGAACCTTCTCAAGAAGGCCCTGTGCCTCAAAGTCAGCAACAATAGCCTTACGTGCCTCATATCTGTCCATACCAGCATACTTGCCAGCATCTTCAGTCATCTTAGCATGCTTGTCGATAACTGTAATGAGAGCCAAATCGTGTCTCTTAGCAACCTCAAAGTCGTTGGG
The DNA here is from genome assembly GCA_017559445.1 of Clostridia bacterium. Classification (GTDB taxonomy): domain Bacteria; phylum Bacillota; class Clostridia; order RGIG7378; family RGIG7378; genus RGIG7378. The sequence continues at coordinate 388 of JAFYSJ010000025.1, forward strand.
GTCATGTGCAGGAGTAATCTTAACGCATCCTGTACCGAAATCCTTCTCAACGTAATCATCTGCAATGATTGGAATCTCTCTATCTGTCAAAGGCAACTTGAGCATCTTGCCAACAAGTGCTGCGTATCTCTCATCCTCTGGGTTAACGGCAACAGCTGTATCACCAAGGCATGTCTCAGGTCTAGTTGTAGCAACTACAAGGTAACCGGAACCATCTGCAAAAGGATATCTAAGGTGCCAGAAGGAACCTGCCTGGTCCTCATACTCTACCTCGATATCGGAAATGGATGTACCACACTTAGGGCACCAGTTGGACATACGAACGCCTCTGTAAATAAGGCCCTTTTCGTAAAGTCTGCAGAATACTTCTAAAACAGCATCAGACAAACCTTCGTCCATTGTGAATCTCTCTCTATCCCAGTCACAAGAAGTACCCATCTTCTTAAGCTGCTCGACGATGCGTCCACCATATACACGGCGCCACTCCCAAGCTCTCTCAAGGAACTCCTCTCTTGTGATGTCTTCCTTGGAAATGCCTTCCTTAGCCATCTGGTCTACAATCTTGGCCTCTGTTGCAATACTTGCATGGTCTGTACCAGGGAGCCAAAGTGTCTCAAAACCAGACATTCTCTTATATCTAACGAGAATATCCTGCAATGTGCAGTCAAGGGCATGTCCTGTGTGGAGCTGTCCTGTAATGTTTGGTGGAGGCATAACAATAGAGAAAGGCTTCTTATCTGGGTTCACCTTTGCATGGAAATATTTATTTTCAACCCACTTGTCATAAAGACGTGATTCAACCTGCGCGGGATCATATGTTTTAGCTATCTCTCTCATATAGCAAATCTCCTAAACATTTGTTATTAGCCTACTACGGCACTATTTGAAGAATTATACAATATTTTTGTTGGATTGTTAAGTCGTTTAAGTTGATGAAAACTACCGTTTTTTACTTTGAAACATTATGTAAGTACGATATTTTAATCAAAAAAATTTAATAAATAAACAAAAAAGCAAAAAGTGCCTAATCAATGGTCTCTCCCATCAATTAAGCACTCAAAATCTAAATCTTCACTAGCACCAACGGTGCGGCCTACTAGGACCGAAGGTCCGGTTCACTAGCGAGTGAAACGAGCGGATACTAGCAAGCTTTGCTTGCGGCCACTAGGACCGAAGGTCCGGCCTACTAGCGCAGCGGCTCACTAGCGCGATAGCGCGGCTACTAGCCGAAGGCGGCCACTAGCTCAGCGGCTCACTATCAATAAGTTCTCAACACTTGGCCATTTGGCAAATTAGTTGTAACATACTTAGCCCAGTTTGCAGGGCATGTAATTGTATTTGGATCGCCGTCACTTACTGTCCAGTAGCTCTCTGGCTGATTTGCAAGCCACCACTCAAAGTCCATGCGCTCCTCATAGTATCCTGTGGATCTAATTCTAGGAACAAATGACTTGTGATTTACAGAAGTTGTCATATGAGCTGGCTCTGCACCTACCAAGAAAACAGCCTTGTTTTCGTAAGATACACCGTTATATGTACCAGACAAAATCACTTCTGCCATTGCAGAGTCATACTCACCATATGGCAATGCCAAACTCTTAAGCTTATATCCTGGAACATAACTCTCCATAGCTTCCTGATTCTTACCAAGCTGGTACTTAATCTGGTCAGCAGACAAATTCTTAAGGGATGTGTGATTATATGTGTGGTTACCAATCTCCCAACCCAAATCAATCAAATAATTAAGTCTCTGAGCAACTGTACCTGCACCATCGAATACACCTTGGCCAAGGTTTACGTAAATAATACCTGTGAATCCAAAGTCAGGATACTTCTCAGCAAACTTCTGCATTACGTATACTGCACACTTTGGATTAAGCTCAAGTTTACCATTAACCTCAATAAGGCTGAACTGAGAGCTTACACCATCATCAAAAGTAAAGATAATTGGCTTAGTTCCAGCGGGAATTGTAATGTTGTTATTAAGGTAGTCTTCCATGGAAACAAGTCTGAATCCAGCGTTATAAAGTCTCTCGCACAAGTCGTACAAGTAGTCAAAGCTGTTCATATACTGTCTAGTTCCTGTGGAATAGTTGGGGCTGTCAGCATCTGAGAACTGATGCCACATAACAATTGGCAAGTCTCCTGCCTCGTTTACACGCAAATTGGACAAATCCACATCTGTCAAATCTGTTGTATCATCTGGCACATATGTAGGTCTAGCAGTAGGTGTGACTGTAGGTGCAGATGTTGGTGTACCTGTAGGCACATCTGTTGGTACTGCTGTTGGATCTGGTGTCATATGTACATCTGGAGTTGGTGTAGGATCTCCATTTGGTGTAGCTGTTGCATAAATTGGCGTTGGTGTTGGCTGCTCTACCTGAACATTCCCCTTGTAAAGCATTACACAAATAACGCCACAAAGCACCAAAATTACTAAACACAATATGATATTTATCTTATTTCCGTTGTTCATCTAAAACCTCAATCCATTTCATCCAATGTCAGTGCATATGCCGCCAAGAAATTGTCTACAAAATAGTCAACCTCTGCCATGTGCATATCCTTAATAGACTGCAAAATAGAATCAGCAGCCTTGGAAAATTCGCGATTACCTACCTTGCTCTCCTCTACGCACTTAACGTATGCAGAAAGACGGTCTGCAGCCTTAACCAACTTCTTAATCTCTGGGTCAGAATCCTTAAGCAATGGGTCATATGTGGGCTGCATTTCCTGAGGAAGCATGGAAAGTAGTTTGTTGTTTGCAATCTCCTCAACTCTCCTGTATGCGTCGGAAATCTCAGGATTATAGTACTTAACAGGTGTTGGCATATCGCCTGTGATAATCTCACTGCAATCATGGAAAAGAGCTGCAACTGCAATTTTGTCAGAATTGTAGTCCTTACCATAGTATGTGTTACCAATTACGGCCAATGCGTGAGCAATAACTGCAACTCTATAGCTGTGCTCCTCTAGATTCTCCATATTGGTATTGCGCATGAGGGCCCATCTGTTTATGTACTTCATTCTAGCCAAATAGGCGTAGAAAATATTGTTCTTCATTAATCCTCCAAATTAAAGCAGGTAAATAGACTCAAATGCCTTGATTGCATATCCGTCTGTCATACCAGACAAAAAGTCTGCTACCTTATGCTCATCTGTCTCTGTTTCATTATACGAATGTTGACGAATAAAAGTTCCAAACTGTCTGTGAAGGTCCAATTCGCTGGCTTCCATTTCATCTATAGACATTGTTGTAACTGCCTCGTACAAAGACTCAAAAAGGCCTTCCAACATATTTTCTGTAGTCTTTTCGTATCTCTTAATCTTATCTGCCTTATAAATTCGCTCGTAGTTCTGCTCAATGAGTTCCTTAAGAGCCTGACCCTTTTCGTCACTCAAACGGATAATATCCTCACCATAGCTGTTCTCAATAACATCCATAACAAGGGTATTAATAATCTCACCATTATTTTTACCAAGAACCTTACGGCAATGGCTATCTGCCTCGTCGGAAATAAGGCCTACGCGAATGGCGTCTTCTATATCTCGCCCAACGTAAGCGATCTTATCCACTAATCTAACAAGGCAACCCTCCAATGTGTATGGTCTCTGGGCTGCAATATTAGGATCCTTAAGGGAATCTCTAGACTTAGTTGTGTCTCTGTAGAGAATGTACTCGTTCTTAAGCTCACCGCAATGGCAAACAATACCGTCTCTTACCTCGTATGTAAGGTTAAGTCCGTGATGTCTTACGCCGTCCTTATCAACATGCTGTCCAAGCCTCTCAACTACTCTAAGGCTCTGCTCTTCATGTCTAAATTTAAATGGATTTTTACACTCTTTGAGGCACTTATTAATAACTCTTTCACCTGTGTGGCCAAATGGGGCGTGACCCAAATCATGGCCCAAAGCAATTGCACGTGTAAGTTCTGTGTTAAGACCAAGTGTCTTAGAAATAGTCTCAGAAATTGCTGAAACGTTAAGAACATGCTCAAGTCTTGTGCAAACATGATCATTCTTAGTGTTAAAGAAAACCTGAGTCTTGTGTCTCAATCTTCTAAACTGGGATGAATACTGAATACGGTTAGCATCTCGCTCGTAAATAGTACGAATGTTGCATGGCAATTCTTCCCTGTCTCTGCCACGGGATTCATTACTAAAAGATGCGTATGGGCGCAGGATCAGTCGTTCTTGATCTTCTTTAATCTGTGTCCAATTCATAAGCAACCTCCGAAATCAGTGTTTGATGTTTAGTGAATGTCTCTATGTTCACTTCGTTCACATTATATGTTCGCAATGCTCACGTGCTTGCATATCTCACGTGCGCAAGCACTTCTCATCCATTTAAACATTATACCAAGCATAGGGTTGTTGTGTAAATGTTTTGCTTGTTCTGTCCCAAAGCAAAACAAAACCGAGGTTTCCCCCGGTTGTTAGATGTTCTATTAGCGCATCTGTTCGGCCTACTAGCGTAGCGGCTCACTAGCCGAAGGCGGCCTACTAGCAACGCAGTTGCGACTACTAGCGCAGCGGTTCACTAGCCGAAGGCGGCTCACTAGCGCAGCGGTCTACTAGCCGAAGGCGATCACTAGCAACGCAGTTTGCCCAACAGTTCCTTCACCGCTCCAACTGCCACTGCATTGTCCATGGACACCTTAAGTCGTATGCTAGGACGCTCACTTGCGTTAAATGTAAGCTTATCGCCATACTCACCCACCAGCTGAAGTAATGCCTGAGGCTTAATCTTGCTACCCAAGTCATACTTCATCTCGGCATGGCCCTTTTCGATGTGAACCACAGTAAATCCACATTCTGTTGCAAACGCCTTAACAAGAGCAACCTGAATAAGGTTTTCTGTTTCCTTAGGAACATCACCGAATCTATCGATCAGCTCATCCCTCATATCCATAGCCTCATCCTCGTTAGACAAGGATGCAATACGCTTGTAAATATCAAGCTTTGCGGAGTCGTTAGGCACATACTCTGGTGGAATGTATGCGTCGATAAGCACCTCGATGGTTGCCTCCACCTTTTCCTGCTCTACAGGCTCTCCTGTTAACTCAGCAACAGCCTGGTTAAGCAACTTACAGTACATATCGTATCCAACAGATGCCATGTGTCCATGCTGCTCAGGTCCCAAAACGTTACCTGCACCACGAATTTCCAAGTCTCGCAATGCAATTTTGTAACCTGCTCCGAACTCTGTGAACTCCTTAATAGCACGGATACGAGCCTCTGCTGTTTCGTTAAGCACTTTATCTCTGCGATGCAAAATATATGCATATGCCAAGCGATTACTACGTCCTACTCTGCCTCTTATCTGATAAAGCTGAGCCAATCCCAATCGATCTGCATTCTCTACGATAATAGTATTAGCATTTGGATAATCCAAACCAGACTCAATAATTGTAGTAGAAACAAGAACGTTATACTCGTTGTTGTAGAAGCTGTGCATCTTCTCTTCCAGCTCCTTTTCGCTCATTTGTCCATGGGCAAATTCTACCTTTGCCTCAGGTACAAGCTTACGAATTTCCTCCGTTTTTTGCTCAATGTCTATTACTCTGTTGTACAGATAGAACACCTGTCCATCTCTGGCAAGCTCTCTGCAGATTGCTTCCCTTACAACATCGTCATCCTGCTCCATTACGAATGTCTGTACTGGATATCTCTCCTCCGGTGGTTCCTCGATAATAGAAATATCTCTAATGCCACTCATGGACATGTGGAGTGTTCTAGGAATTGGTGTGGCAGTCATAACCAAAGTATCTACATTTGGCTTTAGGGTCTTAATCCTTTCCTTGTCTGCTACGCCAAAACGCTGCTCTTCGTCGATTACAAAAAGTCCAAAGTCGGAGAACTTTACGTCCTTAGACAATATTCTATGTGTACCTACAAGGATATCAATCTCACCCTTTTCGAGACGTGACAAAATATCTGCCTGCTGGGCCTTGTTCTTAAAACGGCTAAGGCTCTCGATGCGAATTGGATAGTCCTTCATTCTTCGCTCAAGCGATTCTGTCTGCTGCTGGCACAAAACTGTAGTTGGTACAAGGTATGCAACCTGCTTACCATCCATTACAGCCTTAAACATGGCTCTAGTGGCAACCTCTGTCTTGCCATAACCTACGTCACCGCAAAGAAGTCTGTCCATGATGCGCTCTGACTCCATGTCCTGTTTGATTTCCTTGATACAACGAAGCTGGTCCTCTGTCTCTACGAAATCAAACTTTTCCTCAAACTCTCTCTGCCAATCTGTGTCTGGTGAGAAAGCGTGTCCCTTGGTTGTTCTGCGCTTTTGGAACAGCAAAATAAGCTCTGCTGCCAATTCCTTAAGGGATTCCTTAACCTTTGCCTTAGTCTTTTGCCACTCTAGGCCACCTAACTTGTTTACCTTGGGGCCACCGCCACCTGTACCAATGTATTTTTGGATAAGATCCAGTCTATCGGATGGCAAATAGAGCACGTCTGTGCCACTATACTTTACCTTGATATATTCTCTAGTTGTTTTGTCAATGGTCAGCTTTTCCAGACCCTGGTATATGCCGATACCGTGGATATTGTGTACAACGTAATCGCCAATGGAAAGCTCTGCGAAATCTGTAATTGACTTAGCATCCTTTGTCTTAGCCTTTGTGCCTGTGCGAACAGCCTTGCCTGTTAACTCCTTGTCAGTCAAAACAACCATTCTAGCCGCTGGATACTCATATCCAGAGCTAAGCTGTCCAACCAAAATTGTTACTTGTCCGACGATTGCATCAAAGTTGTACTCTCTGCGAATTGCAGCCGTAACTCCCTGTGCCTCAAACATGGACTCCAAGGCCTTAGCCCTAGTTCCGCTATTTGCTACAACAATTACCCTATATTCTCTAGCACACCAATCCTTAATGTCGGAAATAAGCTGTGCTTCTCTGCCGGAATATGCTGTAAGCTGACGCATTGGAACGGAGAAAGCCTTAATATGCTGCTCGGATACAACAGAGTTAATAACCAAAGTGTCCTTGGACTCAATCTTAGTCAGAAGTTTATCCTTAGATAAAATATTTCCCTCTGCTGCTGGAAGTACGCTACCCTTTTCTCTAAGCACGCGAACAAGCTCACCATACTCCATAGCGTAGTTTGTAAATCTTTCGTATACCCTTGGCTTTTCGTCCAGTACAATCAAAGCATCCTTGTGGATGTAGTCAAAAAGGTCTGCATCCATGGTGGAAATAAGCCTCAAGTATCTATCTACCGGACTGGTCCAACCAGATGTTTCGAATCTCTCGAAGTCGCTATGGATTGCCTCTTCTACCTTCTGAATACGCTCCTTGTAGTGAGAATCCTTGTGAGAGGATGCGTAAATGTTAAGCTCAGCCAATGCCTGTTCCTTAAGGCCACGTCTGTCCTCTGCTGTAAGGATAATGTCTGTGGCCGGCAAAATTGTAATGCTATCTACACTGTCAATGGATCGCTGTGTAAACCTATCGAAGTATCGAATTGTGTCGATATCGTCTCCCCAATACTCCAAACGGATTGGGTTATCTGCACCAACTGGGAAGATATCAACAATACCTCCACGGATGGCGAACTGACCCTGTCCTGAAACCTGTGGTTCTCTCACATATCCTGCTGTAACCAAGTCCATAACAAGCTGGTCTACAACCAAAGTCTCTCCTGAAGACAAATAAATCTCTGCACTCTTAAAGACATCTGGCCTTGGAAGCCTATGGAACATGGCCTCAGGAGATGTGATTACAAATTGATATGCATTTTTAGAAATCTTGTCTAATGCTGCGATTCTGCTTCTAACATTATCTCTGGAGAAACCGTCCACGCTATGCATGAGGATTTCCTTAGACAAAAACAGACATGCCTCGTTGTCAAAGAACTTAAAGTCATCAAAAATACGCTTTGCAGCCAATTCGTTTGCTGCAACGTAAATGATTCTGCGGCCCAATGCCTTAGAAATTGCAAAGCAAATATGGGCCTTCTCCGTTAAGGAGGGCCCTATTAACGCTGCCTTTCCCTCTGTTTTGAGGGTCTGGACTACGCCAGTTATGGCAGTAGTATTCAAAATTGGCTCTACAAAAGCCTTCATATACTACTTTCTGCTTTCGTTATATTTATTCATGGCCTTTTCAACGCCAGAATCTAATATTTCAAGTGCAGCGTCTGCTGCCTTCTCAAGTGCAGGAGTCAAAATCTCCATGTCCTGAGCTGTGAACTTACCGAGAACATAATCCTTAGCCTCGATAATACCGTGACATCCAATACCTACTCTAATACGTGGGAATTCCTGTGTATTAATGCAAGAAATGATGGACTTCATGCCATTGTGGGAACCTGCGCTACCCTTCATTCTCATACGAAGGCGACCAAGTTCCAAATCCATATCGTCATAAATAACGATAATGTTACCTGCTGGAATCTTAAAGTATCCTGCAAGGTCTCTAATGGACTCACCACTTAAGTTCATGTATGTCAAGGGCTCCAAAAGATAGAGCTCCTTGCCGTTATAGTCAACCTTAGTGTACATGCCGTTGAACTTTTTAAGCTTAAGACTTGCGTTAAGCTTGGATAAAAGACAATCTATTACCATAAAGCCAACATTATGTCTTGTCTTAGCGTACTGGCTACCAGGGTTGCCTAAACCAACGATAAGGTATCTGTTGTCAGATACCTTATTAGTTGAAGATTTTACTGTATTTTTCTTACCAAACATTAAATTTACCTTTTGCTCATGATGCTCTCAGCTGTTGCCAACTGCTCGGGAGTGTTGATACCAAGAGTCTCTGTGTAATCATCGCTCATAAAGATACCGATTCTACCGCCATCCTGTGCAATAATTGTCAATGCATCAGGCAAATAGTACTCGCCCTGTGCATTGTTATTGTTAATACGAGGAAGTGCTGCGTCCAAAGCCTTTCTATCAAAGCAGTAAACACTTGCGTTAATCTCACGAATCTCCAAAATCTCTGGAGTTGCATCCTTATGCTCGCGAATTTCCTTAAATGTACCGTCGCTATTTCTAACGATTCTGCCAAGACCTGTTGCATCTGGAACTTCAGCTGTCAAAACTGTAACGCCATTGCCATCCTGCTCATGTGTAGCCATCATCTTAGACAATGTCTTAGATGTGATCAATGGGTTATCTCCGCAAAGAACGATTACATCTGTAACATCTGCTGGAACCTCAGGCATAGCCATCATAGTAGCGTGGCCTGTACCCTTCATCTCGTGCTGCCATGCAAATCTGCAAAGGCCATCACCGAGCATGTCCTTAAGTTCCTGACCCTTAAAGCCAATAACTGTAACAATCTCCTGCGCTCCAGAGTTGGAAGCTGCCTCAATTACCCAGTTAATCATGGGCTTACCAAGAACCTTGTGTGCTGTCTTTGGAATAGGAGAGTTCATTCTCTTACCCTCGCCAGCTGCCATAATAATAGCTGCGTACTTTCTCATACTATCCTCCGCAATATTGACTATATTAGTCCTCGTCCTCAACCTCGGGCATATCCCAGTTGTGGTATACATTCTGTACGTCGTCGTTCTCATCGAACATGTCAAGCATCTTCTCCATCTTAGCAATCTGCTCTGGATCTGTAAGTGCTGTGTATGTAGAAGGAACCATTGCTACCTCTGCAGACTCAAACTCATAACCTGCATTGGAAAGAGCCTCTCTAACTGTATCAAAGCTATCGGGATCTGTAGTAATCTCGTACATATCCTCCTCAAGCTGGAAGTCCTCTGCGCCTGCATCCAATGCCTGCATCATGAGCTCCTCTTCATCCTTAACGTTTGCGCTGTCGATAAGCAATACTCCCTGTCTGTTGAACATAAAGGATACGCATCCGCTGGCACCCATGTTACCACCGCACTTATCGAAAATATGTCTAACGTCACCAGCAGTTCTGTTAGCGTTATCTGTAAGGCACTCTACGATAACTGCGATACCGCCAATACCGTAACCCTCATATACCTTAGAATCGTAGTTAGCGCTATCAGAGCCAGCTGCGTTCTTAATAGCACGCATAATGTTGTCATTAGGGATGTTAGCTGCCTTAGCCTTAGCAACAATGTTCTTAAGCTGGAAGTTACCATCGATATTTGGACCGCCTGCCTTAACAGCTACAGCAATCTCTCTAGCAAACTTTGTAAAAAGGTGGCCTCTCTCTGCGTCAGCCTTACCCTTCTTTCTCTTAATATTATTCCATTTAGAATGTCCTGACATAAAAAACTCCTGTAATTGGCCTTCTTGGCCTCAAATTAACTATAAGAATATAATCCACCTACTAGATAATGTCAAATTAGTAGGAATTTTGACTTATTTTGCAAAGAAATCTGCAACTTTGTATACGTCGCCAGCACCCATTGTAATAACTGTCTTTTCCTCATGGGCTACTGTCTTGAGATACTCCTGAACCTCTGCAAAGGAAGCCATGTATACAGAATTGCCACCCTTTCTGTTTATCAAGTCAGACACCATCTGGGAATTAATATCGCCAGGATCTGCCTCTCTAGCGGCATAAATATCAACCATGATTACCTGATCTGCCAAGGAAAGTGCTGCTGCCTCATCCTTCATCAAATGCTTAGTTCTAGAGAATGTGTGAGGCTGAAAAACAACGCAAACAGGCTTTTTAAGTTTCTTTGCTGTGTTAATAGATGCTCTAATCTCAGATGGGTGATGTGCATAATCATCGTAAATTGCAAGACTGCCTACGTTGCACTTAAAGTCAAATCTGCGACCAGAACCACGGAACTTAGCAATACCATCCACAATCTCTCCCCAGCTAAGGCCTGCCTTACGCATTGCTGCGCATGCGCAAAGGGAGTTAATAACGTTGTGCTCACCTGGAATGCGAAGCTTAATCTTAGCTCCTGGCTTACCATTTTCGTAAATAGTGTAGGATGCACATGCGTCATCGTCATACTCCACGTTGATTGGATAATAATCTGCTGTGGAATCTGTGCTGCTACATGTTACTACATTAATGTCGGGTCGAACCTTGGCTGCAACTGCCTTAGTATTGCTATCGTCCATGTTAATAACAAGGTTTCCGCCCTGGGAAATGTTGTTAGCAAACTTCTTAAAAGAGGTCAAAACCTGCTCCAAATTGTTGAAGTAATCAAGGTGCTCCAACTCAATGTTAAGAATAATGGCAACGTCTGATCTAAAGTTCAAAAAGCTGTCTCTATACTCACAAGCCTCGAACACAAAGTAATCCTGTCCATTGGATACTGGCATATCCACATCGGATCTAACTACGCAACCAACGTTGTAAGAATACTTCTTAGCGCTATCCGCCATACATGTAGCAATCATAGAAGAAGTTGTACTCTTACCGTGTGTACCAGAAATACCAATTCTATTGTCAAAGCAATCAATTACTCTGCCAAGGAACTGTGCTCTAGAAAGGATCTCAATACCTCTCTTACGAGCCTCTGCTACCTCTGGGTTAGAGCTATCAACTGCTGCTGTATACACGAGAATATCGCAATCTGCAGGGATATTAGAAGCCTCATGCTTGTCATAAACCTTAATGCCTCTAGACTCAAATGCAGATCTATCTGCTGGCAAATTTCTGTCAGAGCCGCTTACATTGCAACCGATATCAGATAAGATATATGCAATACCGCACATGCTTGAGCCAGCAATACCTGTCATAAATATATTTTTTCCCTTAAGACCATAATCGTAACTCATACTATGTCTCCTGTTTTTGAACTAGTTGGGCAAATCCTTACCCATATGCCTATAAGCACTTAGTGTTGCCACTCTACCTCTAGGGGTCTTTTTGATAAAGCCAAGCTGCATCAAATATGGCTCATAGATTTCCTCGATAGTATCTGTCTCCTCACCTGTACATGCAGACAAAGTCTCAAGTCCTACTGGACCGCCATCGAACTTATCAATAATGGCGCTCAAAATGTTTCTGTCTGTGTTGTCCAAGCCAAGGCTGTCTACTTCCATGGCATCCAAAGCCATCCTTGCAACCTTAATATCAATCTTGCCGTGGTTCATAACCTGAGCAAAATCTCTAACTCGGCGCAAAAGTCTATTTGCAATACGTGGTGTACCTCTAGATCTCATAGCAACTTCCATAGCTGCATCATCTGAAATCTCAGAATCAAAGATTCTAGCAGTACGCTTAACGATGTTACACAAATCCTCAGGTGTATATGGCTCAAGACGGTTAATCATACCGAATCTATCTCTCAAAGGAGCTGCCAACATACCTGCTCTAGTAGTAGCACCAATCAAAGTGAACTTAGGGAGCTGAAGTCTCATAGATCTGGCTCCGGGGCCTGTTCCCATTACGATGTCGAACTGGAAGTCCTCCATAGCTGGGTACAAAATCTCCTCTGCTGTTCTGTTAAGTCTATGAATCTCGTCGATAAAGAGAACGTCTCTCTCCTCTAAGTTTGACAAAAGAGCTGCAATATCTCCCTGCTTCTCAATGGCAGGACCAGATGTAACTCTAATGTTAACACCCATTTCGTTTGCAATAATATTTGCTAGTGTAGTTTTACCAAGTCCTGGAGGTCCATACAACAGAACATGGTCTAAAGCCTCTCCTCTAGACCTAGCAGCCTGGATAAACACTCTCATGTTATCCTTAACCTTATCCTGTCCTATATAATCCTCCAAGGTGGCCGGTCTGAGCTTTTCTTCAGACTGGTCTCCTGGGCCGTAGTTGTAATCCATTAGTCTGGAACCTTCTACGTCAAAATCAAACTTTTTAACAACGTCACCCATTACTTAATCAAAACTCCGTAAATCTTCTGACCTCTAGTACCTACAACAATTGTATTATTAAATACTGTTGGAGAACCCTCAACGTTAGCCTCTAGATTGAGCTTGTAGAGAGTCTCGCCTGTTTCTCCATCAAAGAGATACATATAACCCATGGAATCACACTGGATAATATATCCCTTGCCATCCTCTGTATAAACAGCTGTTGGAGAACTCCAGCAATAGTAAGGCATGTTCTTAGTCCAAACTACTGCGCCTGTCTGCTTATCCATGCAGTAAAGTCTACCTCTGTAAGAACCATCTGTACGTGCTACTGAGAAGTAAACATATTTATCCATGTTACATTTGCCTACCAAGGGAGTAGCCAATGTACCACCAGTAACTGCCTTGTCCAAGGAACAGTAAACATACTTAACCCACAAAACCTCGCCTGTCATGGCATCGATCTTACGGATAATACTGTATCCATCCTTGTCCTGCTTATCTACACCACATGCTGTATAAAGTGCCAAGGAGTTGTCGGATTCAACCTCCAGAACAATTGCTCCGTCGGAGTCGTCTGTCAAATCCATAACCCACAATGGCTCGAATGTGTTGATATCGATGCACTGAAGTGTACCATTGTTATCCTGCACAAACATGTAGTTTTTGTAAAAAGCAGGAGTTGCCTCAATACCAACTGTACCGCTAATAAGAGGCTTATAATAGTACTTATAAAGCTCAGGCTTAATGGAAATCTTATAATTCTCCTGATCAAAATTAGAATTAAGTCTAAGAGAATATATAAGTCCATTCTCACCACAGATAAATGCTGTATCGGATGCGGCATCAATCTTAACTGTGGAGTCTGATGCAGCCCAGGTACGATCCGCAACGCTATCTACCATGTCGATTGTATAAAGCAATGTGAAATCCACAAGGCTATAAATTCTATACTTAAATGGAATGTATGTCTCACCATTCAAGTTATCTCCCTGTCCTACAAACAATACGGGATAACCTCTAGGATCCAATGTAACTGTACCCTTAATAGGAGCACCAATGTTAATTGTACCTGTTCTAGTATACTCACCTGTCTCATAGTCCAAGAAGTAAACCTTACCATCCAATGTACCGTAGATAACCTCAACCAGAGAATCTCTATTCTTGTACTCTTCCTTAAAGTTCTGGCCCTTAAGATCATCTGCCTCCCACTTAACAATCAAGGGCTGACCATTCCAACCTACACCAGTCCAATCACCGATTGAACCAATGTTAGTGGACCAAAGGACCTCCAACTCACCTGTCTCAATCTCTACAAGGCCATAAGCTGCATTGTTGTTAAAGTTATTGCCTCTAAAGCAAGTAATACCCTCAATGGAAGAATAATAAAAAGGCGCGCCAAAACTAACTAAGTGCTCACGCTCAAAGTTAGTAACTACCTTGTTATCAATTGTGTAAACCTTATGAACAAAATCATAAGTAGATGGTGTATGAACCAAAGCAATTGACTCAATATTCACAGTTAAATCAGGAATCTGTCTCTCTACTCTATCCTCTACACTACCGTGCTGAACAATCTGTTCAAGCGGTGGCTTGTACACCTCCTGCAATGGATCACGGGTTACAAAAATAAAGCTCTTGTATAAAAACGAGAACAGTGTAATGCATGCCAAAACAACTGTGACATATATGGGCCAAAAAATCTTAGAATTAGCCATAATACCTCAATAAAAAACAGACATGAAGCCTGTGTGCATTCATGTCTGTATTATACCAATTTAAGCCCAATATGAAAAGCAAAATTAGAATTCTGCAGAACCGGTTGTTCTTGGGAATGGAAGTACGTCACGGATGTTTGTTACGCCTGTGATGTACATAAGTGCTCTCTCGAATCCAAGGCCGTAACCTGCGTGCTTAACAGAACCATACTTACGTGTATCCATGTACCAGCTGTAATCCTCTGGGTTAAGACCAAGCTCCTGAATTCTGCTCATGAGAACGTCGTAACGCTCCTCTCTCTGGCTACCACCAACAATCTCACCAACACCTGGAACAAGCAAGTCAGCTGCTGCAACTGTAAGACCATCATCGTTATTTCTCATATAGAAAGACTTAATAGCCTTGGGGTAATCTGTTACGAATACTGGCTTACCAAATACCTTCTCTGTGAGATATCTCTCGTGCTCTGTCTGAATATCTGCGCCCCACTCAACCTTGTAATCAAAGGAATCGTTGTGCTTCTTAAGAATCTCTACAGCCTCTGTGTATGTAATACGGCCAAAGTCTGCATTAACAAGAGCTGTAAGTCTCTCGATCAATGTCTTATCAACAAAGCTATTGAAGAAAGCCATCTCATCTGGGCACTTCTCAAGAACATACTTGATGATGAACTTCATCATGTCCTCTGCAAGGTCCATGTAATCGGACAAATCTGCGAAAGCAATCTCAGGCTCAACCATCCAGAACTCTGCTGCATGTCTAGCTGTATAAGACTTCTCAGCTCTGAATGTAGGACCAAATGTATAAATCTTGTTAAATGCCATACAGAATGTCTCACCCTCAAGCTGACCACTAACTGTAAGGTTAGTAGGTTTGCAGAAGAAATCCTGAGAGTAATCTACCTTGCCATCCTCTGTCTTAGGAGGGTTTACTGGGTCAAGTGTTGTTACGCGGAACATATCACCTGCACCCTCACAGTCACTACCTGTAATCAAAGGAGTATTTACGTATACAAATCCTCTCTCCTGGAAGAATGTGTGAATAGCAAATGCCAAAACAGATCTAACTCTGAAGATTGCAGAGTAAAGGTTTGTTCTAGGTCTAAGGTGTGCAATTGTACGCAAGAACTCTACTGAGTGACGCTTCTTCTGCAAAGGATAATCAGGAGCACATGCACCCAAAATCTCTGCTGTAGTTGCTCTAAGTTCATATGCCTGCTTAGCACCAGGAGACAACTGAACAATACCTGTAGCTGTCAAAGATGCGCCTGTGGAAGCACCTGCAATATCCTTGTAATTGGAGAGGATCTGGCTATCTGCAAAGATCTGAAGGTTCTTGAAGCAAGTACCATCGTTAACCTCTACGAAACCAAAGCTACCATTGTCTCTGGATGTTCTAACCCAACCACTGATAGTAACTTCCTGGCCCAAATACTGCTCATATTGTTCATTTAACAATCTAATGTCAATTCTGCTCATTTTTCAAAAACTCCGTAAGCTTATTTATCAAATGGTGATTTGTATCCTGAACCACCAAACAGTCCTGTCTCTGCAGGCTTAGAAGACTTAGAAGGTGTATTGCTACCAACTGTGCCCTGGAACAATGCATCCTTGTTATATGTGCTTCTATAATTATTATCAGAATTACCTACCTCAGGAATTCTGAAATTATCTCTATTAGGCTTATTTACAGTCTCCTGCACTGTAGCCTTCTCCTCAACATTAACTGGAGCAACCTCAGGCTCCTCGTCAAGGCTAGGAATTCTAAATGGCTTATTAGTAGAGAATGTAGTCTCTCTAACTGGAGCTGGCTCCTCAACCTTGGGTTCCTCCACGAAATGACTAAAGTTACCCTGGAACAAGGACTCTGTCTCTCTAGCAGGCTCAAATGTTGTGCGATGCTGCTTAACCTCTTCTACCTCAGATGTTGTAGCAACGTTAGTATCCAATGAACGAGTAAATCCACGGAAGGCAGGTCTCTCAATAGGCTTGCGCTCATATCTGTAAGAATTCTCCACCTGATCATCCTCAACTACTGGAGGAACTGTCTCTGGAACCTTCTCCTCAAGCTCTGCCTCTGCTTCTGCCATATCCATATGGTAGTCCTCAAAGTCTCTCTCTGTTGGATCCTCTCTGCGAATAATAGATGAATCCTCAGTTCTGCGAGCCCTATTAGTATCAAATACCATAGGCTCATCATCCAAACCAAAGAGATTATCTGTAACACCAACTTCTGCTCTGTAGCTGTACAAATCGCTAGGCTCATCATCCTCTACAGGAGTCTCCTCACGACGCTTGAACAAATCTGTTCTCAAAGGCAATCTGCTAAGAAGTGTAGAATCGTCCTGATCCTCAACTGGCTCGTCTTTCTCTGCCTTGCGAAGACTATAAATAAAGTAAGCGCAAAGACCGATGATTGAAAGCAGCAACAGGATAATCAAAAATCTACGCATATCCTGCTTAGACAACAAAAGGGAAATAACTACAAATACCAAAAAGACGCCCGCTGCAATCATGGGAGTCAAATACTTGTTAATCTTGGGTTTATTATCTTCACTATGAAACATAGCAAACCTCCATACGTATAGATAATGGCATTATAACACCATAAATATGTATTTTCTATCAGTTTATTTAGCAAATGACGCCATAAAATCCGGCATTTTTTCAAATCTTAGGGTCTGTCTGTCTCCAACAGGGTGTCTAAACTCTAAAATTCCAGCAAACAAACACAGGTCGCCCTTGGTATACGCCTTGTGTCCTGGGCCAGCCTGAACATGTCCGTACTTCTCGTCACCAACTATTGGATATCCTCTGCTAGACAGCTGAACTCTAATCTGGTGAGATCTACCTGTGTGCAAATCCACCTTCCAAAGAGTTTTGCCCTCTGCTCTACCAAGGACTTCAAATGCCAATTCAGAAAGCTTGCCATCTTTGTCCACCTTTGAGACATTAGTCTCTCCATCCTTGGACAAATAATCCTTGTAAACACCAGAATTTTCCTTAGGACCACCGTATGTCAAAGCATAGTACTGCTTTAAAACCTTGCGGTTTCGAATATCCTCAGACAATCTAGATGCCGCCTTAGAAGTTCTAGCAAATACCATAATACCTGCAGTTGGCATATCCAATCTGTGAACCAAACCTAAGAAAACCTCTCCTGGCTTATCGTACTTTTCCTTAATATATTCCTTAAGGATAGTAAGCATGTCTGGTCTATCGGATCCATCTGACTGAGACAAAATACCAGCTGGCTTAACAGCCACAATCACATGGTTATCCTCGTACAGGATTTGTGGCATATTCTTTATCATTTTGTCCACCTAGCGTAAGCACCACATGGCAATACGATGCCAGAGGATGTAACAGGCAAACCGATTTCGTCACACTTTACCTTGCCACCATACTTCTTAACCAAAGTAAGTTCCAAGATATTTGCAGATGTTGCTGCAGAAAATCCTGTTGTATAGGAATTAAGCAAGAAGAACAAAGGCTTCTCTGTCATAACTCCACATGTATCCTTAACAAGGTCATAGAGGCAATCCTCAAGCTTCCAAACCTCGCCATTAGTTCCTCTACCATAGCTTGGAGGGTCCATAATAACGCCGTCATAAAGGCTGTTCCTACGGATTTCTCTAGCAACAAACTTGTTTACATCGTCTACGATATATCTAACTGGACGGTCTGTAAGACCAGAAAGAGCTACGTTTTCCTTAGCCTTTGCAACCATACCCTTAGATGCGTCTACATGGCAAACCTGAGCTCCTGCCTCAGCACAAGCAACTGTTGCTCCACCTGTATATGCAAAGAGGTTAATAACCTTAACTGGTCTACCGTTCTGTGCCTTGATTATATTACGCATCCAATCCCAGTTAGCTGCCTGCTCTGGGAACAAGCCTGTGTGCTTAAATCCCATGGGCTCAATGCCAAACTTCATGTTGTCGTATGAAATGTTCCACTGCTTAGGAATGTTGTGCTTAAACTGCCAAGCTCCACCACCAGAACTGCTACGGCTATATACCGCATCTGCAGACTTCCACTTTTCGGGATGGCTCTTGGGCCAAATTACCTGTGGATCTGGTCTAGCAAGGATAACATCCTTCCATCTCTCAAGACGCATGCCGTCGCCAGTATCAATCAGCTCATAGTCTCTCCACTTATCTGCTGTTGTCATTAGTTTTGCTCCCCGCTATCTCTGTTTTTATTAATCAAGCAACCAGCCAAGATAATCTTGCGCTCCTGCTCTGTAAGTCCTGGCAATGAGAATGTAATCTCTCTCTTTACCTCTCCATTTGCAGATACGATGCAACCATTAACCTGCTCTGTATAGTTAATAAGGCTATTACGTACATCTGTGAGAACAAGGAAATCACCTACACCGATATACTCTGCATCCTGCTCTGTGGCCTGAAGTGGCAACATACCCCAGTTAATAAGGTTGGAACGGTATCTCTTAGTAGCATACTCAGAAACTACGTTGGCCCATCCGCCCAAAACCTTCTGACAAGATGCTGCCTGCTCTCTAGCAGAACCATCACCTGGACGAACTGCATAAATAAAGCTACCTACTCCTGTGTTATCCACGGAAATGCCATATGTATTCACAAGGTTCTCAGGCAAATTCTTGCCGAGGAACTCTGCAACCTTAGCTGTGCCCTCTGCTGTGTCTCTGCCTACTTCCAAGTCTCTAGTAACCTTTGCCTTAGCAACGTAACCTGGAACTCTACGAGAAAGAGTGAACTCAGAAAGTCTGTATGGGTTAGATCTGTAAGAGGATGTCTCACCAGATGGAATAAGCTCGTCTGTTGTTGTAACGCTGTCTCTAATATCTGCACAGCACTCCAAAACAAGGTTGTCTGGCAAAGCATGCATCTTGGGCCAATCTGCAATGTTGGGTCCCATAATCAAATCCTTGGAACCATCGCCCTTGCCGTAACCGTTATAAACTCTGTTCTCATAAACCTTGCTATCGAAGTTATACTCTGGAACCTCATAACCGCTCCAGTCCAAATCCTCTGCAGATGTGAGAACACCGCCTCTAGCTGCTGTAGCTGCAATAGATCTAGCATCCATAAGTGCAACTGTAGCAATCTGGCCCTCACCAGGCTTAGAACCTTCTCTGCTTGCAAAGTTTCTAGTGGAGTGACGAATGGACAATCCCTTGTTTGCAGGAACGTCACCAGCACCAAAGCATGGTCCACAGAATGCTGTACGCAAAATAGCACCTGCTGCTGCAAGCTCTGTTGCTGCGCCATTTCTCATAAGCTCCAAGAAAACTGGCTGAGAGGATGGGTAAACATTAAGTGCGCATGCGCCGTTACCTGTGCTCTTACCAGAAAGTGCATATGCTGCTGCACAAATATTTTCAAATGTACCACCGGAGCAACCTGCAATCTCACACTGATCCACATGGAACTCACCGTTGATCCACTTTTCTGTCAAGTTAAGCTTAACCTTTTCGCCAAGCTGTGCGTTGCATCTCTCCTCTGTCTCCTTGAGAATCTCGATTGGGTTAGCCAAGAATTCACGAATCTCATATGCATTGGATGGATGGAATGGAAGTGCGATCATGGGGTGAACTGTGCTAAGGTCAATGTCCACAACCTTGTCGTAGCAAGCGCCTTCCTTAGGCTGCAACTTGCGATACTCCTCACCTCTGCCGTGCATCTTAAGGTAATTCTCAGTCTTGTCATCTGTCTCCCAAATGGAGGAAAGACATGCTGTCTCTGTTGTCATTACGTCGATACCAATACGTGTATCCATGGAAAGCTTAGCAACACCAGGACCAAAGAACTCCAAAATACGGTTCTTAACAAAGCCGTTATCAAATACAGCCTTAACAAGTGCCAAAGCTACGTCCTGAGGACCCACGCCAGGATTCAATTCACCGTGAAGGTAAATAGCAACTACTTCTGGTCTAGCTACGTCATATGTCTGACCAAGGAGCTGCTTAACAAGCTCTGGACCGCCCTCACCCATGGCAATAGTACCAATGGCACCATATCTTGTGTGGCTGTCAGAACCCAAAAGCATTTTGCCGCAACCAGCCATCATTTCTCTCATGTACTGGTGAATAACTGCCAAGTGAGCAGGAACATAGATTCCGCCATACTTCTCTGTGGCAGAAAGGCCAAACAAGTGGTCGTCCTCGTTAATTGTACCGCCTACTGCACAAAGGCTGTTGTGGCAGTTAGTAAGAACGTATGGAATTGGGAACTTCTCCATACCACTGGCTCTGGCTGTCTGAATAATACCAACATATGTAATATCGTGGGATGCAAGTCCGTCGAACTTAATGCGCAAATTGTTATCCTTAGGAGCTCCACCTACACAGTGTGCAGACAAAATCTCCCAAGCCATTGTGTTGTCTCTAGAACCAGTTACTTCTGCAGATACTGGAACTAACTGTCCATTAACTAAAACGTGCTTCTGATCAATACACTTTACCATATTGATTACCTCTTTCCTTCCGTGGAACCCTCCAAGAGCCCCTTATAAAAATCTCTAGTAATTAACGATGCTGGATGGACTGTTACGCCCCTTTGCTCGTTAAAAGTAATTACATTTTCTAAAACGTGCAGGGTGGTTTCCTCTAGGCTCTTGCCTAGCATTTCCCTTGCGACCACTGCGTCACTGTGAATTCTGCCTACTTCACAATAGTCTGCACAGAACACAAGCATCTCTAAATTAGACATGTTTGGCCTACCACATGTGTGGTTAGTTATGGAGTTTAGGATATCCTCATCCTCCTCACCAAACTCTTCCTTTGCCACAAACGCTCCTGCTATGGAATGCAGAAGCTGCGTTGCCTTAATCTGAATGTCATCCGGCTCGTAACCATTGTCCCTGCAAACCTTTATCAATTCCTGATCCGACATTGCCTTAGCACAATCATGTAGCAATCCTGCTGTGTAAGCCTTGTCCACATGGATTCCGTATCTACCTGCCAGCTGACGGCACAAATCTGCCACGTTAAGCGAGTGTTGATACCTATGGGCTGACAACTTCTCAATAAGTATGTCCTTGGCCTGGTCAAAAGTCATGTTCATCTGTAAAGTCCTCGCTCATTAATGTAAGCCAAAACTTCTTCTGGAACTAAATCATCACAATCCAAGCCCTGTGAAAGTCTGTCTCTAACTTCGGTAGATGAAACCTCTGGCAAGTCCATGTTGGCGAACTCTACCAAGATGCCAAGTTCCTGTTTAAGCCAGTCTATTCTCTCCTGTAAATCTGGTCTCTCGTACCCACCTCTAGTAGATACGCCAAAGCTACAGTATTTGCCAAGTTCATTGGCTCTGTACCACTTGTGAAGCTCGTAAATAATGTCTGCTCCGTTTATGAAAACAAGCTGTGCATCAGGGTATTGTTCCTTAAGCTTAGCCAAAGTGTTGAAGGAATAGTTAATTTCCTTAGATTTAGTCTCCATATCTGAAACCATCACCTTAGGCTCATCATTAAAGGCCAAAACTGTCATGTTAAACCTGTCCTCTGCACTAACTTCCGTATCTCCTTTGAACGGATGTGTGCCTGACGGGACAACAATCAAGGCGTCCAATGAAAACGCCTTAATGCTCTCTAATCCAAGAGCTACATGACCCTTATGAATGGGGTTAAATGACCCACCTAATACACCTATTCTTTTCATGGGTTACATTATAGCAATGGCATATGGGATAATCTACCTTTTTCTTGTAAAGAATAGGGCAAAGTGTTATACTTTCGGGATATAAGACGATAATGTGGAGGTTTTTTTCATGTTAGATATTAATGCTATTAGACAAAACCCTGAAGAGATCAAGGCTAAGCTTGCTAAAAAGGGTTGTAATGTAGATTTTACAGAGTTTCTTCAGCTGGATGCAGAGCGCAGACAGTTGCTTCAGGAGGTAGAGTCCCTTAAGGCTCTCCGTAATAAGGTTTCCTCTCAGATCCCAGTTCTCAAGAAGAACGGCGAGGACGTTTCCGCAGTACTTGAGGAGATGAAGGTTACATCCGACAAGATTAAGGAGATGGATGATCAGGTTAAGGTTGTTGATCAGAAGATTTTTGATTTCGTTTCCTACCTTCCCAACATTCCTGCAGATGATGTTATTGCAGGTGGCAAGGAGAACAACGAGATGCTCCGCGTATGGGGTTCCAAGCCTGAGTTCGACTTCCCTGCTAAGGATCACGTAGAGCTTGCTAAGAATCTTGGCCTCATTGACTATGAGCGTGGTGCTAAGCTTAGCGGTAACGGTTTCTGGATGTACCGTGGTAAGGGTGCTTTGCTTGAGTGGGCACTTCTCAACTACTTCATCGAGACACATATGAAGGATGGTTACGAGTTCATTCTTCCTCCTCACATGCTTGGTGCACGTTGTGGTTTCACAGCAGGTCAGTTCCCCAAGTTTGCTGACGAGGTTTACTACGTAGGTGAGCGTAACGGTGACGATTCCGACAAGTTCTTGCTTCCTACAGCTGAGACAGCTCTTATTAACATGTATAGAGATGAGGTTCTTGATGAGGCTACTCTTCCCCAGAAGCTCTTCGCTTACACACCTTGTTTCCGTAAGGAAGCTGGTAGCTACCGTTCTGACGAGCGTGGTATGATCCGTGGTCACCAGTTTGACAAGGTTGAGATGTTCCAGTACACAACACCTGAGACTTCTGACGATGCTCTTATGGAGCTTGTTGGCAAGGCTGAGGCTCTTCTCCAGGGCTTGGGTCTCCACTACCAGCTTTCCAAGTTGGCTGCTGAGGACTGCAGTGCTTCCATGATGAAGACATATGACATCGAGGTTTGGATTCCTTCCATGGGCATTTACAAGGAAGTTTCCTCCTGCTCCAATGCTGGTGAGTACCAGGCACGCAGAGGTAACATCCGTTTCAAGAGAAAGGCTACTGGCAAGAACGAGTATATCCACTCTCTCAATGGTTCCGGTTTGGCAACATCCCGTGTTATCCCAGCTCTCCTTGAGCAGTACCAGCAGGCAGACGGTAGCGTTATCGTTCCTGAGGTTCTTCGCAAGTGGATGGGTTGCGATGTTCTTAGATAAGACAAGCTAACAACTTTAGATAAAGTAAATGGACAGTCGATTGACTGTCCATTTTTGTTACCTATATTGTTCTCTTAAAGATTCCAAATATTGATCTAAGCTATTCTTCCAATATTATAGCACAGAGAGCGTTACATATTTTCGCTGCACTCTAGCCTTGTTTTTCAACAAGTTTAATTATACTGTTAATCTGTTTTTCTGTATAATTTCCAACATAAACATATTTACATTTGCCATACCTTAGATTAAATTTCAAATATTTATCTGACAAATGCACATATCCTATATATCTTTTCTTCTCTTTTCTTGTAAGCTTTACTATATCAATCGATATTACTTCGTTAATATCAATGTTATTATTCCATGAAATTAATGATTGCTTTTTTCCATAAAATCTATTAGTTGCCCAAAATAGACTATCCGTACTTTTAATCCAAGTATTTTCGATTTCGATGTAAGATGGAATTATAAAAATCTTACTCAAAAAAGCCACTATGAAAGTTGCAACAAAACAAAAAAGAAATTTATTATCATTTATAACTGAAACAAGAGCTATAGGACACACCAACATCAAGGCAAATATGTAAACTATTAAATCCTTTAAGGCATATATTTTTCTCATTTTTCCTCACTATATTTCTACTTAAAATTGTAATTTTAGTCTGATATTTTATTATTCCATATGCTGAATAACAAATGTATAAAATTTAGGATTGGTTTAGCTCCAGTTCAAAACACTCAAAGCGCCAAGCATACTAGCGCTGTTTATTTAAAACCTAGACTACTCCGACTCTATCTATACGGTATCACAAGGAGTGTTACATATTTTCGCTGCGGTCCACTCTTCTTTTTCTAAAATCTCTTAATTTTTCTATTTTCTAATTTTTTTAATTCTTCTTTTTCGGCTTTGGTAAATTTAAACTCATTATAATCAACCAATTCCCACCAAATGTTTATAACAACAAAATATGCTGTGCTAATCATAAAAATTGATATCCATATCATCAGCAAAAGCTCCTGTGAAATAATACTCATAACAAATCCACCAGTAAATACATCAACAAGCACTAAAACTGAACTTAAAATTGCTAACAATAGATATATGTATAAAGGAACTATTTTAAAATAATTGCATGGATAGAATTTTTCATCTTTAAATTTGATAATTTTTCTAAATATTGAATTATCTTTTACTCTATATTTATATCTTAGTTTTGTCGACATAGGTCTTCTAGTATCAAAACAAAAAGAAAATGTTAGAGCCAAAAATGCCCACATTGTTCCTGTAAAGGATAACAAATTCATCACACACCTCCTAAAATCCCCAATTAATTTTTTTATTCCATAACTTGCGACATAAGTTATCGATGTTGCACCCCAGATAATAAGGGGGCTTTTCGTGAAATTTTGAGAAACAGATTTTACTTAAAAATTGTAATTTTAAATTGAACACCTGTGGTTTGAATTAAGTCACTATGCAACCTTACTTTAATAATACACCTTACTAGAAATGAGTCAAACAACTCTTCAGGTGTTGAATAACCTAATGATTTCTTAAGTAATGCATTCATGTCATCTAAAAACCTAAGAATCTATTCAGCTTGATTTTACAACCTGCCAAACAAAAAGAAAACCGCCTACAGATATAAATCCGTAGACGGGGAATGAACTTTATTTGATTTAAGCTATTATAAGAATATTGCCTTTTTTATCTATTCTACTCCTACTCTACCCATATGGTATCACAAGGAGTGTTACATATATTCGCCGCAGTCCAATTAGTGTGTTACCTTGTTGGCTTCTACGTTTCTCTTAACCTTGTTTGTAGATGTACGTACAAAGTCTTCCTTACGAACCACGAGAGCACGTACCTTCTTGTATGCAGGGAGAGACTCGTTCATAGTCTTAATTTCGCCCCAGAGAAGGTCGTAAATATCCTGCTCCTCTGTATGTCCAGCTGCCTCCAAAGCCTTGTAATCAGGGAAAACCTGAGCTGTAACAATAAGGTCATCGGACTTAGTATCTTCCTCGCCTGTTACCATGGCCTCGTTCACATATGGCAAGCGAACAATCTTAGTCTCCAGCTCTTCTGGATAAATGTTCTTACCATTCTTAGTAACGATAACATTCTTAGATCTACCAGCAATGTACAAGAAACCATCCTCGTCGAAGTAACCAAGGTCACCTGTCAAGAACCATCCATCTCTAAATACCTGTGCTGTTGCCTCAGGGTTCATGTAGTAACCCATCATAACGTTGTCACCCTTAACACCGATTTCACCGATGCCCTGGTCGTTGGGATTCAAAATCTCAACCTGAACGTTAAGAAGTGGTCTACCTACAGACTCATACTTGTTACCCTTAGTCTCGTTAACTGTAACAATTGGAGATGTTTCTGTAAGACCATATCCCTGACGGATTGTAAAACCAAAGTCCTCAAATGCCTTAAGCACCGCTGGGTTAATAGCAGCAGCTCCGCTAATAATAAGCTTAAGTCTGCCACCCATCTTAGCGTGAATATCCTTAAATACTGTTCTACGAATATCCAAGCCTACCTTATCTGCTGCATCGCAAATAGCCATACCCTTCTCTACCTTGGCCTTAGTCTCTGGGTTAGAAGAAATTGCAGAATCAACTCTTCTATAGAGAACTTCCAAAATAGCAGGAACCATCATAGTAATGGTGGGCTTAAACTCGTTAAGAGCAATAGCAATACCCTTTAAGCTCTTGCAGAAACCAATTGCTGTACCTCTGTTAATAACTGTAAGGAAACCAGCTGTGCAGCAGTATGTGTGGTGCAAAGGAAGGATTGTAAGCATTGTGTCTCTCTCATCACAGTAAAGAGAATGCAATACGGAGAACATATTTGCACAGATATTCTTCTGAGAAAGCATAACAGCCTTGGAGTTAGATGTTGTACCAGATGTAAATACCAATACACCCAACTTCTCAGGGTTAACAGGACGAGCCTCATATGCATTGTTACCCTTGTGATACTTCTCTGTACCACTAAGAATAAGCTCCTTCATGGAGTACTCCTCCTCTGTGGAAACTCCAATATCCATGTTGATCAAAAACTCAAGCTGTGTGTCGCCGTGAGCAACTACCTCAGCAATCTTAGGAGCCATGGACTTAGAATAGAACAAAGTCTTAATGCCACCTGCTACGATCTGTGTATGAATATCCTCTACTCCAAGCTCCTTGTCCAAAGGAACGATTACGGAACCACCAGCACCGATTGTCAAATAAGAAAGACACCACTCATATCTGTTTTCGCTGATAACACCAACGAATCCGTCAAGCATACCAGCCTCTTCCATTGCAGTACCAAGACCGTAAATGTCCTCTCTAAACTGAATATAAGAAACAGGTCTAGAGAAATTGCCTCCCTCGCCATCCAAATGGAATGCTGGCAAATGGCCATATGTTGCTGCAGCCTTATCTACCAACTCTCTAAAGTCATATACTCGATCTGCTGGTCTATGGTATCCTGGCAAACCAAGCTTGCCCTGAAGGTTATTTAAAGCCTCCTTAGCAGTAGCCTTAGCTGTCTTCTTGTCATTAACCTTTTCTTTCTGCTGGTCGCGGTTCTCTTTAACCTGCTTAGCAATAGTTGTAAAAACGTTCATAAATCCCCCTAAATGTCGGTACCCTAAGCCTTAGAATGGCCAAGAAGGTATCCACTTAAGCACATTATCTACATATGACCTCTCTACTGGATATCCAGAAAGAACAGGCCAGAACATAATAAACAGTATACCACATGCTGCTGTGAAGGCATAACAGTATTTTGTGTACTTTGGATTACTCTCCATGAAATACTCCATTACGTATACAATTGCGATGATTGCAAATGGCACACATGAGAAGTAGTGGTAAATAAATACCAATCTGGAAACCAAAATCCAAGGCAAATACTGAGACCAGTATGCTACCAATACAGGAACAATACGTCTATCCTTCTTAAACCAAGCAATTACTGTTGCGCATGCAACTGCTGGAACTGACATCCACCAAATAAATGGATTACCCATTGTGGATGCGCTGGAAGAAAGCTCGTTAAGCATGTCAGATCCTCTATAGAAGAGAACTGGCATTACATCCAATGGCCACTGCCACCAGTCAGAAGAGAATGGATGAGTTGCCTCAAGTCCAGAGTGGTAGTTAAACATCAAAGTCTGAGCATCCCACCATGCCTTAAGTCCCTTAGCATGTCCCTCTGCTGCCTGTACTGGAATATAGCTAAGCATGTAAATTCCAAGTGGAACAATTACAAAGCATACGCAGCAAAGCAAGATAATCTTCCAGAAATACTTGGACATAAAGTCCTTAATCTTACGTGCGTAGGAATCCACCTCATGGTACTTGGCTGTAAAGAACAATACTGCCAAACCAGCACCTGCATAAGCACCAATCCACTTAGCTGCAACACCCAATCCAAACATGATGCCGCATACTGCAAGGTGAATAACATATCTCTTATATCCCATTTCTACTGCACCATATACGAAACAATCGTACATAAAGTAGAACATCAAGATTATAAAGAACACAACGTATGTGTCGATAGTTGCAATTCTTGTCTGTGAGAAGTGCATGAAATCAAAGGCCAACAACGCTGCTGTGATAAATGCAAGATTTGTCTTCTTGAAAATCTTTTTACCAAAGGCATACATTAGAGGCACCATTGCAATACCAAAGAGTGCGCCCATGATTCTCCATCCAAAGGTGTTCATACCAAAGAGCATGATACCTACTGCAATAATGAGCTTACCAAGTGGTGGGTGAGTTGTCTCATACTGACATATACCATGAATATGCTCATATGCTGTACGTGCATGGTAAATCTCGTCAAAGATCATACCAGTCAAGATTGTGCTGGAATAATCCATTGTGCTCTGCTCGTCAGAAACCTCAGTAATAATCTTCTCTGTTCCATCTGCACTGACGTATGTTACAGACTTAATTGGCAAAGGCTCTCGGCTATCCGGCGCAGTGAAACAAATCTCGTTTACAGGGGCTCCCAAAACAGATGCACGGATCACGATAGTATCTGTTACAGTGCCGCTTACATCGTAATATTTCCAGTCACAATACGTGTCGTAACTTCCCTCAATTGTGTAAATGAGAACTTCATTTCCGTCATCTGTCAGGTTATATACATGGTATCTATAATCGTCCAAGGATCTCTGTCTTACACCCTCGAACATATAGAGACGGTCTAGTTCAACCTCTTCCTCAAGCTGGATAACAATCTTGTCTCCTACTGCATTAGGTGTCCAAGCTGTCTCAGGGCATTCTGTAGTTCCCAAGTAAAACAGGGCCACAACTGCATATACCAAAGTAATGGCCGTCATGAGGATCCAATCCTTCTTAGTCCACTTAACCTTTGTGTACTTGTGGAAGTGAGATTTATCTGCCTTTTCCTCAATAGGTGTTCTGTCGATAGTAACAGGCTTGTATGCAGCCTTAGGCTTATCCTCTGCTCCAAAGTGTGCATTGTTCATGCACTTTCTAACAAAGAGAACTACCATCCAAACAAAGATTGCCACGTTTACAAAGGAAACCAATGAAACGAATGTCTTTTCGGAGCTTGACTGTGGATATGGCCAATTGTTTACCTGCTGCAAGTAGAGCATGTCCTGAATGTTTGCAATGGCTGTAAGAGTAATTGCTCCACCCATGGCATACATTTCCTTGTGATCCACAATAAGTGCTGCGAAAAGTGCAATAACTGCTGCAGGGAAAATATATCTCTCGTGCATTACAGGAGCGAACATAAAGTAGCCAAAGTTAAGAGCCAACGCAGTAAGCAAAACTCTATGACGGTTGTTTGACAAAATGTTAAATGCCAAAAGAGCCACAGTAATAATAGCTACAAAAATCTTACCCCATGTTGTAAATGAGAAGATAAACCAAATAGTATCTCCACCAATTGTGTTGTATCCAAGCATGGACCAGAAGTTACATGCGTTAAGAGATGCGTAGTTGTACTCTCCTGCTGTGCTCATGAAGAGATCAAAGATCCAGCCGATTCCACCGTTCTTAAAGGAGAATGGCATGCAGATGCCAAAGCAAACAACTGCACCGAGTCCAATGCACAAAAGAGCCTCAATAACTCTCTTAAGTCTATTTTCCTTTTCGCAAATAATCACTCTGCGAAGGAGTTCAAATCCAAGCAATGGGAATGTAAAAATTGCCTGTGGCTTAGTCATAATAGCTACGCCCAAGCAAATTGTTGCCAAATAATACTTATCCTTCTGGATAAAGTAAATAGCGAGCATAACCAAAAGGAGCAATACAGAATCTGTCTGTCCCCAAAGGCATGTGTCCAAAATAGTCAATGGGCTAAGGGCCACAAGACACATTGCAAAGAAGCCAAATGTCTTGCCCTTAATCTCACCAATCCACTTGTATGCAAGCCATGCAAGACCCATGTTGGCCAAAATGCCAGGGATCTTAACAAGCAATGCCAAAGCCTCATAGCTGCCACCAAGCTTAGTGTTAATCCAAGCAAGTGGTGCCCAAAGATACATCATTCCTGGTGGATAATCAATAAATGATGCTGTGTTATAGATATTAAAGAGGTCAGTTCCTGCCTGATATGCCCATGCCATGTTTGTGCCAATATCGTAGTAAAAACCCTTAAAATTAGCACTTACTACTAACTGCACAGCAAATGCACCTATCATTACAATAGGCAACGCAAAGGACATCTTGTCCTCATCAATTACAAACTTCTTAGCCCTTAAATAGCAATATGCCAGTACTGCCAGTCCGAAATACATGCATGTCCATTTAATAAAGAGAGGTGTGTATTCTGCACCCTCTGGAACTGTGCCTCCAATTTGGCCTGTAGTTACTCCGCCAAACAAAATGGAGCCAATTACGATTATGACCAGCGCTACTAAATATCGCTGCTTATTAATGGTTGTGGCTTTCCTTTTACCCTTACCCATTACGTCCTCCACAAATTAAAGTGTCTTTTTATTATACCATCTAGGTCCTATGCCCTCAACCTTAGGACATGGACTGTTCCCATTGATCATAGAGCTCGGTGATCCTGTCATGAAGCTGGTTGTATTCCTTATACAAGTCCGGGTCTGTGCTAGTTGCGAACATCTCCTCTAGTTCCTGAGCCCTAGCCTCCAAAGTCATTATCTCCTTTTCGTAGTTAATGACCTGCTTGGCCTTTTTCTTATTCTCCTGCTTTGCTCGCTTTCTGTTCTGCTGCTCAAGCTGTTCTCTTCTGAGTCGCTCCTGCTCTGCCTCGGCCTCTTCCTGCTCCACTAATTCTCTGTACTCTGTGTATGATCCATCGAAAATCCTAAGCTTTCCGCCACTTAAATCAAAAATCCTATCGACTGTATCCTCCAAAAGCATTCTATCGTGGGTTATGAGGATCAAAGTGCCTGTGAACTGAGAAATAGCCTGCTCCAAAGCACCTCTTGCGTCAATATCCAAGTGGTTAGTAGGCTCGTCGAACATAAGACAGTCCTTCTGCTGTAACAGAAGCTCTGCCAAATAAAGCCTTGCTCTCTCTCCACCACTTAAACTCTTAAGAGATTTGTCACACTCCTGGCCATGGAACATAAACTTACCTGCATAAAGTTTAGCTTCCTTTTCTGTCATGCCATGACCATTTTCGAAAAGCTCCAAAATAGTCTGCTCCTCATTACCAAAGGAAACTTCCTGCCTAACTACGCCGTAGTTAACCCAGTCGCCAATCTTAACTGTTCCAGAATACCTAGTATCCTCACCAGTCAAAATCCTAAGAAGTGTACTCTTTCCGCAGCCATTTGCGCCAATAATACCTATACGCTGACCTCCCAAGATATCAAAGGAGATATTATCCAAGATAACTCTCTGATCAAAGGCCTTAGTTAAATTCTCAACCTTAACAATTTCGCGTGACAAAAATCTAGCATCCTCAAAGTTGATCCTAAGCATCTGCTTTCTGCCAATATTGTTGTCCTTGAGAACATCTGTTACTTCTCTCTGGTACTGTTCTCTAAGTCTATCTGCCACCTTAAGTCTACTGTTTGCAGATGAAATCTTGCGCATGGCCTTAAGTCTAACGGCCAACTCCTCCTGTCTGCGAATCTCTTCCTTAAGGCGAACTGCCTCCTTAGAGGCAAACTCTGCAATCATCTCCTTGGAAGAAATATAGTTAGAATATGTACATCTCTTAAACTTTAAGTGGGCAAACTCCAATTCGCCAATGGCTGTTGCAGTTTTCTCCAAGAAATATCTATCGTGGGAAACAAAAAGCACTGCCCCTGGGAAGTCCATAAGATATTTTTCGAGCCACTCCATGGCTGCAATATCTAAATGGTTAGTGGGCTCGTCCAAAATAAGCAAGTCTGGCTCCTGCAAAAGCGCTCTAGCCAAGGCAACTCTCATTTTTTCGCCGCCACTTAATAAATTAACTGGCACATCCATAAGCTCTGGTCTAAGACCAAGTCCCATGAGAATCATACGAATCTTAGCTTCGGAAATATATCCGTCCATGCGCTCGTACTTGTCCACAAGCTGTGCATATTTATTTAAGATGTCCTGAAAATCTGGGCTCTCTGTGTCCTCGATAAGTGTGGCAAACTCTGCAATACGCCTCTCCAGGGCTGCAGTCTCCTCACTATAAAGAGCATTACAAATACCCTCCTCAGTTTCAAAGACTAAGTCTGCCAAATTCTGAGACATATATCCAATCTTAAGGCCTCTACCTAAAGATACCTTGCCGTAATCTGGCTGCACCTTGCCTGTTATTATCTTAACCAATGTGGACTTGCCTGAGCCATTGGAGCCAATTAGGGCCATTCTATCTCCGGCTTCCAATGTAAATGAAACATCATTTAGCACCTGCTTAGTGCCATAATGTTTACTTACCTGATTTACTGTTATGATACTCATATGTAAAGCACCTCCAAGGCATCCAAAACTGTCTCTAGTGCCCTTAACTGTTCTTTGTTAATTGATTTTTCTTGCCAATAAAGATCCATTACATGTTTTGTTATGGACTGGGCAAATATCCTACGTCTGTAATTTAATTTAGATTCTGCTCCAACAAGAGTCAAAATCTCTGCTAAAGCATTGTTTGTCTCTGCGTTTTCTTGTCCAATTGTAATCTTAGAAAGTTTCTTCCTAGCAAATCCTATCTTGAAGCCTAAACTTACTGGAGATTTGTCCTCTTCCACTGTGGTGCCAAACAAAGAGGTTAAGTTTTCCTTATTTCCTAACTCTTTTGTTATCTCATGGAACCACTGTAAGGATGGAACTATTTCCAAAACACCTGCATCTGTGACCAAACTTGTGTCAACCATGGAAGTTGTGCCCAAAGTTACAACAACTCTTTGACCCATTGCCACAGCTTCTGCCACATTTCCGCGAGATTCCTTGATCATCCTAGAAGAAGACAACACAAAGCCCTCCCCCCTATTGCAAAGGTGGAAGGGCATTTTGTCAAAAACTAGTAAGGAATCTAAACCCATGATTAATACTTACGCTGTCTAGACTGGTGTCTATCGAATGCAAGGTCAATGAGGCTAGAAACAAGCTCGCCAAAGGATACACCATCCTGGGCCCACAACTTGGCATACATGCTAATAACTGTGAATCCTGGCAATGTGTTAAGCTCGTTAAATACGATGTTGCCTGTCTCCTTGTCACAGAAAAAGTCTATACGTGAAAGGCCGCTGCAATCCATAGCCTTATAAACCTCAATTGCGTACTCTCTAATCTGATTAGCCAAGGCTGGGTCCAAATCGGCTGGAATGGAAATACGAGAATCGTCTCCGCGGTTATACTTAGCATCATAATCGTAGAAATCGTTACATGGAACAACCTCGCCTACACCAGATGCCTTAGGGTTGTCATTACCCAACACTGCGCACTCAATCTCGCTACCCTTAACGAACTCCTCAACAATAGCCTTGGAATCGTAAATCAAAGCTGTGTTAAGAGCCTCCTCAAGACCGCCAATATCGTCTACCTTGGAAATACCTACAGATGATCCTGCATTAGCTGGCTTAACAAAGCAAGGATATCCAAGCTTAACGGAAATCTCATCAAAAATCTGTTCCTTAGATGTAACTAAGTCATGTCTTCTAACTGAAACAAACTTACACTGTGGAACGTTAGTTGTAGAAACAATGGTCTTGGTATATACCTTATCCATGCTGGCTGCAGAACTCAAAACGCCGCATCCTACGTAAGGCATATCAAGCATCTCAAAGAATCCCTGAATAGTACCGTCCTCACCATTAGGTCCGTGAAGAACTGGGAACACGCAATCAATCTGACCACTGGTGCACATCTGTGCGAAAATGCCAAGGCCCTGATCATTGGCCTGAGCCTGCCACTGACCATTAGTAATATCCTCGTCCTTGCCCTCATAAAGGAGCCATGCACCTTCCTTGTTAATACCAAATCTAACAGGTGTGTACTGTGTTCTATCTAAGTTATTCAAAACGGCCAATGCGGATCTGCATGATACCTCATGCTCCTGAGACTGACCTCCAAAAATTACTGCTACTGTCTTCATAAAATGCCTCCTAAAAAAGCGTAAGATTATTTTAATTGTTTGAGTGGAAAGTTTCAAGGGCACAAAAAAACCGACATCCATTTGAATGTCGGTTTATGGTGCGCCTGTGGCGATTCGAACGCCAGACCTACTGCTTAGAAGGCAGTTGCTCTATCCAGCTGAGCTACAGGTGCGCAACGGTGCTATTATAGACCAGCACTCTCGATTTGTAAAGGTATTTTTAGCACTTTTTGTAAAATAAATTTTAACAATTTTATAGGCTTACAAGGCCCCCATATTAGATAAAATTTCATATACCCTGTGAGCAGGCAATCCCATAACTGTATGGTAGCTACCATTAATGCTAGTTACAAACCTAGCACCAAGTCCCTGTATAGCGTAAGATCCTGCCTTATCCATGGGCTCAAAAGTGTCTACATACCACTCTATCTCATCCATAGAAAGCTCTTTAAACACAACATCTGTTGTATCTACGATAGACTCACATACACCTGTGGACTTGTCGATTATGGTAAGGCCTGTAAATACGGTGTGTGCCTTGCCAGAAAGTTCCTGAAGCATAGAAATAGCATCCTGTCTATCCACAGGCTTACCGTACACACGATATCCATCTTCTTTTTTCATGGCAACTACTGTATCGCTAGAAATAACAACAGAATTGTTATCCACCACAACCTTAGCCACTGCCCTACCCTTGCCTTCGCTATTTACTAAAACAAGCATATCCGGTGTAAGGTCAGCTGGAGTTACTGATTCGTCATATGCAGAAACAACTACCTCATGCTTAATTCCAATTGTATCTAATATTTCTCTCCTTCGTGGAGATGCAGATGCTAAAATAATTCTTTTCATAATTGTAAAACTGGCTCCCATCCTATGAGAATGAGAGCCACATATTAACTAAAGCTAATCTAAATTACTTCTTTTTCTTTGCAACAACAACTACAACAACTGCTGCTACTACTGCTACTGCAACAACGCCGCCAACGATGTACCAAATCATCATGTCGTTAGGTTCTGTCTCTTCGCCCTTATCCTCTGTAGGCTTATTTGCATCGCCATTGTCAGGAGTTGTATTTCCGTTACCATCAACTACAGGACATGCTGCCTCAGGATTCTGCATGTATGTCTCGAACTCAGCTTCTGTGCCGAAGAACAAGTTATCCATGTAGAATACAACGTCCTGCTCAGGATCTACAGAAGCACCTGTGATCTCCAAGTAGTAAATCTCGTTGATACCCATGTTGTCCTGGTTATCAAATGCGGAACCCCAGTACTCATAGAAAGAGAGCCATGTGTTATACTCCTCTGCCTCCATGATGTTAAGGGAAATAAGCTCGTTACCAGCCTTATCAAGAACTGTGAGAGTAAGCTGCTCTACGTTACAATTCTCTGGGAAGTAGAACCATGCATCAAAGTAAGACTCGTCTGCAATTGTGAATGTGTGAACGTCGAATCTAGCCTGGAACTCTACAACGTAGTCCTCAAGTGTCTTCTCATAGTACTTACCGCTAGTAATCTTAGCAGAGTAGTTACCATACTTAGCAACTGTGTTGTCTGCACTTACTCTAGCCTTACGGTAGTACTCGCTGTTAGCTGTTGTCTTACCATATCCGTTGCCATCCTCAAAACCGATGATTGTAGCAGCAAATGCTGTGGAGCACATGGATACTGTCATAACAAGCACAAGTAACATTGCCAAAAGTTTCTTCATATTTATCCTCCATAAAATCCAAGGGCGTATATAAATACGCCCTCAAATAAATTCACTTTAAGAAGTTAAATTACTTCTTTTTCTTAGCAACTACAACAACTACAACTGCTGCTACTACTGCAACTGCAACTACACCACCAACAATGTACCATACCATCATGTCGTTAGCTGGTGTATCGTCATCTGCTGCAGGTGTCTCTGGAGCTGTTGTTGGCTCTGGAGTAGCTGTAGCGTTAGGATCCTGCCACTGCTCATCTACCTTCTCACCCTGGCCAAGAGCTGTCTTGTGATCAGCCTGTGCGCCGAAGTAGAAGTTATCAATGTAGAAGTAGGAATCCTCTGTTGCCTCTACAGCATCACACTCGATGATGAAGTAGCAAGGAAGAACGCCATCATTGTCTGCATAATCCTGGAAGTAAAGGTAATCATAAACCTCGCTAAGGGAGATCCATGTATCCCACTCCTCAACTGTGTAAGAACCGAATGCGAAATACTCCCATGTATCATCGCAAAGGTAGAATACGATTCTGGAAACATTACCCTCTTCTGGAACGTAGATATCACAGTCGAATACCATGTCTGTTGTAACCTTCTTCAAGTAAGTCTGATCACACCAGATACCGAACTGACTGAATCCCTCATCACCAGCAGGAGCTGTAATCTTCATAGAGTGCTGCTCGGACTTAACCTGCTCTGTAGAGAGCTCTGTTGTTACGTGACGAAGAGAACAATCTGTATACCAGTGCTCTTCCCACATATTAGCATTAGCTGCCTTCTCAAAGCCGTACAAAATCCAATCTGCACCAAATGCTGTTGCTGTCATAGTAAGTGCCATTGCAACAACAACAAGAACTGCCAAAAGCTTCTTCATAAAATTTCCTCCAAATAAAATGTCTGAAATAGTTATACTAAGTATAGATTAAAATATTATAAAAGAAAAGTGCCTTATATAAATAAACTATACTTTTTCTACAAAGTTCGCTCCAAATACTGATCTAAGAACCTTAGAACTGTCTCCTTATCATGAAGGAACGCCACTCCGTGACTTGCCTCAGGAATAATAAGTAGCTCCTTCTCTCCCGCTGCTACTTCTAGATTCTGTCTAGACATATCTGTTGGCACAAAATTATCCCTTCCTCCATGAATCATGGCAATAGGCTTAGTCCACTTGGCCAAATGTTCCCTTGTGTCGCAAGCCTTAATGTCGAACTTGGCAAAAATCTTGCAATAAAGGGAGAAAATATTAAGCAATGGAAATTCGGGCAAATGCATGCTGTTAGTGATTATGTGTTTAAACTGCTCGTAAGGAGAAGTAAATCCACAGTCCACCAACAATCCAACCACATTGTCTGGTAAATCCAAGCTGGTAGCCATCATTACAGAGGATGCTCCCATGGAGATTCCCTCCAAAATAAGCCTTATCTTGTCCTTACCGAATCTTTCATTTAAGTAATTGGCCCATGACAAAACATCGTATCTTTCTTTAATTCCAAAGCATGTGTACTTTCCTTCACTCATGCCTCTGGCTCTCTGATCAACCAATAATACGTTATAACCCTTGTCCACGTAATATCTAGTGATTACAGCGCCATCGTTAAAACCTGTGCTATGCCATCCGTGAAAGAATATAATAAACTTTTCTGGATTATCAGATGTCAAATAAAGCCTACCCTTAAGAGTCAATCCATCATATGACTTAACGCTTACAATCTCCTGTCTAGAATGGGCGTTGAGAGCCTTAATATTGTCCATAATGTAGTCGTAATTACGATACCATGCTGTCGTCTTATCCGGCATTACATCGCACACATCGGCAATATGTGGAGCCTTACAAATGGCCACCTTAAAAAAGTATGCTCCCACGGCAAAAAGGATCACAATTAATCCTACAATTATTCCTAAAAACCACCACATTTTACTTCACATTAGCCACAACCCTGGTATCTCCCAAGCGGTCGTGAAGGCATCTCCTATCCGCGTCAAAAAATCCAATTATATATCCGATAAGCAAAATGGAAGACAAGAACCTACCAATTGTCTCTCTAAAAATAATGTCAATTACTTCGTTTTTGTCATCCAGTGCCACTACTTTAATATGCATAAGCATCTTGCCTGGTGTTGCATACAAAAAGATTGTGAACAAGATGAAATAAGCAGCCACTACCACATAGAACAAACTATCGTTAATGCTATAGTTAAACAAGATAGCCTTGTTTGTGTCCATGACATTTAAGATGTTCATTATGCCAACCGGCATTCTTATAATCCACGCAATCAAAGCTGCCAAGGCAGAGTCAATAATGAAAGCCACAATTCGCTGTGCCATACCTGCATTTACGTATGCTGGCTTAGACTCTACTATAACCTTAGGCTCCTCTTTAACTGGTTCCTTAACTGGTGCTGGCTGAGGTTCCTGCTGAACTACTTCTTCCTTGGCCAAAGCCTCTTCTACCTGTTCCACAGGAGTATTTAATGTTTCATTATTTTCCATAGTTAACATACATTGGTACCCCGCTTCCAAACTGGCTAATCCACTCCAAAGTTACCTGTGCCTCTGTCTTAGCTGTTGTCTTAAAGTTATTTGCTGTTGCAAAGATCATTGACCAGAAATCGTTTGCTCCGCTGTAGCTAAGATCGTAGCATGGTGCCTCCTGGTTCATGATGTTGTAGAACTCCTCTGCCCCACAGATTTCATCAATAAGACCTGCCTGAAGTGCCTGATTGGCTGTGTAGATTCTACCATCTGCCAAGGCCTTAACTGCTACTACATCCATGTTTCTACCTGTTGCAACAATATTCACGAACTGCTCGTAAGATTCATCCACAACTGACTGATAAATGGCCAACTGTCCCTCTGTCATCTCAGAGCCAATGGAACTCATTCCCTTGTTTTCACCGCTGGTGATCAAAACTTCCTCAATACCAACCTTGTCAAAAAGTCCTGCCAAGTTATATGTGGACATGATTACACCAATGGAGCCAGTTGTGCAGTTCCTGTTGGCATACACCTTATCTGCTGCCATGGCGATATAGTATGCTCCGGAGCATGCTGTACTACGGAAGTATGCATAAATCGGCTTACCTGTAACATCCTTATACTCCATGAGCTTAAGATAAAACTCGTCACTTTCGTAAACTGTTCCGCCAGGGCTGTCCACATCAAGAATAATGCCCATACAGTTATCAGTTGTCATCAGAATATTAACCAATTCCATGTAATAGCTGTGGTCATATGAAATAGTTGCACCAGAAAGCAGGTCTGTAGATGTATCTGGTACGGCCTGAATTGTTCCATAGATGTCGATCACTGCGTAGAAATCACCTACGGGAATCTGAGATGCTCCAGATGTCATCTGATAAAGCACATCGTCCCACATAGATGTCTGATTCTCTGCCGCCTTGTGGCTCAATACGCTAGAAACGCCTGTTACGATAAACAGAGCACAAGCTAAAATTAAACAAAGTATTTGCTTTTTCTTCATAATATCCTCCCTTAATCAGCTAATTCCTTTTTAAGTGTTCTCTTAGTTACTGGTACTGCCAAAACAAATGACAAAAGATCTGCCACTGGCTGGCAAAGCAAAACCCCTGTGAATCCAAAGATTGCCGGCAAAATTAATGCACATGGAATCAAGAAAAGTCCCTGTCTAGACAATGCCAAGAATGTGGCCTTGCCAGAAAGTCCCATGGTCTGAAGCATCATATTTGCCATGACTGTAAATGTCATAAATGGGAACATAATGCACTGAAGTCTCAATGCCTCCATGCCGACCTTGGCAACTGCTTCTGAGTTCTTAAAGAACCATACAATATCATAGGAGAAAATAGCTCCAATTGCAGACAAAACTGTCAAGAACACAAATCCCACCTTGACGCAGAACCAAAATGCCTGTCGAACTCTATCCTTTCGTCCCGCTCCGTAATTAAATCCACATACGGGCTGGAATCCCTGGCCAAATCCAATAAGTGCAGATGCTGCAAATCCCATTACCTTGTTTACGATAGTCATGGCAGAAACTGCATCGTCCGCAAATCCAAAGGTCAATATTGCCTGTTCCTTAATAGTGGCATTAAGAATAACCATGGCAACTGCTCCCATTCCCTGTCTTGCCAAGGACGGAATTCCGCCAGAGAAAATATCTTTAAAGCACTGCCAAGTAGGCTTAAAATTCTCAATATGCATCTGCACAGATGTGCTCTTAGTAATTCCAAAGAGCAGAATCAAGAAGCTGATAACCTGGCTAATAACAGTAGCCGCTGCAGCTCCCAAAATCCCCATGTCAAAGGTGTAAATAAACAGTGGATCCAATGCAATATTAAGAACACCACCAAGTCCAATTCCAACCATACCAAAGAAGGCATTTCCCTGGAATCTCAGCTGATTATTCAAAACAAAGGAGCCCATAATAACTGGAGCGCCCATCATAATAATAGACATATAGTCCAGCACATAAGGCAATGCTGTATCTGTACTTTGGAGCAAATACTTAGCCACTGGGTACCTAAAGATTAAGCCTAGAGCAGTAAGGACAAATCCGCAAATAATGCTAATACCTAATCCAGTAGTAGCCATCTGCTCCGCTCCCTTGGTATTGCCCTTGCCCAGTTCTCTAGCCATGTAGTTGCCAGATCCGTGGCCAAAGAAAAATGCTATGGCCTGCATAATAGTCATAAGTGGGAATACAAATCCTACCGCTGCTGTGGCGCTACTGCTGTCCCCAATACCACCCACAAAATAGGTGTCTGCCATGTTGTAGATGGATGTAACCACCATACTAATAATGGTGGGCAGAGCCAATTTACCAATAAGCTTCTCTACTGGCTGGGTGGTCATCCTTATGAGCTTTTCTTGCTGTGTTTCTCTAGCCATGGCGAATATGTAATCTCCTACGCAACTATACATAAAGTATAGAACTAATTATTGGGTGAGTAAAGAAAAGGATTGTCCTTAAATGTAATATTCAGTCAAAGGATAGTTTAAATTCATGAATATAATGATGTTTTGCTATGAATAATAAAGAAAACAAACCACAAAAGAACATGACTACATCCAAAAGTCTCGGCCGTTTTGCCGCTTCATCCACCTTATCTGCCATTGTGGATGTGGTGTTGTACGCCTTCCTATACCACAATGCATTTCTAAGCCTTACACCTGCCCTACACACGTTCTGGGCAGTTGTCATTAGCCGCGTCACATCTTCCATAATCAACTACGCATTCAACTCCAAATTCGTATTCAAGGTCACTAATTCCGCCACAGTTTCCAAGTACTATTTGCTATGGTTCATGCAGCTATGCCTTTCTTATTACTGCGCATATATTACCGCCAATGTATTTCTCCTTAACCCCACAATTTCCAAGGCTTTTTGCGACCTTATGCTCGGGTTAATTAGCTTTAATATCCAAAAGAAATGGGTGTTTGTGGGTAGTGAAAAATCAAGTGGTCCCCTTGTTTCTGTAGTTAGAAGCATAGCGAAAATATTTTATCCAAAGTACAAGACTCTTTCCCCCGAAGAAAATAGTCCTTGCGTTTACGTTTGCCACCACATGAACATGCACGGTCCACTGGTGACCCTTATTTGGCTCAAAAGTCATCCTCATCCTATGATTTTGGACTGTTTCTTTAACTATGGCACATGTTATAAGCACTATAAGGACTTTACATTCACCATGAGATTCAAAAAAGCTCGCCATTTTTCCAAGCTTCTTTCCCTTATTGCTACCGTTATCACAGTTCCCCTTGTACGCAGTCTCCATGCCATTCCTGTGCACCGTGGTGGAAATAATTCTTTTGTTACTATGAAAACCTCCATGAAGGTTTTGGCAAAAGGCCACAATATAATAGTATTCCCTGACAAGGACTACGCCAATCGTCAGGGAAGTGATTCAAACATTTATGATGGATTCCTGTTGCTAGAATCCTTGTATTATCGCAAAACTGGCCATCATTTGGCATTTGTTCCACTTGTTGTTGATGACAACCACAAAAGAATCCTCCAAAAGGACCCTATTTATTTCGAATCCCAGGACTTTTACTCAGAACAACAACTGGTGGCAGACAAAATCCGCTACGCCATTACCAACTAAATCTGCTTGCGAACAATGGTGTACTCGTTGCCTGGACGGTACATAGGACAACTATTGTATCTACCCATCATGAACATTCCCGCCTCATCCTGATCCATGGCGTCCATGCTGTCGCAGTAGTACTCATCTGTCTCCATATCGTATACATAGTTCATGCAATCTTCGCAATTACTCTTACCCATATGTCCTCCTAAATACTTATGTCTTGGCCAATTACCAATGCCTTGGAATCTGCCCCATGTCCCACATCATTCGTGTAGGCAATTGGCAAATCCTTATTCCCAATTTCTCTTACTATTAAGTCTAATGCGGCATCTCTACCAAGCTTTTTGTCCAGCTCGGTAAATGTTCCGATTAAGACTCCCTTTACCTTATCAAAAGCTCCTTGGAGTCTAAGTTGCTCCATCATAGACTGGATTCTATACGCATCTCCGCTCCTACTTTCCAAAAACAGTACTTTATCTGTCAAATCTGGCATAATTCCTGTTCCAGATAACTTTAGGAAGCAGCGGATATTTCCTCCAACCAATGTTCCGGAAACCCCTCTACCCTGAAACATGTGCCATGTGGGTTCAAAAAGTTCCTGTCCCCCTGACATGGCCTTTTCAAACTCCCTGGCTTGGTACCCTGTGTCATCCAAAAAGAGATTCCTAATGGAATACAGAACCTGTGGGTTACCTGTTCTGTGGTATATACCGTTAATGACACACGTTAAGTCACTATATCCCCACATTGGCTTAGGATTATTGGAAATAGCATCAAAATCAAGGTGTTCCAATACTCCAAGGGCCAAATCACCACCAGATATATCAAAAATAGCCTTAACCTGAGGATCCAAGTACATATCCATAAGGGCCTGCGCTCTCTCCTGGCAACCGCTCTCCCTATACAAGGTGGGGCTTATCTTAACCTTAAGGCCAAAACTACTAAGCAGTCTAACAATATGCTCCTCCTGATAAGAATACATGGTATTCAAAGGATTAGAGCATCCAACCAAGGCTACAGTATCTCCAATTGTAGGTAAAAGTTTAAACATTACTCAATCTCAATCAATTCGTATTCTCTAGATCCTACTCCCAATTCCTCAGAAGCAACAATTGTAAGAGCACCATTTCTGCTCTCTATTCTCTCAAGCAAATGGGCCTGTCCTGGGTCATCTGTTGCCTTATACACAAGGTCCAAACATGCCTGATCAATTGCTACAGGATCCAAGGATACTAATACACCAATATCCTTCATGCAAGGGTCCTCTGCAACTGCACAGCAATCGCAGTCAACGGACATATTAGCCATTACGTTTACATAAACTGCATCTCCACCAAAAAGATCTACAACAGAATATGCTGCATCTGCCATAGACTCCAAGAAAGAGTCGTGATCTGCTGTCCAAATCTTCTCTGGTTCTCCTGCGCCGTGAATGTATGCCTTGCCAAACTTAGAGCCAATACCAATAGAAAGCTGCTTAAGTGCTCCGCCATATCCACCCATGGGGTGACCCTTAAAGTGAGACAAAACAAGCAAAGAATCATAATTTGTAATATGGCTACCTACATAGTTCTTCTGAATTCTCTTACCATTTGGGATGTCCAAAACAAGATCTGGCTCCTCTGCATCTAAGATATCCACATCAAAGAGGTCGCACCAACCATGCTTTTTCATGGTTTCCATGTGCTTTTCTGTAGTATCTCTAGAACCTGCATATGCCACGTTACACTCTACTACTGTGCCACCAACGTGGTCGATTACAGGCTTCCAAAACTCTGGGTGCAAGAAATTCTGGTTACCTGCTTCACCTGAGTGAACCTTAATTGCAACCTTGCCTGTTAGCTCCTTGCCCAACAATTTATAAAGTTCCAAAACCTTCTCTGCTGTAATTGTTCTAGAAAAATACACCTTTGCCATATTTGTCCTCCTAAATATAAAAAGTCAGCGCCATATAACGCTGACCTATATAGCTATTTAATTATCCACCATGTAAATACTGGTGTCAATTCGTAATCACTAGCGCGACAGCACGGCTACTAGCGCAGCGGTTCACTAGCGAGTGAAACGAGCGGATACTAGCCGAAGGCGGCTCACTAGCCGAAGGCGGTTCACTAGCACCAACGGTGCGACCTACTAGCCGAAGGCGGCTCACTAGGACCGAAGGTCCGGCTCACTATTAAATGTCTGCTTTCCAAAGACCGTGAAGATTGCAATATGCGTATACAGCAACTGGCTTTTCATCAAAGAGGGAGAATGTTACAACTGGATCATCTCCAGGCTTAAGGCACTTGCGGTGTCCGCCTCTGTCTGTCTGAAGGTATACCCACTCAATGCTGTGCTCCTCTGTCATGGGATGAGCAACAGAACCAACCTCTACTCTAACAATATTCTCCAAAATAGAAACCACTGGAATATGCTTCTCATGGCTTGCCTCCACAACGCCAGCCTCAAGCTGGATCATCTTGGAACCGCAACAAACTACGGAAACACCAGAGCTCTTAACCATGCCTACGATATTGCCACAATGAGGGCAGTAATAAAATCTGTTATCACACATATATATTTCCTCCTAAATGTT
Organism: Clostridia bacterium; assembly: GCA_017559445.1. GTDB lineage: Bacteria > Bacillota > Clostridia > RGIG7378 > RGIG7378 > RGIG7378. Next base: position 44,763 of record JAFYSJ010000025.1, read on the forward strand.
TGGATTATCTTTATTATGTCCAAAGTATATTCCTTTAAGAGGTATATGTCCGTGACAGTGTCACATTACTTTTCCCAGATCTGGAAATTAAGCTTCTGAGCAAGATCTCCTGCGGCCTCAATGAGCATTTCGTCGTACTTATATACTTCAAACTCATCTGCCTTGTGTTCCATACCTGTCTGTTCCTCGGCAATTTTCACCTTGTGTGCATCTAACTGGCTTAAGCCCTTAAATGTTGTAAGGCAGGAATGCTTTTTGGCATCCATGTTCTTAGTTACAAAGAGCACTTCTCCCTTATCGCTTAAGCCCTTAAACTTAACCTGTTCCCTGGTCATGGGCATGAACTCCTGGAGCAGATGATATGCATTCCATCTTGCATGTTCCTGAGCCAACAAACTGTTGCGCTTAGAACGTGTAAAGTACTCATCGTACTTGTACTCCTTGTTTTCCTTGCCATATTTCTGGGATATTAAATTCCATCCCTCTGGCTCATTTCCTTCCGTATATGTAAGACCAAGAAGATTTAACTTAACTCTCAAGTTCATGGCGCTATATATGTTAGAAGTCATTGTGAAATAATTCATGTCACTCCATGACTTCTCTGCCTTAGTTGCAATGTATTCATCAAAGTCAGGACGTGCTACTTCATCCGCCTTAGCAGCACGCTTTGTATAAACTACGTTAATAGCCTTAGCTGTCAAGGAAAGCGCATCATTTACAACAATGTTATGGCTATAAATCTTGGAGTAATCTCCATAGTATGTTGTGTGAGCGCTATTTACAGCATAAATGTCAGAGCATACAAACATGTGATAGTTGTGGTAACCATCCATCATAGATGTAATTCTGCTAGCTGTATCGATATTTCTATATACGTTATTAGTATCCACAACAACGATATTGTATGTATCGGGCTTACGCAACCTATCTGCCAAAACCTCCAAGTTATCTCTCATATAAGGAGTCTTATCCTCCACATGAGCCACATATGGCATCTCTGGCAACTCAAAATACTGATCCTTAGACTCTGCCAGCTTATCCAAAGCATGCTTGAGTCCGTCAATTGCCCACTCTTTTGCATCAATATTCTTGTCCCACAAATGGTAGTTAATTGGCTTTACCTTGTACTCTTCTCCCACATAGGAAACAAGCTGGTTATTGAGGATAGACTGTCTATAAATCTCCTGGCTGAGCTCTGTGAATCCAAGGAAATATACGTTAATCTCCTTGTCTGCCTTAATAGATGCATCCTCATCTACAAAATCACTTGGCAAGAACTCTGTAATTGGATAATTTTCCATTAAGTTATGGGCCAAAATCTCCTGTCTAGAGAATGTGAAGATGCACTCGCCCATTCCGTTCTTTTCCACTAACTCTCTGCGGATTGTATGGGCCTTAGCCTCATCCACCTCAACATAAAGAGAAATATTCTTAACCTTGCCGCCCTTCTGCTTATACTGGATAAAAGTATCCATATATTCTAAATACTTGTCCTGCTTAGGAATTACAATATTAAATTTAGTCTTGTTACCAAGAATGCGGCTTCTAAGTAATTTGTCTGTGAAATTACGTCTAAGAACAACATGCTTGTCTGCAATTAATGCAACTGCAGCATCGCGAGACACGTCATCAGACAAAAGAAGAACTGCGTTGTCGCTATTATTGGCATAGCTAATAGCCTCAGGGGAGTTACCCACTACGATATCGCATGCATCTGCATTAAGTCTCTTGGAAAGGCGCAATGCATTGGCCAAGGATCCGCTAAATACGTCAATAGCAGCAGAAACAGTAGCCAAAATAGCAAGCAATGCACCCAACATATATGTATACTCATAGATTGGGGCAACATTTGTAAATGCAGATACCTGTTCTGGCTTAATATCTCCTGCGAACAACTTAATGGCACCTGTAATGCATGCCAATAGTTCGAAGACAATATTATCGTACTGCTGAAGCTCAATAAGCTTGTAGCAATAAGGTATAAAGTAAAGAGCAAGATTTGTAACAAATACAAGTGTTACAAAGAGCACTGTCTCATTAATCTTTTTGTGCAAAAGTCTAGCAATAGCATAGCTAACTAATAGGAAAACCTCTATTGTCAAAAGTACGCTGCTAATTGTATTCCACATAAATTTCGCCTCCTAAGGCACATTAATGACAATATTTTACCCTAAAAAATAGAGAAAAGCCACTTCCGAAAAAGCGACTCCTCTCTTATATACCCTTTGCTTATTGCCTAATTTAATTCTTGAACTTAACTGCTGTACCGTATGCGATAACCTCTGCAGCACCGTCCATAATAGAAGCAGATGCATAACGAATATTAACTACTGCATCTGCTCCAAGCTGCTCTGCCTCTGCTACCATACGCTTAGTAGCAATAGCGCGAGCCTCGTTCATCATCTCTGTGTATCCCTTGAGTTCACCACCAACAAGTGTCTTAAATCCCTGAAGAATATCCTTACCTACGTTCTTGCTCTGGATAGTACCACCGCGTACCAAGCCAAGCATCTCAAGTTCTTTACCTGTAATGTAATCAGTATTTACTAATATCATCCTCTTCTCCCCCTTTAATCTCTCTAATGCGGTCTATGCAAACATAAACAACTGTACTGGAAATAGCCAATGTGACAACAATAGCAAATATCTTCCAGAACAATGTTGCAAGTGAAGCAATAACTGCCACCAAAATCACATAGTAAAGCAGCAACAGAACCGTAACTACAATTGGTGCTATGTACTTTTTAGCCTTGTTCTTCATACGCATAACCTCTTTAAGTAAATATAACATAGCATGATGGATTTTTCTACCAAAAAATAGTGTGCTACGCGCTCAATATATGCTTCGCACGTGAGATGCACTGCTTACACTAAATATTCGCGCACGGACATAAATGACTTAGCCACAATAATGTCCCATTCATTGATAAACAATCATTTTCATTTCAAAATCCTGTGCTAAAATAAAGAAAAAAGGAGTTTTTATGGGAAGCTGGTTTTCTAATATACATGTTCGCAAAAGTAACAATGCAACTCCATCTGCCATTTGTGACTTCATCAACAATCACATGACCTCCAAGAACTTCTCCCCCACACAATCCGAGGGTGACGCAGATGCATGTTTTGCAATTGTTAACAATCCTGACTGTCAATGGATTTCAATTTATTCCGACAGCTTGTGCTTCGACAGTGCAAATAACATTTCTGAATACGGAACTCCTATGTCCCTTGCTTTTCAATCCGATGTTTTATCCATCGGTTGTTTCGATAGCGATTACATGTTCCTCAACTTAATAGATGCGACAAACAATTTGGATTTGTGGGCAAGTTCCGGCCGTGCCAGTATCTTCAATATCAAAAGGCGTTCTAATCTTTCCCCTTGGAAAACAAAGGTAGACGATTTTGATAAATTTAAATCCCTTTTTCGCAGCAGATCTCCATTCGCAGAGGACGTTTTGTATGAAATAGATTCTTGTCTTCACCTACCTCAAGAACAATGCATGGGGTCCTATGAAATGCTTTCATGCTTTGACCTTAAGGATTTCACAACATATTTGTATTTCAAACTTCCCGACAACTTAAAGTCTCAGGAGCTACCAAAATTAGTACAAAAATCTCGTTCAACAATGCCCTGTTTCCTCGAAACACCAGCATGTGTCAATGCCTTAAATATAGGTGGTGAATCAAAAGGATTATCTGTTTATTTTGTAGGTCCGTATGTGGAAAATGATGAAATTACTTTTTCCGATGTTAGTTTTGTAAAGTTTGTACGTTATTTCCCCACAAATACACCTATTGAATTACAGAAGGTCCAATTACCAGATGGGCAGTGGGCTTACTACTACCATGATCCAAACTATAGGATTCCACCTAAGGTAGACGACAACCTCTCTCCTATTAAGAAATTTAATGTGGAGTGCGAACGAGAAATATGCGTACGTTTTATACCTCATGGCAATCCACGAAAGGTCCTAGATATTACAGTTGTTCTTGTCCCAGATAAGAACCTAGCAGGACAAACTGGATGGAATGTATGGCGACTAGACTATTCCTCTAAAAAAGAATTCATCCAAAAATATAACGAGTCTCATTCATCAAATCCCCATTTCCACCCCAACTGTCTAAGAGAAGAAGATTATGACTAATCACAAAACAAAAAGCAGGCCCTAAGCCTGCTTTTTGTTGGTGCGGTCGGAGGGACTTGAACCCTCACTCTCTCGAAACGGCACCTAAAACCGTCGTGTCTGCCATTCCACCACGACCGCGTACATACTACTCATGAGTATGATTGTTAATGTGATCCATGCAGTACTCCTTAAGTCCTGAGCACTTAACACAGTATCTAAACTGCATGTTTGGATGCGACTCATCTGTTTTACCACACACACAACACTTGTGTCTATAGTTTTTTGTCACATTCTTTGCCTTTACCTTAACAATTTTTGACTTGTACTGAGCCTTGCGAACCTTATTTTTTCCAAGGATCCATCCCCTCTCTGCCCAATCCTTACCAAACCAAATGAAATAGTTTGTAAGAACTGCCAGTGCAGTCATTGCCATCAAAATATCGCCAAAAACAACGCTATTAAACACTTCAAGAACCAATAAGGCAAAGTGAATAATTCCTAGCCACTTTACCTTAATCGGGATAATAAAGAAAATACGAATCTGCACCTCGGGGAACAATGTGGCAAAAGCCAGGAACAATCCCGTATTAAGCAGGCTGGAACTCATTTCACTAAAAACGAACCAGCTAGGTGCAAACCAGTTAAATACATAACTCAAAGCGCAGAATACCCAACAGCACAAAACTCCTGATAAATACATCATATTAAATCTTGGTGCGCCGTAATATCCCTCAAGACTGGAGCCAATCCAGTGATAAAAATAGCAAACCATCACATTCCACAGAATCATGTCAAAAAATCCTGTGCCTAGCTCTGGCAATACAAAAACAAAGGTGAACAATCTCCACACCTGTCCCTTGAATAAATCAATAGGGTTAAGTGTAAGCCAACCAGCTAAATCAAAATCAAACCTGTTACTCAGGATTGCATCTAACACAAATACGATGACATTACCTGCGATAATGTAAGTCATCAGATTCTCGATTGCATATTTGTTAAAGAATGATCTTACCTTCTTCATGCTTATATCCTTTCGTGATATAATCGGATTATCTAGATTATACAATGAGGTTCTTCCATTGACAAATACAGGATTAATCCTAGGTGGTGTCGCAGGTCTTGCAGCCATAGGGGCAACAATTGGTTTAGTGACTCCTCGTCAGCTCTCTGTAAGCCACATAGAGTTAAGTACTCCTTTGCAGGGAAACACCTTTTTGCATATGTCAGACTACCACTATGAGCTACTTAGGGTTTCTCCTGACAAGCTCAAAAAGGCTATTTCCGACATCAGTCCCACTGCCATTTTGTTCACAGGAGACCTTTTCTACAAGGCGCAAAATAGCACTTCTGCATTAAACCATTTTAAACAAATAGTTGGCGATATTCCCGTGATTATGTGCCTTGGAAATCATGAATACAAGGCTTACCGAGTTGACACTCCTGACCCTGATGACCCACAGAATGTAGATGAATACATGTGCCGTGTTAAAGAAATGGGTTTTATCATTGGCAGAAATGAAATTGTTAACCAATTTGGGTATAACTTTGTTCTCTTGGACGATTTTAGAGAAAATCGTCATAATTTGGACAGCTATACCTCAACAATCCATGCTTTGCTCTCCTCTGTAGCGGGCACTCCCACAATTGTACTATGCCATAGTCCTGCTACTGCAGGCTTAATTGCCAAGCTACCCCTTGAAGAAAATGAGCGTCCCTCAATGGTCCTTTGTGGTCACTATCACGGAGGTCAGGTAGATTTACCTGGTCACCCAGAGTATTACCATTTCCGCTCCGAAATGAAACACCTTACTGGACATTTCCGTGGCCTTAAGGTCCACAACCACGTTCCAGTATATATTTCTAGAGGTTTAGGCTCCGTAGTTGTGCCAATTAGATTCGCCTCTACTCCCGAAATAACAGTTTTTAAAGCATAAGCTTCACTAGCGCGACAGCGCGTATACTAGCGCAGCGGCTCACTAGCGCAGCGAATACTAGCGTAGCGGTTCACTAGCGCGACAGCGCGTATACTAGCGTAGCGGCTCACTAGCGCGACAGCGCGTATACTAGCGCAGCGGCTCACTAGCGCGACAGCGCGTATACTAGCGTAGTGGCTCACTAGCGCGACAGCGCGTATACTAGCGTAGCGATTCACTAGCGCGACAGCGCGTATACTAGCGCAGCGGCTCACTAAAAAAGGCGCCTCAAGCGCCTTTTTTCTCATCTCTTCGTTTCTTTTACAAGGTCCAAAATCTTATCTCTAAGAGCCTTTGTGTTATATCTTGGACTAACTCTCCATGTCCAATTACCCTGAGCCACTGAAGGAACATTCATTCTTCCCTGCTCATTTGTAAGCTGCAAATAATCCTGCAATGGAATAACTGCCAAGTTTGACTTGCTACTAAGTGCCAGCTGGATAGTAGCGTATGTAGCGCTCTGACCCTTCTTGCGTGGGCACTCTCTCTTAAATCTTGCAAGCACATCTCCTGTCAACTGGCTCGCCCATGACTTAGTGCAATCTGAGTCGTGGGAACCTGTGTAAACAACTGAGTTGCTATGTGGATATGTCTTAGGCAAGTACTCGCTGTTATCATCAAAGAAAGCAAACTGCAAAACCTTCATGCCAGGGAATCCTGTGTCATCCAATAGTGCTCGCACATCCTCTGTAATGAATCCCAAGTCCTCTGCAATAATCTTTGCCTTAGGATACTTATCCTTAATTGTGCGGAAAAGCTTAATGCCAGGTGCAGAAGCCCATTGTCCTCTCCTAGCATTCACATCACCAAATGGAATGTGATAATAACCTGCGAAACCTCTAAAATGATCGATTCTCAAAATGTCATACATTTTGAATGCATACTTAACTCTATCGCTCCACCAAGAGAAGTCCTGCTCCTCCATGAGCTCCCAATTGTAAATTGGGTTACCCCAAAGCTGTCCGTCTGGTGAGAAACCATCTGGTGGACATCCTGCCACGCATGTCGGGTTGTAATTCTCATCCAATAAGAACTGTTCAGGTGCTCTCCATACGTCCATAGAGTCATGTGCCACATAGATGGGCATATCTCCTACAATGACAATTTTATGGCTGTGGGCATAGTCCACAAGTGCCTGCCACTGTCTAAAGAACTCAAACTGAACCCACTTCCAGAATCCGCACTCCTCTGCGTATTCCTTAGCAAGCTTTCGAGCCTGCTCACAATCCTTATGCTCCTCTGGCCATGTGTACCAAGCGCAGTAATTGTGGCTAACCTTAAGGGCCATAAAGAGGGCATAATCCTCAATCCACTCCTTGTTCTTGCGAACAAAGCATGTGTACTCCTTGTAAAGGTCATGGTCCTTGTTAAATCTAGCATATGCCTTACGAAGCAAAACATATCTAGTATTAAAGAGCCATCCGTAATCTACCCTATCTGATGAATTCTGGTTCTCCTTAGCCTCATTTGAGGTCAACAAACCAACCTTAACCAACTGGTCAGGGTCAATAAAATAGGGATTACCAGCCACTGAAGCCGGTGACTGGTAAGGACTATCGCCATAAGATGTGGGGTTAAGTGGTAATACCTGCCATACTTTCTGGCTGGTCTCACTTAAGAAATCTATAAAATCGTAGGCGGCTTTACCAAAATTACCAATGCCATATGGAGATGGCAAACTGCTAATTGGCATCAAAATGCCGCACTTATGCTTAAAACCAAAATTATCCCTAGGTGTGCCCATGGGTACTCCTTTCGCCGACTACAATCTAGCCTCTAACTCCTGCTTTCTATCTTCGTAGCCAGGCTTACCCAAAAGGGCAAACATATTCTTCTTATACTCTTCTACGCCAGGCTGATCAAATGGGTTAACGCCCAAAAGGTATCCGCTAATACCACATGCCAACTCGAAGAAGCAAATCATCTGTCCAATAGTGAACTCGTCAAGTGCTGGGATGTGTACCATGAGAATTGGGTTACCGCCATCGTTATGAGCCAAAACTGTGCCCATAGTAGCCTTGGAATTAATGTAATGCAAATCCATGCCAGCCAAGAAATTCATGCCGTCATAGTTATGCTCATCTGCCTCCATAACAACATCGTCCTTAGCAGACTCAACATTAAGAACAGTCTCAAAGAGAACTCTTCTACCGTCCTGAATGTACTGACCCATGGAATGCAAGTCTGTTGTGCAGTCTACTGCTGCAGGGAAAATACCCTTGCCATCCTTGCCTTCACTCTCACCATAGAGCTGCTTCCACCACTCACCAAAGCTGTGAAGTGCAGGCTCATAGTTTGTCAAAATCTCAATGCCGTATCCCTTGTTAAGCAAAAGGTTACGTGCAACTGCGTAGCGATAACAGTCGTTGTTATTAAGGTCTGGGTCCTTGTAAAGGTCCATAGCATGTGCTGCACCTGCCATAAGCTGGTCAATATCTGCACCTGCAACAGCAATTGGCAACAAGCCTACTGCTGTGAGAACGGAAAATCTGCCGCCAATATCATCCGGTACAACGAACTCTCTGTATCCGCACTTATCTGCAACTGTCTTAAGAGCACCTCTATGTGCATCTGTTGTAACTACGATACGCCTGGAGCACTCCTCCATGCCGTAGCGCTTCTCCATGTAGTCCTTAATAACTCTGAAAGCAATAGCTGGCTCTGTTGTAGTACCAGACTTAGAAATAACGTTTACATAAACGCTCTTGCCCTCAAGCATCTTAAGGCAATCAACTAAATAAGATCCGCTGATATTGCAACCAAGGAAAATAACCTGAGGCTTATCCTTGCCAGGTACCATGTTGTACATAGGTCCCTTGAGCATCTCGATAACGGCTCTAGCTCCCAAGTAGGAACCTCCGATGCCGATTACCACAAAGATGTCTGCATTATCGCGAATCTCCTGTGTAACTTCTTTAATTCTAGCGAATTCTTCTTTATCGTAATTGAGGGGCAATCTAAGCCAGCCCAAAAAGTCGTTGCCAGCGCCTGTTCCCTCTGTAAGTGTCTTATGAGCGTCTGTAACTCTATCCTGCCATGAATTAATGCAATTGTCACAAACTTTACCTGCACCCTTAGTGCAATCAAATCTCAAATTTGCCATATTGTTCCTCTTTATCTATTAATGCAGTTATATATCTGTATTTTCTGCAAAATTATACCTATATATTATACCCCTATATACTTTTTAGGTAAAGACAAAACAGGTCATTTATATACAAAAAACGCCCAGCAAAATGCCAGACGTTCATTATTTTAAGCAAAATTGTTGTTTTTCACTAGCGCAGCGGCTCACTAGCAACGAAGTTGCGATCTACTAGCGCAGCGGCTCACTAGCAACGTAGTTGCGGCCTACTAGCGTAGCGGCTCACTAGCGAGTGAAACGAGCGGATACTAGCAAGCTTTGCTTGCGGCTCACTAGCAACGAAGTTGCGATCTACTAGCGTAGCGGCTCACTAACGAGCTTTGCTCGTGGCCTACTAGCGCGATAGCGCGGCTCACTAGCAACGTAGTTGCGGCCTACTAGCGCAGCGGCTCACTAACGAGCTTTGCTCGTGGTTCACTAGCAACGAAGTTGCGATCTACTAGCGTAGCGGCTCACTAGCGAGTGAAACGAGCGGATACTAGCAAGCTTTGCTTGCGGCTCACTAACGAGCTTTGCTCGTGGTTCACTAGCAACGAAGTTGCGGCTACTAGCGCAGCGGCTCACTAAAAATTATATTTCTCATATGCTGCAATGTTTGCGCAAAGGCAGAACACCTTCATTGCAACCTTAAGGTCCTGTACGGATACTGCAGATGGAGCAAGACGAATGTTGCTGTCCTGAGGATCCTTACCATATGGATATGTGGAACCAGCATTTGTGAAGAACACGCCAGCCTTTGCTGCCATATCTACTACTCTAGCTGCACAGCCAGGCATTACGTCAACACTGATGAAGTAACCGCCTCTTGGAGAATTCCATGTAGCAACGTTGGAATTGCAAATTCCAGCCTTAAGTGTCTTAAGAACGCAGTCAAACTTAGGACGCATAATCTTAGCGTGCTGCATCATGAGCTTGTGAACATTCTCTGCATCCTTCAAGAACTCAACGTGCATCATCTGATTGATCTTGTCGTAGCCGATAGTTGCTGTATCGAACTGCTTAGCCAAGAAGTTAATGTTCTCTGGGCTAGCTGCAACTACTGCAATACCAGAACCTGCGAATGTAACCTTAGATGTGGACATGAATGTGTAAACCATGTTGGGGTTACCAGCCTTGCGGCACTCCTCGATAATATCGAGAACCTTATCCTGCTTGTCCTCATAAAGGTGGTGCAAGCAATATGCGTTATCCCAGAAAATACGGAAGTTATCTGCTGCAGGCTTAAGGTTAGCCATACGCTTAACAACCTCGTCAGAGAATGTAATACCTGTTGGGTTAGAATACTGAGGAACTACCCACATACCCTTAATAGTTGGGTCAGAGCTTACGAGCTCCTCGATAGTATCCATGTCTGGGCCATCTGCGTTCATCTTAACATTGATCATCTCAACGCCCAAATCCTCAGTGATTCTGAAGTGACGGTCATATCCTGGAACTGGACACAAGAACTTAACCTTAGGAGAATTAAGCCATCTCTCTCCACCCAATACGCCACGGAGCAAGCAGTTTGCTACGATGTCGTACATAAGGTTAAGGGAGGAGTTACCACCTACATAAATGTTATCTGGTGTAAGACCAAGCAAATCTGCAAAAAGCTTTCTAGCCTCAGGAAGACCTGTTGGCAAACCGTAGTTACGGATATCTGCATTTGTTCCCTTTGCAATAAAGTCAGTTGGCTTGCACTTAAGCATAGCCTTAGAAAGGTTGAGCTGCTCTGTTGCAGGACGACCTCTACGAATGTCGATGTTTAAGCCCTTAGTCAGAATCTCGTTGTATTCCTGAACCATTGCCTCGTATGTCTTCTTAGAACAAATCTTATATCCCATAAAAACTCCATAAAATAAATTTCTTTGGCAAGTTTACCATAAGTGAGACAAGGTGTTCAATTGTGAAAAGCTACAAGCATTTTGCTATATGTTGCCTAAAATTTTCACCTATTATCTTATTTACCAAATTTTCGTTATATTTTTTTACTAAAAGGTACTCTCGAAGCTTTTCGTGCTCAAAAACACCCCTAAAGTCATCATATTTGGTGTCAAATCCGTCCCAATCGCTTCCAAGGCCCAGATTGTCACTTCCCACAAACTGCAGAGCATGGTCAATATGTGCGTACATATCGTCTATGGAAACGGCATCTTTGTTGCTCAAAAAATAAGGAACGTAGCTTATGCCAACAAAGGCTCCTCTGTCGCCCAAAGCCTGCAATTGTTTGTCTGTTAAATTGCGTGGATGTTTGCAAATCGCATCACAGTTTGAATGGGTCGCAAACAGAATATTATCCTGTCCGTACTCCATTACATCCCAGAATGTTTTATCAGAAAGATGTGAACAATCTACTCCCATACGGAGAGTTGCCATGTTTTTAAGGAGGATTCTTCCCCAATGGGTAAGTCCCGTGTCTATTGTTTCTGTACCAAAATGAGCATCTGCCCTTGGTCCTGTACATGCGCCACATCCTATGTGGTTATCGTCATTCCAGGTAAGGGTTATGATCCTAACTCCATCGTGCCAAAGGCTTGGCAAAACATCTATATTTTTACCAAGAACCGCTCCATTTTCCACGGTCAAAATAGCAGCTACTCTACCTGTGGACAAGGCCAAATCCAAATCCTTTTGAGTATGGACCTGCACCACCTTATCTCCCATCTTAGTTAGCTGACGGCGAATGGCCACCATATAGTCCAGATATTTTTCGTAATAGTCTGGCTTTATTCCATTAACTGGTGGTTGAGATGAATCTACGAAGATAGCCAAGCATTGTATCCACTGAGGACTAATGCTTAAGGCTCTGCGAAAGTCTAGGTCTAGACTATTACTTAACAGGTCACCCTTGCCTGGGTGCAGGACTAACTCCGTGGCGGTGTCGCAGTGAGAATCAGCATAAATCATAAAAAGGCCTCCTCTATTATGTCTACAGTAACTCTATGGTCCTCTATCATAATCGAAACTACGTCAAATCTGACCCCGTTATATTCCCTATTGTTAATATAGTGTCTAGCAACCTGTTTAAGTCTATGTTGCTTTAACTTGTTTACTGATTCCTCAGGAGCTCCGTAACTTATTCCCTTGCGTGTTTTGACCTCGGCGAAAACCAGTTCGTTGTCCTTGAGCAAAATCAGGTCTGCCTCTCCAACTCCATAGATTCTGTACTGCCTCTCTAAGACTATGTAGCCCTTAGCCTCATATGCCTTAGCTGCCAAATCCTCGCCATAACTGCCTGTTCGTTTAGCCGCCTTTGTATCAGTCATTATTCATAAAGTTCTTGCAGAAACTACGTCTATGAATGGGGCTCAAACCATACTGCTTAATAGCATCAATATGGCTCTTAGTGCCGTATCCCTTGTGTCCTGCAAATCCGTACTCTGGATAAAGCTTATCCATTTCCTCCATGATTCTGTCCCTTGTAACCTTGGCCAAAATAGAAGCCGCTCCAATAGTGTATGAAATGGCATCTCCCTTAATAAGTGGAACAAGGTTCACGTCAGGAATATCAAGCTTAACTGCGTCGATCAAAGCTGTCTTAGGTGCAACATCAAGGATAGAAGTCTTCATGCCATGCTTAGTTGCCTCTAAAATATTGATCTCGTCTATGGTGTCATGTTGAATCAACTGAATTGAATATGCCTCTGCGCGGGAAATAATTACGTCGTAGAGGGCATCTCTAATAGATTCACTAACCTTCTTAGAGTCGTTGATTCTATTGAGCATTGGGTCAATGTCTGCAAGACATCCTGCAGCACCTGCCTCGATAATCTCTCTAGGAAAAACTACAGAAGCTGTGCTAACTGGACCTGCCAAAGGGCCACGGCCAGCCTCATCTGTGCCACTAACTGGGCCCAAATCTATGTACTGTAGCTCATATTGAAACCTAATTGGATCAATCGGCTTTGCTGCGCGCATGCTTCCCCCTGTTTAACTGCTCTAATCTAAGCTCCTCTGCCTTTGCTGCAAAGGTCTCCACATCTTCTACTCTATCTACTGTAATCTTGCCCATGCGACCTTCTCTAAAGTCATGCATGATAAGGGATGCCGCCTTCTCATAGTCAATGGCACCACCTGACATACGGCAACCACGCTTCTGTCCAATAGTCTCCAGCAAGTCAAGTGCTGGCATAGTTGGAGCATCTGCAATACCGTATCTATTGACGAGAGCCTCTGGATATCTATCCTGCAAGAACTTAATAAACTCAATAGAAAGTTCTGCCACATCCAAAACGTCTTCTTTAATAGCGCCAGTAAATGCAAGTCTTACGCCAATGTCTGGAATCTCAAATCTAGGCCACAATACACCTGGTGTGTCCAAGAGTTGAATATTACCTACGTCGATCCACTGCTTACCTCTAGTAACGCCAGGCTTATCTCCAGTAAATGCTGCAGCTCTACCTGCCAAGGAGTTAATCAAAGTGGACTTACCTACATTAGGAATACCTACGATCATAGCTCTAACTGGCTGTGGCTTACGTCCCTTATCTTTTTGGGCCTGAATCTTGTCTGCCATAATAGAATAAGCCATATTTGCAACCTGCATGGCCTGCTTTCGCTCCTTGGAGTTAATGAAAAGACAAGGAATGTTCTTGTTCTTAAAATACTCCTGCCATGTTGCAGTAATTGCAGGATCTGCCATGTCGCTACGATTAAAAACCATAAGTCGACGCTTGTCTCCCAGCATCCTATCAAACTCTGGGTTATCTCCAGACAATGGAACTCTAGCGTCCATTACCTCGATAACCAAATCCACCAAGGATAAGTTCTCCTGTATTAATCTCTTAGCCTTGGCCATATGGCCAGGAAACCACTGAATCTGCATAATTACTTAACCTTACCTATTGAATCTGTGGGGCCTACTCTAAAGAATACCTTGCCCTTAACATCCTCTACCTTAACACAGCCAAAGCTTCTGCTATCGATGCTAACTGTTCTATTATCTCCCATTACGAAGATATATCCCTCTGGAACAGTAATAGTGCTACCTGCAGCGCCTGCCATTGTCTTCATAGTATCTGTCAAATACTCCTCTTCCAAAAGCTCGCCGTTAAGGTAAACCTCTCCATCCTTAATGGAAATAGTATCTCCTGCAACTGCGATTACACGCTTAATATAGTTAACTTCTCCTGGGTTAACTACTGGCAATGCATCTATCCACATTCCATACTTACCGTGCTGCTGAATGTACACGATAATGTCGCCTCTGTCTGGTTCATCGAACAAATATGCCATTCTGCTAATGAGCACCTTGTCACCATCGTGGCATGTTGGGTACATGGAAGAATGGTCAACCTGAATAGTCATAATACCAAATCTTCTAATAAGACCACCAATAACAAAAGCTAAGAGTAATACTGCGATCCAGGACAAAATCTCCTTAACTGGGTCCTTCTTTTTAGCAGCCTTAGTTGGCTGCTCATCTACAGTCTCCTCTGTGGCGTTCTCATTCTCCACAACAACTTCCTCAGCTGTAGTCTCTACTACCTGAGGTTCTGCGTTCTCAAAAACTTCCTGATTGTTTGTCATTTTAATTTCGTTTTCCATACCTGTTATTATAGCTCAAAATCCCTAATTCAAAAAGGGCCAATGAAATTTTGATTTTTCCGATTATAAAGCAATACCGACATAGATTTCTCCATGTCGGTACTTGTCTTTTAATGTTAATTTTTGTTCGATTCTGTCGAACTGCTGATTACAGTCTCTCCTTAATCTTAGCAGCCTTACCAGATCTACCACGCAAGTAGTAAAGCTTAGCTCTGCGAACCTTACCTCTGCGAACAACCTTGATAGACTCAATTCTGGGGGAGTTGATTGGGAAAACTCTCTCTACGCCTACGCCAGATGCAATACGTCTAACTGTGATTGTCTCGTTGATACCGGAACCCTTACGAGCAATGAGAACGCCCTCATATGCCTGAAGTCTCTCACGGTTGCCCTCAACGATCTTGCACATAATGTGAAGTGTGTCACCAATACCGAACTGTGGGATATCTGATCTCAACTGCTCAGCTTCAATTGCCTTAATGTAATCCATAATATAACCTCCTGAAATCGTGAGCGTTCATACCCGTTCATAACGGCAGCGGAGCGCTGAATTTAATTTCGCCCGCACGAAAATAAGGCATTCTCGCGCAAGCTTGCCAATATTACCATAATCCCTATGGATTTGCAAGCACTTTTATTTGGTTTCTACAGGTATTCCTGTTAGGTCAAAATCTGGCACATACTCATCTGTGGCAGATGCCATATCTTGGTAAAACATCCTGTCTGTACCATGCTCTTCCAGATATTTTGCTACTTTTAAGTACTCAAACTTTGATATAGGTCTGTTTATCTCCGGATAATCACAGGCCCTGCCTAGGGGCGTATATTGGCTCATAACGCTAATAACTATGTCGTCTCCATATGTGCTGGCCAAATAGTCTATGACATCCAATGTATCTCCCCTGTCTTTGGGCAGGATCAAATGCCTAACCACAACTCCAGAGGTCATAATTCCCTCAGAATTAATCTTAGGTTCACCAACCTGTCGGAACATTTCCTCAATTGCCTTAGATGCCACCTCAAAATAATCCTCAGCATCTGAGTACACCTTAGCCATTTGTCCATTCATATACTTTAGGTCTGGCAAATAAATGTCCACTAAACCATCCAAGCTTCTAAGCGTCTCCACCCTATCGTAACCGCTTGTGTTATACACAATTGGCAAATGGTTTGGATTGACCCTATAAATCTTAAGAGCCTCCCTAATGCCGTGAACATAATGGCTTGGATTAACTAAGTTAATGTTAAGTGCCCCTTGATCTTGCAGATTCTTAAAAACCTGGGCCAACTGCTCAGAAGAAATGGGCGCGCCGTACTTTTCGTGGCTTATTTTGTAGTTTTGACAGAATACACATCCTAAGGAGCAACCTGTAAAGAAAACCGTTCCGCTGCCATGAGGCTTTCCCTCAGCCTCCCTCTTTTCCCTATTCTCTGGAAGTCCGCTTATTATGGGCTCCTCATAATAGTGAAGAGCTGCCCTTGCCACATACATGGTAGATGGCATTTTGCAATATCCCTGTCCCCCATCTGGAGTTCTAAGGGCATTACACCTGCGTGGGCAGAGATTGCATATGAAACTGTCCTTATTCTGTGTACCTGTAGTCAAATTCTTCTCCCAAAATCTTATGAAGTTCTGACAAACTCTTATTCAAACTCTTAACGACAACATCCGACATATACGGATAGTCAGCAATATCCCCTGACTCATAGGCATCTAGCGCCCTATGAATATCCACCAGCTGATATCTTGGATACTTGCCGCTCCAATCACTATTATCGTAGGCATCGTACATATAAAGTGGCACATAGTTCACATTCTCAACCACTGCCTTACCACCATAGGGCTTAGTAAGGGTGATATTTAGAGCTGCTGTACTATATGCATACTCATAATTCATGGAGGACAGGAAATTACCTAAGCAATAACTTAAAACTCCAGTTCCTGTACTACCATCCTCATAGGTCACTGTCCTATATTCCAAAGGCTGAGGCACATGGGCATGTCCACCCAAAACCAATGTTACTCCGTGGTCAAAGAGGTAGTCTGCCACTGCCTTTTGCATACTGTTGCCTTTGATGTCGTATTCTGTTCCCCAGTGCATATAAAACGCAATGAAGTCTGCATTCTTCTCCTTTGCCCTGGCAAGACAATAGTCGATTCTTTCATAGTCAGGTGTTACGCCTTCTCTCTTCCAATCAACTGTAAAATAGTTAACCGCATATGTCTGATCCACCCTATGCCAATTGGTGTTGTATGTCATGGCGACAACTGCAATGGATATACCATCTATATCCACAACCACAACCGGATCGTCATAACCCTCTTGAGAATCAAAAGTTCCGTTATGCTCAATACCTGCCTGGTCCAAAACCTTAAGAGTATTAACAAGACCTGCATATCCAGAATCCAAGGAATGATTATTTGCTGTGTTCAAAAAGTCAATTCCTGCATCCTTCAGGTTGTACGCCAATCTTTCTGGAGAAATAAAATATGGATATCCTTGATAATCCTTTGTGCCATTAAAGGTGGTCTCAATACATGCCATGGCATAATCTGCGTCACTTAGGATATTCTTCACATCCTTAAGGATATAAGAGAAATCGTATGTGTCTGATGCCTTATCATATCCTTGGTCATACATTTCCATATGCATGACAAGATCTCCCAGAACAGCCAAATTAACGGTAACAGGGGCTGGTGTGGGAGTTGGTGTTGGCACCTCTGTAGGTGCTACAGTCTGTATCTCTGTGGGAACTGATGTTGGCGTTGGATGGTTGGTGGGACTTGAACCCACACACCCTGTTGGCGCAGGAGTACTTACAGAGGCATAATCATTTCCATCCCAAGTAAAACCCACATAGGCTGCCAGCCCTAGGGTAACAACTAAAATTGCAACAAATAAACCCCTTAAGAAATTCATCCTATCTCCTACTGGAAAACAATCTCTCCGAAGTCACATGGTCTGTGGAAGTCTGGATTCTCAGATGTTACGATGTGCCAGCTGCCGTAATGAGGAAGTGCTGTGTCATCTCCGCACTTGTAGAAGTTAGCCTTCATAACATGACCTGGAACTGGTGCAAAGTCTGGATAAATATTGGAGAGCCATGTAAATGGAATCACATAGCTAACGGACCATCTATCTGCCTGAACCTTGCTCTTAATGTCAAAACCAATGCCGTTGGGGCGCTTGGGCTGCTGTCTCTCGTGTCTACCCTCTCCAAGGCCAAGGAGCAATGTGCCCTTAGAATTCATCTCAAAGTTAAGGTATCTCTGATCGCTCTCAGGAGTTGGCTGAACAAAGAACTCTACGCAGCTATCCTTGTAAACAGGCTCATTGGGCACTGTGTAGATGCTGCGTGGCATGCTCTCCTCAACCTCAAATCTAACTCTCAAAGCCTCGTCGTCATAGCACATCTGCACCATAACCTTAGGCTCATACTCATTATTCATCCACATATAGTTAGAAATGTAGGCCTTCTCTGCCTTTTCCCAATAGAACTTTTTGGTGCAATCTACCTTGTTAATTCTGTACATATTTGCCTCCTTACTTTGTCCAGCAGGACTCATACCATGTGTCCCAGATATATGTTACAAATGCTGCAATATTATCTGTTCCGTTGGGGTTAGCACCAACTGTAATGGAAACAATATATTCTGTGTTGTCGCTGGCTGTGTTTGTGAAAAGGTCTGTTCCCTCCACGTTAAATCCATAAATATGCATCTGACCATTTGCATCTGGGAGCAAAAGTGCGTTGTCTGCCTCTGAAGCAATTCTAACCTGCTCCTCTGTCAAATACTCATCCAAAGGAATAAGTATGCCATATCTAACGAGATACTCATACTGTTCGTAGTCTGTGACAATAACGTCTACCTGCTTAGTTGCCAACATTGCATTAAACTGAGATCTAGTCTCTGTGTTATCTGCAATATATTCAGAAACAAGGCAAACTCTAATTGCAACGTGCATATTATCGTTAGTTGCCTTAAAGTAACCCTTTTCCAAGTCGTTATGCATTGTCTGATCCTCTACAAATGCGCCATAGAAAACAAGGTTCAAGTCAGCCTCTTCCTTGCTTGCAATAGATACAATACCCCAGATGAGGAAAACGATCATAAATGCAGCGAGCAAAATAATTACCTTGTTGTAGTACCAGAAGTTCTTAGCCTTTTCCTTAGCAATATATGCGTTACGCTCTTCCTCATCCTCGATTGTATCCGCAAAAGAACGTGTGTCGATGTTCATGATGCAATTGTATGCTTCCTGAATCTCTGCAAAGCTAACTGGCTTATCCATGCCCTCTGGCACGTAAGCATCCTCTTCGCTACGGCATCTCTTGGCCAAAATACCAAATCTGCGGTTGATCTCCTGCTCAGTTGCATCCTGAGCCAATCCAAATATCTTAAAAGCTAATTCTCTATCCATATTAGTGAACTCCTAATAACCGTAATTATCTACTTGATTATGTCATGTCACGATAGTTTTTTCAAGGAAATAGTCTGTTACCTTTTGACGATAAAAAAAGACTTCCTTCGGTTTCCCAAAGAAAGTCTTGTAAATCACTTAATACTCATCAGAAAGTAAGAAGTCTGCCACATGCATTGTTTTTATTCCTTCATAATTCCCACCGGAAAAATCATCTGTTGTTAACAGATATTTGGGATAGTTATTATCAATTTCCAAAAGTCGGTCGTACTCTCTTCTCTCTGTTTGCTCAGTCTTAATCTCTTTTGTTATCTGGATATACAACTTGTGACTTTGCCTAGTTGCAATAAAATCTATTTCTCCATTAGGCGTTTTACCTATGCAAACCTCATAACCTCTACGCAAAAGCTCAATGTAGACTATGTTTTCAAGCATTGCTGCAATACTTTGATCATTATATCCTAGTACGCTATATTTAAATGAGCTATCTGCAAGATAGAACTTCTCTTGTGTCTTTAATAATTCTTTGCCCTGAATATCATATCTAGAACAACGGTGCAAAATATATGCGCTTTCTAACTTTTCTAGATAACTATATACGGTTTCGTTATCAATAGTTCTATGTTCAGACTTAATATAATCAGATATGGCCTTGGCAGAAAAAGTCTTTCCAACATTATCAAAAACAAACTTTACAACTCTTTCTAGTTGGTCCACCTTGCGTACTTGATTTCTCTTTACGATATCAGAAAAAATAGTTGAATTGTAAATATCTCTAACAATGGTATAGGCGTTATCTAAAGAATATTGCTGAAGGTGTATTGCAGGGAAACCACCGTACTTAATAAACTCAACAAGTTCTCTACGCACATCGCCTACTGTACCATACTGTTTCTTGAAGGTAATGTACTCTGCAAAGGACAATGTAAATATACGAAATGATACATATCGGCCTGTAAGATAAGTTGCAATCTCCGATGACATCATCCTTGAGTTAGAACCTGTAACATAAATGTCCACATCAAAATCTGTGTTAATAGAATTTACTGTCTTCTCCCAACAATCTATCTCCTGCACTTCATCAAGGAATAAATATGTCTTCTCCGTATGGGACAATCTAGACTTGAGCATTTCATACAATTGCTTAGCTGTCATATCCTCGTATTCCATAGAATCAAATCTCAAGCTGATTATTCTGTCCTCTGAAATGCCTTTTTCGCGCAACTTATCCATAATCATTTGCATGATTGTAGACTTGCCACAACGACGAACACCAGTTAGAACCTTAACAAAAGGCGTGTCAGTAAAAGCCATTATCTTATTCACATAATTTTCCCTAAAAATCATTCGAATCACCTCCTTGCATCATAAATATAGCACTGGAACCTTTCTTAGTCAAAAGTTTTGCGGATATAATCGCAAAACTTTCTATTTTTCACCACTTTTGCGGATATAATCGCAAAAGTTTTCAAATTCTACTATTTTTTTGCAACAAAAAAAGACTTCCTTCGGTTTCCCAAAGAAAGTCTTGTAAATCACTTAATTTAATTAGTAAAGCTTAGCGCCAGCAGGAATTCTGTTGTCTACCATGAGGAGGTTAAGCTTCTCCTCGCCCTCTACTGTGTGCAC
>JAFYSJ010000026.1 GCA_017559445.1 Clostridia bacterium
ACCCATATCGTTTCCGACATCGAGCATATTGCCGATGAGGTGCTGATGATGAAAGACGGAAATCTGATTTATCACGGCCCATGGGACGAGCAGATGGGCGATTTGGAGCGCTTCTACCTTTCCCAATTCGAGGAGGACGGCCATGAATAATCTGTTTACCCTGTATGGTTATGAACTGAAAAAGCTGATGCAGAAGAAGCTAGTTTGGATCGCTCTTTTTGTTTGTATGGCGGTCATTGCCTTTTCGATACTTTTTCCTTTAATGGGCAGTTATTCGGTAAACGGCACGTATGTAGGTACAAACTATGAAGAGCATCTAATCAATCAAGAATACCGCAAAGCACTTAGCGGCAAATCCATAGACCAAGCTCTACTGGAGGAAACCATTGCCGCCTACAAGGATTTGCCCATAGACACCAACTATGTTTTAACTGAAGAATACCAGACCTATGCCCGTCCGTACAGCGATATCTTCAATTTGATCAGGTCATGGACCGGTATGGACAAAGGGACCGCCCAGCAGTGGTCTCCTGATGAAGCTGCGTTATATGCTGCCATGAGAGAACGCTTTGAAGAATGGGCTGTTAAAAACTATCTGACTGAGGCTGAGATTTCATATTGGCAAAGTCATGCAGATAGTCTTAAAACTCCTATTGTATATCAGTTCCACGAAGGATACGGATGCATCTTAGAAACCTTTCTCACCGTAGGCTTTATGATGCTGATTTATGTCGCTATCACCCTTTCAAGTAGCTTTCCCGATGAGCATACTCACCGAACTGATCAGCTTGTTTTATGCACCTCGAACGGTAAAAAACGGCTCTATTGGGTCAAGCTGCTTTCAGGAATCACAGTTGGCTGTGTGGGTGCATTGCTTATGGCATTGCTGACCTGGGTGCTGAGTCTGCGGGTATACGGTTCGGAGGGTTTTGATGCCGCAATACAGCTATTTTATACCGGCTACGCTGGCAATATCACTATAGGACAAGCATGTCTTGTTGCATACGGATGTCTGATTGTGACTGCGATTTTTATCAGCGTATTCGTCATGCTTTTGTCCGAGCTTTTTAGTAGCAGTATTGCCGCAATGTCAGTTACCACCGGCATGATCCTTGCAGGAATGATTATTCAGATACCGGCACAGTATCGCATATTGGGACAGTTATGGGATTATCTTCCTACCTGTTTTCTGTCTATGTGGAACACCTTTGATAGCCGTTTGATTTCTATGTTTGGAATGCACTTCACCTCATATCAAATCGTTCCTTTGATCTACGTTGTCGTCGCATCGCTGCTGGCATTCCTCGGAAGCCGTATCTATTGCCGCTGTCAGATCAGCGGAAGATAAACGCATACCTGTTATAACAAGCAGTTGCATCACAACCACCTGACACAATTCCGCAGGCGATTTTGCAACATTTTCTGCAACAAAAATTTTGATAAATGAAATAATGGGTGGAAAACAGGTTCAAAATTGCCTTTTGGAATACAATATGGGGTATAAATAAGCCAAAGAAGATTCCCGAAAAAGAGTGGGAATAGTAAATAGGCGAAATAGCCACAATTAACTAGTAATTATAAGGCATTACTGATCAGATGGTCGGTAATGCCTTTTGTGCTTTATTGGGGGTTTGTCGATTATTGTTGAAAAATCAGCAGAATCAGCAGAAAAATGGCATGCCAACAAATATACGCAAAATGGAAGTGAAATCTATGAATGAATTGCTCGGTAGTCGCATTAAGGAGTCGCGATATGCTACGTTTTACCCTTGTTTGGCACTTGTCGCTACTAGTAACTTTTATTTCACTCCCACAAATTATTTAGAGAATTCAAAGTCCCCTTTTCAATGGAGAAGGGACTAAAAATGATATTACTTTATCCGCTCGTAAGCGTGTTAATATAAAAAGTCAGAAGGGAGATGATGAGACAGAAACTCAGGGCGAAAATTAAATAGAATAAACTCCAAGAGCCTGTGGCTATTTTATGTAGCTGCAGGCCCTTGCTTTTGGTTGCTTTTGTGCCCCAAAAACCTTATAATATCGACAACTTTTACTTAAAAAACAGGAGAGTTTTCAATGAAGTTGGATCGCTTTTTTAAGCTGTCGGAGCGCGGAACTACAGTTAAGATTGAGTTCATCGCAGGCATGACCACATTCTTCTCAATGGTTTACATCCTAATGATCAACGCAAACATGTTTGCAGATCCATTTAGCGATGGTTCTAACCCCTTGGGTGTTTCCTACGGAGCTATTTACATTGCCACTGCTATTTCCGCTGTATTGGGAACGACATTGGCAGGCCTTTTGTCCAACATGCCTTTGGCCATGGCTAGCGGTATGGGACTTAACGCCTTCTTTGTTTACACAGTATGCTTGGGCTTTGGCCTTTCATACGCTAATGCTCTGGTTCTCATTTTCTTTGAGGGATTGTTCTTCATCCTTTTGACAGCAACAGGCCTTCGCAAAAAGATTTTTGAAGCTTTGCCAGAGGCTGTTTTGTCAGCTATGCCTTCTGGAATCGGTTTGTTCATCGCATTCTTGGGCCTCCAAAATGCAGGTATCGTTATTAACAACCCTTCCACATGCGTAGACCTTGCTTCCTTTAACTTGTTGGTTAAGGACTGGAGCGACATCATGCCAATGGTTGTTACTATTTGTACTCTCCTTGCTATTGCAATCATGTCCCACAAGAAGGTTCGTGGTTCCGTTCTCATCGGTATTATCGGCGGTATGGCTATGTACTACCTCTTGGGACTTACAGTGGATGGTTTCTATGCAAACATGAGCTTGAACCTTATTAGCCCTGTGGAGGCTTTCCAGGAGTTCGGCCAGGAGTCATTCCTTGCAGTTTTCCTTAAGGGTTTTGATTTCTCAGAGTTCATCGCAAAGCACGGCATTGGAAACTTGGCTCTCACAATTGCTACAACAGCCTTGGCTTTCTGCATGGTAGACATGTTCGACACACTTGGCACTTTGTATGCAGCATGTGAAAGAGCAGACCTTTTGGACGAAAAGGGCGAGCCAATTAACATGAACAAGGGTATGTTGTCTGACGCTATTGCAACTACAATTGGTGCAGTTTGTGGTACATCTACAGTTACAACATTCAGTGAAGTTAACGCAGGTGTTGCAGCAGGTGGTCGCTCTGGTTTGACATCTGTTTTCTGCGGAGCATTCTTCTTTGTGGCTATGTTCTTGAGCCCCATCGCTCAGTTGGTTCCAAGCTGTACAACAGCAGCTGCTCTTATCTATGTAGGTATCCTCATGATGGGTTCTATCCGCAAGGTAAACTGGGACAACCTTAAGGTGGCAGTTCCTGCATTCCTCACTTTGGCAGCTATGCCATTTACATACAACATTTCATACGGTATTGCATTTGGTATGATCTCCTATGTTGTAATTAGCTGCTTCTGTGGCGACTTTAAGAAGATCAAGGGCGGTACATGGATTATCACAATTCTGTTCATCGCAATGCTTCTTTTGACACACTAAAATAGAAAAAGGCAAAAGATAAAGGGCTATCCTGGTTGGGGTAGTCCTTTTTTAGTGGTGTGGTGTCTTAATTCTCGTAAATTTTAGGCGAGCTAAAAAATCTGTTAGATGAGGTTCATTATTTCCACTGATGTAATCAAAGATAACCGGTGGGATAAATATTTTAGAAGTTCTCGATTCAAACACTTTTCTGCACTATTCTGCAATAACACTCGATTATTGTCGATTTTTGTTCTATAATAAAAATGTATTGTTATATCTATCAGGAGTCATAAAAATGCAAGAAATAAATCAGATCCCCGAACGTTGGTATTCCACTAAAGAAATGTGCGCCTACCTCGGTGTAACGCGTGATACTCTGCTTACATGGATAAACGAAAAAGGTATGCCTGCCCATAAGGTTGGCCGTGGATGGAAGTATAAGCCCAGCGAGGTCGATGAATGGATTAAAAGTGGAAAGGCTGCCGAATAATATATGGGAAAACAAATTATAGATTTAATCGGTGAATTCGTTTCCATATCTGGTAATTCGACTGTTGATAGCATTATTTTTGCAATCATAGGAACAATATCGTTTTTGGTTGCTTTCGGAATTGTGGGGTGGTTGTTTGATGCCATTGGAAGATACGATTCCGACTTGATGAGCGACGCTCATTGGATTATCCGAGTTTTGGTCTTTGCTGGATTGACTTGGCTTGGCGTAAAAATTGCTCACCTTATAAAATGGCTGTTCAGTTTTCAATGGTGGATATATGTGATAACCGGCGTTGTTTTTGTTGGAATAATCATTTTGATTTATTACATTAAATCACGCGTGTCGAAAAATAATACCTATTCTGCCCCAACTATTGAAGCTTCCAAGATTGGAACCACAGCACAATCCGAAGAAAAAGAAGAACCGCAGGTAGTGATGACAATTAATAAAGCAGACGATAGATATTACTGTCCACGTTGTCACTCAAAATTAGTCAAACGACACGGTCCATACGGCGACTTCTACGGATGTGAATCGTATGGCAAAACCGGATGCAGATATACCCGCAAGTTTTTATGAGAGAAAAAGGAACTAACCACCATGGCAAAAGCAAAAAAAACAGAAGAAAAAATAAATCTTGATTCGATATTGTTCAAGTGTCGTGATATACTGCGCGCGGCTCGTAATTCGGGCTCATTCTTTGAGAAACGCGATATGATGCTTACGCTTGTCTTTTTGCGCTTTATTGGCGAGAAGTTCGAGGACGGCGTTAAAAAACTCCGTCAGAATCTTATTGCACAGGGACTTGACCCCGACGATGAAGAAATCTTCGCAGCGTTCTTTGATGACGCTACTTTTACCGACGGTACATATAACCTTCCCGTTGAAGCTCGTTGGTCTACTATCATCAATACGCCTGCGCCCGGGCTCAACGTTGCCCTTGATACCGCCCTTCACAGCATTGCTACTAGCAGTAAGCAGCTCAAGGGATGCTTTGTAGAGGGCACTTTCACCACGCGCAATCTTGCCGCAAACGATATCAAAAAGATCGTTGATGAGGTTAACAAGATTAGCCACAAAGCATTTGGAGAAGAAAAGGATCTCATTGGACGTGTATATGAGTATTTTCTCAAGGAATTTGCTGTCAATGCAACCAAGGAGGAAGGAGAGTTCTATACACCTCACGATGTGGTACAGTTGATTGCGGCTATGATTGAGCCTTTCGATGGCACACTCTATGACCCTTGCTGCGGTTCAGGCGGTATGTTCGTTCAGAGTGCCGACCTTATTAAAGAAAAGAAAGGCGACATCAGCCGTATCAACATTTACGGTCAGGAAAAAGAGCCTGCAACCTACCGTCTTGCAAAAATGAACCTCGCCCTGCGCGGTATTAGCCACAACCTTGGTGAAGAAGCTGACTCGACCTTTACACACGACTTACACAAGGGCATTTACTTCGATTACATTATGGCAAATCCTCCCTTCAACCTTAAAGGTTGGTATGACGAGAACCTCAAAAATGACTCTCGTTGGCAGGACTATACAACACCTCCCGAAAGCAACGCAAACTATGCGTGGATTCTTCATATGCTATCACACTTGAGAGCGAACAAGGGCGTAGCAGGATTTCTTCTTGCCAACGGTGCTCTCGGTGATAGTGATACTGTTGAAATTCGCAAAAAGCTTATCGAGAAAGATAAGGTTGAAGCCATCATTATTCTTCCTCGTGAGTTATTCATTACCACAGATATTAGCGTTACCCTTTGGATTCTAAATGAGAACAAAGAGGGCGGCGAGTACCACGGCAGAAAACTTCGCAATCGCGAGGATGAAATTCTCTTTATGGATCTTCGTACATGGACAGAAAATCCTGTAAAGAATGCAAATAAAAAGAAAGTAGAGTTAATCGATACACAGATTAAAAAAGCAGCAGATATCTATCATGCTTGGCAAAGTGAAGGAACTGATGGGGCTAATTATGCTGTTCCAGAACTATATCGCAGTGTAAATAAAGATACTATTAAAGGCCAGAACTGGAGCCTTGTTCCCAGTAAATATATTGAATTCATAGATCACGACTTGGATATAGATTTCAATGTGGAAATGAGCCGTATTCAGGCAGAAATGCGCAACGTTCTTGCACAGGAGAAGCAGTCTCAAAAGATGCTTGAAGATGCTTTCAGGGGGATTGGATATGGCATTGAATAAGTGTACACTGGGTGAGCATATTGAACTGCGAGAGATTGTAAATTCAGATTTATCATTCGGTATCAATTCGGTTCGCGGTGTTAATAATTTGAAATTTCTGATGTCCACCAAAGCAGATTTGAACGGCAGAGATTTGTCAAAGTTTCAAATTGTATATCCGGGGGAATTTGTATTTAATCATAGAACATCGAGAAATGGAAGTAAATTCAGTATTGCCCGTAATAATGAAGATTCGCCCATAATATGCACCGAGGATTATGTTGTTTTTCGAGTCAAGGAATGTTCTCGTACAATTCTTATGGCAGAATGGTTGTATATGTTTCTCAACCGTTCTGAATTTGATCGCTATGTAATAACCAATTCTTGGGGAAGCTCAACGGAGTTCTATAACTGGGAAGATCTCTGTGCTGTTGAACTGGAATTGCCTTCGTTATCAATACAGCAGAAGTATGTTGATATCTATAACGCAATGGTTGCAAATCAGCAAAGCTACGAGCGCGGATTAGAAGATTTAAAGCTCGTCTGTGATGGATATATAGAGGATTTGCGCAGAAAGATGCCTTGCGAAAAAATAGGACAGTATATTCAGCAAAAAAATGAGAGAAACAGTGATAAATGTATTGATTTTGTTATGGGTTTAAGTACAAAGAAAGAGTTTAGGGAAGCCCAAAGTCGTGTTAACCGTGATGAGTTGGGTAATTACAAAATTGTAAATCCGTATGATATAGCTTTTGTGCCAACAACAGACACTTGGAAAGTGCTTGCTTTTGCTGTTAATAGATTTGATAGATCATTGGTTGTATCTCCGATATATGAAGTTTTTTCTGTTGATCAAACGAAATTATTGTCCCAATATCTTGCTATTTGGCTTTCGAGAAAAGAGTTTGATAGATATGCAAGATTCAATTCTTGGGGTTCTGCAAGAGAAAACTTTTCTTTTGAAGATATGCGAGATGTTAAAATTCCCATTCCTGATATAGAGGTACAAAAATCTATTGTAGATATATACAATGCATACATTATGAGGAAAGAAATCAACGAGCAACTAAAAATTCAAATCAAAGACATCTGCCCGATACTGATTCAGGGTTCATTGGAGGAAGATAAAGCATAATGACAGATTGCGAAAAATTAAAAGACATAATTGGCGAAATAGATGTTTTGATATCTAAGGAAGTAACATCTTCCGATTCCAATTTTCAAGCATGGAAAACAAAGGCAGAGCGTTTTTTAATAAAGAAGTATGGAAAAAACGGATTAGAATACGAAAAATTTGTAAAAACACACTTTTCATTGATGATTTTTGTTGGTGGAACACCACATTCAGAGTTTGTAGAAGCCTGCAGAAAGGGATTGAGAACTACTAAGGCGGTTTTTCTCACATATTTATCGGAATTGGAAGAAGATACCGTTACACAACAGCCTCAGATTGCTTCTAATGTTAATTTAACTTATAGCAAGGTGTTTGTTGTTCACGGACATGACGGTGAATTAAAACAATCCGTTGCAAGAATTATTGAAAAACAAGGAATTGAAGCAATTATCTTGTCCGAGCAAGCCAACAAAGGACGTACAATCATTGAAAAGTTTGAAGACTATAGTGATGTAAGCGGAGCAATCTGTCTGTTTACTGCTGATGATTATGGCAGAGCCAAAAAGGACGAGACATATAATACCCGTGCAAGACAGAACGTGGTTTTGGAAACAGGTTACTTTATGGGCAAACTCGGCAGAGATCACGTTGTTCTTTTGGCAGACAAAGATATCGAAATGCCTTCTGATTTGTCGGGTTTTGTATATACTGACACAAATAATTGGGAAATTGATTTGTTAAAGGAACTCAAGGCAATGGGATATGATGTTGATTTTAACAAGTTCTTTTAAGTATATAGCATAAAAAATGCTGCATAAAAGACCCGTAATTTACAATAATTGGAGGCAAATAAATGATTTTAGATGTTATGCAATCAATAAGTCAACGTTGCAAATATCCTATTAGTTCTAAGATGGATGGATATATCGATCATGTTTTGGAAGCGTTTCCCGACAGATGTTGTTTTGTAACTACAGATGCAATTTTTGCACAATGTTTTCGAAAAAGTGAATATGCGAGTAGTTATTATATTACGGCTGTTTTTGATTTATCACAGGTTTTTTTGCTATATACAACCGTAAGAATGTCTCTTTACGTTCTCTCTAAGAAAGAATCAAAAATTGTAAAAACTGGAGTGTATACTGGAAAGTTAGTCTCGAATAAGAAAAAAGCAGATGTAACGGGTAAAGAAATTTGTATTGAGGTACTCGATAATATTCCTGGAGAATATAAAGAATATTGTAATTTAATTAATCAATGGGTTAATAAGGGTGGGTTCACTCCTTGTGACTCAGATTATTATGAATTTAATGCGATAGAACGTGGTGATTTTGATGTTGAAAAGGCTACGGCCCAAAGATATACAAAACAAGTATTTGAAGTTTTTGATTTGTTAAAAACAGAGAAAACAGTGACGTTATCCGATATTGCCGAGATTATTGTTCCTCAAAGAAAGCAAATAGATAAAGGATATTCCTTAAATATAAAGTGTCTAAAATACCCTTTTAGTCGTAATGATTTGCAAAAAGGTGCAAAAACGGATTTGTTAGTTAAAAAGGGAGACATTATTTATTGTTCAAATGATTTGTTGTATCTTGTTAACTCGAATCTTGAGAATGTGTATGTTTCTCCTTCGATGAAAATAATAAGACCTTTTGATGGTGCCTTGGCAGAATATCTATATGTTTATTTGAATAGTGATACAGCAAAAATCATTAGAGATGCATTAAGTGTTGGAACAGTATTACATTATTTGCCTTTAAGAGATTTGTCAACTTTTCCAGTTATTGAACCACCTAAAGACGTGAGTGAATATAAACAAATTTTTGAGACGATATATTCGGAATCTGAAGAAAAAAATGTAAACGAGTTGGTTAGATTGGTTTCTAACATTACAGGTGGGCGTACAACATTAGAAGGAACTTTACTAAAAGAACAAGCAAAAAAAATAAGACTTATCAAGGATCCCCAAGTAAGGCAAATTATTACGGATGATATTGATGAATTAAAGATTTGTTATGAAAATGGCGCGTATAAGGCAACTTTAGTACTTGCAGGTTCAATATTAGAAGCGTTTCTAATTGATTGGCTCGGTAATGTTCATAATAGGGATTACTACAATCAAGATTACTATGTATTAGATCGTAGAGACCCTTCAAAAACCAAAAAAGCTGATCTGTTAGATTTTATTGATGCAATTGCAGAGATAAAAAAACCGGATTGGATGGAAGAACAAAGTAAAGCCCACCATATTCGCGACAAACGCAATTTAGTCCATGCAAAATTATGCATGAAAAGAAATCAGCAAATAAATGAAACAACCTGTAAAATGGTTATTGATTATCTAATTGAGATTATTTCAACAAGATATAAAAATTTCGCACAAAGATAACTGCACATTTTTTAGAAGAAGTTGCATACGGAGGTAGAAATGGCAAACTTACAAAACTACAATGGACGCTATTGCGAATCGCAATTTGAATATGCATTTCTTTCCTTTTTAGAAGCAGAGGGATGGCACTATTTGCATGGTAATAGCATTCCACGCGAAAATAAAACTGCAGTTTTGTATGCGGATGATATGGAACAGTTTTTGAGCAAAACCAATGCGGATCTGACAGCTGACGAAATCCATCAGATTATGGACAAAGTGCGCCTTGTGGGTGCAGAGAGCGAGTTCTCTACGCTTCATACGGTGTACGGATGGATGGTTGACGGCGTGCAGTTTGTTCCTCAAAGCGGACTTGCTCGTATGGTTGCGCTCATTGACTTTGAGCACCCCGAAAACAATATCTTCCGTGCCGTGAATCAGTTTACTGTCGAATATATCAACAACGGACAGAAGGAGAACCGCCGTCCCGATATTCTTCTGTATGTCAACGGTATGCCTCTGTGTATCATCGAGCTCAAGAACCCTGCTGATGCCAATGCGACGATTTTTGATGCCTATGAGCAGATCACCATTCGTTATTGGCGCGATATTCCTCATCTTCTGCATTACTGTCCTTTGGCGTGTATTTCCGACGGTGTGAAGACGCGCCTCGGTACTGTTCGTACTCCTTACGAGCATTTCTATGCTTGGCGTCGTGTCAATGATGGGGACAAGGTATCCACACTTCCTTTCGACGAGCTTGAAACGATGATCAAGGGTGTTTACGCACCTGCAAGATTCCTTGAAATCTTCCGTGACTATATTTATTTCCAAGATCGCGAATACGACAGCGATGAAAAAGAAATCGTATGTCGTTATCCGCAGTTCTTTGCCGCACGTTTGCTCAAGCAAAGTATCGTAAAATCCGTTATGGAAAAGAGCGGCAAGGGTGGTACATATTTTGGCGCAACAGGATGCGGTAAGACCTACACGATGGCTTTCCTTGCCCGTCAGCTCGCATTGCGTTGTACCGACGTTCCCGAGATAGGTTCTCCCACCATTGTTATGATCGTTGACCGAGAGGAACTGCAAAAGCAGGGTGCTAAGCTCTTCACCAAGAGCAAGGAATTCTTGAACCTCGGTGAAGTAAGCATTGTGCCTACTCGTAAAAAGCTCCGTGAGGAACTTGGCGCACGTGAAAGCGGTGGTTTCTATATTTGTACTATTCAGAAGTTCTGCGACCGCGAGGATGACAAAATCGGTCTGATCAATGACCGTGCAAACATTATATGCTTCTCCGATGAGGCGCACAGAACACAGCTTGAACACGCTAAAACGCTCAAGTTCAGCAAGGACACCGATGAAAATATGAAAGCTATGGTGTCAAAACCTTATGCAAAGGTTTTGAAGGAGGCTCTTCCCAATGCTACGTTCGTTGGCTTTACGGGTACGCCTATTTCCGAAACCTATCAGACCTTCGGTGATGAGATTGACCGCTATACGATGGATCAGGCGGTTGCCGACGGATTGACTGTATCGATCAAATATCATCCTCGTATTGCCAAGGTGCTTTTGGATCAGCAGAAGGTTCAGGAGATCGAAGCATACTACAAGAAATGCTTCGACGAGGGCGCCACCGAAGAAGACGTTGAAGCAAGTAAGAAGGCAATGAGCTCAATGGAAGTTATCCTCGGCGAGCCTTCTCGATTGGAGCGTCTTGCGACGGACATCCACGATCACTACGTGGCCGCTTGTGATAACGATCCCAATAGAGTGCAAAAAGCAATGGTGGTTTGTTCAAGCAGACCGATTGCATACGCACTTTTAAAGAAATTCCAAGAAAAATATCCCGAATGGTTCATTGAAAAGAAAACTCCCGACGGCGTGAACGTATCCACCGAGGAATTGAATAAGCTGAAGCCGATGCCGTTTATGGCTATGGTTGCGAGTGTTGGCAAAAACGATGAGCCGGATTTATATAACTATCTTGGCGGTGTCAAGAATGGCTCTCGCTCCGAGGAGCTTGATGCGGCGTTCAAGCAGGAACATTCTAACCTCCGTATCGTAATTGTTGTAGATATGTGGATTACAGGATTTGATGTGCCTTCTCTGACTTATATGTATAACGACAAGCCTCTGAAGAAACACTTGTTGATTCAGACGATCAGCCGTGTTAACCGAAAGTATCCCGGCAAGGATTATGGTATTATCGTTGATTATATCGGAATTCGTGACAATATGCGCGAGGCGATAAAGGTATATGGTGGTGGTAGTTCCGTGGCACCTACTGTTGACGATATTGAACAGGCAACCGAGGTATTCAGAGAACATATGGAGGTTCTCAAGGATTTGTTTAAGGGATATGACCTTGCACCGTTCCTTGATCCCGAAGGAGATCCTGCTCTGCGTTACAGACTCTTGGCAAAAGCGGCCGAATACGTGTTTATCTCGACACAGGAGCTGAATACGCAAAATAACAGCGGAAAGAATGTTCAAAAGGTATCGTTCAAGACATATTTTCTTAAAACCGTTAAGAGAATGCGTACTGCATATGATATTTGCCAGCCTTCGGGTGAACTTGGTGAGGAAGAATCTGCGCTTGCGCAGTGCTTTATGGCAATAGCTGGATTTGTCCGCAAGATGAGTGGCACAAGCGAAGTTGACGCAGATACTATGAACCGTTATGTTTCCAAAATGGTTGAAGAAGCCTTGAAATATAACGAGGTCGAAAGCGTCCTTGAAGATGGTGAACAAGAGGATATCTTCAGCCCTGAATATTTTGAGAAGCTTTCTGATGTTAAAATGCCGGCGTCCAAACTCGAAATACTCGTAAAGATGCTTCGCAAGCAGATTAAGGAATATGGCAAGACCAATCAAATGGCAGCGAAGAAATTCCAAGAGATGCTAGAAGAAACCATTAAACAGTATCACGAAAGAAGAAAGCACCTTACTGCAGAAGAAGCGGGAGTGGCTCAGGAACAGGCTACCGAGGATATTATTAAATATGCTACTGAACAGGCGCTTCGTATTTTGAAGGATATGAATGCCGACCGAGAAAGCTTCCGCAAAATTGGGCTTACGTTCGAAGAAAAGGCGTTTTATGATATTCTTATGGCGCTCCGCGATGAGTACAACTTTGTTTACGGTGAAAGCAAAAATCTTGGCGGCGTTGTTATTAACGACAAGTGCAAAAACCTTGCTAAAAAGATTAAGGAGATTATTGATACCAAATCCTCTTTTGCGGATTGGCTTAACAATCAGATTGTACGCGATCAACTTAAGTTTGATATTAAGGTTTGCTTGATTAAGAATGGTTACCCTCCTCAGTATAGTCCTGAAGTGTTCCGTAAGGTTATGGAGCAAGTCGAGAATTTTGAGGAAAATAATTAATCTGATGGGTTAGCACAAAAGGATGGTTCTCGCGAGCCATCTTTTTTCTTCTGCCGATTAGTCCATCTAATTTTTACAAAAGACACTTTTATGACATAGAAAAGATATGGCGCTTTTTCACACCCTGTAAACAATATTTTACACGGATTTTACATCCATTAGATTTCAGATTTTACACGGCTCATATAAAATGCACATGCATAATTAAAAAGAAAAGGATTTGTATATGAGCATTTTTAACGTTCTTACATTGATTGGCGGTCTTAGTTTGT
Organism: Clostridia bacterium; assembly: GCA_017559445.1. Taxonomy (GTDB): domain Bacteria; phylum Bacillota; class Clostridia; order RGIG7378; family RGIG7378; genus RGIG7378. Next base: position 13,302 of record JAFYSJ010000026.1, read on the forward strand.
TCCTCTTTGGTATGAACCTCATGGGCGATGCTTTGGAGAGAAGTGCAGGTAGCAGACTTGAATCCATGATTGGCAAGCTGACTACAGGTAAGTTGGCAGGTCTTTTGACTGGTCTTGGAGTTACAGCTATTATTCAGAGCTCCTCTGCTACAACAGTTATGGTAGTAGGCTTTGTTAACTCTGGCCTTATGAGCTTAAAGCAGGCTATCCATGTAATCATGGGTGCTAACGTTGGTACAACAATTACAGCTTGGATCTTGAGCCTTAGTGGTATTTCTGGTAGCAACCTTGTGCTCAAGTTGCTTAAGCCATCTTCTTTCACTCCTGTTCTCGCTCTTATTGGTGTAATTCTCTTTATGTTCACCAAGAGCACTAAGAAAAAGGATATTGGCGTTGTTCTCCTTGGATTTGCAACCTTGATGTTCGGCATGGAGACAATGACAGGTGCTGTAGCAGGACTTAAGAATATCCCTGCATTCCAGGAAATGTTCCTCATGTTCACAAATCCTATTTTGGGTGTAATCGTTGGTGCTGTTTTGACAGCTATTATTCAGAGCTCTTCTGCTTCTGTTGGTATTTTGCAGGCATTGGCTGCAACAGGCGCAGTATCTTATGCAGCTGCTATCCCGATCATCATGGGTCAGAACATTGGTACTTGCGTAACAGCTATGATCTCTTCTGTAGGTGCAACTAGAAATGCTAAGAGAGCAGCTCTTGTTCACTTGTCCTTTAACGTAATCGGAACCGTTGTTTGCTTGATTGTGTTTGTAGCAGTTAAGGCTCTTTTGGCACCAGTGCTTTTGACAGAGTCTGCCACATACGCAGGTATTGCAACTGCTCACTCCATCTTCAACATCGCATGTACATTCCTCTTGTTGCCAATGGCTGGCCTTTTGGAGAAGCTTGCATACAGACTTGTTCCAGAGTCTGCTCAGAAGGATGCTATTTCCGAGTTGGACGACAGATTGCTTGTTACTCCTGCAATCGCTCTTGAGCGTGCGCACCACCTCACTTTCGAAATGGCAAAGACAGCTACAGATGCCCTTAAGAACAGTGTTAGTTGCCTTGTAAATTACGACAAGGAAAAGGCCCAGTCTGTTAAGGATGCAGAGGATAAGACTGACCACATGGAGGATATTATCGGAAGCTATTTGGTTAAGCTCAGCACCAAGAGACTTAACGAAACAGAAGGTGCTACAGCATCCATGCTTCTTAAGGCTATCGGTGATTTGGAACGTATTTCAGACCATGCAGTTAACATCTTGGAGTCTGCAGAGGAAATGAGAGAAAAGGGCATTGTTTTCTCCGACCAGGCAAAGGTAGAGATGGATTCTCTCTGCTCAGCAACTCTTGAGATCGTAGACCTTTCTTACACAGCATTTGTTAACGGTAGCTCCGAGCAGGCCACATTGGTTGAGCCACTTGAGCAGGTTATCGACAGAATGAAGGGTCTCTTGAGATCTAGACATATCGACAGACTCAGAACAGGTAGCTGCGGTATCGAGGCAGGCTTTGTATGGAACGATCTCATTACTAATATGGAGAGAGTTTCTGACCACTGCTCCAACATCGCAGGTGAGGTTATTGACTCCAACGACCGCAACTTGAACATTCACGAATCCCTCAAGGTTATGAGAAGCGATAGTGAATTCTATAGAGAAAGATATACTGAGTACACTAAGAAATATCTTTCTTTTGTATAACAAAACTTAAAACTAGTAAGTAAAGCTCAGCCGTGATATTCTGTGAATGATGCGACTGAGCTAACTTTTTATAAGGAGAAAATTATGATTTGGTGTGTAGATGACGACAACACTATTCGTGACATAGAGGTCTATACTTTGGAGCAGACAGGATTTGAGGCCCGTGGTTTTGCCGACGGCATGTCCATGCTTAATGCTCTCAAAACAGAGACTCCCGACCTTATTATCCTTGACGTTATGATGCCAGGCATGGACGGCATGGAGGTCCTGCGAAAGATTAGATCAGACGAAAACAACAAGGACATTCCCGTCATTATGGCAACTGCCAAGGGAACAGAAATGGACAAGATAACTGGACTTAACTTGGGAGCTGACGATTATCTCGTTAAGCCCTTTGGCGTTATGGAAATGGTGGCCAGAGTTAAGGCTATTTTGCGCAGAACATCTAAGGCAGTTTCCGTAGAGGAGTACAAGGTGGGCAGCATCACCTTGCGTGAAAACGAGCACAAGGTGTATGTGGATGGAGTTAAGGTAGAACTCACACATAAGGAGTTCGATTTGCTCAAGCTTTTCATGAAGAACCCACATAAGGTTTTCTCAAGAGATAAGATAATGAGCGCCATTTGGGACACAGAATACGTGGGCGAAACTCGTACAGTGGATATGCATATTAAGACCCTCCGCCAGAAGTTAGGCGTTTCTGGTTCCCAGATTAAGACTGTAATTGGTGTTGGATATAGGCTGGAGAGCGAAAGATGACCAAAAAGATATTCAAATCCATATTCATAGTAGTGCTGGTAGTGCTTTTGGCCAGCATTAGCTTGGCAACATCCTTTATTTATGACTCCTTTAACAGGTCTCAGGTTGACCAGCTTAAGGAGGAGCTTGCCCTTGTTGCCAATGGTGTTAACTTATCTGGCACCAAGTATTTCGACAATTTCCATAGCAATAGCGTTTTCCGTTTTACTGTGGTGGATGCTAATGGAGAAGTTGTTTTTGACACTAAGGTAGACCCCTCTTCCTTGGAAAATCACAAGGACAGAGAAGAGATTAAGGAGGCCTTAGAAACAGGTGCAGGAAGCAGTGCCAGAAGGTCCGATACATTTACCGAAAAGACATACTACGAGGCAGTCCTCCTTGAGGATGGCAACGTATTGAGAGTATCTGTTAGCCAGCAGACTGTGTGGTCCTTGTTGGTGGACATGTCCCCCTATATTATCGTTACACTTTTGGTGGCCGCTGCAGTTACATCTGTGCTTTCCCATGGAATGGCAAGCAAAATTACCGAGCCCCTTATGCAGTTGAACTTAGACAACCCGACACAAAACGACACATACGAGGAATTGACTCCCATCCTCGTAAAGATCCATAAGCAGCACAAGCAGATTAAGAATCAGATGGAGACTCTGCGTCACAAGACTGAGGAGTTCGAGCAGGTTGTTTCAGCCATGACAGAAGGACTTGTTCTGTTGGATGAGCACGGCATGGTTATCAAGATGAACGCCTCTGCAAGGCAGATTTTCGCAGTTAAAAATTTTGCTGAGGGTAGCGATTTCCTCATGGTGGACAGAACTAGCAAAATGAGCAAGTCCATTTGGGAGGCATTGGAAGGTCAGCGCAGCGAGTACGTGGAGCAGCGCAACGGACTGGAGTACCAGTTTACGATTAACCCCATTTGGTCAGGGGACAAGGTTTTGGGCGTGGTAATTCTTGCCTTTGATATTACCGAGAGGGTATTTGCGGAGCGCAATCGCAAGGAGTTTACAGCCAACGTAACTCACGAGCTCAAGACACCTCTCCAGACTATTATCGGAAGCGCAGAACTTCTGGAGACAGGTCTTGTTAAGCTAGAGGACACACCTAGATTCGTAGGTAATATCCGTAAGGAAGCCAAGAGACTGGTGCACCTTATTAACGACATAATCCGACTTTCACAGCTGGATGAAAACCAAAGCCCTGCCATGGAGAGTGTTGACCTGGTTGAGGTTACCAACGAGGTGCTGGATGTTCTGACAGATACAGCAGAACAAAAGAAGGTGACCTTGGAAGTTCAGGGCAATGCAGAGCCTATTATGGGCGTTCGCAGATATGTGTATGAGATCATGTACAATCTGTGTGAAAATGCCATTAGGTATAACAAGGAAGGCGGCTCTGTGACCGTAGGACTTGCCATGAAAGATGGCCATTCCGTCGTTACTGTAAAGGATACAGGAATAGGAATCCCAGTGGAGGATCAGCCCAGAATCTTTGAGAGATTTTACCGCGTGGACAAGAGTCATTCTAAGGAAACAGGCGGCACAGGCTTGGGATTGTCCATTGTAAAGCACGCCTTATTGTTCCATAAGGCAACTGTTTCTCTGGATAGCGAAGTAGGAAAGGGTACAACTTTCACAATAAAATTTTGAAAAACCTCTTTACCGTACCAAAATGGTAGTGTATAATAGAACCATACTCAGGAGAGGGGATTAAAATCGTATGGATCAGAGATTTTATATTTGTGAGCATTGTGGCAAGATGGTAGCTCTCGTTAAGGAGAGCGGAGTTCCAGTTATGTGCTGTGGACAGAAGATGAATGAGATTATTCCAGGCACAACAGAGGCAAGCCTTGAGAAACATTTGCCTGTATATTTTGTAGATGGCAACATGGTACACGTTTCAGTTGGTGAGGTAGAGCACCCCATGACTCCTGAACACTACATTGAGTGGGTATCCATTCAGACAAATGCTGGCAACCAGCGCAAGATGCTTAAGCCTGGGGATAAGCCACAGGTATCCTTTGCACTCTGCGAGGGCGAGAAGTTGGAGGCTGTATATGCTTACTGCAATCTCCACAGCCTTTGGAAGACAGATTACCAGGAGGAGCTTGTATGCGACCTTCAGCCAGTAGATACCAAGACATTGGAGAACTATGTAGTTTGCAAGTGCAACAACGTTAGCTATTTCGATATTTTGGATGCAATTCAGGGCAACAGCAATATCACTGATTTACTTGCAGTATTCGACAAGGTTAAGGAGACAACTAAGTGCTCCACAGGCTGTGGCGGCTGCTATGATAAGGTAATTAAGATTATCTCTGAAACAATGAATAGATAAATAAGACTTTTAGTCAAGAACAAGAATGGGGTGTAAAAACACCCTTTTCTTGTTTCTGTTAGTAACTAGGCTGTTTGCTTTTCAACAAAAATGGGAAGAATCCCAAAAAGCCGATAGGAATATTCCTATCGGCTAAATGCAGTTATTTGGTATTATCTTACAAGGCCATGTTTATTTCGGAAGAACGTCTTTTATATATGCATTAACGCTATGGTATACTTCTTCAAAGTTAGGTTTATTAACACCGCCGGCAAAACGGAATTTTTCGTAGGAATGCTTTAAATCTTCAGACCTGTGGAGAAAACCATTGAAATCTTCTAAGGCTCTTTCGCTATTTTTCAAAGTTTGAAGAACTTCGGTGACGTTAAATTCAAATACTTTTGAGATATAATATAAATCTATAACATCCTTAATACGACGAAATACCTTATCAGTGGAGATTGCCGCAACCTTATCTGCAATCATTTGAGAAGGAGATACACCACAAAAGCGAAGACCTTCTACTTCGTAGATTTTTGTAGGAGCTATCGGTCGGTTTACATCCACATCCATAGTGAAAAGAGTTTCCTCAGTTTCACGGTTAATTAGCTCGAGACCGGCAGAACGTTTTTCACCATACATTCTGTAAATCTTAACTTCAAGATTAACACCACTTTTGTCGATTGCTTTTTGCAAAGAATCTTCCATCTGTTTCGAAGTAGGGGGAGTATCAGAGTTCCAGTTGGCATCAATATCTACGGTGTGGCGGGTATCATCATTATACCCCGCTTCAAGCAAACAAGCCTTTAAAACCATGGAGCCCTTAAAACTGATAGGGATTCCACTGTCATAGATGGCTTTCATAACCTTATACATTATTTTTTCTTCTACTGTTAAATTCAAAAGAATCACCTCAACTTCCGTAATATTCTATTGCTTCATTTGCTAACATTTCGAATCTATCTTGATATTCAGGAGAGATAAAAATACCGTCGAAACTATCACCATTTGCATAATAATAGCGGCTTAAGGCTTCGGTTATTCCTTGCATATCTAAAATAGCCTCGTTAGTAAAAGCGTCAAATACCGTTCGGTTGAAGTCGGTATAGAGCAACCCATTTCGACTCTTAATATGGCGAGAACCAATGTGATTTCCCAATACAACCACACCATTAAACTGTGTAACACTGTCTTCGCCATAAACCCAAACAACGTATTCATCGTTACGACCACCGAAACTACCTTGACACATAAGTGCTTCGTCTAAAGCGAATACTACCGATTCTCCTAAACAGTCTCTCACAGCCTTGAGCCAAGAGAGCGCGCCTACGTAATCACTACGCTTAGGAAGATTGCGCTTTTGTGGATCATACTTGGGTAGTGTTGTAGTTTTGTGGTTAATCAAGTCGTTCTTTATGCGTTGCTCCAATAAGGTAATAATATATTCAGGTGGAGTGCGCTTACCTGTTTCCCAATTTTGAACAGTACGAAAGGGAATGCTATATCGTGCAGCAAATTCACTTTGAGTAACTCCTAGCTTTGTTCTCATTTCACGAATGTTCATATCCTCACCTCACCATGATTATACACCCAATGGGTGTATAAGTCGATAGTTTTTACAAAACAAATAAAAATATACATTTTTATTGAAACGCTTTGCAGAAATGAAGTTCCATTGCTTATTTGTTTAGAAGTTGGGTTAAAAGAAACTCGTGCTACATTTTTAACACGAGTTCATGGAAAGGAGTGTTTCCTTTTTTATTTATAGCTGATCTGCTAGAACTTTTCGCTTTTCCCATTTTCCACTTAAGAAGTAGATACAGCTTGGGATGGCAGTTCCGTATGTGGCCAATGCGTATCCAAGAACGAATCCGTAGAAGCCCCAACCAAGCGCGATACCAAATAGCCAGCTAAGTCCAATTCTAAGCACTACGCCGTCCAACATCGCAAGGACTAATCCTAAGTAGGCGTTACCAATACCCTGTATAAAGGCGAATGTGCCTCTCATAATGGTAAGGGCCGGCATCATCCACAGGATAGCCTGAATAAATGTGTGTGACATCTCGTGAACCAGTGGGTCGTCAGAGAACATCATAAAGAGTTGCTTGCCCATTGTGAGGTAGATTGTCATGCAGATAACTGTCAATGCGCCTGCGAAAATCCAGGAGCAGTAAACAGTTTTCTTAGCTCTGTCATTCTTGCCAGCGGCAATATTCTGGGCAACGATTGGCATAGCAGCAAATTGGATGCCCTGAGAAATTTTGCTAAAAATATCGTCGATACGCACGCCAACTCCAAATGTGGCAGATGCAACAACGCTAATGCTGTTAACAAGGGAGTTAACGAACATCATGGAAATGTTAATGCATCCAGCCTGAATAGCCATGGGCAATCCCTGATTAAAAATAAGGCGAACGTAGTTGAACTTAGGAATAAAGCTGGACAACTTAAAGTCAAAGCCAAATGCTTCTCTGTGCTTGAACAAGTAGTACAAGGAGAACAGGAAGGAAACACCCTGACCGATGATTGTAGCCCATGCAGCGCCTGCAACCTTCATATCCAAGAATCCTGTGAAGATAATGTCCAATACAAGGTTAACAACAGTTGCAATACCAATAAAGAGAAGAGGTCTCTTGGAATCTCCCATTCCACGAAGAACAGCAGAAACCATGTTGTATCCAGCAGTGAAGAAAAGTCCGCATCCGCAGATGATCAAATAATCCATGGACATGGCATAGGACTCTGTAGGCATGTTCATTACATCCAAAATCCATGTTCTAGCGAAAAGGATTACGACGGAAAGTACAATTCCCATTGCAGAGATTAGGGAGAAAAGTGTTCCGATGATCTGGTTAAGCTCCTTGCGTTTTTGGGAACCAATAGCATGGGCAACGAGAATCTGTCCTGCGTTGGAAAAGCCAAGGCACATCATGGTGGCAAAGTTTAGAATAAGACTGCTCTGGTAAACGGCAGAAAGTCCTGCTGTACCAACGAATTTGCCAACGATAACCATATCGATGGTGCTGTATAGAACCTGAAGTGCGTTTGCTGCCATGAATGGAATAGACATGGTTATGAGGAAACGCCATATGCTACCTTGTGTAAAATCTTTGGATAAGTGTTTTTTGGACATTTATTATACCTCTGGGTTAGTGAGCCGCTGCGCTAGTAGCCGCCTTCGGCTAGTGAGCCGCTACGCTAGTAGTCGCACCGTTGGTGCTAGTGAGCCGCTACGCTAGTAGTCGCTGCGCTAGTGAACCGCAACTGCGTTGCTAGTAGGCCGCCTTCGGCTAGTGAGCCACGAGCAAAGCTCGTTAGTGAGCCGCTGCGCTAGTAGTCGCTGCGCTAGTGAGCCGCTACGCTAGTAGTCGCTGCGCTAGTTAATGCGCGTGCGCGCAGTATTATATTGCAGATTTTACGAAAAATCCAACATTTTGACATGTTTTTATGGCATTTCGTCGCGATATTTAATAAAACCTATTTAGACGACAAAACTTCGATGTGTGACAAGGGAGCCTGCATAATATTCCAAGAAAGAGCCGCTCCAGTGCAACCATTTTTGCCAATTACATCGAGACATTCCCTCACATACTGGGGAGAAGTCTTAACTAGCTCTGGATGGTGGTTGATCTCTATGCCAGCGTATACGTGGCAGGGAAGATTGCTAAGTGCCTTAAGCTGGTCATCTAAGAAATTTGCATCCATTTGGATGGCTTCGTAGCCCTGTGCCTTTGGAGCGGAACTTTTAAGCAAGTAGTACTCATAACCTAATCCGGCGGGGGCAAGGGTTCTTCGGTACAGCATGGGCTTAACAAAATCTGCATGCTGGGCAAGGAGGTTATAGTCCTGTCCCACGAATCTGGACATAAGGGGCGCAAATGTGTCTAAACCAACTTCTAGACCAAGATCCTTAAAATGCTTGCAAAGTTCGCCTACACCCTGGTCAATAATCTTGCATTTTGAATTAAAGAAATTTTCGGTGATTTCGTGGGCAAAGGAGCCGTTTGGCAACTTATCAAAGAAGTTATCTTCTAATGTTTCGTATGCCTTTCTCACATCATCTAAGGAAACGCCATTTTCAAAATGCTTTTCTGCGCATCTTGGGCAACCACAGCTTAACACGCCAGAAACACCTCCACCAAAGGAGTGGGTTCTGATTCTGTCCATAAAGACTCCATCAAAACCAGAGGTGGAGAAGTATTTGTGGTACATCTCTTTAACTAAATCAATGTTGTCTGGAGAGGAAGGGCAGCAGAAATCGAATGTTTCGCCGCTTTGCACTAGGGAAGGAGCGATATCTTTTCCCCAAAGGGCAACAGCCTTGTGGATTGAACCAAATTCTGCAGTATCTGAGAAAACAGGGAGCCAAAGGACCATTTTGGTGCCGTACTTTGACAAGAACTCCTTGAGTCTAAGGTACATATCCTCATTGGGGTACCAGCCCAGCATGAGCTTGTCCACGGAAATGAGCTCAAAAACTTGGCTTAGTCTGGCGATTATATCTTGTGCCTCGTACTCCTGGTGGAAACGACTGCCTGTAGATAATTGCACTGTGTACTGCATATATCCTCCCGAAGAATAGGTGATACGAACATGGTAAAACTATAGCGATGGGATGTCAAATGTTAAGTGGAACGCCTAAGGCGGGTGAGTTGATTAAAAGTTTATATGTAATATAATGAAAAAAAGACCGGCGTTCGGGGGAACAAGCTATGTATAGAAATTTCATTTGCTACAGAGGCGGATCTTCTGCAGGAATACATTATGCTAACGATATATATGTACACTTAAATCAAATCAAGGATAAAGTTGGGGTTACATATTATTCTCCAGAAAAGGAGTTTGCAGGAGAAGTTCGAAATTTTTTGTTAGATCCAGCAAAATATCTTGGAAATGTAGAAAACTTCATTATGTTATTAACAAGAGATTTCTTTGATGGATTCATTGTGGATGGCAGGCCCAATCCAGAGTCGGTTACGAGAATAGAGATAGATGAAATTCTAAAAAATGATAACGTAAAAATTATACCTGTTGTATTTCCAGATTTCTCATGGGCAGACACCACCAAGGGTAAATCAAATCAAGACATATTGACAGAGCTTTGGGGTGAGGAAGCCATGAATAGAATTGTTGGTTCGCCTCCAATTCCCTATGTTTTTCAATATAGAAATCAAGTAACGCAGCTGGTAGCAGATGAATTGACAGCTAAGAGTAGTAGCAAAAGGGTTGTAGTATTCGATTTTGATGGCACATTAACTAAACCAAGAGTAGATGCGAATACATGGGAGTTGTTATGGGAGAGCCTTGGATATGATGTATCGGAGTGTGAAAAGTATCACAGGCAGTTTAGTAGAGGCGAAATTTCTCATGAGGAATGGTGTGAAATAACAGAAAAGAAATTTAAGGAAGCAGGCTGTAGCAAGAAGAATCTTAAGGAAACAGCATTTAAAGCAGAACTTGTGGATGACGTGTTTGAAGTCATTAGGGAGCTTAGGTCAAAGGGAATATTATTGTATATATTGTCCGGTTCCATTAAGCAGTACATAGAACTTGTATTGGGCAAGGAGATGAGCTCGTGTTTTGTGGAGATAAAGGCCAACAGGATGACCTTTGATGATCAGGGAATGTTAGATGGAATTATTGGTACGCCCTATGATTTTGAGGGGAAGGCCAAATTTGTAAATAAAATAATTGGCGAAAAACAGGTGTCTCCCAAGGATATCATCTACGTTGGCAATTCCTTTAATGATGAGTTCGTATATACTACTGGAGTTGAAACCTTGTGCATCAATCCAAGGGGCACAGATTACTATAACAACAAGGTTTGGCATAATTATATACGAAGATTAACAAGCTTGAAGGAAATTCTGCCTTATATTTATTCATAAAGAAGGGTACCCTATGATGGGTGCCTTTTATGTTTTGTACAGAATGATAAAAGAATAACTTAAACTGGCGCAACAGCGTGGTTCACTAGCGCAGCGGCCACTAGCACCAACGGTGCGGCTCACTAACGAGCTTTGCTCGTGGTTCACTAGCGTAGCGGCCACTAGCAACGCAGTTGCGGCTCACTAACGAGCTTTGCTCGTGGTTCACTAGCCGAAGGCGGCCTACTAGCGCGATAGCGCGGCCACTAGCACCAACGGTGCGGTTCACTAGGCGCAGCCGGTTCACTAGCGTAGCGACCACTAGCAACGCAGTTGCGGCTCACTAACGAGCTTTGCTCGTGGTTCACTAGCGCAGCGGCCACTAGCACCAACGGTGCGGCTCACTAAATTAACTCCTTAACTAAGTCGAACTAATTTGATATAATCCCTTACATATAAACAGAAAGGAACAAAATACACATGAGTGACATGAACAAAAAGTATGAGGCTCTGTTTACACCCTGGAAGGTTGGCAATGTGGAGATTAAGAACCGCATTGTTATGTGCCCCATGGGAGGAACATCCCTTTTTGGTTGGTTTGAGCTTGGTGGCTGTCATTTTGACAAGGAGGCTGCTAAGCTGTTTTTGGAGAGAGCTAACAACAACGTTGGCCTTATTATTCCTGGTATCGCTCCACTTAGAGACACATTCTGGGGCAAGTGGCTTTGGCAGAACCCTAAGATGTTCGATGAGCTCAAGGAGTTCATGGACGAGATTCACAAGACAGGAGCTAAGCTCTTTGTTCAGCTGACAGCTGGTATGGGTCGTTCTTGGGCTATTACAGAGCTTGTTGCACCACTTCACAAGAACAAGGTTACACGTGCACTTCTCAAGCCTATTTTGGATACAAACCATGAGCTTGCTTGTCCAAGTCCACAGCCTTCTCGTTGGGCACATGACATTATCTGTCCAGAGATGACAGTAGAGCAGATTCACGAGATTATCGAGGCATTTGCTAAGACAGCTAAGCTTTGTATGGATGCTGGTGTAGATGGCGTTGAGGTTCACGCTGTTCACGAGGGCTATTTGCTTGACCAGTTTGCCATCGAATTCTTTAACAAGAGACAGGACGAGTATGGCGGATCCTTCGAAAACCGCTACCGCTTTGCAGCAGAGGTTGTAAAGGCTATTAAGGCAGAGTGTGGTCAGGATTATCCCGTTTCCCTTAGATATTCCGTAGAGTCCAAGATGAAGGGCTTCTGCGAGGGCGCAATGCCAGGTGAGGACTACGTAGAAGTAGGCCGTAACATGGAGGAGTCCGAAAAGGCAGCTAAGTACTTGCAGGATGCAGGTTACGATATGCTCAACGCAGATAACGGAACATATGACTCCTGGTACTGGGCACATCCACCGATGTATATGCCAGAGAACTGCAACTTGGACGATGTTGCACACATTAAGAAGTTCGTAGATATTCCTGTAGTTTGTGCAGGTAGAATGGACGCAGAGGTAGGCGCTCAGGCAGTTGCTGAGGGCAGAATCGACGGCGTTGGTGTTGCTCGTCAGTTCTTGGTAGATCCAGAGTGGATTACTAAGCTTATCGAGGACAGAATCGAAGATATTAAGCCATGTATTTGCTGCCACAGCGGATGCTTTAACTTCTCTTCCTCCAGAGGACATGCTAATACTCAGGATTTGACAGATACAATGGGTCTTGCACGTTGTGCTCTTAACCCCAAGACAATGCAGTCCAAGAAGTACAACCTTAAGCCTGCTAAGAAGGTTAAGAAGGTTGCTATCGTTGGCGGTGGTATTGGTGGTATGGAGGCAGCACTTGTTTGTGCACAGAGAGGCCATACAGTTACACTTTACGAAAAGTCTGGTGAGCTTGGTGGCGTTTTCGTAGCAGCTGCAGCACCTTCCTTCAAGGAAAAGGATAGAGCCCTTATTGCATGGTATATCCGTCAGCTTTCCTTGTACCCAATCGAGGTAAAACTTAATACAGAAGTTACAGATATTAACGCTTTGGATGCAGATGAAATCATCATCGCAACAGGCGCAAAGGCAAGGAGAATTCCAGTTAAGGGCGCAGAGACAGCTATTGAGGCTGTAGATTACTTGCTTGGAAAGGCTCCAGTAGGAGATAAGGTTACAATTATCGGCGGTGGTCTTACAGGTTGTGAGATTGCTTATGACTTGTTCTTGCAGGGCAAGCATCCTTCCATCGTAGAAATGCAGGATGACCTTATTACAACTCCCGGTATTTGTTTGGCTAACACAAGCTACTTGAGAGATTGCTTTAAGACAAACAATGTTCCAGTTCACCTTGAGACAGCTTTGGTTGAAATTTGCGACGGTTACGTAACAGTTAGAAACAAGGATGGAGAGACATTCCAGATTCCTTCCGACAACGTAATCCTTTCCGTTGGTTACAACCCAGCACCTTTGGCACCTAAGGCTAAGAACGTTCACGTAATCGGCGACGCTAACAAGGTTGGCAACCTCAGAACAGTTATTTGGGGCGCTTGGGACGTTTGCATGAAGATCTAGGAGGAAAGCGTATGATTCTTACTAAGGAACAGGAAGCCATCTTAAATGGTCAGCAGGGAGAAACAATGGCCAAGGTTATGAAGACTTTGGTTATGTACGGCGATGCCTTTGAGGCAGAAAAGCTGGTTCCCATTACATCTAAGTACAATCACTTGGTTACATCCTTTGGACTTAAGGTTATGTCTCCAGTTTATGACCTTATGCAGCAGCTCCTTGAGGCAGGCGTTGCATCTGGCCAGAAGTTCTCTGTAGACCCAAGACCTGTGGACAAGAATGTGCCAGCAAACTTCTTGCAGAGATTCGTATTTAACAATTTCATGTACACAAAGCAGGATTTCTATGAGGAGCAGCTCAAAAAGTTGGGCCTTATGAACGACCAGGCTTTCACATGTACATGTTACATGGATCAGGTAGGTAACAAGCCTCAGAAGGGCGAGTACCTCTCCTGGGCAGAGTCCAGTGCTGTTGTATATGCTAACTCAGTTTTGGGTGCAAGATGTAACAGAAACTCTGGAATCATCGACATTATGGGCTCCATTGTGGGCTACGTTCCATACTTTGGACTTTTGACAGACGAGGGTCGTAAGGCTACTTGGATTGTTAAGGTTGAGACAACCAAAAAGCCTGAGGCTCAGCTCCTTGGTTCTGCCATCGGAATGAAGGTTATGGAGGATGTTCCATACGTTGTTGGTTTGGACAAGTGGATTGGCACAGAGCTTAACGACAGCGCATGTTCTTACCTTAAGGACTTTGGTGCAGCCACAGCATCTAACGGTGCAGTTGGTCTTTACCACATTGCAAACTTGACTCCAGAGGCAGTTGAGCAGGGTGAGTCCATTATTGCAGAGGGTGCTAAGGTTTACGTTATCGACGACGCAGAGCTTGAGAGAGTTCAGAATGAGTACCCAGTAATGTGGAAGAATCCCGATGCTCAGCCTAAGCTTTGCTTTGTTGGATGCCCACACCTTTCTTTGGAGCAGCTTAAGGATTGGACAGTTAAGCTTGAGGAAAGCCTTAAGGCTAACGGCGTTTCCAAGGTAACTATCCCCACAGTATTTACTGCAGCTCCTAAGGTTTTGGAGGCATTTAATGCCACAGAATATGCAGAGAGACTTAAGGCAACAGGTGTTATTACATCCTATATTTGCCCACTTATGTACATGAACAACCCACTTTGCAAGGGCATGCCTGTAATCACATCCTCTAACAAGCTCCGCACATATACCACAGCTAGGTATTATACAGACGGAGAATTGTTGGCCATGATCACAAAGGGAGGTAAGTAAGATGAAACAGTTTCAGGGTAGAGTTGTTACTCCAGGTACAGTGACTGCAGAGGCAGTAGTTTCCACTGAGGGTTTCAATACATTGGCTTCCTTCCAGATGGCACTTCAGTTTGGTGACAAGGAAGTTAAGTGTGGTGACCAGAACAACAAGGATCTCCACGGTAAGCCCATGATCGGCAAGGCACTTTGTTTGCCACAGACCATCGGTTCCACCACAGGAGGTTTGGTTCTTTATTGCGCATGTGCAATGGAGAAAAATCCAGCATGTATGCTCTTTGCAAACCATATCGACTCCTTGGCTGCAGCAGGTGCAATCCTGGCAGACGTTTGGGTAGATGGCGTGTCCATGCCAGTAGTTGATTCTCTTGGCGATGAGTTCTTGGCATATGTTAAGGATGGCATGAAGATCACAGTTGGAGAAAATGGATTAGTCACAGTTGAGGACTAAAAGTTAAGGTTAAATTTAGAGGCTTGTCGTGAATGACGGGCCTCTTTTTTGATGTAGAAAATGGTGATTTTTCCTTGATAAGTATATTTATTAAGATTAACCAAAAAGTTTTTTTATAAAAATACAATTTTGGAAGAAATTTTTTGTAAAAAACACTTGAAAAAATCCCGTAAAAAGTAGACAATGTAGCGTGAAGAAATTTGTTTATTAGACAAAAATTCTAAGGAAAGAAGCGCTATAAATATGGCAAACAATGAAAGAAGAGTCGGTACAGTATCTAGAGGTATTCGTTGCCCCATTATTAGAGAGGGAGACGATCTCGCAACAATAGTTTCTAACAGCGTGTTAGAGGCTGCATCCTATGAGGGTTTTGAGCTTAGAGACAGAGATGTTATTTCTGTAACAGAGTCTATCGTAGCTAGAGCCCAGGGCAACTACGCATCTGTTGATGATATTGCAAATGATGTTAGAGCCAAGCTTGGTGGTGGCACAGTTGGTGTTATCTTCCCAATCCTTTCTCGTAACCGTTTCGCAATTTGTCTTCGCGGTATTGCTAAGGGAGTGGACAAGGTTGTCCTCATGTTGAATTATCCTTCTGACGAAGTAGGTAATGAGCTTGTTAGCTTGGATAAGTTGGACGCAGCTGGTGTTAACCCATATTCTGACGTTCTTTCAGAGGCAAAGTACAGAGAGCTCTTTGGTGTAAATAAGCACGAGTTCACAGGCGTAGATTACGTTGAGTACTATGGTAACCTCATTCGTGAGGCAGGCGCAGACGTAGAGATCGTTTTCGCTAACCAGCCTAAGGCTATTTTGCAGTATACAGATAAGGTAATTAACTGCTCTATCCACACAAGAGTACGTACTAAGCGTATCCTTATGGATAACGGAGCTAAGATTGTACTTAACTTGGACGAGATTCTTAACCAGCCAGTTAACGGCAGCGGTTGCAACGAGAAGTATGGTCTCCTTGGTTCCAACAAGGCTACAGAGGACACAGTTAAGTTGTTCCCTAGAGAGTGCAAGCCATTGGTATTGGACATTCAGGCACAGATTCTTGCTGCTACAGGCAAGCACGTTGAGGTTATGGTATACGGCGACGGTGCTTTCAAGGATCCTCAGGGTAAGATTTGGGAGCTTGCAGACCCAGTTGTTTCTCCAGCATTTACAGACGGTCTTGTAGGTACACCTAACGAGCTTAAGCTCAAGTATTTGGCAGACAACGATTTCAAGGATCTCTCCGGTGAGGAGCTCAAGGCAGCTATTTCCAAGAGCATCAAGGAGAAGGAGGGTAACCTCGTAGGTAACATGGCTTCTCAGGGTACAACACCTCGTCAGCTTACAGATCTTATCGGTTCTCTCTGCGATCTTACATCTGGTTCTGGAGACAAGGGTACTCCTGTTGTTCTCGTTCAGGGTTACTTCGATAACTACACAAACTGATTTTGATTTAACTAAGACCTGGATAAATGTCAGGTCTTTTTATTTTGCTTAGAAACCTATGGCTGTATAAAAAAGGAGAGACATCATATGATATCTCTCTTTAGATAAGTTATTTTATTGCCTTGTTTTTTTGACTTTTGCCAAGCAAGTATAAAAAGGCAAAAGCTGGTATGCGGTATAAAGTAGAACCATTGCGCTCAGTAAGCCCAAAATCCGTTGCGTTTTTTGAAATTACATATCCAGGCGTGTTAGATAGACCGTATATAACGATACCATCGTCGTCCTTAATGCTAGAGTTGTTGCGCATTTTGGCTTCAATATACTGGATAGGTTGGCCCGCATATTGTACTGCAACGTCTACCTCAGCACCATTTGCGTCTCGTATATATCCTACTTGATATAGCTTGTTTATGGCTAGGAAATAGTCCTTCACATGTTTGAATACGGTTGTTTCGATGGCGTATCCCAACTCTGTTGATTTTGTGTAGATGTCAGCGCCTAGCACAACGGCTCCTCTGATGCAATTGTCAGAAATATAAATTTTATTTCGTTTCTTTAATATGTTCTTTCCTTGGATATTAAGCTGTTCACTAATGTTAATTAGATTGGCGTCGGCAAGGTACTGAATATATTTTTGAATAGTGGGTTTAGAAACTCCATTGGATTCCTTACACATTGCGTCAATATTTATTATGCTGGAACTGTTATAACAGAGGTAAACAAAGACTTTTTCTAATTCATCAATATTACGTATCTCATGAATATTAGGCAAATCCTGTTTAATTGCTCGATCCATTACATCTTCTCGAATTAGAGATTGGGCATAGACAGTGTCTTCTGCTTTAACCAATTCAGGAAAACCACCAATTTGTAAATAATGCATTAGATGTACTTGTAAATCAGCTAAACCCATGATAAGGCGAGTTTGCTCCTGAATAGGTAAGGTGTGGATTTTGAACACATCTTCACAATCAAAAAACTTGGAGACTCCTTTAATCTCGCAATATTCATAGAAGGAGAGTGTGGGGATGTGTATAATAGTCCATCTTCCAGCGCCACTTTCTCTAACGCCATCTTCTACAGCTGCGCTAGCAGAACCAGTAGCAACGGCTCTCATTTCTGGATTCATATCGTAAGCCATCTTTAAGTAATGGGTCCAATTTTTATCAAACTGTATTTCATCCACAAAAAGATAAAATTCATCGTCATTGCAAATGTTGTTTTTATAAACGGATAAAACCTGATCTATACCTGCAGCTCTAATTACAGGGTGGTCAAAAGTAAAGAACAGAATATTTTGAGGTTTTATTCCTTGGGTTAATAAGTCAGAGATTATTTGGTAAATAATAGTTGTTTTACCAGTTCGTCTAGCTCCGCTCATTACAACAATGCGACGAAGGTCGCTGTTGAGTGCTTTATGACAAGTGTAATATCCGCAGCGTTTGAAATCCTTATGAAAGGATTTGGGTACAAGTCCATTTTGCCACCATGGATTATAATTTGTAAGAATTGAAAGTATATTTTCAGTATTAACAAGTGCCATAAGTTTTCCTCCTTGTTCAGTGTATTTATATTGTAATAGAAAAATAGACGAAAATCTAGAATAATTTAAAGTATACTTTCAATTATTCCCAAGAAAAATATAAACTATACTTTAAATTATTGTCGGATTTTGTCGAAAAAGGTTAGAACAGAGATGTATTTTCTAGGATACAGCTAAATGTCAGGTCTTTTTATTTTGCTCAAAAACCTATACAATGTAGTAAGGTTTCTGGACCTGCATATTAGTTGAGGGATTGGCAATATTTTTAAGGTATGAGCACATCTAAGGATAAGACACAAAAGAATACTCAGGGCAGAAAGCTTCATTGGATGCAGTTGGATAATGCAGCCAAGATTTACCCTGCCGCTAGAACTCGCAATTGGAGTAACGTATTCCGTTTGTCCGCCACTTTGACAGAGAAGGTGGATGTGGAAGTGCTTCAGTCCGCCCTTAATGTTACAGTTCGCAGATTCCCATCTATTGCAGCCAGACTTCGCAAGGGCTTGTTCTGGTATTACATCCAGGAGGTTGAGGAAGCTCCTAAGATTATGGAGGAGAGTAGCTACCCCCTTGTTAAGATGCATAAGCCGGAGGTCCGCAGATGCGCCTTTAGAGTCATCGTATATGACAAGCGAATCGCAGTTGAAATATTCCATTCTTTGACAGATGGAAATGGTGGCCTTGTGTTCCTTAAGACTTTAATCGCAGAATATTTGGAGCAAAAGTATGGTGTAGAAATCCCTGCGGAACAAGGAGTTTTGGACAGGAGAGAGCCTCCGCGCAAAGAGGAAATGGAGGACTATTTCCACAAGGTTGCAGGACGAGTTCCAGCCAGCCGTAAGGAGACAGATGCCTACAAAATAACAGGCACAGTAGAGGATAGGGAGAGGATGCATCTTGTATGTCTCAAGCTGCCAGCAGACAAGGTTAAGGCAATGGCCAAGCAGTACGATGTTACAGTTTCAGGCTTGTTTGCAGCTATTTTGACCAAGGCCATGATGGACATGCAAAGACATGAGGTAATTAACTTCATGAAGCAAAAGCCCATTAAGATTTTGATCCCTGTGGACCTTCGCAGAATGTATGGCATGGACAGCTTGCGCAACTTTGTTCTCTATATGATCACAGAGATTGACCCAAGACTTGGCGAATACGATTTCAAAGAAATTTGTTACATCATAAAGCATCAGATGGCCCTTGGTGTAACAGCTAAGAATATGAGTTCCATGATCGCAACTAACGTGGCTCCTGACCAAAAGTTCATTTTGAGATTGGCACCACTGCCCCTTAAGAACTTGGTTATGAAGGCTATTTTCAACGCAGTTGGAGAGAGAAAGTCATGCCTTAGCTTGTCAAACTTAGGCAAGGTTACAGTGCCAAAGTCCATGGAACAGTATGTGGAGAGAATGGACTTTTTCTTAAGCCCACCAGCCACTTTGCCATATAACTGTGGCATTTTGTCCTACGGAGATACTGTGTATGTAAACTTTCTCAGGGACATTAAGGAGCCTAGACTTGAGTTGGCTATGCATGAGGTTATGAGGGACATGGGAATAGTAGCCACGGTTGAGAGCAATCGCGGCAATAAGGAGTAAGTATGTATTGCGTAAAATGTGGAGTTAAATTAGAAGATACAGAGAAGCTGTGCCCCCTTTGCGGTACTAGAGTTTACCACCCAGATGTGGAAAGAGGTGAGGCTAGCCCTTTGTATCCTGCTAGAAAATATCCAGTAATGTTGCACCCCAAGACTGTGCAGATAGTTGTGACAACAATTTTCTTGATCGGTTGCCTTGTAACACTCTTGTGTAACTTAGAGACATCCGGCACAGTCACATGGTCAGGATACGTTATTGGCGCCGCCTTAATGACATATGTAATGGCTGTGTTGCCCACATGGTTTAGACGACCTAATCCAGTTATATTCGTGCCAAGCGGAGGCGCTGCGATTTGTCTGTACTTGCTATATATAAGCATAGCAACAGAAGGCAGATGGTTTATGAGCTTTGCGTTCCCTGTGGTTGGAATTTTGACACTTATTGTGACCACAGTAGTGACTCTTTGCAGATATTTGGAAAATGGCAGATTGTACATCTTTGGCGGAGCTTTTATGGCAGCTGGGCTGTCCACAATTTTGGTAGAATTTCTGTTGAACATTACATTTAATAGACCATACGCAGGATGGTTCATTTATCCCATGGTTCCATCTGTTTTGATTGGCGGTATGCTGATTTATTTGGCAATTTGCAGACCTGCAAGAGAGACCATGGAGAGAAAGTTCTTTGTATAGGGGTGGAGCATGAAAAAGAAGGTTTTGTTAGTTTGCCCTGGTATTAGCATAGTGGCATTTGGTGTGATAGTTGTAACTTTGGTTGTTTCGATCATCACACACGCTCTAATGATTGCAGCATTTGCAACTTTAATGCTTATTTTGCTCCCGACAATTTTCGGCATCGCATATGGCAGAGAATTTGTAAATGCAAAGGGAGAAAAAGCAAAGGAGAGCATAGGCACTAGGGTTTTTGACATAGTGATTTTGGATGAAGAAGGAATCCGAAATAGCAAAAGGAAAATCCCATGGGATAAGGTGTTTTTGGCAAAGGCTAAAACATACGAGTTTTATGGCTTGCGCAAGATTGATAGAGCATGGCAACAGGCAGTCCATACATATAAGGATATAGAACTTGCATGTTTCTACGCAGGTAGAGAAGTAAATGGCAAGGTATATGCAGATGCAGATACTGAGATTGTACTACATATGAACAAGAAAACTCGTAAGTTATTGCTCCAGTATGCAGAGGGTAAGTCTCAGGTTGTGGACAAGTTCTTAAACTCTGCTGTAGACTGGTACAAGTACATGGAGTAAGGAGGTACATATGAATTTCACCATGATAATAAGGAGATTTTTGGCATTCTGGATTGATTGGATTGTGCTATGGGGTGGAGCATATGGAGTTTTGGCCCTGGGACTTGGCAAGAATACAGATTTGTTAATGTATCCAAGTTTTGAGCTATTTGCATCACCAGCCCTATATTTATTCCTTATTTGGATATTAGTTTTTATCTTGTTTAAGGATTGTTTGTTTAAGGGAAGAAGTCTCGGAAAAATGATCTGCAAACTAGTTATTGTAAATGCTCAAAATCCAGAACAAAAGGCCTCCTTTAAGGCTCTTGTGATTAGAAACCTCACATTTATAATCCTACAGATTGAGCTGATTATTGTTTTGGTAAACAAGGGCGTTAGAGTGGGAGATATGCTTGCAAATACAAGAGTTGTAAGTGCCAAATAACTTACTTATTTTCCCCAAAATATTATAAATTATTCAACACTTGGTTTTGTGCCAAGTGTTTTTGCTTTTCTTGCAAAAATACTTGAAAAACTTGTCTAAATCACTTGATTTTTTCGTCGAAAAAAGTGATACTTCAATAGGGTGGGTAACTGCGCTCTAAAGAGCCTTCCACCTATATATAAACATACTTCTATGAGGAGACAAACAATATGAAGATTACAGTTTGCATCGGCAGCTCATGCCATATTAAGGGTTCCCGTCAGGTTGTGGAGCAGCTTCAGAAGCTCATTGCACAGCACAACGTAGGTGACAAGGTTGAGATGGCAGGCACATTCTGCTTGGGCAAGTGCCAGCAGGGCGTATGCGTTAACGTGGACGATGAGTTCCACTCTGTATCCCCAGACACAGTAGATGCCTTCTTCCAGGAGCAGGTATTGGCTAAGATCTAAATCTAAATCCGTTTATTTTCGAAAGGAGGTAGGTTTAAGTGGCCAATGTTTTAACACTTAAGAAGTCTAATTGTAAGAACTGTTACAAGTGCATTCGCCATTGTCCAGTTAAGGCCATTCGCTTTTCTGGTAACCAGGCACACATTATCGGCAACGAGTGTATTCTCTGTGGCCAGTGTTTTGTTGTGTGTCCACAGAATGCTAAGGAGATTGTTGGCGAGATCGAAAAGGTTAAGGTTCTCTTGCAGAGTGGAGAACCTGTTATTGTCAGCTTAGCACCTTCCTTTATTGCTAATTATGAGGGTTCTGGCATCAACGCCATGCGTAAGGCCCTCAAGCAGCTTGGCTTCCACGATGTGGAGGAGACTGCTATTGGTGCCACTATTGTTAAGAACGAGTACCAGCGCATGCTGGACGAGGAGTTCAGAGATATTATTATCACTTCTTGCTGTCACTCCATTAACCTGCTTATTCAGAAGTATTTCCCTAGGCAGTTGGAGTATTTGGCAGACGTGGTTTCTCCCATGCAGGCACATTGCCAGGATATTAAGAGGAGATACCCCAATGCTAAGACAGTATTTGTAGGACCATGTGTTGCTAAGAAGGATGAGGCAGCTCACTACGAGGGTATTGTAGATGCTGTACTTACATTCGAGGAGCTTACTAAGTGGCTTGTAAGTGAGAATATTGTTCTGGACAAGGAGATGGATCAGGACGACAACAGCCGTGCTAGATTCTTCCCAACCACAGGTGGTGTCCTTAAGACCATGCTTAATGCCAGACCAGATTATACATATTTGGCCATTGACGGCGTTGAGAACTGCATTGCAGCCATGGAGGATATCGAGAGCGGCAAGATTCATAAGTGCTTTATCGAGATGTCTGCTTGCGTAGGTTCCTGCGTTGGTGGTCCTACTATGGAGAAGTATCACAAGTCCACAGTTAAGGATTACATGGCAGTTTCTAAGTACGCAGGTACTAAGGACTTTGAGGTAGACCAGCCCAAGTCTGTAGAGCTTCGTAAGACATTTGAGTTTATCGAGCACAAGATTCCACTTCCCACAGAGGAAGAGATTGCCGCAGTAATGCGCCAGATGGGCAAGACTAGGAGCGGTAGCGAGCTTAATTGTGGTTCCTGTGGATACAACACATGTAGAGAAAAGGCTATTGCCGTATGCCAGGGCAAGGCAGAGCTTTCTATGTGCTTGCCTTTCCTTAAGGACAAGGCTGAGAGTTTCTCAGATACCATCGTTAAGAATACACACAATGGACTTATTGTTCTCAATGAGAACTTAGAGGTTCAGCAGATTAACGGTGCCGCACGCAGGATCATGAACATTAGAGCCGCTTCCGACGTTATGGGAGATCAGGTTATCCGTATTTTGGATCCTACACCTTTCTACAATGTACTTAAGTCCGGTAGAGATATCCGCGACAACAGAACATATTTGGCAGAGTACAACAGGTATGTGGACATGACAGTTATCCACGACAGAGAGTCCCACGTTTTGATTTGCATGATGAGGGATGTAACTGACGAAGAGGCTCAGAGAGAGCGCAAGGAGAACATCAGCCGTCATACAATTGAGGTTGCTGACAAGGTTGTAGAAAAGCAGATGCGTATCGTTCAGGAGATTGCTTCTCTGTTGGGCGAAACTGCTGCTGAGACCAAGATCGCACTTACAAAGTTAAAGGAGTCTATTACAGATGAATGATTTGTGTGCCGATATTGGTTACAAAAGCATAAATCACTACGGCGAGGAGCTGTGCGGTGACCATGTGGATATTATAGAACAGAGCAATGATTCCACAGTTATCGTTTTGGCCGATGGACTTGGTAGTGGCGTAAAGGCCAGTATTTTGTCCACATTGACCTCTAAGATTATCTCCACCATGATGGCAGAGGGATTGCCTTTGGAGGAATGTGTAGCAACTATTGCGGCTACACTGCCCGTTTGCTCCCTTAGGGGCGTGGCATATTCCACATTTACCATTATCCATTTGATTAATAATCAGATGGCAGAGATTATTCAGTACGATAACCCTAAGGTTGTTCTCATTAGAGACGATGTTAACTACGACTATCCAACTACTGAGATGACAATCGAGGGCAAAAAGATTCTCAAGTCCGTTATTCCTCTTAAGGAGAATGATATTTTCCTTGCCATGAGCGACGGATGCCCCCACGCAGGTATAGGTACTGCCTATAACTTCGGTTGGAGGAGAGATGACATCATAAGCTTTATTGAAACTATCGCACCAGCAGGATATACTGCTAAGACTTTGTCCACCATGCTGGTAGATGAGTGCAACAGGCTTTATGATAATAAGCCAGGAGACGATGCCACAGCTTGTATCGTTAAGATCCGTAAGAGAGTTCCTATGAACATGCTCTTCGGACCTCCATATAACAGAGATGATAGCGACCGTATGATGTCCTTGTTCTTTTCCAAAGAGGGCAAGCACATTATCTGCGGAGGTACAACTTCCTCCATTGCAGCTAAGTATCTTGGTAAGCCTCTTAAGGCCACATTGAGCTTCGAACAGTCAGATGTGCCACCTATTGCAGAGATTGAGGGTGTTGACCTAGTTACAGAGGGTGTTATTACAGTTAACAAGGTGCTTGAATATGCTAAGGATTATTTGGCAGACAACCAGATGTACGAGCATTGGAGCATTAAGCGAGATGGAGCTTCATTGATTTGCAGATTGCTTTTCGAAGAGGCCACAGATATTAATTTCTACGTGGGACGAGCCATTAACCCTGCCCACCAGAACCCAGATTTGCCAATCAACTTTAACATTAAGATGAATCTGGTATCGGAATTGTCCAATTGCCTTAAGCAAATGGGTAAAAGGATCAAAGTAAGTTATTTTTAGGAGATATAAAGTAAATGAGAAAGTTTGACACAAAAGTTCAGCACTTGAAGTACAAGGTTTTGAGAGAAGTTGCAAAGCATGCTTGGAACGATACTCTTCTTGAGAATATTTTAGAGATTCCTAAGACAATTTCTCCTGGACCAAAGGCAACAATGCGTTGCTGCGTATACAAGGAAAGAGCTATTTTGGCAGAGCGTATTAAGCTCGCTATGGGTGGCGATACTACTAACCCAAATGTTATCGAGGTTATCGAGATTGCTTGTGACGAGTGTCCAGCAGCTGGTTACGAGGTAACAGATTCCTGCAGAGGTTGTTTGGCTCACAGATGTGAGGACGTATGTAAGAGAGGCGCTATTTCCTTCGACAGCAACCACGTTGCACACATTGACAAGACAAAGTGCGTAGAGTGCGGACAGTGCGCTAAGGTATGTCCTTATGCAGCTATCGTAAACCGTAAGCGTCCTTGCCAGAACGCATGTAAGGTTAAGGCTATTAACATTAAGGAGAACAACGCAGCTGAGATTGACAATTCTAAGTGTATCTCTTGCGGCGCATGTGTTTACCAGTGCCCATTCGGTGCTATTTCCGATAAGTCCTATATTGTTCACACAATCGACCTTATTAAGAAGAGCGAGAACAACACAAAGTACAAGGTATACGCATTGGTTGCACCTTCTATTTCCAGCCAGTTCAAGTATGCTAAGCTTGGTCAGGTAATTACAGGTCTTAAGGCTCTCGGCATGTACACAGTAGTTGAGGCTGCTCTCGGTGCAGATATGGTTGCTCTTGAGGAGTCCAAGGAGTTGGTAGAAAAGGGATTCCTTACAAGCTCTTGCTGCCCTGCATTCGTTGCATATATCAACAAGTCCTTCCCTCAGCTTCTTCCTCTCGTATCCCACAATCCTTCTCCAATGGTAGCATTGGCAAAGTATGTTAAGGAGACAGACCCAACAGCTAAGGTTGTATTCATTGGACCTTGCACAGCTAAGAAGGGCGAGGCACAGCTTGAGCATGCTAAGGACTATGTAGACGCAGTTCTTACATTCGAGGAGCTTCAGGCACTCTTTGACAGCAAGTACTTGGATATTACAGAGATGGAAGAGGATGTATTGGACAATGCTTCCTACTTCGGTAGAATCTTTGCTAGATCTGGTGGTCTTACAGATGCAGTTGTACAGGCTCTTAAGGAGCAGAACATCCAGTTCGAGGTTAAGGCAACAACATGTAACGGTATTGAGGAGTGCAGAATGGCATTACTCAAGAAGTCCAAGAACGTATTGGATGCTAACTTCATCGAAGGTATGGCATGTATCGGCGGATGTATCGGTGGTGCTGGCTGCTTGACTCACGGTGAGAAGAACAAGGCTGAGGTTGATGCATACGGCAGAGAAGCCATGGAAAAGAACATCAAGGATGCAGTTTCTGTATTGAAGTAATTAAATTAAATTTGCCACTGACGGGGCGCTCTTATGCGTCCCGTTTCGTGTGTTTAGAGGAGATATTAGATGTATTACGATTTCGACATAAGCGATAGAGTAAAGGAACTGGCAGCTCAGGCTGAGATTGACTGTGCCCCTTATTTTAGAGAGGCAGAGGCAAATGCCATGGAGATTAGCGCCAGAGTACTCAAGGCATTTAGAGACCAGAGAGTGTCTACAACAGACTTTTTGGAAGTTACAGGTTACGGATTTTCCGACCCAGGCAGAGAAAAGTTGGAGAGATTGTACGCACAGGTCTTTGGCGGAGAGGATGCATTGGTTAGAGCACAGCTTATGTCTGGTACACATGCATTAGCCGTCGCTTTCGGTGGACTTTTGAAATATGGCGACGTTATGCTTAGCATTTCAGGCCGTCCATACGACACAATGTGCAGTATTATTGGTCTTAACGGCAAGAGTCGCAACTCTCTCATGGCCCATGGCATCAAGTACGAGGAGATTGACTTGATCGACAGTCAGTTCGATTTGGAGGCTATTAGGGAGAGAGTATCAAAGAAGGACGTTAGAGTAGTTGCTATTCAGCGTAGCCGTGGATATGCTCACAGATATAGTTTGACAATTGACCAGATTGGTGAGGCTATTGCTGTAGTTAAGGAAGCAGACCCAGAAGCTATCGTATTGGTAGATAACTGCTACGGTGATTTCTGTGAGACTCGTGAGCCCACTCATGTTGGCGCAGACGTAATTGTAGGTTCCATGATGAAGAATCTGGGTGCAGGTGTTGCAGTTACAGGTGCTTACTGTGTAGGTAGAACAGACTGCATTAACGACATTGCAGAGAGATTTACAGCACCTTGCGTAGGTAAGGATTTGGGAGCTAACATGAATCAGCTCACCAGCTTCTATAAGGGTATTTTCTTGGCACCAGCTACAGTATGTGCATCCTTAAAGACTCAGATTTTTGCAGCACGTATGCTTGAGCTTGCAGGCTTCAAGGGAATTAGTCCAAGATATGACGAAAAGAGAACAGACATTGTACAGACAATGGACTTGGAGACACCAGAGAATTTGGTTAAGTTCTGCTGTGGTATTCAGCACAGCTCTCCAATTGACTCATACGTAACACCTGAGGCAGGTCCAATGCCAGGTTACCCCCATGACGAGGTAATGGCCAGCGGTACATTTGTTACAGGCGCTACAAGTGAGCTTTCTTGTGATGGACCAATTTGCCCACCATACACAGCATATATGCAGGGCGGATTGACATACGAGTATGGTAAGCTTGGAATCATGCTTGCCATCGACGAAATGCTGAGAGGATAAAAATTATGACCAAGGCTGTTCTAATTACAGGTGCATCTAGGGGAATAGGCGCTGCCATAGCAGAGACTTTTGCTAAGGCTGGATATGCTGTAGGTATCAACTACAATAGCAGTCAGGAGAGAGCAGAGCAGTTGGCAAGCAGGCTGACTGAGCAGTATGGTGTAAAGGCAACTATTCACAAGTGCAACGTGGCAAATCCTAAGGAAGTAGAGGAAATGGTTCAGGACTTTGTTAAGAGTCATGGAAATATTTCCACATTGGTCTGCAATGCAGGTGTTGCACACATGGGACTTTTGTCAGATATGACAGATGGTGAATGGGATAAGGTCTTGGGTACAAATCTTAGCGGAACTTTCTATGCTTGCAGACAGGTTATTCCGTACATGGTACGCCAGCAGGAAGGTAGCATAGTAACAGTGTCCTCCATGTGGGGACAGGAGGGAGCATCCTGTGAGGCAGCATATTCTGCAACAAAGGCAGGTATTATTGGTCTCACTAAGGCTTTGGCCAAGGAGTTGGGTCCCTCGAACATTAGAGTTAATTGCGTAGCTCCAGGCATGATCGCCACAGAGATGAATAGCTGTCTCTCTGAAGAAGATGTGCAGGCCATTGCAGATGAGACACCACTTTGTCGCGTTGGCCAGCCTGAGGAGGTTGCAAAGGTAGTGTTGTTCTTGGCATCCCAGGAGGCTAGCTTTGTGACAGGCCAGGTTGTGGGCGTTAATGGAGGAATGTTTTAGTGATCCGCACCGTTGGTGCTAGTGAACCACGAGCAAAGCTCGTTAGTGAGCCGCTGCGCTAGTAGGTCGCACCGTTGGTGCTAGTAGCCGCCTTCGGCTAGTGTTTAGTGTTTGGTGTTGAGTGTTTAGTGAATGTCCCTTTGTTCCTATGGTCTTTTATATATGAACTTACTTCATTCGTTAAACACTAATCACTAATAACTAAACACTGCAAACAAAGTTTGTGAACCGTGCCTCCCGCGCTTCGGAAGTAGCGGGCGACTTTTGATTACTTTTGGTCGTTCAAAAGTAATGAATAAACACTAATACGGAGGATTTATATGTCTTTACATATCATCAGACACGACATCACAAAAATGAAGATAGATGCCATTGTAAATGCGGCCAATTCCTCTTTGTTAGGTGGCGGTGGAGTAGATGGCGCCATTCATCACGCAGCAGGTCCTGGACTTCTCAAGGAGTGCATGACCTTAGGTGGTTGTGACACAGGTGACGCCAAGATTACAGGCGCATATAACTTGCCATGTAAGTACGTTATCCATACAGTTGGACCCGTTTGGCATGGCGGACAGTATGGCGAAAAGGAGCTTCTTAGATCCTGTTACATCAAATCCTTGGAGCTAGCCAAGGCAAATGGATGCGAATCTGTTGCATTTCCTTTGATTTCTTCTGGTGTGTACGGATACCCCAAGGACCAGGCACTTAGAGTTGCCATGGACGCAATATCAGACTTTTTGCTTACATGGGACATGACAGTTTACATGGTCATTTTTGACAAGGCTGCAGTTACAATTAGTCAAAAGCTTTTCTCAGACATTAAGCAGTACATCGACCAGGCTTATGTTGAGGAGAGTGAGGTTAAGTATAGCCGCAACAGAATCCTTGCTGAAATGAGTACCAGTGCTCCAGTTCAGTACTGTAAGGCTATTAAACCTGAGAAATCTTTGGAAGACATAATTGGTGAAATAGACGAGAGCTTTTCTCAGATGCTCCTTCGTAAGATTGACGAGCTTGGCATGACAGATGCGGAGTGCTACAAAAAGGCTAACATTGACCGTAAGTTGTTTTCTAAGATTCGCGGAGATGTGAACTACAAGCCAAGCAAGCCCACAGCAATTGCCTTTGCAGTGGCATTGCAGCTTAACTTAAAAGAGACAGAGGAGTTGCTCAAAAAGGCAGGGTTTGCCCTTTCTCGTAGCAACAAGTTTGACCTTATTATTCGATACTTTATTTCCAATGGAAATTACAATATCCATGAGATTAACGAGGCATTGTTTGCCTTTGACCAGAACTTGCTTGGATAAAATGTCGCATGCCATGCGACCACATACAATTCGAAATTCTTTATTATGAGATTGTAGCGAAGAACTGCAATCTTATTTTTTGGAGGAATTTATGAATAATATTACAGAGTTGGTTTTTATTTTGGATAGGAGCGGTTCCATGTGTGGATTGGAGGCTGACACAATCGGTGGATTCAATTCCATGGTCGAAAAGCAGAAGGCTTTGGAAGGAAAGTGTTATGTGTCCACAGTGCTTTTTGACGATAAGTCAGACGTGATTCACGATAGACTTGATTTGCAACAGGTGCCAGCTTTGACAGACAAGGAGTATTTTGTTCGTGGATGCACAGCTCTTTTGGACGCGGTGGGCGGAGCAATTCACCACATTGGAAACGTGCATAAGTATGCAAGGCCAGAGGATGTGCCAAGTAAGACTTTGTTTGTAATTACAACAGATGGAATGGAAAATGCCAGCAGAAAGTATAGCTTGGAGAAGGTCAAGAATATGATCACAAGACAGAAGGAAAAGTACAACTGGGAGTTCTTGTTCTTGGGCGCAAATATCGATGCAGTCGAGACAGCTCGTAGCTTTGGAATTTCTGAGGATAGGGCAGTAACATATTTGAGTGACAAGGAAGGCACAAGTCTTAACTTCAAGGTAATGGATAGCGCAATTCAGTGTTACCGCAAGAGCTCTGTTATTAACAAGGACTGGAAGGACGACATTGAGAAGGACGCTAAGAAGAGAAAGCGAAAGTAAAGTGTTTCGTGCGTGAAATGTGCTGTTGCGCGTGATATACTTATAATAGAAGGTTGAATTTGTTAACGCAGTGATTAGTGTATATTCATTACTTTGGAGCGACCCAAAGTAATCAAAGGTCGCCCGCTACT
Organism: Clostridia bacterium; assembly: GCA_017559445.1. Classification (GTDB taxonomy): domain Bacteria; phylum Bacillota; class Clostridia; order RGIG7378; family RGIG7378; genus RGIG7378. The sequence goes on from JAFYSJ010000026.1 coordinate 43,506, forward strand.
TCCGAATGCGCGGGAGGCACAGTTCGCAAAGCACAGCTTTGCAGTGGTTAGTGTTTAACGGATGAAGTAAGTTCCTATATAAAAGACCATAGGAACATAGGGACATTCACTAAACACTGAACACCCAACACCCAACACTCAACACTCAACACCAAACACTAATACGGAGGTCTTCGAGATGAAGGTTTTAGTTGTAGTAGATATGCAAAAGGATTTCATAGATGGGGCTCTAGGTAGTCCAGAGGCCCAGGCCATTGTACCCTATGTTAAAGATACAATTGCTTCTTTTGATGGTGTAGTTCTCTTTACTAGAGACACCCATTTTGATGGATATATGGACACTCAGGAGGGCCGCAACCTTCCAGTACCCCATTGTATCAAGGGGACAGACGGATGGCAGATTCACCCAGAATTGGATGCTTTACGCAAGACAGATGCCATAGACAAGGTAACCTTTGGTTCCAAGGATTTGATTAAGGTTTTGGAAGGCATTAAGGATATAGAGAACATCACATTCCTTGGCCTTTGCACAGATATTTGCGTTATTTCCAACGTAATGGTGACAAAAGCTTTCTTCCCAGAAATTCCATTAATTGTGGATAGCAAGGGATGCGCAGGTGTTTCAGTAGAGTCACACAATAATGCCTTGGAGGCCATGAAGATGTGCCAGGTAAAGGTTGTTTAATAGGTTAAATTAGTAACAACCAATTCAAGAGCTCATGAGAGAAAATGTTACGTATATAAAACGCAAAAATCCACCCAATTTCTTGGGTGGATTTTTAATTATCTTGTTTTAGCTATATTACAGGTCAGCAACCAACTCTTCCAACATATCAAGCATTTCTGCGAACTTGTCACAAGTTGCCTGAATTGGAGCAGGTGTTGTCATGTCTACGCCAGCATTCTTGAGGATTTCCAATGGATAGTCAGAGCAACCGCTGCTAAGGAAACCAAAGTACTTATCCAATGCAGGCTGACCTTCCTTGAGAATGCCACTTGCCAATGCGTTTGCAGCAGAGAAGCCTGTTGCATACTTGTAAACGTAGAAGTTGCGGTAGAAGTGAGGAATTCTGGACCACTCATACTTAATCTTTTCGTCTACGATCATGTCATCACCGAAGTAAAGCTTGTTAAGGTCGTAGTACATCTTGTTGAGTGCCACAGCAGTCAAAGGCTGACCAGCTTCTGCCATCTGGTGAGCGTTGCGCTCGAACTCAGCAAACATTGTCTGACGGAAGAGAGTACCTCTGCACTCCTCGAGGAAGTGGTTAATGAGGAATGCCTTTTCCTTCTTGTCAGTTGTCTTAGAAATCATATCTGTAAGGAGGAGAACCTCGTTAACAGTAGATGCAACCTCAGCAACAAAGAGTGTGTAGTGAGAATATACATAATGCTGAGCCTTGTTTGTCTTGTAGGAGTGCATTGCGTGACCAAGCTCGTGAGCAATGGTGCAAACATCGTTAATAGAACCCTGGTAGTTAAGACATACAAATGGGTGTGTATCATAAGCACCCCAAGAGTATGCTCCAGAACGCTTACCTACGTTCTCGTATACGTCAATCCAACCCTCGTTGTAAGCCTTCTTAAGGAGCTCCTGATAATCGTCACCAAGAACGGAGAGACCCTCGAGAACCATGTCCTGAGCATTTTCGTAAGGAATGTTCTTAATATCACACTCAACCAATGGAGTATAGAGGTCATACATGTGAAGATCCTCTACGCCCAAAAGCTTCTTGCGCAAAGCAATGTATCTGTGGAATGTGGGCAAGTTGTTGTGGATTGTCTCAATCAAGTTGTTGTAAACATCTGTGGAGATGTTGTCATCAAAGAGAGCAGACTCAAGAGCACTGCCATAGCCACGAACCTTTGCATCGTTGATATGGTTCTTGCACTCGTAACCAAAGAGAGTTGCAAATGTATTGTTGTACTGGCCGTATGTGTCGTACATCTTATTAAATGCATCCTCACGAACGCTTCTGTTCTCGTTCTCCAAGAAGTTAATATATCTACCCTGAGAAAGCTGAACCTGCTGTCCGTTCTCATCTGTAACAGTTGGGAAAGGCATATTTGTGTTTGTGAAAACTGTGAAAACCTCAGATGGAGCCTGCTTTGCCTCTGCAACTGCAGCCAAAACTGTCTCCTGATCCTTAGAAAGTACGTGTGCCTTGGATCTTACGATGTACTCCATGTACTTATCGAACATAACCAGTGGCTCGTATTTCATGAACTCAGTAAGCTTTTCCTCTGGGATCTCGAGAATCTCTGGTGTGAAGAAAGCAAGCTTAGACATGGCGTCGTTAACTGTAGTCATGCACTTAGAACTCATTGCCTGATACTTAGTTACGGAACCATCCTCGTCTCTGTGCATACGAGCATAGCAGTAAACCTTGCCAATTGTCTGGGACATATCTTCTACAAGAGTGATTGCATTGAAGAGAGTCTCAGCACTATCTGCCAAGTGACCCTTAAACTCAGCAACCTTGTTAGCCATCTCTGTAATCTTGGCAATCTCTGCCTCAGCCAACTCATCTGTAGCAAAGAGATGGTCTAATCTCCATTTATACTTATCGTCAATTTCAGAACGCTTTAATACCTCGCGTGCCATATTGTTCCTCCTGAATATGTGATTGTTTGATTATATTGCATATCTTATAATGCGTAAACCCTAATAAAATTAATGCGTAACTGTGCCACTGCCATTTAGGTCAATTGGGTCACCTAAGAAGGTTGGTTCTGGCCAGAAAATACATCCTAAAAAGTCCTTAATACGTGCAGCGAACTCTCTAGCGTCATAGTAGTTTTGACCAGCGTATTCGCGCGTTTCGGCTGGCACGCCATACACCTCTAAGCCTAACATATCTCCAATATATATTGCTCTATACAGATGGTAAGTCTGAGTGCAAATAATGACGGATTCCGCTCCGTAAATGTACTTGGCCCTATATAGGGATTCGTATGTGGAAAAGCCTGCATGGTCTAAGAAAATGTTTTCGGCAGGGACTCCATTTTCAACAGCATAGCTAAGCATAACGCCCACTTCGTTGTAATTGAGATCTCCGTGATCTCCACTCATCAGCATGGTGCATGAAGTGCCTTGCTCGTAAAGTTTAATGCCGCAATCTAATCTGTCCTGTAGCATGGGACTGGGGGTATCTCCATTCCAAATAGCAGCGCCTAAAACAAGAATAACATCTACTTCTAAGTCCTGGGCCTCCTCGTAAGTGATGATCCTACGAGACTCCTTTGCACACATAAAAATGTTAACTGCGCAGAGCAAAACAGACGCAATCAAACCACAAACTACGATAATCTGAGCAGTGGCAATGAGGACGTGAAGAATGCGACGCCATATGGAATTGTATTTCTTTTTGGCCATTTTTACCTCCGTATATGACTACTATATCACGGAAAATTGCCCTGTGAAAAGGCCGAATTTTACGATAATTTCCGACAAGAAACGAGTCAAAATCGATGTTCATAACTTTGTCGGAAAAATTTTTTCACCCAGTATTTTCAAGGTTTTGCGGCGTTCGACAAAAAATATTCCTATTGCAAATGTTTTACAATCTTTCTCGCATCGATCGATTAGCTTTCGAAAGGAGAACTACAGTGTTAAATGTTTTGACGGCATTTGGAAATCAGCAGATACAAAACAGCCTAAAGGCGGAGGTCATGAATAAGGAAATTGCATTTCCGGAGCAGGATTATGGATGGCAGGGCGAGGTTATTACAGCGGCTTACACAGTTCCTGATGTGGATGTGGTGATGGCTTATTCAGGCATTAACGGCAATATGGAAACAGAAGCCTTTGTGAGAAGTTTGGTTTCTAATACAACAGGCCAAATTATTTTGATTGACGACGAGGCAAGCCCAGAGTTTGTGGAATATTGCAAACAGTTTGGCATTGAGCGAGTGTTTGAAAATGGCAAAGTAACTATTAGCGCATTGGCCAGCGAACTAAGCAAGATGTGCAAGAACGTGAAATATCCAACGACTAATTCTGCTAAGTCTGTGTTGAGAGTGGCTGAGTCCGATAGATTCACGAAGTTGACTAAGACAGTGGGTGTCATGGGAGTAAGAACTGGATCTGGAGCGACGGCAGCAGTTAGAGACATGGTTGTTGTCATTAAGGAGATGGGCTTTGAGAGTATTGCAGTCGTAAGCATGGATAAGACTGGGGATTTGCAGAATGCAGATTTACCTGAAGATGTGGCTGTCTTTTCGGCAGGGGATATGACAACAGTTATTGCTTCTAGAGATTATGAGTTCGTAATAGTGGACTTTGGAGGGTACGCGGAGTTTTTGAAGGGTGTGCCAAAGAGAGACGCTGGGGCAGAAGCTCGAGAGATTTTGGGAGAGTATCTGAGGTCAGACCTTTGTTTGCTGGTGTCTGGTGGAGAACCTTGGGAAATTGAAAATTTAAGGACTTTACTGAGGATGGATACAGTGGCGGATACATTTAGAAATGTGAAGGTTTTGGTCAAGCAAGTAGATGGAAAGGCAAGGTCATTAAGGGGGCTTGGAACTAAAACTGCAGCAGAAGTGTATAGCATGGATAGCTTAGGTAGGGTAATTAAGGAATCTTTTGGAGGGTAGAAATGAGACTAAAGCGAAGAGCAAAGTTGGCAATCGGAGCGGTTTGTGTTCTGGTTTCCGTGGTATTGGCAGTGGGACTTTTGGTTATTAGACCGGAGAAGCAGGAAATGTTGTCCGTTGTAGTCCTTTGTAGAGATGTGGATGCAGGAGAATTGTTGTCTTTGGATGATGTGGTTTTGGTGGAGTTGCCTAGGGCATATGTGGAGTCATTGGAAGGAACCTTTAGTAGTGTAGAGAGTTGTTTGCAAGGTGATTCTAGGGCTGTAAGAGACATGGTGTCTGGGCAGGTGGTTATGGCTTCTCTTTTAATGGGGAACGATGAACCCATGCACAATTTCGTACATCAGGGGAAGAGACTGGTTTCTGTATGTGCGGATTCTACGGCTACGGCTGTGTCAGGCCAGCTAAAGGCGGGAGACATTGTTTCGGTGGCTAGTGTTGACCCAGATACGGGAGGGTATTATGTGGACCAACTTATGAGGTATTTGCAGGTGTATAGCCTGTCAGATTCTGAGGGAAATGTGGTGGACTCCTTGGGAACCTTAAGTGATGTTGAAAAAGTGGAAGAACATGGAGCTGTTAGGGTTTTTACTCTCATTTGTACAGAGGAACAGGCTGTCTTGTTGGCAGAGATTCAGCAGAGGAATCCACACCTAATTTTTGTAGGTAGGGGTCCTATGGCAGAGTCCTTGCTGGAGGGAGAAATACCATGATGGACTATGGGGCTATTTTGACTTCGGTTAGAGATAGCATTAACAGAAGTGGATCCGAAAAGCTTAGCGAAAAGGAAGACAAAAGAGAGGTTGAGGTAATTCTAAAAGCCTTGATTCGAAAGTCCTTGCTGAGATTGGAACTTGACTCATATGACAAGGAATATTTGGAAAAGTTGGAGCAACGATTATATGACGATATGGCAGGATTTGGATGTATTACTAAGTACATTTCAGACGATTCTGTGGAGGAGATTAACTGTAACAGCTGGGACAATATTTACATTGTGAGGAATGGTTCTGTGGAGAACCTGGATGTTCACTTTTTGACACCTGGCCAGTGCGGAGACATTACGCGACGCATGGTTAGGAGGGGAGGACAGATTATAGATGGAACGATGCCCATTTGTGACAGCTACATAGACAAGGGTGTGCGTATTTCAGCCATGGCGCCACCTGTAATCGAAGAGAGCAAGGGAGCGGCATTTTCCATACGTAGACAGCGCCTCCTCAAACTGACTAAAGAAGACATGGTTCAAAATGGTGTGGCCTTGGGAGAACAGCTTGACCTGATGATAATGTGCATTAATCACGGAGTGTCTGTGGGAATTGCAGGTAGTACAGGTTCAGGTAAAACATCGGACATTAACTTTTTGCTAAATAGGGTGGATCCAAACAAAAGAATCTATGCCATTGAGGATACTAGAGAATTGGATTTGGACCCATTGGGAGGCAAGAGGCAGATAGTTTACACCAAGACGAGGGATGGTGGCAGTGATAAGTTCAACATCACGGCAGACAAGCTTTTGAGGACAGCCCTTAGATTCCATCCGGACATAATAGTTCCGGCTGAGATGAGAGGGGCCGAGGCAATGACTGCACAGGAGGCAGGTAGAACTGGACATACCATTGTTACAGGCTTTCATGCTGACAATGCCATAGACGCCTACACCAGAATTATGACCATGTGCAAAATGTCTGGTACAGATCTGACAGAGGAGACTTTGATGAAGAACATTGTTAGGGCATACCCGATTATGTGCTACAAGGCTCAGTTGCCAGATGGATCTCGTAAGTGTATGCAGTTAATAGAGGCAGTAGATTTTGTGAATGGTGAGATTAAGTACAACCAAATATACAGGTTTGTAATTAGTAGCATGAAGTACGACGAAAACGGGAAGGCCATTATTTCTGGATATCACAAAAGGATGGGGCACATATCTAACAAGTTAGCATTGAGACTTTTGGAAAATGGAGCTCTTCCTGAGGAGATTAGAAGATTTGCTGGGGAGAATTGGTCATCGGAGGAAGCTTATGGTTAAGACATATATTTTGGCTGCATCCTTTGTGGTGGCATGTTCTGTAGGGATGTTTTTGATCTTAACTTCCGAAAGGACTGGAGACAAAAGACTTAAGACCTGGGACAGGAGATTTGTTAAGACTCGTGAGATTTTGGCCATGTGGGCCGTTGAATCTGGTAGGACTGTGAAGTCCTGGGAACTATGGGTTTGGTTGGCTGTGTCCGTTGCCCTTATGGTAGTTGGTTTTTTAGTTCCAGGTCTTGGGTTTGGGAATATCCCAATGGCCATGGTTATTTCACCAATATTAGGAGCGGTTCCTTGGTTTGTCATAAGTGCAATTGGCAAAAGGACACAAAAGAACTTGCAATCCCATATGGAACACGCCATGGGACTGGTGACTAATAGCTATTTAAGGGTACAGGACATAATTGGGGCAATATCTGACAACATGAGTGAGTTTAGGGGATACACAGAAGTTCTGTTTAAGGAGTTTCTGACTCAGGTATCTCTTACAGATTCTAGCATTGCAGCATCTCTAGAAACCATGAGGGATAAGTCTACGAACACATATTTTAAGCAGTGGTGCACAGTGCTTATTCAATGCATGGAGGACAGAGAACTTAGATTCATGTTGCCATCTATTGTGGCAGAAATGGCAGATAGCAGGGGAGTCATTATGGAGGCAGATACCATGATCAAAAAGGCTCAGAGAGACTACATAGTGATCTTGATAATTGCCTGTATGCAGCTACCTATTATTAGCCAGATCAATCCAGATTGGTACAGAATTCTGACTACCACTACAGTAGGTCAGATATTAACTGCAGTTGTGTTTGGCGTCATGGCCATATGCACAGTGCAGGTATTTATGGTGGCAAGTAAGGTTCAAGGAGGTAGGAGCAAATGATGGGAATTAAGTTGTTAGGGTTTGCGTTGTTATGTTCTGGTGGACTGTATTTGTTGGCCATAGGTATTAGAGAGGTGTACTTAGACAAGGTTAGATTGAATAACAGGGGCTTGTCTAGGTTCAAAGGAGCCCTACTGGGATTGGTCCTCCCAGATAGAGAGGGCAGAGAACACATGCAGCTCCAGCTTATGAGGCTTGGCATGGGTGAGTCCGTGGAGGAGTACTACTCATCTGTTTTAGCCAAGGTGGGGTTGTTGGGATTTGGAGCCTTGGCGGTTAGCTTTCTTTCGCCCGTACTGGGCTGTGTGATGTTGGTAGCTACCATTTTGCAGTGGTACGCCTCCATGGACAGGCTGCCCCAGTTGGTGAGGAGGAGAAACGAGGAGATCATGGCGGAGCTACCTCGTTTCATGAGGACTTTTGCTTATGGAATGCAATACGAAAAGGATATTTTGGCAATGTTGGAAACTTATTGCGATGTGGCAGGAGATGCCCTAAGGGGTGACTTGAAGCTGCTTATACAGAGCATGGGTAACAGTAATTATGAGGAGGCTTTGAGACAGTTTGACAAGGCCATTTCCATTCCACAGCTTAGCAGATTTGTAAGTGCTCTGATCAGCATCCATAGAGGAGAGGATCAAACTTCAGTTTTGCTAGATATTACAGATGAGATTACCGCAATGGAAAGGGAAAGGTTACGAGGTCAGATGATTAAGGTCCCAGACAAAATTCAGGCATTATCCATACCTGTGGTAATAGGAATCCTGGCACTGTATCTGTTCGTTATTGGAAGTAGCTTTATTGAAAGCATGAATATTTTATTTTAGGAGGCTTTGTTTATGATGAATTATTTGCTTAAGAACGAGGACGGTAATGAGATTTTGGGCTTTGTTATTGTGGCCCTTATTACAACAGTTGTTGGTGGCGTTTTGCTTACAACATTTAGTGATGGAGCAAAGGGTATCTTTGATTCCTTGATCGCTAAGATTCAGGCAAAGATCGCATTCTAAGTTAAAGGAGGCAGGGTATGAGAGCAGTATTGGGAGACCAGAACGGAAGCGTGTATTTGGAATTAGCAGTATGCATAGTGATTTTGTTTTCTGTGTTTGCAATGCTGCTCACTATCCCTCCTATATTTGTTTACAAGCAGAATATGGATAACGCTTGTAGACAAATTGCCACCATGGCAGCTGAAACAGGAAGTGTGGGGACAACGGTTACTACGTATGCAAAGGATGTTTGTCGAGAATACAACATAGTTGGTGATGTAAGCTTTTCGGGACAAATAGATGGCGAGAAGATTCAACTCAGAAACAAATTTACTACAGAACTTACATCTACGTACAGAATTAGAATAGGTAACCTTTTGGGTAAGGAAATATCTATAGAGGTGCCATTAACTTCTAGAGTACACTCCATGGGCAGGAGGTATCTAAAGTGAGACGTAATGAAGATGGATCCATAACAATGTTAGCCTTGGCCATTGCATTTGGCGTAGCGCTTGTGATGGTGATTGTAATTGAGTTTTGTTACATTTTGACAGTTAGATCCCATTTGCAGGGAACCATGGATTCTACCTTGGAAACCACAGTGGAGTATTGGACCATGGACAATTACAGGCGTGATGAAGAACTGATTATTTCAGAGGAAGCGGCCATGGACAACTTTAGGGATATGCTGCAGGATGCCTTGGACATGGATAGAGATGGCTACAAGGTGGACGAAAAGGGTAACCTGGTGTGGAAATATGAAGAGGTTCAGTTTAAGTGTAGAGATAACGGTATTTGGGTAAAGGCTAAGGTAACTATTTGGCCTCTATTATTAAGAAATATATTAGGGGATATGGGTACGGAATTGGAACTTGAGACTAGAGCCTATATTAACTACAACAAGTGAGGATAAAAAGGTGAAGGATAGAAGATATATTGTGATAATGACGGTTCTCTTGTTGGTGACAGCTTTTGTAGGAGTTCTGGCAGTTGTGGAAGGACAAAAGGATTCTTTGACAGAGGATTTGCCGGGAACTTTAGTGCCAACTGCTACTGCAACAATTAGTGCTACGGAAGCGCCAAAAGTAGAACCAACAGCGACTCCAACAGCTACTCCTTATGTGGAAGTTACGGCAACACCTACTGCTATGCCAATTGTTACGGAGACTCCATCTGTTACTCCTGTTGTTATAGCGACACCTACAGCATCTCCCACGGCAACACCTAAGGCTACAACTACACCTAAACCAACGGCAACGCCTACTTCTGGGCCTACTATTACTCCAACTCCAAGACCTACAGTAGTTCCAACAGTAGCACCTACAAGTAGTCCTGAGGTGAATATTAGTAGTGTGTATGATTACGTTAAGAATTGCGGTTCCTATGGCACTCCTAGTGTATCTTCTCTTGGATATGTTGGATGTTATTTTCTCAAAAGTGCAGTCCCTAATTTGACAGATAATGGAATTTACTACGATAGCACATGGTATGTGTACATAGATCAGTATGAGGAAATGGAGGAGGGATACGATTGCTCCATTATTATGACCTCTTTTGGCAAGGAAACTAGAGATCAGGTCCTTGAACTTCTTAAGGTTGTTTACCCTACAGGATACGCAGAGGTAATGGATCTAGTTGTTAAGGCTTTGAGACAGGAAATTTGGGAGTACAGGTGGGGGTATTCAAACGAAACACCTACTGCTGGAACCATGGGTGTTAGGTACATAGATGGTAGGGAAGTGTACATAGTCATGAGAAACGATCTGGCTAACTTAACTATCCACATTAAGGATAAGGGAGTGGTTAATCCTGTAGTGTCCCAGTCTTGGCCACAGGAGACGGTAGATTATTGGACATCCCATGGAACAGGGAATGCTGACGATGCTTTTTCTATATGGTTTAGAAAGGAGTACGGATTGTGAAAAGTAAGTTGTGGTTGCTGATTTTCGCAGGGTTAGTGCTAGCGGCACTAGTGATTCCTAGCAAAGCTTCGGCAGAGTCTCTAACATTGTACGGACTAAGTGTTAAGGTTACAGATTCTGTAGGTGTGGTTTCGGGAGGTGGCACTTTGTCATATGCTTCTTTTCCGCAAACTTTTTATATAACAGCATCTTCCACAGAGTTGGGATCTAAAATCACCATTGAGGTAACTAGTCCTCAAGGGAAAACGGTGACAGCTAATAAGTTTACTGTTAGCAATAGCAACGAAACAGGAACATATATAATAACTGCCAAGACAGAGGGTGGAGCCATTAAGAAAATGGCGGTCCACATTAAATACGAAGTAAAGGCGGATAGCAGTTCGGATTACAAGTACAGGACAGTAGCATTACAAATAGCGTCTATTTCTCTTAATGGCAAGACGGTTATGTCTGGACTTAGTACAAGAGTAGGCTTAATTGGTGGTGCCGCATTGGATCCCAGTGCGGAAAATACATTATCTAAGCTAATTAACAAGACAGATGGCGAAACGTATACGCTGCATGGAAGCCTGGTGGTGGAAGTTTATACATCCAAGGGTGTTGTGGGAACATATGTGGTCGATAAGGATTGGAATAGACTAGTTTCGGACTATGAGTGGATACCTAAGACCTTAGATGCCTTCAGGACCATGAAGGAAGCAAGTACAGTTTACCAAGCTCCGAGAAAAGTTCAGACCATAATTCAGTGGAGAGATGTGACAAACGATGTTGTTATACTGGATTCCATAACCAATAACGACATAATTAAGGCCAACGAATGGGTCAAAATGTCTGCTTATATTAACGATGCAGATATAGACGACGAATATAAGCATGTTTCCACTGGTTATATCAATAAATATGCAGATGGAACTATTGAAGAGATTATTTCTGGTTCAGCAGTTAAAAAAGTTGTTTATTGCTATAGCCATATGGATAGCGTCACAGTTGTTTTTGATTATATTAGACCGAATCAGAGGGACATGTATGTGCAAGGGCCTGGCAAACAGTCTTACCCAGAGGATGAAGATGTGGTTACATGGGTGACGATCCATCTGCAGGGAAAAGAGATTTTACCTTCGGACAAAGTTAAGGTTGTTATTGAAATTGCAGAGCTTGGTTACAAGTATGAGACAGGCATTATTTGCACAGAAAATGGATCTGTGAAGGTTCCTTTTAAGTGGCATACGCCTACGGTTACAGCCACTAGAAATGTGAGCATTAAGGCGACAGTTAATGAGGATAGGACTGTGATGGAGGAGAGCTATGTTAATAATACGCTTACCTTTGTGGCTGAAGTCCAAAACATGTCCTACGTAAAGCCCAAGGAGAACAAGGAGTCTTATCCAGTTGCACCTAGTAGGGATACGAATTCTACTATTACATGGACAGAACTTAGGTACGAAGATGGAAAGCTTGTAACTAAGGAGTTCTATGTAACATTGGATGTGGAAGTGAATGTGGACTATACCACTAAGACTAAGGGGTATATAAGGAGCGGTTACGGTTTCACAATGGATGTGAAATACAATATACGAACAAATTACGATAATCCAAATCTAATTACGGATTGTCAGATAGCTAAGGTGACGCTGCCACAGTATACTTATTGGAAATTCGTATATTTAGAGCGAAAGAGTAGTTCACAGTGGCAATTTTCACGCCATGCTGATTCCCCAGAAGGGTATAGAAAGGAATACGTTCCAGTTTGGTGGGATGATGACGAGCCTTATGAGATTCAGGTTATGTGTGGAGAACTTTATACACCTGGGGGAGTATTAAATGTTTGGCTAACTTCAAATCAGGATAGCCAGCTTAGACTAAATATAGAAGGGAGCATGTATGACGATGATCACATCGGTTTTTGATTCAGTAGTAGCTACAGCAATTACAGTTGTAATGTCATGGATTACAAGGGAAGATAACAAGACTCGCAAAATTAAGAACAACAAGGTATTGTGGATTGCAATTTTTGGAATTGTTTACAGAGTAGTTGCTCAGGTTGAGTGGATAGTGGGTAGAGACCATTCCAGTTTGATTAAAATGTTAGAACCTACTATTGAGGGCCTTTTGGGTATGATTGTTGTTGCTTTGCCCATGCTGATATTAGCAACGAAGTTTAATGTGCCTATTGGTGGGGGAGATATTAAACTAACAGGTGCCTTGGGTATATATGTTGGATGGCAGGGAAGTGTGATTATCCTTCTAGCCTCCTGTGTTTCTGCAATTGTTGTGTACGCTGTAAAAGCAGCAAAAAATCCAGGAACAGTAGGTCTTAGGACATCTATTCCCATGGCTTTATATACTCAAATTGGTTATATCTTTGTGTTGGTGCTTAAACTTGTTGAAATACTGCTTTAAGAGAAAGGAAGTTAAGTCCTAATAGTATAAGTATTAAAATAGCTGCAATGGGTCCCATGGTTGTTAAAGGGAATGCCATAAAGGTAAGGATTCCAAGGATGAATTGGAACAGCAAGCATCTCAAGGCTAGGCCACAGTAAAATGCATCCATGGCTTCGGTGAGGTGCCTGGCAGAATTAATATAGATTTTGCATGCTTCTGCTGCAGAGTTAAACCTTTGGTTATCGTAATAGACGCAGGCGGGTGAACCTTGAGAATCAGTGCCATTTGGCACAAGCACGCAATCTGCTTCGTCTAAAGCCTTATCTACAGGATATCTGTCAAAGGCAACAGTAACTACCTTGCCCATGGCAAGTCGGCGAAGTATATAGTTGGAGGATTGTTCCTTAGTAATATTGCAGAAGAATTCTCCAATTAACTTGGCCTCGCATTTTCCTTCTATATGATCCATGGGGAGGTAGGAAAGGTAAATAACCCTTTGGTTAAAATCTGTGTCATCTGAGATTGTATCTACAAAGATGTTGTTTGTGTTTGCGGCAGATTCTAATGCGTACATAGAGACCTGAGAGAGTCCCTCTCTAGCAAGATAGTCATTAATTCTCTTATCTATGCCCCAAAATCTGGAATTAAGGAAGTAGAGTAGTGATACTGTAAATACGGCCGAACCTGCAATTAGCCCCTGCTTTGCGGAGAAATTAATCCAGTAATTAATACCACTATATATAGAAAGGACAAGTGAAATGAAAAAGTACACAGTAGAATATATCTTGTTTGGAGCCATATGATGTTTTCTAAATAGGTATTGAATTGTGTACATAAAAAATTTTCCTTCAAATTATCTACATTCTGCATTTATGGTAGAACTGGCTTTTCTTTATGTCAAGTTTGTTGAATTGCAAAAAATGCGGTGATATACTGACGAAAAATTAAAAACGGAGGTATTACCAAAATGGCAAAAGCTAGGGGTAGCAGTAATAAAGCCGGTATTTTTGGTCGTATATTTGACAGGTATTTCGTTAAAGCAATGAGTTTTATGGCTCAGGGTTTGTTCGCATCCTTGATCATCGGACTTATTATTAGCCAGTTAGCTAAGATCCCGTATCTTGGATTCCTTTCTTCTATTGGTGCTCATTTAGGTGCATCTTCTCCTGTAATTGGTGCAGCGATTGGTGCAGCTATTGCATATGGTTTCCAGTGCAAGGGACTTGTAGTATTTTCTTCCATTGCAGCAGGTGCCATTGGATATGCAGCAGGTGGTCCTTTGGGCGCATACCTTGCAGGCGTAGTTGGCGCAGAGATTGGTAACTTGGTAGCAGGTAGAACTAAGTTGGATATCGTAGTTACACCTTTTGTAACTATTGTTTCCGGTGGTTTTGTTGGTATTCTGGTTGGACCTTATTTCCAGAGTTTCATGAGCTGGCTCGGCACAGTTATTGGTAACGCCACAGAGATGAATCCTTTTATCATGGGCATTACAGTTGCTGTTTTGGTAGGTCTTGCTCTTACAGCTCCTATTAGTAGCGCAGCCCTTTGTATCTCACTTTGGGGCAGTGTAAATATGACAAGTGGTATGCTTTTGGCAGCAGGTGCAGCAGCAGTAGGATGTAGCGCACAGATGATTGGTTTCGCAGTTGCTAGCCGCAAGGATAACAGCGTAGGCGGATTCCTTTCTCAGGCACTTGGTACATCTATGCTCCAGATTGGTAACATTATGAAGCATCCCCAGATACTTATTGCTCCCACATTGGCAGGCGCAATTTTGGGACCTGTTTCTACATGCTTGCTTAAGATGACAAATACAGCTACTGGTGCTGGTATGGGTACATCTGGTCTCGTTGGTCAGTTTGGTGCCTTTGCAGCAATGAGTGCTTCTACAAATAACTGGATTGTTTTGGCAGAAATTGTTATTATGCACATTGTTGCTCCTGCAGCATTGACTCTTCTTATTGATGGAGCATTGCGTAAGGCAGGTTGGATTAAACCAGGATATATGTGTATTGAGAAGTGAGTATGAGTTTTACAGATAGATTGCAGAATATTGCCACAGACATGGGCGCAGACCTTTTCGCTATTTCCTATGTTGGAAATGCTGTGGATCCAGATTTAGTTTCATTGCCTAATTGTATAACTGTTGGAGTGCATCTGTCAGACTTCCTTATTTCAGGGATTATGGATGGTCCTACCTATACATATTTTCAGCATTACAGGACAGTAAACACACTTATCGACCAGATCACTACTAGATTGGTTATCGAACTCCAGAGAAAGGGTTACATGGCATGTGCTATTCCCGCATCTCAGTCTGTTAAGGATAGGCCTGGAGACTACAGAGGAGTGTTTCCACACAAGACTGGTGCAGTTCATGGAGGACTTGGTTGGATTGGTAGAAATGGCTTGCTCATAACAGAGCAGTATGGTCCATCTGTTAGATTTGGTTCAGTTCTTACTAATGCGCCTTTTGAAGAAGCAGTAGACAGAAGTGATGAAATGGCCAAGTTGGCAGTTAAGAATTGTGGAGACTGTTTCTTGTGCAAGGAGAACTGCCCATCTGGTGCTATTCAGGGAGGCCTTTGGCAGCCTGGTGTGCCTAGAGATGAGCTGGTTAATGCAGACACATGTTCTACACATATGACCAAGGCATATGGTCACATTGGCAGAGGGTCCGTATGTGGTAGATGCATTGCAGTATGTCCCTTTGCTAACACAAAAGTATAGAAAATAAGACAGCAGTTAAGGTTAACCTAGCTGCTGTTTAGTTTATAATCCCGGTATTATGTTTCCACCGCATACAGGCAAGTACACGCCTGTTATGTAGCTTGCCAAGTCAGATGCTAAGAAGCATACTGCGTTGGAGATGTCCTGATCTGTGCCTCTGCGTCTAAGTGGGACGTTATCGTCGTAGGAGGGGCATTTCTCAGTGCCGTTTTGTCTATCTCTATCTGTAATAGTCCATCCAGGGGCCACCTGGTTAACGGTTATGTTGTATTGACCAACTTCTTTAGCCAATACCCTAAGCATGCCATCCATTCCACGTTTGCCTGCCACATATGCGCTCTGTGTAGGGAAGGCCTGTACAGAACACTCTGTGTTAATGGCAATAAATCTACCCCAATTTAGCTTCTGCATATTTGGAATGAAGGCCTTTGCCATGCAGACGTTCTGCATAACACATGTGCGGAACTGACTTTCGTAATCCTTTAAGTCCTGTTCCAAAACTGTGGTCCAATCGTACTGGGCAACAGCTGCGTTTACTACAATATCTACAGTGCCCAACTTTTCTTCGATAATATCCCTCATGGCTTCTGCAGAACCAAGGTCTGAAGTATCGGCCTGGACTGCAATTGCCTGTCCACCCATGGACTTAATGTCCTCAACAACTTTGTTAGCCATTTCACTATTGCTGTGGTAGTGGACTGCCACTTTTGCGCCAGCCAGGGCAAGTGTACGTGAAATAACTCTGCCAATGTATCCAGAACCGCCAGTGACAACTGCCACGTGACCTGACAAATCAATTTTGATGGACATTTTGTCCTCCTCGCATTTTTGTAATCATTATACCAAAACTACATATTGTAATAACAGTCTTAAGTTTCACATATATGAATGCGCAAAACGCAGGGGGGTCCACATGGATAATCTGGAGAGAGTGGTTGGTGAAGGGTATATTAGGGAGTTTGCCAAGCACAACACTACGGTGTACGGCGACATAATGCACAAGTATTACATAGACGGCATGTCTCTTAAGGAAATATCTTTGCATTTGTTACTCCCGGAAAATCAGGTAGATCAAATGCTCAAGGAAGCCAGAAGTCAAGTTGTGGTTTTTCTTATGGGCAAATAGAGAATAACTAATATTTAACAGGTAAAAATAAATGGGAAAGAATACTACCGAGGATTTCATGGCCAAGAGATTGTCTGCACAGGCAGCGGCAGCCATAGACGGCGCAAAGGAATGTGCAGTTTCCTTGGGACACAGATATTTAGGCACAGAGCATTTGCTGGCTGGCATGTTGAGAATTAGGGACAGCAGGGCAGCTAAACTTCTCCGTAGGTTTAACGTGGAGGAGGACAAAGTTATTGCTGGCATTCGCGACACAATAGGCATTGGCAATTACCAGGGGGAACTGATCGGTTACACTCCCAGAGTTAAGGACGTCTTTGATATGTCAATGGACATGGCTCAGGAGGGCACAGGAATCATCGACACAGAGGTGCTGTTGAGTGCTATTTTGCTGGACAAAGATAGTCTTGCCACTGCATTACTCAGGCGAATGGATGTAAATGTTGGTGTCCTTTTGGTGGAGTTATCTAAGGGAGGGAAATTGGCAAAGACAGAAGAAAAACAAAGGACAGTGGTGGAGACACCTCTGCTTAACAAAATAGCTAGGGACCTTACAGCCATGGCTGCAAAAGGTGAGGTGGACCCATGTATTGGCAGGGATATTGAGCTTGCCAGGATGATTAGAGTGCTGTGCCGCAGATCCAAAAACAACCCTTGTTTAGTAGGCGAGCCTGGAGTCGGCAAGACGGCAATTGTAGAGGGTTTAGCAGATATGATCGTTAAAAATCGTGTACCAACATGCCTTATGGGATACAGGATTTATTCTCTAGACATGGCATCTGTTGTGGCTGGCTCCAAATACAGAGGCGAGTTCGAAGAAAAGATTAAGAAGATACTTGATGAGGTAAAAGCAGCCCAAAACATTATTTTGTTCATAGATGAGGTCCATACAATTTTGGGAGCAGGCGGCGCTGAGGGTGCCATTGATGCATCTAACATCATGAAACCCATAATGGCCAGAGGCGAGATAAGGATAATCGGCGCAACAACCTTTGATGAGTACAAGAAGACCATCGAAAAGGACGGAGCTTTGGATAGAAGATTTCAGAAAATCCAGGTTAGAGAACCTAGCATTTTAGAGACAATGGATATCTTGAATGGACTCAGAGACACTTACGAAAGGTATCACGGAATTAGAATTTCAGATGAGGCCATTAAGGCTGCTGCAGAACTGTCTGCAAGATATATGACAGGACGATATTTGCCAGACAAGGCCATTGATTTGATGGATGAATCTGCCGCAAAGGTGGCTATAGAGGGAATGGGAGTGGTAACCTGGCAGGATGTGGCAGAGATGTGCAGTAACTCCACAGGCATTCCGGTGGGGTCCTTAGACGGAAAAGAACAGCTCCATTTGATGTCCATGGAGGCTAGATTGTCCCAAAAAATATTGGGACAGGAAAAGGCTATTTCCAAGGTGTGCGCATGCATTAGGAGAAGCAGAGCCGGAATCCGTGCTAAGGGAAGGCCCTCTGCGGTTCTTATGTTCCTAGGAACCACAGGCGTTGGCAAGACGGAACTTGCTAAGGCCTTGGCAACTGAGCTTGGGTATGGCTCTAGCCTGATCCGAGTGGACATGACAGAATACAAGGAGAAACACAGTGTTTCTAAGCTGATTGGTTCACCTCCAGGATACGTGGGCCACGAAGGAGGGGGCATGCTGGTTGAAAAGGTTAGACGTAACCCTTATTCTGTAGTGCTTTTTGACGAGGTGGATAAGGCCTGTGACGATGTAAGAGATTTGCTACTAACCATAATGGATGAGGGACGACTTACAGATTCCCAAGGCAGGGAGGCCGACTTTACCAATACCGTAATAATAATGACGGCAAACCACTCCAAGGATACGTGCGGCTCCATAGGATTTGGCGAAGGTCAGGAGAGTAAGTATAGGCTGGGAGCGGGATTTTCCAAGGAGTTTATTGCCAGAATTGACGAGGTCATAACCTTTGAAACACCGACAGAGGCTACCCTTAGAAATATTGCCCGACTTAGGCTTTCGGAACTTAAGGCAAGATTGGCCGAAGAGGGATGCCAGGTGGAGTTTTCAGAAGAACTATCTAGCACAATTGCGATGGAAAGCTATGCGCGCCACCAAGGGGCAAGACCAGTTGCAGAAATCATGAGGACCATGGTGGAGAATCCATTGGCTGATTTGATCCTGTCAGGCAGAAATATTGGGGAAACAATTACTTTCCCACTGCAGGAGGAAGAGGTCAAAATAGCAGTTAAAAACTAGGATATTGACAGTGAAAACAAGGTGAGTAATAATGTTCATCGCACAGGAGAAAATTCTCCTAAAAACATCAAAAAAGTATTTGACATCTTTACCTGCATGCTATATAATGCTTGCGCACGAAGTAGAAGGCTCCTTCTCACCTGCATGCATTTGAGCTTTGCGGGTATAGAATTTCAGATCATTCCATTACGGATTACACTGATACGAGCCGACTTTGCGCGGCTCTTATTTTATTTTTCGGACAGACGTGAGCAGAAGGCCACGATCGCGAATTGGAGGTGTGTTACAATAGCTAACAAAGAAGTGATGTTGAACGAGGAGATTAGATTACCCGAGGTACGAGTAATTGATACTGACGGTACTCCATTGGGTTTCATGTCATCTGACGAGGCAAATGACTTGGCAGCAGACAGAGATCTGGATCTGGTGTTGATAGCGCCTAATGCTACCCCACCAGTTTGCAAGATCATGGACTACAGCAAATATCTGTTCGAACAAACAAAGAAAGAGAAAGAAGCTCGTAAGAACCAGAAGGTTGTTGAGATCAAAGAGGTTAAGCTTTCCCCAAAGATTGAGCAGCATGACTTTGACGTAAGAGTTAAGGCAGCTACTAAGTTCCTCAAGGAGGGCAATAAGGTTAAGGCTTCTATCCGTTTCAAGGGTAGAGCTATCCAGTATACCAACATGGGCATGGAGGTTATGAACCAGTTCTATGAGGCTTTGGCTGACATAGCAGTTCAGGACAAGAAGCCTTCTCTCGATGGCCGTAACATGTTTATGATGCTTAGCGCAAAGAAAGATTAATCAATATCAGGAGGTGGCGTAAAATGCCAAAGATGAAGACACACAGCGCTTCCAAGAAGAGATTCAAGGTTACAGGAAGCGGCAAGATTAAGATGGGACAGGCTTTCCGTAGCCATCGTTTGTCCAGCAAGCCACGTAAGACAAAGAAGCAGCACAGATCTACTGCATATGCATCCCCTGCAGACGCAGCAAGAGTAAAGCAGTTGATTCCTTACGCAAAGTAATCTTGGAGGTAATAAGAAATGGCAAGAGTTAAGGGCGGAGTTAGAACTCACGCAAAGCATAAGAAGATTCTTAAGATGGCTAAGGGTTATTACTTGGCTAAGAGCACACAGTACAGAATTGCAAACCAGGCAGTTATGAAGTCCTTGGTTTATGCTTACAGAGACAGAAGACAAAAGAAGAGAGATTTCAGAAACCTTTGGATCGCTCGTATCAATGCAGCAGCAAGACTTAACGGTCTTAGCTACTCTAAGTTCATCTGCGGCCTCAAGAAGGCAGGCGTTGAGCTTAACAGAAAGGTTTTGGCTGACATGGCTGTTAACGATGCAGCAGGCTTCGCAAAGCTTGTTGAGATTGCTAAGGCAGCAAACTAATTTAATCGAGTATATGCGTATATTAGAGATTACTTCTGAGAATAACTCCATATACAAAAAGCTCAAAAGCATTAAGGACAAAAAAGGCCGCGAACAACACGGCCTTTTTTTCATTGAAGGACGAAGATTTGTAGCAGAAGCCATTCAGAGAAATGTTGGAATCGACATTTTGTGCATGGGACAGAAGTACTACGACAGATTCGGACAGGAGCTTGTGGAGCTTTATGGTGATCAGTTATCCAATACAACTTGGGTGCTGTTGTCTGACAAGCTCATGGATGGCTTGACAGATACAGTTAGCGACCAGGGTTTGTGTGCAGCTGTAGAGATACCTGCTAACAAGCCAGTGCCCACAGAGGGCAGACAGTTCTATGTGCTTTTGGATAAGTTGCAGGACCCAGGTAATTTGGGAACCATTATTAGAACATGCCATGCAGCAGGTGCAACAGGCATTGTTTTGGGCAACCAGTGCGTAGATCCATACAATACTAAGACATTGCGTTCCACCATGGGATCCATCTTTGCTTTGAACATTCACAGGGTTAAGGATTTGGCCCAGAAGATTGGCGAAATGCGTCAGGATGGTTACGATATTTACGCAGCAGCACTTGAAAATGGCAGACCATATACACAGCTTAAGCTTTGGGAGCCGGAGAAGGTTGCTATTGTAATTGGCAATGAAGGAAATGGCGTTTCCCAGGAGGTTATAGATGCCTGCACAGGTAACGTGTATATCCCTATGCCAGGTGGCTCAGAGTCTCTTAATGCCTCTGCAGCAGCATCTATTTTGATTTACGAGAGAATAAGACAGGAGATTTAAGGTGTCTAGAATTTGCTACATTTTCGCAGCTGGCCAGTGGGATGGCTCAGGCGTTTCGCCAGTTAAGGGTGACTATGTTATTGCTGCAGATGCTGGATATTTGCATCTCAAGCAGCTTGGAATTAAGCCGGACTTAATCGTTGGAGACATGGATTCTTTGGACGAGGCACCAGCTGGCGTACAGATTACCAAGTACCCATCTGTTAAGGATGATACAGACACATTGTTGGCTGTTAAGATTGGTTTGGACAAGGGATACAAGGAGTTCCGCATTTTCGCTGGAACAGGCGGTAGATTGGACCACACCATCGCAAATTTGCAGGTGCTTCAGTACATCTCTAGAAGAGGTGGCCAGGGTTATTTGGTTTCAAATAAGCAGGTTATTACTGCAATTACCAACGATACAATGCGCTTCCCTAAGAACTGCTATGACACAGTGTCTATTTTTGCCCTTGGCGAAACGGCAGAGGGTGTAAGCATTAGCGGAATGGAATACTCTCTCCGAAATGCTCAGATGGACCCATACTATCCAATTGGAGTTAGCAACAAGTTGGTGGGAAAGAGTGCCACAGTTTCAGTGAAAAGGGGAACTTTGGTCATTATTTGGACTAGACAGTAGTCCAAGGTTGTTATGTGATTTGTCGATGATATATAATGGGACAAATTGCATTTAGCACCAAATTGTTTGGAGGAATTATGCGTATAGACAAGTACCTTAAGGTATCTAGAATCATAAAGCGTAGAACAGTTGCCCAGGAGGCCTGTGATGGAGGCAGAGTTTCCATTAACGGCAAGGTGGCTAAGCCTTCTACCGAGGTTAAGGTGGGCGACATCTTAGAGATTAGATTTGGTAACGGTTGTACCAAGGCTAAGGTTGTGGCAGTGGCAGAGCATATGCCTAAGGACGGAGCCACAGGAATGTACGAGATTATAGATTAATGTCAGTACACGAGGGTCACCGTAGCAGAGTGATTAACAAGTTTTTGACTCAAGGCTTAGATACATTTAATGAGCATCAGGCGCTGGAGTTGCTGTTATTCTTCGCCGTCCCTCGAATCGACACAAATCAACTATCTCATATCATAATCGACACATTTGGTAGCCTAGGTAATGCCATGGACGCTCCGGTGGAGGAACTAGTTAAAATTCCAGGGGTTGGCAATCACACGGCTACTTTGATCAAGTTAATACCCCAAATGGCGAGACATTACGAGCTCAGCAAGCTTAAACATGGCGTTGTCCTAGATAGTCGCGAGCGGGCAGGAGAGTATTGTGTTAAGCTTTTGACAGGGTATGTTAAGGAAACATTATTCATGGTTTGCATGGATAATTCTAACAGGGTTATTGCTACAGAAAAGCTAGCGGGAGGCACAGTTTCAGAGGCCAGCGTTAGCCAGAGAACTGTGGCAGAACAGGTTCTAAAACATGGAGCCACCAGGGTCGTTTTGACCCACAACCACCCAGCAGGTACCTTGGCCCCATCTGCATCGGACAAGGCCATGACGCGTAGTATTGCTGCTATGTTAAAAATGCTTGGAGTGGAACTTTTAGATCACATAATAATCGGACGAGGCAAGTATACTGCCATGTTTGACCATGACTTATAGGAGGTAAAAATGAGCAAGGAATTACAGATTAGAGAAGCTATGTTTGCTGCTATGAAGGCAGGCGACAAGGAGCGTAAGGAAGCACTCAATCTTCTCATGGCTGCTATTAAGCAGGTTAAGATTGACACACGTAAGGATTTGACAGAGGATGATGAGAACGGCATCATCGCCAAGGAGGTTAAGCAGCTTAAGGAAGCTAACGCCATGGCAGATCCCTCCAGACAGGAGTTCATCGACAGGAACAACAAGTTCATCGCAATTATGTCCGAGTTCCTTCCTCAGCAGATGAGTGAGGCAGAGATCCGCGCAACTATCGAAAAGGTATTGGCAGATCTTGATATCACAGCTCCAGAGGGTAAGCACAAGGGTCTCATCATGAAGAACCTTATGCCACTTGTTAAGGGTAAGGCTGACGGCAGACTTGTTAACGACATTTTGGCAACATATTTCGCATGAGACTCCATCACTTAAACAGCATTGGCACTGTAACTTTAGAGACATCTAGACTTATTCTGTCTAAGATTGGCCCTGAGGATGCAGAGCACATGTATAATAATTGGGCAAATGATTCAGAGGTTACTAAGTACATGACTTGGGAGCCCCACGACTCCGTAGGTGTCACAAGACAGATTCTGGAGAACTGGTCTAACCACTACGATAACGGCAACTTTTTCCATTGGGCAATTAGACTTAAGGATACAGGTATGGCCATTGGTACAATTAGCTTGCTGGATGTTTCTGATGCTAGACTTAGTTGTGAGTTGGGATACTGTATTGGTCAAAAATGGTGGCATCAGGGGTATATGAGCGAGGCAGCATTAGAGGTGCTTAAGTTCGCCATTAATCAGGTTGGTTTTGTGCGAGTACAGGCAGAGCATTGTGGCTCTAACCCTAATTCCGGTGGTGTTATGCGCAAGATAGGCATGACATACGAGGGCGTTAGACGTAAGGCCTTTGTCACAACATTCAATACTGTTGAGGACCTGCACATGTATGCATTTGTTGCCGGTGATAGCTGGGTAGAAATTTAATAAAGAATTGATTCACGGCATAGCAGCTAAATGGTTGTTATGCCCTTTCTTTTCAAAGATACTTAACTATGCTAAAATAAGAATGTAGATTTTAGGACACGAAGTGTTATTAGATCATTGTATTCGCAGAGGCATAGCCTCTACCACCATAGTCCTAAATAATATTAGAAAGACTTACGTGGGAGCGTCTGTACTCTGTATGGGGTATGGGCGCTCTTTGTGTTTTTAAAGAGAAATAAGGGGGAGCAGGAAAATGAAAAAAATATTCATTATTATCATCGTTGTAGCCATAATAATTGGCTCTTCTAATAATTTGTGGGAATGATGATATTGAAAAAGGAGCATACATACCTTAAAGTTTAATTCACGACAACCAACTAAAAGGATTAAATATATGCTCCGTGAATTTAATAATACTAGAAATCAATTTGCTTG
>JAFYSJ010000003.1 GCA_017559445.1 Clostridia bacterium
GCAGAGACAAATAGTGACCTAGATACATTTGGTTACAATGTTATGTACTTAAGAGCAGGTAAGAACTCATACTATGGTAGGCTTAGATCTTTTGTTAAGTTCACAAGCTTGCCAGGGATATCTACTGGTAATGTAATTACCCATGCAGAGCTTGGTTTGTATAAGGCCGTAAGTGATGCGGATTATATGACTATCTGCGTAAGCGAAATTACATCTTCCTGGAAGGCTCAAACAAATGGTGTTAGCCTTACTTGGGCTAACCAGCCAACTATTTCAAGCACTTACGAAGATTATCTGCTAGTTAAAAACGCAGGTTACTATTATTGGGATATTACAGATTTAGCACGACAGTGGTATGAGACTGGTGTAAACAATGGTGTTGCTATTACTGCATACAATGAGTCTAGTGCTACAGACTACAAGAGATTCTATTCATCGGACAATCAGGGAGATAATCCACTTCCAATACTAATTGTTTACTACATTAATGCAGAAGGTTTAGAGGATGCATGGGAGTATGCAACTGTGCCTTGTGGTGTAGGTGGTACAGGATATGTAAACCTATTTTCTGGCAATCTTACATGGATACATCCGGACCTGTCATATGGTGGAAATCACCCTGTAGCTATTAGTCATGTGTATAACTCAGCAAGTGTATCTGAAAACATGTATGGTATAGGATATGGATGGAAGACGAACTATAACCAAAGAGTATATAAGTATGAAGATGAAAGCACAGATACAATCTACTAGTTTGGGAAGATGGAGATGGAACAAAACATTACTTTAAATATAAGGGAAATGGCATATACGTAGATGATGCAAATACCGGCCTTACCATTCCTATATTTGTAGAGGAAGATGATGAGATTTCTAGCGCAGAAATTGTAGACAAACAAGGCAATAAGCTTTTATTTGGTACAAATGGAAGACTAATTAGCATTATAAAAAACAATGAAAACATCTCAACAATAAAGATTACATATAAGGCACCGTCTGGTTCAAATATGTATAAAATAGATACGATAACGGATGAATCTGACAGAGTTTACGCGTATGAGTACGACCAAACCACAGGTCTTCTTAAGTCAATAACAGTTACAGCAAAAGGGGCAACTTCCCCGTTTGATTCAGTATCCTTTACGTACAATTCTAATGGACAAATTTCCAAAATTGAGTATGGAGACGGCACACCAGCGACCACACTGTATCATGGAAGCAACAAATTATTAAGCTCTGTAAGGGAATATGATACAAACTATTACATTTATATTACTTATACAGCAGGTTCTATAAAAAAGGTTAAAAGTGTCTCAGAGGAAATTAATCTCAATAATAATACAGCCTCTGGAAACCAATTGAATTTCTTCTATGCTCAAAATCAGACAGCCATGCAGGATAGGTCTGGAAACATGCATATCTTACAGTTTAATGATTATGGTAATACAATCTGTGTGCAGGATGATAAAGGTAATGCTGTATATGGAGAGTATACGGTTAATAATTACGACGAAGGCACAAGTGTTACTGGTGCAGCAAGAAAGAACCAGCTAACATTATCTTCTATTACTCAAAGTACAACGGGTAATAAATTTAGTGATCCAACACTCCAAAATTGGAGTACATACTGGAAAGAGATGGCGCAGTATACATCAGGTGTTGTTGAAACTAATACTAGCGAGTATCATACAGGATCGGAATCTATTAAATTTTCTAGAAATAGCACATCCTCTACACCAGGAATTGTATATAATTTTACGGACTATATATACATAAATCCTGGAGAGTCTTATACTTTCTCTGCGTATGTAAAAACTACGAGTGCAATTGATGGAAATTTCTATTTATCTCTTTCTACATCATATTCTGGTCAAATTCATAGCGACTATGTATCTAATACAAGTGGTCAGTGGACGAGAATTAGTGTTACATATACACATACAGGAACAAGTCAGGCAAGAATTTATCCATATTTGGTTTTGAATGGAAATGGAACTATATATATTGATTCACTTCAGTTAGAGGAGAGCAAGACAGCTACAAGATTTAACATAGTCAGAAACAGCGATTTTGCTAGTTCTAATACAAGCTCTGGTATATTGGGATGGGATCTTTCTGATTCCACCAGAATAAGTAGAGTAAATATATCTTCAGCCACAGACACTTTGGATAACAATGTAATCAAGATGGAAGGAGATCCTAATAGCCGTGCATATGCATCTCAGGAGATTAGTATTTCCGGCAAAAGTGGAGATACATTTGTAGTATCAGCTTGGGCTAAGGCAGATTCTGCACGATTAGGTGAAGTACAAACTTATGCACAAGATAGAATGTTTGGAATAAAGGTGCAGCTTTATAATAATAGTAACCTAATAAGTCAGGATATCTTCTCCTTTAATCCAGATATAGACTCTACTAACAATTGGCAATATTTAGCTGAAGAGGTAAAAGTAAATGGAACAGTTACCTCTATTAAAATAACTCTTCTTTACGACTTTAACCTTAATACTGCATATTTTGACGGAATCCAAATATATAGGGAGAAGTTCGGTACAGAATACACATATAACACTGATGCAAACATAAGCCAGATTATTGATGCAAATGGAGGAGAAACAACTTTAACCTATACTACACAGAATAAAAACAACATAGAGACTGTTAAACTTCCGGACAAAACAGAGTATGGATATGTATACAATGCGTATAACCAAGTAATAAAGGAAACAACACCAGAGGGCATAGTATATTCCTATGTTTATGATGACTATGGCAATAATATAAAGTCCTTTGTAGGAACAACATCAAATCCAAAGCAAATAGGCATTGAAGCACAGTATACTTTTAATGGTGAGTATTTGTCTTGGATTACAGATACCGTAGGAAATAAGACTAGATATGGATATGATACGGCTACAGGACGTCTTATATGGGTTCAGTATCCTAATGATACAACCTCTACTAGAACTGAATACAAGTATGATTCTAGAGGAAGACTTGTGTCTACATCTAAATCTAATGGAACGGCTACGCTAAAGGAGACAAATGCTTATTCAGAGGGAATGTTAAGCGTGCTAACTCATACAGGACAATCTGCTACAGATGATACAGACTATTCATTCTTGTATAACAATTGTGACCTCATAAGTAGTGTAAAGGTTGGTTCTAGAACATTAGCATCTTACACCTACAATAACGCATATGAGAAGCAGCTAACAACCCTCGTATATGGTAATGGTCATAGCATTAATTATGTTTACGATGAGCACGGAAGGACATCTAGTATAACATATGGTTCAAATGGCAATTCAGGTCTTACATATACCTATGATCAGGAAGGTAGACTTTCTGAGGTTACAGATTCGGATGCTGCTACTATTACGAAGTATGTTTATGACGAAACAGGTAGATTAGAAAAATATAGGATAACTTCTGGAAACAATGTTTTGTATCAGGAGGAGTATAGCTATAACCAACTGAATAATGTAACTGGCATAAAAGCCATTGTAAATGATAAGTTTTTAATCTCAAATTATAGTTATAACGACAATAATGTATTGACTGAAATTGCAGAAACTTTTGGTTCTAATTCTATATCACAAAGACAGGTTTATGCTTATGATACTCTTGGTAGATTGGCAACTATTTATTCTAAAGAGGGTGCCACGAATGTAGTGACTACAAGTTTGGATTACAAAGCACCGAATAATAGTCATGCAAGCAGCATGCTTGTATCTACTACAACTGTAGTATCACAGTGGATTAATACCTATGGTGGAACAACATCTAGCTATTATTATGAATACGATGGTAATGGCAATATTACTGAGATATCTCCTGATAATGTGTTTAATGATGGGGATGGTGTGGAATTCCAATATGATTCCATAAATCAGTTAACTAGAGTAAATGATAAAATAAATAACGAGACATGGGTTTATACTTATGACTTAGGTGGCAATATAACCTCTAAGAAGAGATATGCATATACAACAGGCACCTTGGGCTCTGTATTAGAAACCGTATCCTACTCTTATACAGATAGCAGCTGGGCAGACTTGCTTACATCTTATAATGGCAAGTCGATAACTTATGATGCAATAGGCAACACGTTAAGTGATGGCACGTGGACTTATACATGGGCGCGTGGCAGACAGCTAGCAAGTCAAAATGACGGCACAACAACATGGTCTTATACATACGATGCAACTGGTCAAAGACTTACTAAATCTAATGGAACACTTACATATCACTATATCTATAACGATATGCAGTTAATGTATATGAAGGTGAAAAATGGTTCTACTGTAGTATGTGAGATGTATTTCCAGTATGGACAGCTTGGCCTCATGGCCATACAATATATTAGTAGTAGCTTGACAGACACATACTATGTAGTAACTAATGCTCAGGGTGATGTTGTTGCTCTGGTTGATGGTAGTGGAACAAAGGTTGTCGAATATACCTACGACGCATGGGGTAAGTTAACAAACATGACAGGCTCTAAGGTTGGCACAGTAGGTAAGTATAACCCCATCCGCTACAGAGATTATGTCTACGATACAGAAACACAGCTGTATTATCTCAACACTAGATACTACAATCCTGATATGTGCAGGTTTATTAATGCAGATGGCTATGCAAGTACAGGAGATGAGCTTACAGGATCTAATATGTTTGCGTACTGTGCAAATAATCCTGTGAATATGACCGATCCAACAGGTGAGTTGCCAGATTGGGCAAATAAATGGATTGCTATTGTTACGGTAGCTACTGTTGTAGCTGTAGCTACGACAATAACAGTTATGACCTATGGAGCAGGTTCTGTTGCTGGTGTTGCGATGATAAGTGCTACATTAACTTTATTAGCAAAAACAACCGAAGTCGCCGTGTTGCAAGTAAAAAAAGGGGTATTGGAGGAAGATGATAGTAATCAAATCACACAAGATACAATTGAAGCAATTTATGATAACGGCTTGAAAATAATAGGTTTTACCCCTTTCACCAAGACAGTAGGAATAGGAGCTAATCATTTTTTAACAGCAACGGTTGTTAAGGATTTTGGAGGAATTCAGACATTGAATCAAACACTACAATCAACTGGTGGTAAGGCAATGCCTTATGCATTTGCTGCGATTGCGTGGGTAAACACAATTAATTCTGCATTTTCTAATGATCCTGAAAGTAGAGCTAAGTCAAGAGGATATGTATTAAAATGAAGGAAGTATTAAGAGAAGTTGTAAAAATAGTATATGCAATATTGAGTGGAGGGGCAGCTTTAGTAGTTATTCTTAGCATAATATGCGAACTTGTAGGTGTTGCAAAGTATGAAAAACTTTTGAGCATATTGGGTATTTCAAATGGCTTTGAGAAAACTTTCATTTTTTCTGGAATTATAGTATTCCTTTGGATAATGTCCTATATGATAAAAAATAAAATGGGATAAATAAAGGAAGAAAATGGACTGCGGCGAAAATACGTCCCCCGCTATGGTAGCCAGTACGGTAGGTATTTAACTGATCCAGGAACTTCTATCAATCAATTGGCATTAACTCCGGAAAATTCGTGTAATTTAACTTCCTATGTGGTAAATCGACCGTTTACTTTTAGAACGGGAGTTGTTGACTCTTGTGCATGGGGGCCTGGTGGCGGTGTTCAGTACTTTTCTTGGATGTCTGTTCAACGATTGGTGCAATTTGGATTTTTGACACCACTAGGATGAGAGGGAGGTAACTATAATGAAACAAATTAACATATGGGAGTATCTCATGCTTGACTCGTTTGATGTTGAAATGCCTTTTTCAAAATCAAAAACAGAGTTTATTAGTTATTCCCGTAAAAACAATATTCCAATAGACATACCTACTGAAATGCAAATTGTTGTCAAATCAAAATTACTGTTTCTTGATGTTGATTTTTTCATTTCATTTCAATTTAACGGGGAGAGATTAATTGCTATAACGATATCTCCTAATACAACAGTAGAAGGTAAAACTTTGGACTGTCGTTATAAAAAAATACAAAAAGCTTTAGAAAACGAATTAGGGTATCCTCATAATCGATTGAGGTCAATTATGAATTTGTTAGATCCTGATAATCGTTTATCGTATTGGAAGAAAGATGGGATTAAAATTGAACATTATCTTCTGAATCGGTTTGGAATGGAAGAAATCATTAACATTACATTATGAGCACGGTTTAAAATACACTATCCCAGCAAGCATCGCGTTTGGTCACCCAAACGCAGACTTGTCAGGAATATTCCTGAAACCTTTAAAGGCTTGGGACTTTCCCAACAACCTGTCTTCAGCTATTATTATGAATACGATGATAATGGCAATATTACTGAAATATCTCCTGATAATGTGTTTAATGATGGTGGACTGCGGCGAAAACAGGTAACACCCCCTATACTACCATATGGGTATAGGCATTGAACCGCAATAATCTCATAGGGAGTAGTGTATAATCTAAGCAGAACAGCTAGAGACTTGTGTCAATGCGGTGAGAGATGTTGAGAAACACATACCATCCACGTATCATACACCTAAATATACGGCATACAATTTAATAGAAAAACAAAGGCAGGCAAATATGACCAAGTTACTAAAGGGAGTTTTGACTGTCTTTTTTGTTGCCCTTCTTTTGACAGGATGTGGAGCGGAAGAGGACACAATCAAGATTGGCATAATATCTCCAAATACAGGGGCTCTAATGGTGTATGGCCAGTCCATGACAGACGCATATAAAATGGCCGTGGATGAGATTAACAAGTCGGGCGGAGTCTGTGGACGACAACTGGAGTTGGTCATTAAGGACGACAAAATGGAGGCCACAGAGACGGTTAATTGTATGAACTCTCTTGTGGCAGACCAGGTGGGTCTGGTTATTGGTTCTGTTACATCTGCCTGTACTGCTGCTATTACAGATATAGCGAACCAAGAAGAGGTTATTTTGCTTACACCCACAGCTACAGAGGACAGCATTGCAGGAGGAGATGACTTCGTATTTAGGGTGTGCTTTGCAGATAGTTTCCAAGGAGCAATTGCAGCAAAGTGTGCAAAGGGAATGGGATATTCCGAGGTTGGAGTCCTTTATTGTGCCTCTGACGCCTATTCCAAGGGTATATATAACGCCTTTGTTAAGGCTTGTGAAATTTTAGACTTACAAATAGTAGATGTGGAAACAGTGGCAGATGTAGCCTTGACCCAGGACTACTCCAATCAGTGGTCTGCCTTGGCCAGATCTCAAGTAGGATATGTCTTTGCACCCTTTTATTACTACACCGTAGGTCCATATCTGGTGCATCAGGCAAGGCAAGCTGGGTTCCAAGGGATCATAATGGGAGGAGATGGGTACGATGGCGCCAATGGTCTCCAATACCAGACAGGAGATTTGTCTGACTTTAATAATGTGCTTTTTATTAACCACTATTTCCCTGGAGAAGGCAAGGGAGCAGACTTTTCACAGAAATTCATAGAACTTTATGGATATTTCCCAGATGCGTTCACAGCCCTAGCATACGATTCAGTCTATGTTTTGGCAGATGCCATAGAGAGAGCAGGGTCCTGGGAGCCATCTAAGGTAAGAGAAGCCTTGGGAGATGTGGATTACAGATATTCCTGCGTTACAGGTGATTTTGCCTTTGACAGAACAGGTACTCCAATTAAGGGAGCAGTTATTGTGGAGTATATTTTTAACCCATTGAATCTAGAGGAAAACAAGGTGGAAACTAGACTTCGTGGAAGAATAACCGTAGGGGAGCAGTAAATGGAGAAATTTATTCAAACTCTATTTACGGGACTACAGATGGGCAGCATATACGCCCTTATTGCCATTGGATATACCATGGTTTACGGCATAGTCAGGCTGATTAACTTTGCCCACGGCGACCTGATCATGGTAGGAGGGTACGCTTTGTTGTGGGCAATTCCAGTTTTGAGGGGGATGGGACTGCCCCTTGGAATAGCTGTTTTGCTGGCAGTAATTGTCTGTGCAGTTGTGGGGGTTGGAATGGAGGTTTTGCTGTATGCTCCTGCCCGCAAAAGAGGTCGAAAAATGTCAGCCCTAATTATGGCCATGGGAGTTAGCCTCATGCTTCAAAATGTTGCTCAATACTATTTGCGAGCAACAGGAACATTGTACGGGGCTGTGGTGCCATCTTTTCTGCCAGTAGGAAGGTTTCGATGCTTAGGTGTTTCCATGGCATGGACAACTCCTATAACTATTACTGTTAGCCTTGCGTCCATGGGATTGTTGCAATGGATGGTTAACAAAACGCACATTGGCAGGGCCATGAGGGCAGTTTCTCAAGATGCGGAAGCGGTGGCATTGGTGGGAATAAGTAGGGAGAAGGTAATTGCATGGACCTTTGGAATAGGAGCGGGACTTGCAGGAGTGGCTTCAGCTCTATGGTATTCTGTATATCCAGGTACATCTCCTGTGGCAGGAACTAGTTTAGGGTTATTTGCCTTTGTAGCAGGTGTCTTAGGTGGGATTGGCTCTCTGCCAGGTGCCATGGCGGGGGGATTGCTAATCGGGTTAATTTATTCCTTCACAGTAAGCTATATATCTTCCAGCATGTCGGAGACAGTTGTGTTTCTGACATTGGTTGTTGTGCTTTTGGTAAAGCCTGAAGGAATACTGGGCGAAAATAGGAGAGAAAAGGTATGAGGGGCAGACGTTTTCTCTTAGTTGGCGCAGTAGCCGTAGTAGTGTGTCTATTTGGAACCGAAAGTATATTTTTCTCCCGAAGAGTAGTGCCGTTAATATGGCAAATTAGCTTCATGGTTTTGGCATCTTTGGCACTTAACCTAGTTGTTGGCACAATGGGACAGTTATCTCTAGGACATTGCGGCTTTATGGCAATCGGTGCCTATTCGTCTGCCCTTTTGTCACTTTGGTGCCAGAGACAGGGTGTTTTCCATGCAAAAGCAGGAATAACCTACTTGTTGGTTGTGGTTGTTTCTATACTTTTTGGCACGATTCTATCCTGGGGCATAGGGTATCTGATAGGAATACCGGCCTTACGGCTAAAGGGAGACTATTTGGCCATATTAACACTGGGCTTTGGCATGATAGTGGTGAACGTGATCAACAATCTGTCTTTTGCAGGTATGGAGGGATTGAGCTTAGGGTCGAGTTCCTCTGTTTTGTATAGGAGCGGACTAGGTTTTAGCAATTCCATGCTGTGTAGGTGGATATGGCTCCCTGTGGTTACAGTAGGAGCGGTTTTGTATGTCTTAGACTGTTTCTTGAATTCACCCATGGGCAATAACATTAGGGCCATATGTCATGATTCAATTGGTGCAGCTGCCTGTGGAATAGATGTGGCAGGATGCAAGATAAGGGTCTTTGCCATGTCTGCTGGATTGGCAGGCCTTGCCGGTGGAATATACGCATGTAGCATGACCACACTTACGACGGCCACCTTTGGCTTTGCAAATAATGGAATACTGAGCTCCTCCTTTTTGGTAGCCATATGTGTAATGGGAGGTCTTGGTTCGGTTAGGGGAGTAATAGTGTCTGCAACAGTAATGTGTATCCTGAACTATGGCTTGGGCCAAATGGGACTTAACCAAATGCCGGGATTCCTTGGGGTGGTATTTAGTTATCCCATGTTAGTCTATGGCCTTTTGCTAATGGCATTTGTTCTGTATGTGCCAAGGAGGAAACGTGGAAGGTAGAGGATTAATTCAGACAGAAAACGTGAGTATATCCTTCGGGGGAATCCATGCTGTTTCGGACCTTAACATGGGAGTTTGTCAGGGACAGATAGTAGGAATAATGGGCCCTAACGGAGCCGGTAAGACCACAGTCTTTAATTTGCTAACGGGAGTATATGCCCCAACAAGTGGGAAAATATATGTAAATGGTATTGGTATGGAGGGTAAATCCATGGACCAATTTGTCAAAGCTGGTGTTGCAAGGACCTTTCAGAACATAAGGTTATTTGGAAATATGACTGTGTTGGAAAATGTCATGGTTTCTGTAGCCAATAAAGGGCGAATTAGTCTAAAAAATAGTCTGTTTAAAACAGAATATTACATAAGGAGACAGAATGAGGTAAAAAATGAGGCTTTTGAGCTCCTTAAACTCTTTGATTTGCATGCCAAGGCTCAGGTTTTGGCAGGAGAATTACCATATGGACAGCAGAGACAACTGGAGATTGTCCGAGCATTTGCAACTGGGGCAAAGGTGATTTTGCTAGATGAACCTGCAGCAGGAATGAATCCCACTGAGATCATGAAGCTTAAATGTGACCTTAGGCAGTTGGTAGATAGGATGGGACTAAGCCTTGTGTTAATTGAGCACCACATGGATCTGGTAATGGGACTTTGCGATTACATCTATGTTTTAGATTTTGGCAAGGTGATTTGCCAAGGGACACCAAGGGAAGTTCAGAGAAATCCTAAGGTAATTTCTGCCTATCTTGGATGAACGCAAAAAATGTCATCTTTTAAGTTTGTTTAAGTTGATGTAATATATAGTTTATATTACGAACTATGACTCATGGAGGGTACATGAAGATTAAATCAGTTGCAGCATCCTACGATTACGTAATGTCACTTAAGCCACCTAAGGCATTTAAGGCTAAGAGACCTAACCTGTTCTTTACTTTGCTTAAGAAAACAGTTTCTCTCTTTATGACTGTGCCTTCTAACTTTAAGGTGCAGGAGTTTAACATGGATAAGCTGGATCCCAAGGAGCCATGCTTTGTTCTTATGAACCACTCCAGCTTCGTAGACCTTGCAATTGCTGAGAGCATTTTGTTCCCCAGAAGATATAACATCATCGTAACATCCGACGGCTTTGTTGGTAAGAACTGGCTCATGCGTCAGATTGGATGTATCCCTACACATAAGTATGTAACAGATCCTAAACTTATTTCTCAGATTAGAGGAGTTTTTAATAAGCTTAACAGCTCCCTTTTGGTTTACCCAGAGGCAAGCTATAGCTTCGACGGTACATGCACAACATTGCCAGAGAGCCTTGGCGCCATGGTTAAGATGGCACGTAAGCCTTTGGTAATCGTAACAACACATGGTGCATTCGCTAGAGATCCACTGTACAACAACATTCAGGTTCGTAAGGTAGATATTAATGCAGAGGTTACATACGCTTTGACACCAGAGCAGCTTAAGGAAATGAGCACTCAGGAAATTAACGAAGTTATCCAGAAGTATTTCTCCTTTGACAACTGGAAGTGGCAGCAGGAGAACAAGGTTAAGATCGACGTGCCATGGAGAGCAGATTACCTTAACAGAGTTCTCTACAAGTGCCCCAACTGCGGTCACGAGGCTTGCATGGAAGGTAAGGGTATCAAAGTTACATGCCATGACTGTGGTAAGACATGGACTTTGGACGAGTATGGATATCTTAAGGCAGACGATGGCGTACATATCTTTAACCACGTTCCAGACTGGTACAAGTGGGAGAGAGACATGGTTCGCAGAGAGATTTTGGACGGTAAGTACCAATTGGATCTTGATGTAGATATTGCCATGATGGTAGATACCAAGACTCTTTACAGAGTTGGATCAGGTAGACTTGTCCATAACAGAGATGGCTTCGAGCTTACAGGCTGTGATGGTAAGCTCCATTACACACAAAAGCCTTTGGCTTCTTACTGTTTGTATTCTGACTTTAACTGGTACGAAATCGGAGATGTTATTAGCATCGGAGACGACAAAGTTTTGTACTACTGCTTCCCTAAGAACTGTGGCGACGTAGTTGCTAAGGCTAGATTGGCGGCAGAGGAAATGTACAAAATCGTGAAGGCCGAAACTCGCAAGTAACTTTTCTAAAGGGTGGCAATGTGATATTATTTGCCATATGCCATCTAAACATAGGAGATAGTTATGGATTTTAACAGACTTTCTAGACCACTTGAGTGCCACGTAACTAGAGTGACACACAGAGGTCAGACTGCATATTTTATTCACGCAATTGACGACCTGCCAAATGGCTCATCTAGGTCTTATTATTTGATAGACAATAACGGCAAATACTATGCCTTCGACAAGGAGGCTACTGCTTTTGCGTTCTGCCGCAGTTTCAAGCATTTGCCAGCATCCCCATATACAGATTACGTTGACACAGCACCAGTGTTGTCTTGGCTCAATGACAAGAATCCACAGGAACTTTTCTATCACCCAATGGGTATTGCTTTTGCTTTCTGCGAGGCAGTTACAGAGGGATTGGATAAGCTTAAGGGACAGAAGTATGTAGATGCTTCCATGATTAGCTACATATACTATAACTGTGAACCCGAGTATGTTAGAACAGGTGCTAACCCCTCTCCTGAGTTCAACGAATTCCAGGTAAAGTATATTACAGAGACCTTTGAGCATGCAGTAAGGGCCTTTGATAAGATGTTTGATAAGATGAATTTGGATTCCTCCGACACAGAGGATAATAGACCTAAGGTTCCATCCGACGAGGATATGGCAACAGCTCTTGACCATTGCGAAAAGATTGTGGTTAAGGCAGCCAAGAGACTTAAGTTCGACATGGGATACGAGTATCTTTCTGTTAGAGACATCAAGATGCTCCTTAGCGACTACATTTCAAGGACAGTTCCAGAGGTAGAATAATGAAAGTTTTACTTTACAATGATTCTTTCCCACCATTGATTGACGGCGTAGCAAATACAGTCGTTAACTATGGATCCGTTATTACAGAGAAGTATGGCGAGGCTATGGTAGCAGTGCCAAAGTACCCAGATGCAGACGATTCTCACTACTCATTTCCAGTTTTGAGATATGCAAGTTTGGCTACAGAGAAGCTTGTTGGTTATAGAGCAGGTTTCCCCTTTGGAGCAGATTCCTTGCGTATTCAGCAGGATTTCAAGCCAGATTTGCTTCACAGCCATTGCCCAGTAGCATCTACTCTTATGGCTAGAGCAGTTCGTGAGCTCACAAATGTGCCCATGATTTTTACATACCATACTAAGTTCGACATCGACTTTAATAGAGCCATTAAGAACAAGTTTATCAGCGAGCAGTGCATTAAGCTCATGATTAAGAACATTGAGGCATGTGACGATGTTTGGGCTGTTAATGAAGGCGCAGCAGAGAACCTTAAGAGCTTAGGTTATAAGGGCGAAGTTACCATTATGAAAAATGGTGTAGACATCGACAGAACTCCAGTTTCTGAGGAGGCTATTCGCAACATTAATACACAGTGGAACTTGCCAGACAACGTGCCAGTATTCCTCTTTGTAGGTAGAGTTATGTGGTACAAGGGTCTTAAGATTATTTTGGATGGTCTTAAGGGTATAGCCGAGAAGGGTCTTGACTTCCGCATGGTATTTGTGGGAGACGGTGATAACAGAGCAGATGTTATGAAGTATTCACATGAGCTCGGCTTGATCGACAAGTGCATTTTCCCAGGCATTATTCAGGATAGAGCAGTGCTTAAGGCATGGTACACCAGAGCAGATGTATTCTTGCTTCCTTCCGTATTCGATAACAACCCATTGGTAGTTAAGGAAGCTGCAGCTTGCGGTACTCCCAGCGTTCTCATTGAAAACAGTAGCTCCGCAGATGGTGTTACAGATGGATATAACGGTGTGCTTATTCCAGAGGATTCCAACGCTATGACAGAGGCTCTCATGAGATTTTACAATGATCCCGAAATGGCCAAGAGAGTTGGATATGCGGCATCCCAGACACTTTATTGTTCATGGGAAGATTCCATTGCAAAGGCATACGACAGATATAACTATATCTTGGATTTGCACAAGAGAGGCGAGCTCGTTAAGCCTAAGGCTAGCATGGATGGTATGATTTCCATGGCAGTTGAATGCTACAAGGGAATCGACAAAGTAAAGAGTATTTATAGGGACGACACAGTATAATGAATCTGAGTCAAAGACAAGTTGAAAATAGAGTAGTTGAACTTTTGATCTACAAGGGATGGCAGGTGGCTTTTGCCGAATCATGCACAGGCGGATTGGCAGCGGCTAGAATCGTGGATGTTCCAAATGCGTCTAAGGTTCTCAGCGCATCCTTTGTCACATATTCTCCAGAGGCAAAGCAGCAGTTCGTAGGAGTTATGCCAGGAACTATTGAGGAATTTGGCATAGTAAGCGAGCAGGTTGCATTGCAGATGGCAGTTGGAGCAGCAAAGGCAGCTGGTGCCCAGGTTGGCGTTGGCATAACAGGCATTGCTGGACCTGAGGGAGGCACTGAAAAGATACCAGTTGGTACTGTTTGTGTAGGTATTTGTGCAGGCAACAATATTAGGTCATTTACAATTCACTGTGGTGATATGTGCAAGACACGCAACGAGGTGAGACAGTTCGCTGTAGATGCTGTCATGGGATACTTGGAGCAGACGATTAAAATTAGCTTTTAGTGAACCGGCTGCACCTCGTGAAATGTGCTGTATACGTGAAAAATGAGTGCTTAATTGATGGAAAACCATTGATTAGGCACTTTTTTGTTGGACAAATTTCGACAGTAATCGAAAAATAGTGTTTAATGGCTGAATAGTGAAAGAAGAAAAACGAAAATCAGATTGTAAACAGGGCTTCCGGCTCACTAACGAGCTTTGCTCGTGGCCTACTAGCCGAAGGCGGCCACTAGCGAATGCAATGAGCGGCCACTAGCGCAGCGGTCACTAGCAACGCAGTTGCGGCTCACTAACGAGCTTTGCTCGTGGCCTACTAGCCGAAGGCGGCCACTAGAGAATGCGTCACACTAATGCTTTACGCTTTCCCTTATAGGTGTTAAAATAACTGGATAGATTATATAAGGACGGTACTAATATGGCTGGCACAATTTTAAGCGGCATGAGACCTACAGGTAGACTTCACCTGGGTAATTATTTTGGAGCATTAGAGAACTGGGTAAGACTCCAGGATCAGTATAATTGTTATTTCTTCGTAGCAGATTGGCACGCCCTTACAACAGGATATGATTCCACAGAGGTTATTATACCTAACACATATGAGATGGTAGCAGATTTCTTGGCAGCAGGACTTGATCCAGAGAAGTGCGCTATTTTCCGCCAGTCTGATGTTAAGGAGCATGCAGAGCTTCACTTGCTCATGTCCATGATTACTCCCTTGTCTTGGCTTGAGCGTTGTCCCACATACAAGGATATGATTCAGCAGCTTAGCAACAAGGATATCAATTCCTATGGCTTCCTTGGCTATCCCGCACTTATGTCCTGCGATATTTTGATGTACAAGGCAGATGCAGTTCCAGTAGGAGAGGATCAGCTTCCTCACCTTGAGTTTACAAGAGAGATGGTTAGAAGATTTAACCACCTTTATGGACCTGTTTTCCCAGAGCCAAA
Source organism: Clostridia bacterium (assembly GCA_017559445.1). GTDB lineage: Bacteria > Bacillota > Clostridia > RGIG7378 > RGIG7378 > RGIG7378. The sequence goes on from JAFYSJ010000003.1 coordinate 15,307, forward strand.
GGCACTTATGACAGAGGCAAAGGTTCTTCCTGGTACAGATGGACGTAAGATGTCTAAGAGCTACAATAATACAATTGCTTTGGCAGATGATCCAGATACAGTACGCACTAAGGTTATGTCCATGATTACAGACGCTTCCCGTATTAAGAAGACAGATCCAGGACATCCTGACATTTGCTCTGTTTACGCATATCACAAGGTGTTCAATCCTGAGCAGGTTCCAGAGATTACTGAGCAGTGCAAGGGTGGATGCATCGGTTGCGTACAGTGCAAGAAGGCATTAGCAGCAAAGATTTCTGAGTACCTTACACCTATCTACGAGCGCAGACAGGCTATCGTAGCAGACAAGGGTTATATTGATGATGTTTTGGAGGCAGGCAGAATTAAGGCAGCAGCTAGGGCAGCAGCTACTATGGACGACGTTCGTTCTGCAATGCATTTTAAGTAAAGTATGGCTATCGGTGATAACATTCAATGGGAATTGCAACCAATTAGACTAGAGGACTTTGAGGGTCCCCTAGATCTTTTGTTGTACTTAATTGAGCGCAGCAAGATTGATATTAAGGATATTCCGATTGCAGCTATCACAGACCAGTACATGTCTTACCTCTACAGAGCAGAGAGCTTTGACGTAGAGGAGGCATCTTCCTTCATCGTGGTTGCAGCATACCTTATGCAGCTTAAGACCAAGATGATGCTCCCAGTTCCTAAGCAGGAAGAGGAGGGAGATCCAAGAGAAGAATTGGCTCGCAGTTTGGAGATGTACAAGAGAGTGCGCCAGGTTTCCCTTATGTTCAGGGAGAGAGAGGCAGCATACGGCGGCACAAGGGGTAAGGCACCAGAGCCATTGCCATCTAGAATTGATTTCTCCAATGATGACATCAAGGTCAAGGAGTTCATTGCTGCATACGAGGCAGTTATTCGTCGTAGACAGTGGAGACTTGAAATTGAGAGCAAGCCAGTTCCTAGAGTTGTCAAAAAGGAGCGAGTACCCATTAAGCGCGTACTTAACTCCATTGCAGGTAAGCTTAAGGCTAAGGGCGAATTCGTATTTAACCAGGAGTTTGATCCAACTGCAGAGGACAAGTCCGAGGTAGTAGCAGCATTCATGGCAGTGTTAGAGCTTTCTAGAATGCAGCAGGTTAAGCTTAAGCAAAACAAGTTGTTCGGAGATATTAACGTACATGCAGTTAAGGACGAAATCGATTTGTCCGGTGCAGGTACAGGATTTGGAGAGGAGACCTAAAATGAGCAAAATACTGGATGACCAGATAACACCAGCATACGGCACCGATAGAGTTTCCAGCGGTAAGTCCATGGAGCAGATAAAGGGTATTGTTGAGGCATTGCTCTTTACTGCTGGTGAGCCCGTATCCATTAATCGTTTGGCAGATACAATTCAGGCAGACATTGCTCAGATTGAGGATGCCGGACTTCAGTTACAGTTAGATTATTCAGGAGATAGCAGAGGCCTTAGGGTTATTCGCATTAACAATGCATTCCAGATGGTTACAGATTCTGCTATGTTTGATTACATTTGTCAGTTGGCTGAGATCGAAAAGAGACAGCAGCTGTCACAGGCAGCATATGAGGTTTTGTCCATCGTTGCATACAAGCAGCCAGTTATTAGAGCTGTTATCGAGAAGATTCGTGGTGTAGGCAGCGACAGCTCCATTGCAAAGCTTATGGAGAGAGGACTTATTTACGAGTCCGGCAGATTGGATATTCCAGGACGCCCCATTACATATTCCACAACAGACGAATTCCTTCGTTGCATGGGATATAGCTCCTTGGCAGATTTGCCACCATTCCCAGACACAGAGGAGGATACAGGAGAGCAGATGTCTTTGTCTGACGAAATGTTCTCTGATGTTCAGTTGGAACAGCCTACAGAGCTACCTAAATTAGATTAATACGTATATGAATCAGCGTACACTTAAGGCATTAGAATTTGATAAGATAACCAACATTTTGGCCGGCTACGGAGTAACTCCAGTCGGCATTGAGTTGTGTCAGGAGATTGTGCCTTCCACAGATTACCAGCAGGTGCAGAGCATGTTGGCCGAGACAGAAAGTGCTGTGCAGTTTGTGATTAAGTGCGGTAATCCACCACTTTTCCCACTTAAGGATATTCGTTCCACTCTTGCAAGACTTGCCAAGGATGGCCTTATGAGTTCCTGGGATCTTTTGGGAATCGCAGAAACTTTGAGACTTTCTCGCCAGTTGGTATCTTACTGTGCCGACTCCAAGGACAGGAGAAATCTTCCCGTAGAGGAGGATGCAGTAGATCCTGTCGAGGAGATGATTTCAACACTTTTCGTGGACAAAAAGTTAGAAAATGCAATTTCCTCCGCCATTATCGGAGAGAATGAGTTTGCAGACGATGCATCTCCAGAGCTCTATTCCATTAGACGCAAGATTGTGGATTTGCAAACAGGCATTAGAGATAAACTTAACGAGCTTATTCGCTCATCTAAATATTCCAAGTACATGCAGGATACACTTATCTCCATGAGAGGAGATAGATATGTTGTGCCTGTAAAAGCAGAGAACAAAAACGAAATTCCAGGCATTGTTCATGACACATCTTCCAGTGGTGCTACAGTATTTATTGAGCCCATGGCAGTTGTGGAGGCAGACAACAAGATTCGCGAGCTTCGAATTAAGGAGCAGCTTGAGATCGAGCGCATTTTAGCCCAGTTAACATCCATGGCCTTTGGTTCTTTGACAGGCCTCATGTTGGACGTTGAGGTTTTAGCTCATATTGACTTTGTTTTTGCTAAGGCAAAGTTTGCATTGGACTATGAGTGTGCCACACCAGTTCTCAATGATAAGGGAATTATCGACATTCGCAGAGGTAGACACCCTCTTATTCCTAGGGACAGAGTTGTACCAATTGACTGTTATTTAGGTGAAAAATTCAGAGTATTAGTTATTACAGGTCCCAACACAGGTGGTAAGACAGTTTCTCTTAAGACTGTTGGACTTATGCAGCTTATGACTCAGGCTGGTTTGCAGATTCCTGCGTCTCACCAGAGTAGAATGTCTGTGTTCGATACTATTTTTGCAGATATTGGAGATGAGCAGAGCATTGAACAAAACTTGTCCACCTTCTCTGCACATATGACAAATATTGTAGATATCCTTACTTCCATCGAAGGCAGGACATTGGTGCTTTTGGACGAGCTTGGTTCAGGTACAGACCCGACAGAGGGTGCAGGCTTGGCCATGTCCATTTTGGAGCATCTTAACAAAATTGGCGTTATTTGTATGGCAACTACTCATTACAGTGAGCTTAAGGTTTTTGCCTCCACAACTCCAGGAATTGAGAACGGATGTTGCGAATTTGACGTCAAAACATTACAGCCAGTATATAAGCTACTGATCGGAATTCCTGGCAAATCAAACGCATTTGCTATTTCATCCAGATTGGGACTTTGGGACTTCCTTATTCAGAGAGCTAAGGAAATGGTTACTCAGGATGAACTTAAGTTCGAAGACATGCTTGTTAGCATCGAGCAGAATAGACAGGAAGCAGAGGAAGACAGAACTCGCGCAGCTCAGATGCTCCAAGAGGCAGAGACTCGCATGGCTCAACTTGAGAGGGAGATCGGCCAGCTTGAAAATCGTAGAGATACTATTATTGCAGATGCCAAGGCAGATGCACGTAAGATTGTATCTAGAGCTAAGGACGAAATGAGTGACATTTTGGATGAGACTCGTAAGCTGTATGAGGATTACCGCAATCAGGACTTTGGCAAGGCCCAGGAGGCACTTAGAGCCAAGGTTAGAGAGCAGGAGGGTCACATTAGCGAAGCTGGTGACTATTCTCCAGTAGATACAGGCACAGCTCCAGATCCATCCACACTTAAGGTGGGTCAGACAGTTAAGTTGGCAACACTTAATCAGATGGCTCTTATTGAATCTTTGCCTAACAAAAATGGTCAGGTTCAGGTGCGAATCGGTTCCCTTAAGACCATGGCAAAGGTTGCAGATTTGAGAGTGGTAGACCAGCCTAAAAAGGTAGCTCCACAAAAAACTGTGAGAACACCTAAGGTTGCGCCACAGCCTGCAAGGTCCATGAAGGCAGCTACAACAGATGCCAGAATCGACATCCGCGGCGAAATGGTACTAGATGGCATTGAACGTTTGGATAAGTATTTGGACGATGCCCTTATGGCAGGCCTTGGTTCCGTAACAGTAGTTCACGGTAAGGGTACAGGTGCTTTAAGGAGCGGAATTCATGACTTCCTCAGAAGGCATCCTAGAGTTAAGAGCTTTAGACTTGGTGTTGCAGGTGAGGGAGACACAGGCGTAACTATTGTAGAATTGAAATAATATTAGAATTTGGAGAATCAAATTGGGTACTAGACAGGATATTAGAAATATTGCGATTATCGCCCACGTAGACCATGGTAAGACTACTTTGGTTGACAAGATGCTTAAGCAGAGCGGTATTTTCCGTTCCAATGAGGTTGTAGAAGACAGAGTTATGGACTCCAACGACTTAGAAAAAGAGCGTGGAATCACAATTTTGGCAAAGAATACATCTGTTAATTACGGTGAGCATAGGATTAACATTATCGACACTCCAGGCCACGCAGACTTTGGTGGCGAGGTAGAGCGTGCACTTAACATGGCAGATGGCGTACTCTTGTTGGTAGATGCCTTTGAGGGAACAATGCCACAGACAAGATTCGTTTTGCGCAAGGCATTGGCAATGGGTCTTAAGATTGTAGTTGTAATTAACAAGATTGATAGACCAGAGGCAGATCCAGTTAAGGTAGTAGACGAGGTTCTTGACTTGTTCATCGAGCTTGGAGCAGATGAGGACCAGCTTGAGTTCCCAGTTGTATATGCATCTGCAAGAGATGGATATGCATTGGCAGATCTTGGTGATGAGCCCAAGGATATGCGTCCAATTTTTGAGGCAGTCCTTAAGCACATTCCTGCTCCAGAGGGAGATTTTGACAAGACACCTAAGATGCTTGTTTCCAACATTGAATACGACGAGTACGTTGGTAAGATTGGTATTGGTAAGGTAACAAATGGTACTTTCACAACAGGTCAGTCCATTCAGATTATTGACAGAGATAACAAGCTTCGTAACGGCAGACTTTCCAAGATGTTCTTCTTTAGCGGTCTTGGTAAGACAGAGGTTAACACAGCTTCTGTAGGTGATATTGTTGCAGTTGCTGGTATTGACAACATCTCTATTGGAGAGACTATTTGTGTATCTGGAGACAACGAGGCTCTCCCATTTGCAGATATTGAGCAGCCCACAATCTCCATGACTTTCTGTGTAAATGACAGTCCATTTGCAGGTCGTGAGGGTACATATGTAACATCTCGTCATATTAGAGATAGACTTATGTTCGAGCTTCAGTCCAACGTTTCTCTTATGGTTGAGGAGACAGATTCTCCTAATGCATTTATCGTAAAGGGTAGAGGTGAGCTTCACCTTTCTGTACTTATTGAGACAATGAGACGTCAGGGTTACGAATTGGCAGTTACTAGACCTAGAGTTCTTTATAAGAACGACGAAGAGGGCAACCTTTTGGAGCCTATCGAGCTTTTGGTAATCGACGTACCAGAGGAGTATGTAGGTACAGTTATTGAGGCCCTTGGACGTCGTAAGGCTGAGATGACTCAGATGCATACACCAGATAGAGGATACACTAGATTGGAGTTCAGAATTCCATCTAGAGGCCTTATTGGATATAACGCAGAGTTCCTTACATCCACACGTGGTCATGGTATTATGAACCATTTATTTGAGGGATATGAGCCATACAAGGGAGATCTTAACGCAAGAAGCCATGGTTCCATGGTTGCTTGGGAAAATGGCGATACAACAGATTACGGTTTGTTCAACGCACAGGACAGAGGTACACTCTTTGTAGGTGCTGGACAGAAGGTATACAAGGGAATGATCGTAGGTGAGTGCTCTAAGGGCGATGACCTTGATATTAACGTATGTAAGAAGAAGCACCTTACTAACATGCGTGCATCTGGTTCTGATGAAGCACTTAGATTGGAGCCACCAAGAATCATGTCTTTGGAGAAGTGCATCGAGTTCATTTCCGATGACGAGCTAGTTGAGATCACACCTAAGAGCATTCGTTTGCGTAAGCAGGTGCTTGATACAGAACAACGTGCTAAAATGAGAGCGAAGGCCAAAGTTTAATTAAGAACACCGTGGCTCACTAGCGAGTGAAACGAGCAGATACTAGCAACGCAGTTGCGGCCTACTAGCGCAGCGGTTCACTAGCCGAAGGCGGCTCACTAGCGCAGCGGTTCACTAGCGTAGCGGCTTAATCGCGTAGCGAAAAACTACACCAAAGGTGAAAGTAATGTTTAAGAAAAAGACACCAGAACAAATTAATAGAGAGAAATGGCGCAAGTTTTCATCTCGAATCATCAGGTACGTAGCCCTGTTGGTTTTGTTCCTTGGCGTCTTTGCAGCATGCTTTGATTTTTCATACAAATATGCCATGAAGACCGAGGAGAACAGACTTGTTCTAGAGCAGGCAGAGGGCATGGAGGTAATAGATGGTGAGGAGATTATGATCCCCTACGATTCCACAACCACATCCATTGCAAATTTGCTCAAAGAGGCTGGATACATCGACAACGTGGCCATGTTTAGATTGCTTTCCAAGATTAATGGATACGACGGCCAGTATCAGGCTGGATATCACATTATCTCCAAGCGTATGAACTATAACGAGTTAATGTTCACCCTTACACAGGACGCAATTACAGTAACAGTAATGATTCCTGAGGGTTATTCCATTGACCAGATTGCAGATCTCCTTGAAAAAAACAAGGTTTGTCCTAAGGAAGAGTTCCTTAGAGCAGTAGAGGAAGAGGTTTGGACATACAAGTTCTTGCAGGATATTCCAGAGGGCAAGGATAGACTACTTGAGGGTTTCCTTTATCCCGACACTTACTTCTTTACTGTAGGATCCAACGGAAGAACTGTTCTTAACAAGTTCCTTTCCAACTTTGAGAACAAGTTTAAGAACAAGTACTATACTCAGATGGAAAAGCTTGGCTTGGATATTAACGAAGTTTTGACCTTGGCATCCATTGTAGAGAAAGAGTCTTCTAGTTCCAGCGAGAGACGTATTATCGCAGGCGTTTTGTACAAGAGAATGAACGAGACATCAGGTAGCTTAACTAAGCTTCAGTCCTGTGCCACAATTCAGTACATTGCCTATAGAGATACAGGAAAGCTTAAGGACGTTATTTACAATAGCGATACATTGATTGACGATCCATACAACACATATCTTAACGCAGGATTGCCACCGGGACCTATCTGTAATCCTTCCATCGACGCCATTTTGGCTGTATTGGATATGGATAAGGACACACCTTACTGGTATTTCTGTGCCACAGGCAAGGGCTCATCTGTTTTTGCAAAAACATATAATGAGCACATGGCAAACGTTAAAAAGTACAACTATATTGTATCTGATTAGAGAGGTTTTTAATGAAGCAAAAGAATATAGAGCTATTGTCACCGGCAGGAGATGTGGAAGCACTTAAGGCTGCCATAGACTACGGTGCAGATGCAGTATATATGGGTGGCTTGGGCTACGGCCTTAGATCTCCAGCTGAATCTAGAGTAGATTTGGACCAGCTTAGAGAGTGCGTGGAGTACGTTCACAGCCATGGCAAAAAGATCTATTTTACATTTAACATTTATTCCAGAGACGATGATGTTGAGGGTATGACTCAGGCTATTCGCAATGCTGTGGATATTGGAGCAGATGCCCTTATTGTAGCAGACCTTGGTAACCTTGCTCTGATTAGACAGGTAGCACCGGAGATGCCAATTCACGTAAGTACACAGGCTAACATTACAAACAGCTTGTCTGCTCTTACATATGTTGGCTTGGGTGCAGAGAGAGTTGTTTTGGCCCGTGAGTGCACCATGGAGCAGGCATCCAAAATCTGTGATTCCCTTATTGAGTACGGCAAGACACATGACTTCACTCCAGAGGTTGAGACCTTTGTGCATGGAGCAATGTGCGTCTCATATTCCGGCAGATGTCTTCTTAGCAATAGATTGACACAAAGAGACGGAAATAGAGGCGAGTGCGCACAGCCTTGCAGATGGAAGTACCATTTGTATGAGGAGTCTAGACCTGGTCAGTACTTCCCTGTGGAGACAGATGACAGAGGTACATACATCATGAACTCCAATGACTTGTGTATGATAGACCACATTCCAGAGCTCATTGAGGCAGGCATTACATCTCTTAAGATTGAGGGACGTATGAAGACAGCCTACTACGTAGCAGGTGTTACTGCAGCATACAGAGCAGCGATTGACGCATATTTGAGAGATCCTCAGGAGTACTACGATAGGTTGCCAGAGTTTGTTGAAGAGGTATCCAAGACAAGCCACCGCAGATACTACACTGGTTTCTATTTGGACGGTAGAGTTGGCTATGAGGGACAGAATCAGGATAGTAGCCAGTACATTAGAGGTTACACATTCATCGCATCTGTAATGGAGCAGGGTGATACACCTGGTAAGCTCCTTATTATGCAGAGAAATCGCTTTAAGGTAGGCGAGGAGCTTGAGGTTTTGGCACCATATTTCAAGCCCTTTACATTTACAGTCACAGAAATCACAGATGCTAAGACTGGGGAGCCCATGGAAGTTGCACCCCATGCTATGCAGAAATTGTATATTAATTGTCCTATTACTTTGCCAGAGGGAGCAATCCTCAGACGAAAAGAGGACCAGGAATAATTTTATAAGTGTTCATCAAGGTTGCGTCGGAGCTTTTCTAACGCAGCCTTTTCTATTCTAGAAACATAGCTTCTAGATATTTTGAGTTTATCGGCCACGTCGGATTGGGTCTCACATTTTCCTGTGGTGAAGCCGTATCTTAGTAAGATGATCTCTTTTTCACGAGGGTCCAAAATGTGGATTGCCACATTCATCAAATACTCCAGTTGTACTTTGTTCTCCAAATCAACTTGGGGCGAAATCTCTGTGGATTCTATTAGCTCCTGATATGTCATTTCTTCACCATCCTTGTCCTGGGTCAGGGTATCGCTCAGGAGGATGTTGTTTTTGTTGTGTTTTTCGGAGCGAATACTCATTAGAATTTCGTTATTTATACACCTGCTGGCATATGGAGCAATGCGGGATTGCTTTTTTGAATCAAAGGAGTCAATTGCCTTAATAAGTCCAATGGTTCCTATGGAAATTAGGTCACTGGGATCACTGTCTGGAGCATTGTACTTTTTGACAATATGTGCAACTAGTCTTAGGTTGCGCTCGATTAACTCCTCACGGGCAGCTCTGTCTCCTAGGTCGTAGTACTTATGTATTAAATTTGATTCCTCCTCAGGGGACAAAACCTTAGGGAATGCTTTCCCCATGGATAATTGCCCAGTTACGGGGAAAAGTCTTGCAAGAAGCTTAAGAATATAAAGAAATAACTCTATCATGGTTTGCTCCAAACCTTTTGATAGAGTTTATGTTTTGCTTGCTTGTCTGTGGGCCTGTCAGCCTAAGATTATTTGTTTTTCTCCATTTCCAAATAATGATCGTAGGAGAAGTGGTGCCAATAATCATTAAGAGTAGGATGCTTTGAGTAAAGTCTAATCATGTTGATGAGCAAGATTGTGCAAATTGGGAAGACGAACATGCCCAGAACACTCATTGTGTTAAAGCCAACGTATACGGCCAACAATGTGATCAGTGGATTAAGACCGATGTTGTTACTTACAAGTCTTGGCTCAATGAACTGTCTAACTACAAGGCATGTTACATAAAGAGCGATTAAGGCAATGGCCAATCCGAATCTGCCCATGATCAAAGCATAAAGTGCCCATGGAATAAGGAATGCACCACAACCAAAGATTGGGAGAGCATCTACAATTGCAATACCAACACACATAAAAATCATGCTAATCCAGCTCATTTCGAATAAGTTGAAGAGTTTCATAATGGTGAAAGCGATCATAAGTTCACCAAAGCAAATGCCGATGATCATAAGCTGTGCTCTAACATAACCCCAAAGGGCATGGATAGTAGTAGCTTTGAATCTCTCAGCTGCAGTCTTAATAACCTGAGGAGTGTTGTTTCTAATGAAGTTTGCCAAAATCTCCTGATCGTAGAGCATGATGAATGTGGAGAGAATCATCATAACTACAAAGATAAGAGCTCCAGGTACGCCAGAAACAGTAGTTGTTGCAATATTTACAGCAGCGTTAATAACGGAAGATACGATGGAGGACAAGCTGCCAGAGAAGTCAGTAAGAGATGTCTGAACACTCTGTGGAAGCGCCTTGGTCAACTCGGTAATTCTAGCTGTAATAGAAGAGATGCTACCAGTAACAGTTGCGATAATGGCATCCTTATCAGCGATGAGATCAGTAACCTTCTGTCCAACCAAAAATCCAATTCCAACGAAGATGCCAATCAAAATTGCGTAGAAAAGAATTACGCAAATAATGGCAGCCAACTTGCTTGGAAATTTAGCCTTTTTGTGAAGGAACTTATGTGGCTTTCGCAAAATAAGAAAAATCAAATATCCAATAATAAATGGCAATGCATACTTAAAAATAGTGGCGCCTAAAATAAGGCCCAATGCGATTAACAGCGCTGTACCAACGGCCTTTAAGATGCTAATTAACAAATATTTGTAGTATCCCTGCTTGGTTGTGTTCATGTTTTACCTCGTCATATATCTTCATACAAAATATAACATTTTTTATTACTTATTTATATAACGAAATGCATATTTTTTTGTTCAAAAAATGGTGGTGAGAATAGGTATTCCCATGTAGCCCAGGGTGTCCAAGGCCCGCAATGCCTTGTCTTTATAATTGCTGGCTTCTGCAAGGAGGTTTTCATGGACCAGGTAGTCTAATGTGGCAATGATGTCGTCCAATTGGTCGACGGTTTCTTGCTTTGTTATCATGTGCAAAATCGGCGATTTGCAATCCCAAAGGGTTTTGAATTCATCAAGTGACTCAGGAGTTTCCAAGGAGGCGGAGGAAAGTTCCTTGGATAGGGATTTACATATGTTTAGCCCCACCAAACTGCTTGTTATTCCAAGAGACAAGGTGATGAATGCCACCAATATTAAGACTATGATGGTTTTGTGATATTTGTTCATTTGGAGTCTCCTTTGCATTGGATAAATAGGCTACCATCTGGTTCTATGGTACAGATAAAAACTTGGGATGGGTCGGTGATGCCGTGACTGTTAAGACGGCTAATTAGCCACTCTTCTGATTTGTCAAAAATCCTAAGGCTTTCTTTTACGATTTCGCCGTCGATGATTAGCTCTGTTGGGTAGGACGGAGTTGCGTAGGTGTTCACCTGACCGTTTGACTCCATTATGGCCCATTTGACGTTGGAAATTCCATCGATTCCTGCGCATCGTAACTGGCTCATAAGATCCGTTGTTGTGATTAACTCCCTTTGCATGTTTGAAACATCAATTTTGCCATTTTTGATGAGTAGGGATGGACGCCCACATAGAAATTCCCTAAACTTGAGACTTTTGAGAGATAGGGCAGATATGGCAAGCTGCAATGTTAGCACAGTTGCTAAGGGCAGAATGCTATAAATAAGTGGTATTCCAGGGTCTTCCATTGGCAGCACTGCCAGCTCAGAAACAATCATGGTCACAATGAACTCGTAGGGCTGTAATTCGCCAATTTGACGCTTGCCCATGAGCCTAATTATTACCAAAGCAAGACAAAATAGTATTATAGTTTTAAGTATCATTAGCATAATTCATCCTCCAGTACTAATATTTTTGACCAATTCGCGCCTTATTAATCATAATTGTGAACGAATATAAAATAATTGAGTAATTGGACATATTTGTGTTTAGAAGGACAAATGCATTTGTTATAATAAAAGCATCAAGAGATACTTGGAGGGCATATGAACAACAATCAAATCACAGTTTTAGTTGTAGATGATGATAAAAATATTTGCGAGCTCATTAGACTTTATATGGTCAAGGAGGGCTTTAGAGTATTGTTGGCATACGACGGAAACACCGCTTTAGATATTATTAAATCAAGAGAACCAGACATTGTGGTTCTTGACATTATGTTGCCTGAAATGGATGGATATCAGGTGCTGACTAAGATGCGCCAGTTCACAAACATTCCAGTAATTCTTCTCTCCGCAAAGGGCGAGGTTACAGACAAGGTTATTGGCCTTGAACTGGGTGCAGATGACTATATGACTAAGCCATTTGAAACTAAGGAATTGGTAGCTAGAGTTAGAGCACGAATTCGTGGAAAAGAGAATAGCTACGAAGAGGAATGCAAGCCAGTTAATATTGTTAACTTGCCAAATCTTTGTGTGAATAAAGAAAATTACACAGCTACAATACATGGCAAACAGGTTGAGATGCCCCCAAGAGAGTTGGAACTTTTGTTCTTCTTGGCATCCAATCCTAATAAAGTTTTCACAAGAGAACAGCTTTTGGAAAAGGTGTGGGGCTTTGAGTTCTATGGCGATTCCAGAACAGTAGATGTTCACGTTAAGAGAGTTCGCGAAAAGTTAAAGCCAGACAATGACGTATGGTCTCTTAGAACTGTATGGGCAGTAGGCTATAAATTTGAACTTAAGGTATAACCATGAAAAAGACTCGTAAGCCACGTCCCCTATGGACCAAACTTGTATTTGCTCTAATGATTCTAGTTGGAGTTGGCTTTGTTGTGGCTGGAATTACTCTGGTTTTCCAGATGGACTCTTACGTTCGTTCCCGTAAGAATGCTGCAGTTTCTAGCTCCATTGAGCGAGTGGCAGATGAGCTTGATGCTTATATTAAGGCTTATTATGGCATAGCTGATGATACAGGCAACCATAGAATAGAGCATTTGAGAGCTACTATTAGCCGTGAGCTAGAGCAGATGCCAGATGCCCAGGTTTGGATTATAGATTCTCAGGGCTATGTTGTTATGGCTTATCCTGATTTTGCCGGAGAATTTGGTGATGAGGGAAATACAATTCTGCCAGGTGTTATTAGATTGCCACAGGAAGCCATGGATCTTCTGGAAATTGAACCAAGAACCCAGAAGCAGATAGAGGGAGATTTTTATGGCCTTTTGAAAAAAGGTTTTCATGAAGAACCGAATGAAAAATGGGATGTTGTTTGCACAAGGGTTGAGGTTAAGACGGCAACCAAAACCGTGTCTTATTTAGTGGCGTTTATTGTGCCTTTGAGAGTAATGACCTTGGCCAGCATACCAGTTGGACAGATGTTTGGAATAGCTTTCATTGTAATGGCTATTTTCTGCTTTGTTTTATCTATATTGATTGCTCGTCCTATGACTCGTCAGATTACAGGCATGAGAGTTGCGGCCCAAAAAATTTCCACAGGAAATTATGATGTGGAGCTGCCAGAAACTTCTTCTGATGAGGTAGGAGAGTTAGTTAAGAGCTTTAACCAAATGGTAGAGAGCCTTCAGAACTTGGAGACCATGAGAAGCCAGTTCGTATCCAATATTTCTCATGAACTCAGAACGCCTATGACAAGTATTTTGGGCTTCATCGAGGGTATTTTGGATGGGACAATTCCAGAAGATCAGCATGAATACTATATTTCTATAGTTAGAGATGAGGTTCGCAGACTTCATAAGCTGACCACCGAGTTAATGGAACTCACTAAGATGGAGTCAGGCAGCTCAGGAATTGCCAAGACTAGGACCAACATAAGTGAGCTTTGTAGACATAGCCTTATTAGCCTAGGTCCACTTTTTGACGAAAAGGGATTAGAGGTAGAGGCAGACTTGGGAGATCAGGAGCTGTACGCCATGTGCGATGCAGACATGATTAGGAGAGTTTTGATTAACATCATCCACAATGCTATTAAGTTCACCCCCTCTGGCGGAGTAGTTTCCATTAGAATAACTCCTGTCAAAAACAAGGTTGTAGTAGCAGTGGAGGATTCAGGAAAGGGACTTAGCCAGGAGGATATCCAGCATATTTGGGATAGATTCTATAAGGCAGATAAAGCCAGAAGCCAAAATGCTGAGGGCATGGGTTTAGGCATGTCCATTGCATGGAACATTATTAAAGAACACGGAGAAACTATTAGAGCTTATAATAGCGAAAAGGGTGGAGCAGTGTTTGAATTTACATTAAGCAAGGAGTAACTAATATGAGTTACAACAGAGAAATAAATGTTGAATATGATAGCTTAGTTTATTTCGATAGTTCTAAGCCGAGACGTACTCTTAAGAGAAAAACATATGGTTTTAGCAGTTTGGTCATTACAGCTGTTGCGGCAGTCCTTGTATCCATTATGATAATGAGCATCTGCCTGGTGGCCTTTTTGCCAATGATATTGGACAATTTGGGATATGCCAAAAAGGAGGATATCAAGGGACAGCAAGTAACAATTGTGCCAGGGCAGGAATATTCAGATGTTGAGGCAGTTGCAGTTAAGGCTTGCCCGTCTATTGTTGGAGTTGTGGTAACATATTTGGCTACGGGTGATTCTCTTTTTGGGTCCTATGAGTCTCAGAGCCAAGGTTCAGGCATTGTTTTAGATGATCAGGGACATATTTTGACTAATCATCACGTTGTCTCCAAGGCTATCTCTTCTGGAGGAACACAGATTGCTGCAGGTTGCTCTATTAAGGTAATCCTACCAAATAACACAGAGGTTTATTACGACGCAACTGTTGTGGGATACGATTCCAAGACAGATTTGGCAGTTATTAAGGTTAGTGCGCCAGGACTTGTGCCTGCCTCCATAGGAGATTCATCTTCGCTTAAGGTTGGACAGAAGGTAGTTGCCATCGGTAACCCCATGGGAATCGACTTTATGGGATCAGTTACAGTAGGTTATATTAGCGGCCTTGATAGAAGTGGCACTGGCATGAACGAATTTAGCTTGATTCAGACAGATGCAGCTATTAATAGTGGAAATAGCGGTGGCGCCTTGGTAGATATGTCTGGTAACGTCATTGGTATTAACTCCCTTAAGGCAGCTAACTCCAATTATGAGGGAATGGGATTTGCAATTCCAATTAATGAGGCCATGGGAGTTGTGGAGGAGTTGATCGAGTACAATCATCGCAAGGGTCAGCCATATCTAGGAATTCAGATGAGCACAACATATACAGAAGCCATGGCTAGTCAGTACGGTTTGCCTGCAGGAACCCTGGTTTCGGAGGCAATTTTAGGTGGCCCTGCTCAGACGGCCGGAATTCAAAAGTATGACATTATCACTGGTATCACAATTACTCAGGAAGGCATACAGAAAACCTGGGATGTTAAGTTTTACACAGATTTGACTGGTGTTTTGGCATTGTGCGAGCCAGGAGATACAGTAACACTTAATGTATATAGAGATCCGGATTTGAATGGCAAGGATTACACAACACTTCAAGTTCAGGTAGTTCTCGGAGAAATGGATTTTTCAAATTAAGATTTAGGAGGGAGTCGTAGATGCGGCTCCCTTTAGTCATTTATATAAAGAAACTGCATATGCTTTTACAAAAAGATTTTGGGGACATATGAAAATAATAAGTACAAGAAGGGTTGGAAATATTCTTATTCCTGTAGTAGCAGGAGCTTTGCTAGTAGCCACATTTTGTTTGATAGAGGCAGTTGCAGGCAAAGAGGAGTCAAGGCTTAGCTTAGAGGATAACTGTTGCCTAACATATTTGGCGCAAAATGTCTCAGGTACAGATGATTTGACAGTGTCGTCAAATGTAATAGGATGGGGTTTGACATGGAGAAAGGGTAGTACAGAGCCTGTGACCGACCCAGGATCAGCTGAGATTTTGGCAAAATATGGAGCGGTTTACAGGGGAGATGAGACTTCGCCAGAAATATTTTTGACATTTGATCTTGGTTATGAGGCAGGATATACGCCACAAATTTTAGATATATTAAAGGAGAAAAATGTTAAGGCGATTTTCTTTTTGCTAAAGAATTACGTGGATAGGAACCCGGAATTAGTCCAAAGGATGATAGATGAGGGACATATCATAGGCAATCACAGCATGACTCATAAGAGCTTACCTACGGTGGATAGTGTAACATTAGACAATGAAGTAGATGGATTTAAGGAATTAATGGAAACAAGGTTTGGCTACACGACCAAATTTTTTAGACCGCCATGTGGGGAGTATAATGAATCTGTATTATCTGCACTGCAACAAAAAGGTTATACAACATTATTTTGGAGTTTTGCATATAAGGATTGGGATAAAAATCAGGCAAAAGGATCTGATTATGCTTATAAAAACATAACTTCTAAGTTTCATAACGGCATGGTTTTGTTGCTGCATTCTACAACACCAGATAACGTAGGAGCCTTGAGTAAGGTTATCGATACAGCAAGGGAAGAGGGATATATTTTGGGTGCTCCCGACAAACTATACAATAATAAGTAGTATAGGTATAAAAACTTGGAAAATGTCACTAAGAGGAGACAGGGAAGGGCTTTACAAAAAGACCCTTTTGCGTTATCTTAATAATGTATTTAAAGCGGCGATTAGCCGTAATTTTTAAGGAGGATAGTATCGTGAAGATTACAAAGAAGCTTATTGCTCTCTTGCTTGTCGCAGCTATGGCATTGTCTTTCGCAGCATGTGGCGGTGACAATACACAGGACGTTGCAACTTCCGGTGGTAACAACGTAGCAACACCTACACCTGATGTTGGTGGTTCTACTGCTAACAACCCAGAAGGCGTTGACATGCAGGGCAGAGTTATTAAGAGAATGTACTGGTGGGCAGAGTCTGAGCCAGACCCAAATTCCAGCCTTGCAGCTGAGGCACAGTACAATTACAATCAGTCTGTTTATAAGGCATACAATTTCACAATTAAGTATGTTGAGGGTAACTACGACACATACGTTGCTGATATTGTAAAGAGCGTTAGCTCCACTCAGGATGGTAAGAACCTTAAGACAGATATCACAGACTTGGCACCAAAGTGGTTGTTCCCTGGTCTCATTTCTGCAGGTTACCTTTATGCTTGGGATGATTCTCAGTATTTGAATGCAAATGATGAGAAGTGGAACGCTGAGGTTAGAGACGTATGTACATACAATGGTAAGGTATACGGCGGTTGGTTGATGCCTTTCTATGCTAGAGACGTTTTCTACTTCAACCAGACAATGTTCGAGATCGAAGGTCTTACTTCTCTTTACACATTGATGGAGAACAAGCAGTGGAACTGGGATAAGTTCGAAGAGTACTGCAAGAAGTTGACACAGGACACAAACGGTGACTCCGTAACAGATATTTATGCTTTCGGTGGTTCCGCTATTGAGTCTCACTTCATCTTCAACAACGGTGGTAAGACACTTGAGTACGATGAGAACGGCAGACCTGTATACTGCATGGACGATGCTAAGACAATCGAGGCACTTCAGTTCTTCACAGACATGCAGAACGCTGGCTACTATGCATCCGCATCTCCAGATGGTAACACAGCTTGGGACTGGTATGTAACAGACTTCGCAAACGGTAAGATCGCAATGCTTTCTTTCGGTTTCTATCAGTCTAAGACATTCACAGGTAACGAGACAACTCCTGGTACAATGGCAGATAAGCACGGTATCGCAGCAGTTCCTTTGGGAAATAGCAACCTTGACGGCGAGTACAAGTGGGCAGTACCAGACTTCAACGTAACAGCAATTCTTGCTGCTTCTTACAACGTTGATGAAGTTGCTCTTGCATTCGACAGATTGTCCACAACAGATATTTCCAAGGAGTACTGGGAAGATCAGTACGAGTCTGAAGTTAAGGACAAGGAGACTCTTGCTTGGGTAAAGAAGATCTTCTGGGAAGATGTTAACGAGATCGACTACTTGCTCATCTACACAGTTACAAATGATGGCTGGTATGATTACAGCAGCAGATTCTTGACAGAGGGTGTTCAGTCCGTTATCGAAGAGGTAAAGGAAGCACAGCAGGCACTTCTTGACGATTTGTTCAGCAACAACTAATAGTTAATCTATTAATAAAGAGCTAACCGAATGGTTAGCTCTTTTATTTTTGTAAAAAACTACAAAAATAAGGGCTTAAATCACCAAAAAATACTATATTTCTACTATTTTTTAGATGACATATTTTATTTATTGGAGTAAAATAAGGTATACGATTATGTATAGGAGGATCAATCATGCGCAAATCAATGATTAGCATCTTGCTTGCAGGCGGTCAGGGTTCACGTCTGGGCGTTTTGACTAAGCACGTAGCTAAGCCTGCTGTTTCTTATGGCGGCAAGTATAGAATTATCGATTTCCCACTTAGTAACTGCATCAACTCTGGTGTTGACACTGTAGGTGTATGTACACAGTATCAGCCCCTTAAGCTTAACCACCACATTGGTATTGGTAAGCCTTGGGATTTGGATAGAATTAATGGAGGCGTTACAGTATTGTCTCCTTACCTTAGAGCTGAAGTAGGTCAGTGGTATCTTGGTACAGCAAACGCTGTATGCCAGAACATTAACTACATCGACAGCTATGATCCAGACTATGTTCTTATTTTGTCTGGTGACCATATTTACAAGATAGATTACTCCAAGATGCTTGATTTCCACATTAAGCAGGGAGCAGATGCTACTATCTCCGTTATTAACGTAACAATGGAGGAGGCTACTAGATACGGTATCATGAATACAGAGCCAGATGGACGTATTTATGAGTTCGAGGAGAAGCCTGCACATCCTAAGTCCACATTAGCTTCCATGGGTATTTATATCTTCTCTTGGAAGACTCTTAAGGATTACTTGCTTAAGGACGATGCTATTCCTACATCTGACCATGACTTTGGTAAGAATATTATTCCTAACATGCTTAACGATGGTAAGAGCATGTGGGCATATGAATTTGAGGGTTACTGGAAGGACGTTGGTACTATCGAAGCATTCTGGGAGTCCAACATGGACCTCATTAAGAAGAATCCTGAGTTTGACCTCTTTGATCCTCAGTGGAAGATTTACACTCCTAACCCAGTTGAGCCAGCTCACTGGATTGCTCCTACAGGTGTAGTTAAGACATCTGTTGTTGCTGAGGGTTGTGTAGTTAAGGGTACAGTTCGCAACTCTATTATCTTCCCCGGCGTAGTTGTTGAGGAAGGCGCAGAGGTTGTTGATTCTATCATCATGTCCGGCACAGTTATCGGCAAGAATAGCCGCGTTCTTAAGTGTATTACTGGTGAGAATGTAACTCTTGAGGATAACGTAGTAATGGGCGAGGGCGATAATGTTATTAACACAGATAAGCCTAAGATTTACTTCGCTGGCATTACTGTTGTTGGTGATAACGCCACAATTCCTGCAGGCGCTAAGCTTGGTAAGAACGTTATGGTAGACGAGGACGTTGAGGCTTCTGACTTTGATAGCCTTGAGGTTGCCTCCGGCGCAAGCGTTTACAGAAAGGAGAAGTAGGATGAACAAATCTATTGTAGGCGTTATTATGGCGTCAGACATCGGCAATACTTTTAGAGAATTGACAGACATCCGTTCAGTATCTGCTATTCCAGTATGCGGTAAGTACAGAGCAATTGACTTCACAGTATCTAACATGGCAAATGCTAACGTTAATACCGTTGGTATTTTGATTCAGCACCAGTTCCGTTCTATCATGGACCACATGGGTGCAGGTAGTGACTGGGATTTGGATAGACGTAATGGCGGTTTGTTCTTGTTCCCACCTGTATTTACAGATATGTACCACCGTGGTTTGTACAAGGGTACAGGCGAAGCTCTTTACAGCAACATCGACTTCTTCAAGGATTGTAAGCATGACTGGGTTATGATTGCTAAGGGCGGCACAATTTACAACCAGGATTACAACGACATCTTTGATTTCCACACAGATTGTGATGCAGATATTACTATCGGTTACAGATGCATGGATGACATTTCCGAGGAGGATTTGGCAACTCATACATTGATCGAGGTAGATGAGGATAACAACCTCGTTAACTTGGAGGATAGACCAGCTCGTCCAAGAGGCAACAAGGCATTGACAGGTACAGTATTTATGCGCAAGTCCTTGCTTATTGCTCTCCTTGAGGAGAATGCTTCCAAGAACTTCACAGACTTCAACAAGGATATCTTGCTCCGCAACATCGGTCGTCTTAAGATTAAGTGCCATGAGTTCAAGGGCTATTGGAGATCTCTCAATAACTTGAGCTGCTACTACAACATTAACATGGATATGCTTAACCCAGACATTTATGAGGACTTGTTCCGCAAGGAAAACAAGATTATGACTAAGGTTAAGGACGAGACTCCTGCTAAGTACACAGAGAACGCAGAGGTTAAGAACTCTATCGTTGCTGATGGTTGTATCATCGACGGTAAGGTTGAGAACAGTATCTTGTTCCGTGGCGTTGTAGTTAAGAAGGGTACAGTTATTAAGAACTCCGTTATCATGCAGGGTACAGAGATTGGTGAGAACTGTTATATCGACTACTCTGTATTTGATAAGAGCATCATCATGGGCAATGACAAGCAGGTTCAGGGACTTCCTGGCAGACCTTACGTTGTACCTAAGGAGACAATCATTAGATAATTTAATAGCACTAGCTAGTTTAGAGCACGGCACTTCGGTGTCGTGCTTTTTTGTGTTTGTGAAATAGGGTGTGTGGCGGATTTTGTTTGTTTTAGTTGTTTTGCGTGGGGATTTTAGCGAAATAAGGGGAAATATATCGAAAGATCAAAAATAACCTTCCATTCACTATCTTAGATAATAGTCTTACAATTTTCTTAGGGAGGTGGCTATGGGAATTTCGTTAGTAACACTTTGTTTAGATGAAATGCTATCTTGCAAGATTTTGGATTATATTCAGAGACATTGGCAGGGAGAACCTGTGTTTAGATATATATCTGGAACGGAAGCGGAGATATTAGAACATGTATGTGTATCTTGTGCTCCAGGGGATAAGGTTGTGGTATTGGCAGAGGAGACATTGATTCCTGATGTAAAAGATTTTTTGGAAACTGTAAATAGCAGATACAACCTTGGGGAGAATAGCGTATTTATTGGAGCCCTTTGTATAGGAGAAGTCTGTAAATATGGTGCCAAACTCTATGGATCACCTGAAAGCATATTATCATTGGCATATTCATTAGTAAGCCTTAGCCAAAGCAAAAATGGAGTAGTCTCAATTATATATCCTGCAGGTAGAGCAGCTAGACTCCTTAGGGATGTGGATTTGTGCGATATGACAGAGTCATTAGGGCGACAGGTAACTATCTTGTGCACAGATGAATATGGAATTAGTCAGGAGAAATATGGTAATTTTCTAAAACTTCTTTGTAATGGAGTTTTGGGAAATGTGGGGCAATTGAGCAAATATACAGAGGACCATTTGGGGCTTAGAGTACTGGATGCTAAGGATTGTGCTCCTGAAATATATGAGTTAACTAGAAGTGAGACTAAGGACTTGGTTAATTGTTTAACTAAAGAAATAGATGGTGTACTCTTAGCCGTTTTGGGCAGTGGAGCCACGTCCCTTAATTTGGAGATAATGAGGCGAAGCAGAATTATTTTGTGCATAGGAGAAAAGAGGGATATTAAGCCCATAGTTACAAGATACTTTGGGGAAGAATCAGGAGAAGTTTTGTCTAAGGTGGTAGAAATTACCGTAGAGGAGTATGCGAGCATCCACTCTTTGGGAGATTGGAGTCAATTGTGGCACAGAATTTAGAGCAATTAAGTGAAGAAATTCGCAGCCAGATTTTATCTAGAGAAGATCATTTTGTGGAAGACAGTCAACAAATGGAGGACAAGGTTTTAGCTGAGGTCCTTAGGAGTACATCAGGAGGGTACTTACCATTAGTGACTAGACTTAAATTAGTAAGGCAGATAACAGCATCCCTAGTGGGACTAGATGTGTTAGAGCCCCTTATGCAAGATCCTAGTGTGGATGAAATAATGGTCATGGGACATAGCAAAATCTATACAGAGAGGCATGGACGACTGGTAAAGGAAAACATATCTTTCTATGACAACGACAGACTCATGAATGTAATTCGAAAAGTGGCTATAGGCATGGATAGGCAAGTGAATCAGTCTTGTCCCATAGCAGATTTAAGATTACCAGATGGATCGAGAGTTAATGTTGTGTTGCCTCCAATTAGCATGAATGGACCTGTGGTTACTATTCGTAAGTTTAGCCCAAGTCCTTTTACATTAGAGAGGCTAGTGGACTTAGGCAGTATTACAAAGGAGCAAGCTATTTTACTTAAAGAGTTAGTAGAAGGGCGCAAGAACATCTTTGTAAGCGGAGGCACAGGCACAGGTAAAACAAGTTTGCTTAACGCCCTATCTAGACAAATTCCAGGAGACCAGAGGGTTGTGACCATAGAGGACTCTGCAGAGCTAATGTTCTCAAATGTAGACAATCTAGTCAGGTTAGAATGTAGAACTGCCAATGTGGAAGGTCAGGGGGAGATTTCCATGGATCAGCTAATTAGGACAGCTTTGAGACTTAGACCGGACAGGATAATCGTGGGCGAGGTAAGAGGCCCTGAGGTTGTAAGTATGTTGCAAGCTATGAATACAGGTCATCTTGGATCTATGTCTACAGGACATGGTAACTCGCCACAGGATATGCTTAGGAGACTTGAGACAATGTTTTTAATGGGTATGGATATCCCAATTTCTGCTGTTCGTAGACAAATAGGTAGTGCAATCGACTACATAGTACACCTAGAGAGGACCAAGGATTACGGACGAAGGGTTTCGGAGATTTGTCGAGTAATAGAAGATGGAGAAGATAACAAGGTTATTAGAATTTGTTAAGGTTAGGGCATCTAGAGAGACTATATATATGAGTATATATGGAGCGATTGTCGGTTGGTGTCTTTATAGACAATGGGTAATGACACTGATATGCACTGGAATTTTGTTCTTCTTATCTATTTGGATGCCAGACAGAACAAGGGGGCATAGGCAAGAGCTTAGGCAAACAGCTGATATATTAGAAGCAATGGCAAGCAGTATATCCTCTGGAAGCAGTTTGCCTAGGGCTATTGGTACAGCATGTAGTCAGGTGGAGAAAATGTATGAGTCCATGGGAGAAAAAGAAGCTAGAATCGCTAAAATGCTGCGATTAGGTAAAATGCTTGGAGATACAAGTGGTAATGGTGCTTTTGAGAACCTGGGCAAGGAACTTAAATCTTCTGAAATACAAGCCTTCGCCAAGGCTCTTGGAATTTTAGAAATAAAGGGAGGAAATGTATCCAAGCTATGTTTAGATACATGTGATGGACTTCGTAAGAAATGCGATTTGTTAGATGAGGTTGAGACATTAAGGACAGATATGGATTTGTCTCGTAGGATTTTATTCCTAACAGTTCCAGCAGTTGTGGTAATGTTACATATTCTCGCGCCTGAGTTTATGGCACCCTTGTATGTGGGGATGGGAAGGCTGTTGTCTGCAGGGGTATTTGTAGTAATAGTGGCAAGTTGGATATTAAGCAGGAAGATATGCAAAATAGAGTAGACAAGTTTATTGCTAGAATTTCAGGGCCAGGAGTTAGACTACTTAAGATGCTTGGTTACAAGGAGTATGGCGTAGTAGATACATATATTAGATCATATATGTGCTTAAGGGCAGGGTATGAGGATCCTAGGCCAAGAGAGTTTGCAGGAAGTTGGTTAATGGTGTCGTTAATTGGAGGAGCCTTAGGACTTGTGTTAGCTGGCTTTGGTATGGTGGCGGAGGCTGTATATGTAGTTTTGTTTATTAATGTGCTACCTTTTGTGATTTTAAGGGGATATAGGGCCAAAGTTATATCGATTAGAGAACAAATAGCTAGGGATATGCCACAGATGCTAAATACACTGGTTATTTTATTAAATACAGGATTGTCTCTGTCATCAGCCTTAAAGGGTGTGGTGAAATTTCAGGATGAGTCTAATATCCTAATTAAGTATCTAAATGACACACTGTCTTCCGTAGATAAGGGAATGCCTTTAACAATGGCCTGGAATGAATTTGCCAATAGGTGTTCTACAGTGGAGTGTTCTAATCTTGCCACTCTGGTTATTAGAGAAAATACATTAGGGGTTAAGGGGATAGCCGATAGTTTAAATGCTATATGTATATCATCGGAACAAGCTAGGAGGAGGCAAATTCTTAAGGCAGGAGAAGTAGCTAAGACTTGGTTGTTGCTGCCACAGACTATGATATTTGCCAGTGTTTTGTTACTTATTGGTTATCCGGCCTTTGTAACTTTAGGGGGTATTTAATGGAAATATATAGGATGGAATTAAGTGAAGAAACTAAGGTTTTGACATATCAGGTAAAGGTTGGCGAAGCCTGTGCTCCCACAGGTTTAATAGTTCCTAGATTATCCTTCGAAAATGGCAAAAAGGTATTTATCTACTCTATAGATGGCTATATGCCAATTTTTAAAACTAGAATTTCTAAGGGTGATGTAATTGAGACAGAAAATAAACTTGATGAAATTAAGAGGGGTTTACAGGACACGTTGTTGGATTCAGAGAAAGTATTGTTTTCTGAGGAAACTGTATTTAGGGATAGCCATGGGAATCTCGCCTTTTTGTATTATCCAGCAGAGCCTGTTCCCTGCGAGTTGAATTCTGGAGTCTTACCAGAGTTGGATCAGGTGTATAGGCAAGAATTTGATACAACCAAGGGCATTAAGGACATAACAATTCATGTGGGATTTTCCATAGGGGCATATGGTGTGTTTGCCTTATTAAATAATGTAATAAGTGGGGCGGCTATAGTCTCTGTTGGTCTCTATGCAGTATTGTGTATATTGTACTATTTTTGGCCCAGGATTAAAGAAAACTTGATTTGTACGGAAGGGATAGTGGAACAGGATCAGCAAATACCATCTCCAGTATATTTTGCAAGAGATTCTATTGAAATTTCTCAAGAAGATATAGAGTCAGTATCTGTGTGTGCAAAACTTACAAGTATCTTCGACGAAAATGTGGAATATGACATATTGGGTTCGAGTTTTTTGATTGGTAGAAATGCTAATTTAGTGCATTTGTACATACAAGACCCTCAGGTAAATCCTGTCCATGCGGAGATTTTGTGTGAAAGTGACGAATTTTACATAAGAGATAGGTGCAGTAGAAATGGAACATATGTAAATTGCACAAAAATAGAGCCTGAAACAAGGGTTCCACTATATGGAAATGAGCAAATTAGGGTAGGAAATGAGACTTTTTTGTTCAAAATACGCTAAAAGATTGGATATTATGTACACAATCCCCATATGGCTTTTGTGAAATTTACATAATAATTGGACTCATAACTCGAAAAAGTATGTGAATTGTTGAATATAGCCAAAAGGGGGTAAAGTGACTATAATTCGTAGTGTAAGTTAATTAACTTACATTTTGTTCCTCCTTTAGAAATAAAGCTGATCTGATATAATATATTTACTTTGCGAAGCTCTGGTTAAGACGCTTCCTTTTTTTTGCCCAAAATCCGAAAATAAAAATGATGGAATATCTCCTAAGGCTGTGGATGGTCTTATTGCCAATGGAGTAGAACTAATATATAATTACCGATAATGTGCCTGCTTGATGGTATCAGTCGGGTCTTGCGCAATGAAATCCTGTGAACCTTGTCAGGTCCGGAAGGAAGCAGCAATAAGCAGATCCTTTCATGTGCCGTAAGTTAGCCTTGCTGATACCATTAAGCAGGCATAAAGTCATTAAGGGGGTAAGTATGGCATATACAGCAATGTATCGTAAGTATAGACCATTGGTTTTTTCTGACGTTGTTGGTCAAGACCATATTGTTAGAGCTTTGTCCAATAGCATTGCAACAGGTCGCATTTCCCATGCTTATCTTTTCTGTGGTACTAGAGGTACTGGTAAGACTACAATGGCCAAGATTTTTGCTAGAGCCATTAACTGTCTCGATTCTCATGATGGCAATCCATGTAATGCCTGCGATGTATGTAAGGGGATTTTGGACGAGAGCATTGTGGATGTTATGGAGATCGACGCTGCATCTAACAATGGCGTAGATAGCATCCGTGACATTAGAGATGATGTAGCTTACACACCTACAGTTGCTAAATACAAGGTGTACATTATTGACGAGGTACACATGCTTTCAGGAGCAGCTTTCAATGCTTTGCTTAAGACATTGGAGGAGCCACCGGAGCATGCAGTATTCTTGCTTGCAACAACAGACCCTCAGAGATTGCCAGATACAATTCTTTCCCGTGTGCAGAGATTTAACCTTAAGCGTATTTCTGACCAGGATATTGCAGATAGACTTATGTATATCGCAGAGGATATGGGACTTTCTCTCACTAGGGAGACAGCACTTTATATTGCCAGATTGGCAGATGGTGCATTGAGAGATGGTATTAGCATTTTAGATAGATGCTATTCTGCAGGGGCAGACATTACCATGGACTTGGTTGCAGAGACTACAGGCACTCTTAGCCGCAGTTTTGTTTACGAGGCATGTACTCATTTGCTTATGAGAGATCCAGCGGCAGTACTGGACGATGTGTCCAAGGTTGTTGCACAGGGACGTAGACTTGCAGATTATACAGATAGTTTGCTTGATGCCCTTAAGGATTTGTTAGTTTACTCATTGTCTTCTGACAAAAGTAGCTATAACCCAACAGAAAATCGCACACAATTCATGGAGCAGAATTGCCAGTTGTCTTCACCAGAGGGACTAGTTAAGTTAATCGCTGGTATTAATGAGGCAGCAGGTAACATGCGTTATAGTAGCGCTCCAGAGATTACTTTGTCAGCAGCTCTTGTTAGCCTTATGACAGAGGATACATCCAATGTACCAACAATTAATGCAGGCGGTTTTGCTAGATCCTCTGAGAGCGATCGTAGAATTGCAGCACTTGAGCGTAGAGTAACAGAGCTTACGGCTAAGCTTGAGGAGGCCATGGTTAATGGCGTACAGGCAACACAGGTAGTGGTAGATACACCTAAGGTTCCAGAACCTAAGGCAGAAGAGGTGGCAGAGCTTAGTAAGTCTGACACTTTGGACAAGTATCCACCTTACAATGACAGATCAGAGCTCATAATGAGAGTTAAGGACACTAGGAGCATGTTCCTAGCTGTATATATTAAGGACAGACCCATGGTGGCACCATCTGACCAGCTTGTGGCAATTGTCTTTGATAAGGAGAAAGAGGATATCCGCAGAACAGTTGCGACAGCGGAGAACCTTAAGCTTTTGTCTGACTTGGCAACAGATATTGCAGGACATCCTGTGAGGGTTGTGCTTGTTAGCAAGGAGAACGCTGACAGACAGTTGGCAGATGTTGAGAGAGATTTACAGGGAGCCCGCGAGTTGGCAGAGAGCCTGGGCACTTCCCTGACTATAGAATAAAGGAGTTTACTATGGCAAGAGGATTTGCAGGCGGCTACGGCGGCGGAAATAATATGCAGCAGCTCATGAGACAGGCACAGAAGATGCAGCAGGAGATGGAGAGAGTTAAGAACTCCATGAGCGAATTGTTCGTTGAGGCAGAGAGCGCTGGTGGAGCAGTTAAGGTTGTTGCAAACTGTGAGAGACAGGTAACAGAGCTCGTAATCGACCCATCTATTGTAGATCCAGATGATGTAGAGACATTGCAGGATTGCATTATCGTTGCAATTAACGAGGCAATGGAGAAGGCTGAGGCAAAGTACAATGCCGAGATGTCTAAGGTAACAGGCGGTATCAGTTTCTAATATGAGAGCATTTGCGCGCCCTATAAATGAGTTAATAGAGGAACTTGGCAAGTTGCCAGGTATTGGCCAGAAGTCTGCCCAGAGACTAGCATTTCATATTTTGAATATGCCAGATTCTAAGGTGAATTCTTTGGTTGGTGCCATTAAGACAGCTAGAGAAAAGACCAAGTTATGTTCAGTCTGTTGCAATATTACAGACGAAGACCCATGCCCTATTTGCTCATCCCCAACTAGGGATAGAAGTGTCATTTGCGTAGTTCAGGATCCTAAGGACGTGGCAGCTATTGAGCGCACCATGGAGTACAAGGGTCTGTATCACGTTTTGCACGGCGCCGTTTCCCCCATGACTGGAATTGGCCCAGATGATATTAAAATTAGAGAGCTGTTGGTGAGATTAGGTGATGACCAGGTTAAGGAAGTTATCCTTGCAACTAACCCCAATATTGAGGGCGAAACCACAGCATCTTACATTGCTCGTCTTATGCGAACAATGAATGACATTAAGGTAACTAGAATTGCACACGGTATCCCAGTTGGTGGAGACCTTGAGTATGCAGATGAGGTTACTTTGGTTAGAGCCATTGAGGGCAGAAGAGAGATTTAATTTATTAGGAGTATTATATAAATGGAGAAGAGAATACCATTTGATTTGGCAAAGGCTAAGGAGATTATCGCTGAATATCCCACACCTTTCCACATTTACGACGAAGAGGGCATCCGTAAGACAGCTAGAGCCCTTAATGACGCATTCTCATGGAACGAGGGATACAGAGAGTATTTCGCAGTTAAGGCATGTCCAAACCCATTTATCTTGAAGGTTTTGCAGCAGGAGGGTTGTGGTGCAGACTGTTCCAGCTACACAGAGTTGGAGCTTTCTAATGACGTAGGTTTCATAAATGAGGACATTATGTTCTCTTCCAACGAGACACCTGCAATTGAGTTCGAAAAGGCACGCCAGTTGGGAGCAATCATCAACCTGGACGATATTACACATATTGATTTCCTTGCAAAGCACGGTGGCATTCCAGAGAAGATTTGCTGTAGATACAATCCAGGCGGAGATTTCTTTATTGGTAATACAATCATGGGCAACCCTGGTGAGGCTAAGTACGGAATGACTAAGGCTCAGCTCTTTGAGGCATTTGCTAGACTTAAGGAAATGGGTGTTAAGGAGTTCGGTATCCACTCTTTCTTGGCAAGTAACATGACAGAGCAGGGTTACTATCCTTCTCTTGCTAGAACTGTATTCGAAATCGCAGTTGAGCTTCACAAGACATTGGGTGTTAAGATCGGTTTTGTTAACTTGTCTGGTGGAATTGGTATTCCATATACTCCAGATGGTACACCAGTAGACATTAAGCTTGTTGGCGAAGGCGTACATAGAGTTTATGACGAGACAATTACAGCAGCAGGTATGGAGCCAGTTGCTATCTATACAGAGCTTGGCAGATATATGACAGGTCCTTATGGATACTTGGTAACATCTGTTGTTCACGAGAAGCATATTTACAAGGATTATGTTGGTGTAGATGCATGTGCATGTAACCTTATGAGACCTGCAATGTATGGCGCATATCACCACATCACAATCTTGGGCAAGGAGAATAATCCTTGTGACCACAAGTATGATGTTGTTGGTTCACTCTGTGAGAACAACGATAAGTTCGCAGTAGATAGAATGTTGCCATTCACAGAGCCTGGAGACATTATGGTTATTCATGACACAGGAGCTCACGGTTTCGCTATGGGTTATCAGTACAATGGTAAGCTCCGTTCTGCAGAGCTTTTGCTCCGTCCAGACGGAACAGTTAAGATGATCCGTAGAGCAGAGACTTCTAAGGATTACTTCCAGACATT
This sequence comes from Clostridia bacterium, assembly GCA_017559445.1. Taxonomy (GTDB): domain Bacteria; phylum Bacillota; class Clostridia; order RGIG7378; family RGIG7378; genus RGIG7378. Next base: position 44,859 of record JAFYSJ010000003.1, read on the forward strand.
AGATTTTGCGAAGGGAAATTACGACGTATGATGCTTTTAGATGGTAAGAAGTTAGCTCAGGAAATTAAGGAAGATCTTAAGATCCGTGTTGCAAATATGGCAAACAATGGCGTAGAGACAAGTTTGGCTGTTGTTTTGGTAGGCGATAACCCTGCATCCCACACATATGTAAATATGAAGGAGAAGGATTGTCATGATTTGGGCATTAGATCCCTTAGATATGACCTTCCAGCAGATACAGATGAGGCTACATTGCTTGGCCTTATTGACCAGCTTAATGCAGACGAGGGTGTACACGGTATTTTGGTACAGTTGCCATTGCCTAAGCACTTGGATGAGCAGAAGGTTATTAGAGCAATTGATCCTGCTAAGGACGTAGACTGCTTTACTCCTGTAAACGTTGGACTTCTTGCTACAGGTAAGCCTGTATTTGCACCTTGCACACCTGCAGGTATTGTTAGACTTATTAAGGCTAATGGTCTTGAGATTGCAGGCAAGGATGTTGTTATCGTAAACAGAAGTAACATTGTAGGTAAGCCGCTCATGCACCTTATGCTCATGGAGAACGCAACAGTAACAATTGCTCACTCTCGCACAGCAGACCTTAAGGAAGTATGTAAGAGAGCAGACATTTTGGTTGCAGCAGTTGGCCGCAAGGAAATGTTCGACGAGTCTTATGTTAAGCCTGGAGCAGTAGTTATTGACGTTGGCGTTAACAGAACCCCAGAGGGTAAGTTAGCAGGAGACGTTGCCTTTGATAAGGTAGCACCTATTGCTTCTGCAATTACTCCATGCGTTGGTGGTGTAGGTCCCATGACAAGAGCAATTCTTATGGAGAACACAGTGAGGGCAGCAGAGAACAGATAATGAACATGTTAGACTACGACCCTAAGGAACTGTTCGGATTCGTTCCGGATCACGAGCAGCTGGCGGCCATCCAAGCTCCCTTTGGAGTGAATGTGGTTTTGGCTGGACCAGGAGCGGGTAAGTCTACAGTTATCGTTTGTCGAATTTTGTACCTTGCTAAGGTTAGAAAAGTAAATACAAGAGATATTACCGTATTGGTATTTAATCGAGATGCAAAGGAAAGCCTGTCTAGACGATTAAAAGTCGTCTGTGACAGGCTTAATTTATTGCCTCCAGAAGTGTGTACTATCCACAGCAAGTGTTACCAAATAGTGAGAACCAACAATTTTCGACAGATTGCCATAGAAGAAAAGGGCTTGGATTGGTATAGGCAAAAGTTGGGCAAAGATTTCATTACAGAGGATATTCGCAAGGGAGATTACGAAAGACTTGCAGCTACAATTAGTAAAATCAGAGAGAACAACTTAAACCCAGGGGAAATAATAGACCCGACTTTTGGGGCATTGGATAAGGTATTAGAAATTTTGGAAGATGGAGAGGGAGACGAAAAACTTTCCTTTGATGAAATGAGTTCTAAAGCATTAAGGTTTCTAAAGCAGGGTAAGGGAAGCAAAGTCCCCCACCTTTTGGTGGACGAGGCCCAAGATATTACAGAAACGCAGTTTAGGATAATAGAGACTCTAGGCCAGCAGGATATTTTTATGGTTGGAGATGGAGATCAGTGTATTTACGGATTCCGACACGCAAGTAGTAGATACATAGACAGTCCAGAGGAATATTTTCCTAAATTTACTAGGTTTTATATAGGCACAAACTACAGGAGCACAGAGCAGGTGGTGAGTATATCATCTGTTTTTATAAATAAGTTAAGTCCAGGCAGGAAAAGGCCAATGCTTAGAGCGGTGGAAGGAAAGGTAGGACCAACTCCAGAAATAAGGGTTGTATCTAGGCAAAGGGATCAGTTTAGAATGGTGCGTGATGCATGGGAAGATTGCAATATAAATGATCAAAGCCTATGTGTTATATATAGAAATAATAGTACAGCAGTAGCTTTGGCAAATTTCTTAATTTCTAACGGACTATGGGCAAATCACATTGGTGGTGGAGGCGATTTCTTTAGCTTACCGGTCATCAGGGATATTTTAGTTAAGGTGAAAAGGTTCGCATATGGAACTGAAGAGGTTATGTTGTCCCCAGAAGAATTGATTCGTCATATTGCTGTATCTACAGGCATAATTCCTGAAGTTTCTAAGTTTGCAGTTTACGAAAGAATGCAAAAGACAAACTTCATCCATGACTACATGTTGCTTTTGGAAATAGCAAGCAGTTGCAGAAACATTAAGGAATTTTTGGAGAGAATTGAGAAAATAAAGGGACTTTTGTCTAACAAGGGGCAAGGAAAAATGACCATTGCTACCGCTCACTCAGTTAAGGGATTAGAATTTCACACCGTTTTCGTGATAGATATGGTTCAGGGAGTTTTTCCAGCAATCCAAGGAGAAGAGAAAGACTTGGAAGGAGAGGCAAGACTTATGTATGTTGCTATGACACGTGCAACTAACAGATTAGTTATGACATGCCCTGAGATTATTCGAGGACGTCCCTGTGAAAAATCAGAATTTTTGACCCTGCTATTGGAAATACTAAATAAAAGCAAAGGTGGGCATTAAATGTCCACCTAGCTATTTTAATCTTGTAGATTACTTATTAGACATATTGTTCTCAGCCATCTCTACCAACTTCTTGGTCATAGAACCGCCAATACGTCCAGCATCCTTAGAAGAAATATTACCGTTGTAGCTCTTGTCGAGTGTAACACCGATCTGGTTTGCTACTTCATACTTCATCTGGTCAAGAGCCTGCTTTGCTGCAGGAACTTCGATTGATTTGTTAGACATTTTAATCACCTCCGTAACCATATATTTCCCCTAAATTTAATTTCTATTACATGGATTTTGGTGTTGAATGTAACTTTCTGTAAATGCTATAATTACGATGAATACATATGAGGAGTTACACATGACTTATAAATCTATTCTTAAATCTCTTGCATTGCTTGTTGTATGTAGCATGTTGTTCTGCCCTGCTTTGGGACAGGCTGCAACAGGAACTATTACTGGCACTGATGTTAATATGCGTCAGGGCGCTGGTACTAATACAGCAGTTCTTACTACATTGGGCAAAGGTGATGTAGTTAATGTTCTTAGCACACAGGGAGATTGGGTAAAGGTTTCCTTTGGTGGATATACAGGCTATGTATATGGAACATATGTTAAGACAACATCCGTTGGCAATGGCGTTGTTACAGGCGACTACGTTAACATGAGAGACGCAGCAGGTACTAACTCCAATGTTATTACATGCTTGAGAGCAGGTACTCAGGTAGAGGTAGTTGAGAAGGTCGGTACATGGTACAAGATTAAGTATAATGGCAACACAGGTTATATGTCTGCTAACTATATTAGCACTACATATACTCCTCCAACTCAGACAACAGCAACACCAGCTCCTACAGCCGCTCCAACAGCAGCTCCAACTGCGGTGCCAACAGCTGTTCCTACAGCTAAGCCTCAGGATGGCGCAGGCACAGGTATTTTGACAGGTGACTATGTTAACTTCCGTACACAGGCCACAAGCTCCAGCTCAGTTATTGATTGTTTGAGAGCAGGATCCAAGTTCACAGTATATGAGAAGACAGGCACTTGGCTTAAGATTAAGTATAACGGACAGGTTGGTTATATTTACGCTTCCTACGTTAATGTTACATGGTACACAACAGCAACACCAGCTCCAACTGCCACACCTACTACAGGTACAACAGTTACTTTGAGCACAGGTACAGGTAAGGTTACAGGTGACGTTGTTAACGTTAGATCTGGCGCAGGTACAAGCTACTCCGTAGTTACAGCACTTACAGCTGGCACAACAGTTAAGGTAACAGGTAAGGATGGCGTATGGTACAAGATTACTAGCGGTAGCACAACAGGCTATATGCATAGCAACTATGTTTCTGTAGTTTGGGATACAATTACTGTTACACCTACACCAACAGCAGCACCTACAGCAGCACCAACTGCAACTCCAACTGCTACACCTACAGAGGTGCCAACAGTAACACCTACACCAACAGCAACTCCAGTTCCAACACCTACACCAGTACCAACACCTACTGTTAAGCCAACAGCAACTCCTAATCCGGATGCTGATTTCACAGTAAATGACAGCGGTATTATCGTAGTTGACAAGGCTTTGACTGAGTATGTTTATGCAACTATTAAGGTTACAGGTGACGTTGTTAATGTAAGAGCAGGCGCAGGTACTAACTACGATGTAATCTATACAGTAAAGAAGGGCAACGAGATTATGCTCTTTGATATTGTAGGAGACTGGGCTCTTATTGCATATAACAATCAGTTTGGTTGGATTAGTAAGACTTTGACAACAGCAGCAGATTGTACAAGACTTAAGATTACCGCCTCTGATCTTAACGTAAGAGAAGTTGTTCTAAGTGGTAAGGTTATTGGTCAGCTTCAGAAGAATGATATTGTACTCGGTTGTCAGGCTAGCCTCGGTTGGTACAACGTAATGAGCTACGATGGTAAGTATAATGGTGGCAAGTGCTGGATTTCTGGCAACTATACAACTAAGGCAGATGACGGCAAGGTTATCAACGAGACAGTTCCTAAGTACATTAGAGAGAACGGTATCGTAACAGCTGAGGTTATTAAGGAAACAGACAGAGACAAGATTGTAAACAAGGCTAAGGAGTACTTGGGCGTAACATACGTTTACGGCGGAGAGACACCTAGCGGCTTCGATTGTTCTGGTTTCATCTACTACGTATACGAGCAGGTTCTCGGACTTAAGCTTGAGAGAGTAGCAGCTAACCAGGCAACACAGGGTGTACACAAGACTCTCGGTGAATTGCAGCCCGGCGATTTGGTGTTCTTTGATACAAACGGCACAAGCAGCTACATTAACCACGTTGGTATTTACCTTGGAGATAACATGTTTATCCATGCATCCTCCGGTAGTGGCAAGGTTGTTATTTCACAGTTGTCAGGATTCTATTCCAAGACATACATGACTGGTAGAAATGTAATTGATTACATGCCATATTAAAATTCAGGTCCTCGCAGAAATGCGGGGACTTTTTTATTGCAAAAATAGGTATATAATTAAATTAGGGAAGAAGTAATGGAGGGTGAGAGTTATGAGGAAGATGCACGTTTTAATAGTTGTTCTAATTGCAATATTAACTTTAGGAGTACAGACTGCTTTTGCGGATGAAAGAGCTACTTCTGGTAAAGCAGGTGACGATGTTACATGGTTCTTTGACGAAACCACTGCCACCTTAACATTTTCCGGAACAGGCAGATTAGAATCTCGTTATACAACTTCTAGAGAAGAATGGTATTCTTGGTCGGAAGAAATAAAATATGTGGTAGTTGAAGAAGGTATTGAAGATTTGTATGGCAGCGTTTTTTGTAGGCTAGAAAAGATGGAACAGGTATCATTACCAAGCACGTTAAAGTGTATAGGAGATGGTGCCTTCCTTCATTGCTATGGCATTAAGGAAGTTGTCGTACCTGAAGGTGTTACGATTATAGATAATAGTGCTTTTAAGTTTTGCAAATCATTGGAACGCATATCATTGCCAGACAGCTTAGAAACTATTGGTCACAATGCATTTACAGGATGTACTTCTTTACGATCCATTAGTATTCCGGATAAAGTTAAGCTTGTAAGAATGTCTTCATTTGCGGATTGTACAGGATTAGTTTGTATAACGTTTGGAAAGGGCGTTGAATCTGTGGATTCAATGACACAAACCTCAGAATCTAGAATTAGGACACTTATTTTCACTGGAAGTGCGCCAAAAATTGATGATATATTTCTCTACAGGGTCACAGCAACAATTTATTATCCGGAAGGGGATAGTTCCTGGGACAACTGGTTTAATGTTAATGATTTAGGTAATACAGTAAAATTGGTTCCAGTAAAGGACCCATCTGCCATAGTTCCTAACTTGGATTTAGATGTATATGAAGGATTTTGTGGCCAGGATGCCTATTGGTCTTTAAAGGATGGTGAGCTCAGAATTACAGGAAAAGGATCTATAACTTCTGCCCCGTGGCATTTTATAGGAAAAGAAGTCAAAAAAATTGTTATAGAAGATGGAATAACAAGCATTGATGGTACATATATTTTCTATACTTGTCGAAATGTTGAGGAAATATATATTTCAAATAGTATGGAAAGTATTGTATCGAGTGCATTTGAAGGAAGTGGAATAAAGTCAATTGTGATTCCAGGCTCGCTAAAAGTAATTCCCTCTGAAACTTTTAGTAATTGTAGTAAGCTTGAGACAGTTGTGATTTTAGATGGAGTTGTGTCTATTGGGGAAAGGGCATTCTCTTTTTGTGAAAATCTAGTTTCAATTGAACTGCCAAACTCATTAGAACGAATAGAAGATGCGGCCTTTATGGGATGTTCGTCATTAAAGACTCTTATTATTCCTCCTAACATTAAGTTTATGGGTGAGAAGTCATTAGCAGGAACAAGAAGTTTGGAACATATTTATTTCACAGGAGAAAAACCTGAAGTTTCACCATATATAACTTATAGTTATTCGGGATTTACAGTACATATACCTAGTTACGTTGAGTCCTGGAAACTTTATAGAGAAGGTGAATATCATAGCATAGGCGGTATAATCTATGTGGTGAAATATGATTGTCAGCACTCATATGGTGTTTGGACTAAAGCAGACGGGGACAACCATACGAGAAAATGTTTAAATTGTGGATACGTAGCATCTGAGGAACACTCTTGGACAGAAAAGAGTATAGATAAAACTCCAACATGTACAGAAGCTGGTTCTAAGACTATGAATTGCAAAACCTGTGGTGCCGTAAAGACAGAAACCATTGACCCTCCAGGCCATGCAGTAGATAGATCCTTGAACTATGAGCAAAGTGATACACACCATTGGAAGATTTGTCTAGATTGTGGTGGTAAGGTAGACGAACAAGAGCATCAAGGAGAAGAGGAGTGTGAGGTATGTAGGTATAAGCCGGAGCCAACTCCTACACCGGAGCCAACAGCTACTCCAACACCAACAGCAGAACCTACGCAGGAACCAACAGCTACATCAGAACCAGGAGATGAGAATGTAGTTGTCACACCAACTGCAGAACCAAATCAAGAGGTGGAAGAACCAAAGCCAAAAGAGAATGGCAAGGTGTGGGTATATGTAGTTGGTGGAGCAATCTTAGCAGGAGCCGCAATTACAGTGCCTATTGTTTTAAAGAAAAAATAAATCCCCTTAAAACCACAGTGAAAGCTGTGGTTTTTGCTTGTCTAAGATATGTCGAACCATGTCGTATAAGCTCCTTATTTCTGTATTGAGATTTCATTTGTCGGATTATTAGAATGTACTCATGATGAGTGAAAGAGAGTATACGGGAAGAATTTTGGGCCTGTGCCTTTGCACTTTTGTAGCAGGGGTCGTATCGTATGTAGATAGGACAGCCATAGGGGTGTTGGCAATGTTGCTCTGCATCTGGGTCTTGCTATGCAAAAGAAGTGTGAAAGGCAGAAGGTGGATTGCGGTAGCTTTTAGCTTTGTGTTGCTTTTTACCTTAGGGTATGTGCGAATATGGATGTTGGAGATTAATGCCATAGATAAAATGCATAGGCTAGAAGGACAGGAAATATCTGCAATAGCAATAGTCCAACGTGTAACAGATGATGGGTATCTGATTAAGATTGTTGAGGCAGATTTGGAAATCATAGGAAAGCCTTATTTGATTTGCCAAGAGGAGTTTTTGCTGGGGGATGTAGTCTCCGTTACTGGAGTATGTGAACTGTATAATGGTGCAACAAATCCTGGGGAATTTAGTTACATGGACTATATGAAATCCTGTGGCAATTTCTTTTACGTGGATGGAGCGGCAGAGTTATCGCAGACGGTCCTATCTTGGAACTTAAGACTTTGGGCTAGATTATGCCAAATGTCTGGAACCATCACGTCTTGGGCAAAAGGTATCATAGAGGAGCTATATGGTGAAAACGCCCCTGTAGTAAAGGGTATGATCCTAGGTGACACAGATTCTATGAATGCTGCTGAACTTGCCATGTATAGGACTGCAGGCATTGGACACTACTTCGCCGTAAGTGGATTACATATTGGTTTGCTGGCTGGAGGTATTGCTTGGGTCTTTGGACTAATAGGAATTGGCCATAAGGGAAAGTCAGTGGCGGTTACAGTGTCTGTTGCCGTGCTCCTAACGTTGTGTGGATTTACTCCAAGCAGCATAAGGGCGGCCTTTATGCTGGGCATGGCAGCCTTAGCCCGTTTATTGTACAGGCGTAGTGATACAGTTACTGCAGTTGCATTATCTGCTGGTATAGCACTGGCCATAAACCCTTATTTGGTGTATAACTCGGGATTCATTTTATCCCATGGTGCAATTATGACCTTTGCTATTTTAAATAGCAAAATAGTGTTGCCGATAACCCGAAGGTTAGGAGAGAGAAAGCAGAAGATAGCCAGCATAATTGCTGGGCCAGTTTTGTTTTGGCTTGCGACAGCTCCTATGTCAGGCAAAATTTTTGGTTCCGTGGCCACATATGGAATATTAAGCAATTTGCTATGTTCTGGACTTCTAACTGTTGCTTTTGGATTAGCTTTAGGGTCCTTGGCTGTAGGTGGAGTGTGGTTGGGAGCGGGCAGGGTACTGGCTCAAGTGACAGCTATGGTTATTTCCTTAGTAAAAAGCATATGCCAATGGATTGTGGGTCTCCCTTTGCCAGAGATAATTGGAATAAAAGCCACATTTCTAGGGTATGCCTTGGTGCTTTTGCCTGTTCTTGGATTAAGCCTACGCCATGTGGCGGGGAAAGAGCAAAGGTTAGAATCCCATAGATGGATTGCAGCTTGTTTAGTGGTGCCGGCCTTCATATGTTCCTTTGTTACGGTGGCAAAGGTTTGGAATTCACCCAAAATGCGAGCAACCTACCTTTCTGTTGGGCAGGGTGATAGCGCAGTAATGGAGTTTAGAAACGGAGCGGTAATGGTGGTAGATGGCTCCACCCAGTACTACGGCACTAGACTTTTAGATTATTTGCAAAGCCGAAACATTAGGCATGTGGACGCAGTTGTACTGTCTCACGGTCATTTGGACCACGGTGGAGGACTTCTTGAGTTAATGGATTTGGCCTTGGATGGAAAAATAAGTATTGGCAAAGTGTATTTGTCCAAGGTAGATGAGACTGATATAGCAAGAGATTTGGGGCAAAAGGCCAATGATCTAGGAGTTGATGTCGTATGGTTAGGAGCGGGAGATAGCTTTAATGTGGCAGGTAATAAGGTGGATGTACTGTGGCCAGTAGAGAGACACGAAGCTCTAATTGATGAGAACAATTACTCTTTGGTGCTCCGTTTGCAAGTTGGTCAGGATAGCTTTATTTTCACCGGTGATATTGAATCCCAGGTAGAATCCTTTATAATTGACTATGTAGGTCCATGTGACGTACTTAAGGTGGCACATCATGGGTCTAGTACATCTACACAAGGCGATTTTCTCAAGGCAACCATGCCGGAGATTGCTTTAATATCTGTAGGAAGCAACTCCTATGGACACCCGTCGTCAGACACCTTATATAGGCTAAATCAAGCTGGTAGTTACATTCATGTAACTAAGGAGTCAGGAGCCCTAGTGGTGGAGACCAATGGTAATGGGTGCAGAATAGTTAATTGGAAGGGTTTATGGGAATTAAGGAACTAAATGACATTTTGAAGAGTAAGCAAGTACCTCAGGTTATTCTGCTTTATGGCACTGAGGATTATTTGCGTAACTTCTATAGTACAGCTTTGGCTGATATTCTAGTTCCGGACAAGGACGATTTTGCCAATAGAGTCGTCTTAGGTGAAAATTTGTCGTTAGAGACTGTAAAAGACACCTGCGATGAACTTCCCTTCTTTTCTGAGCATAAAGTCGTAATTATAAAGGACTCAGGACTTCTTAAAGGTAAGGCCACAGGAGATTGGGACTTTGTTAAATCTATGGATCCGTCTATTAAGCTCATCATTTCTGAGAGAGAGGTAGACGCTAGAGGCAAGGGGTATAAGCTCCTTACTCAGCATGCCTTCTGTTGTGAGCTAGGCGAGCAGGATCAGGTTACTCGCGAGAAGTGGCTGGCCAAGAGACTTAGATCCCAGGGAGTTTTGGCAGATGCAGACATTATTCGTCGCATTGTGGAGCTCTGCGATACAGACATGTACACCTTGGCCAATGAGTCAGATAAGCTCATTGCATATGCAGGAGCAGGTGGACAGATTACATTGGAGGATGTGGACGCCCTTTGCACCGCATCCATTAAGAGCGTTGTTTTCGATTTGACAGACGCAGTTTCTACAGGTAGACCAGACAGGGCATACCAGGTCCTTGAGGATATGAGACAGCTTAGAGAGGCAGATCAGAAACTCTTTATTACAATGGCAGGCCACATTTCCAAAATGCTTAGGTACAGGCTCATGTTAGAAAAGGGCACAACAGATACAGAGATTAACGCAGTGATGAAGATGCACCCATATGCATTCCGTAAAATGAGTAGCCAGAGCAAGAGATTCTCTACAGCTACCCTTAGGGAAATGCACAAGTTCTGCGTAGATGCAGACGAAAAGTCCAAGGGTGGATATTTGGATGCTGGTAAGGCCATGGAGCTCTTAATTGCCATGGCGGGGAGCAAACAGAAATGATAAGTAGAGAAGAGTGGTTCGTAAGAGGAGCCAACATAGAGGATATATCTAGATTGCAGCGAGAGGCAGGTTTGTCTCCAGTCATGGCTAGGATCATGGCAGGTAGAGGCATCAAGGAGCCAAGGGAGGCTCAGATGGCACTTCGCAAGGACACAATGGGACTTTTGGATGGATTTGCCATGGCAGATATGTCTAAGGGTGTTGAGATTGTGGCCAACGCAATTAAGCGTAAGGATAAAATTTTAATAGTTGGAGACTATGACGCAGATGGAATTACTGCCACCAGCGTTTTGATTCGCGTCCTTAAGGACTTGGACGCCCTTTTTGCATACAGGATTCCCAACAGAGTTACAGATGGGTATGGCATTAACGTAAACATCATAAACGAGGCTATTCTAAGCGGAGTAAAGGTTATCCTTACCTGCGATAACGGCATTGCTGCCACAGAGCAGATTAACTATGCCATTTCTGCTGGTCTTAGCGTGGTAGTAACAGATCACCACCAGGTTCAGGGATTTTTGCCCCCAGCCCATGCAGTAATTAATCCACATAGAGCAGATTGCCCGTACCAGTTTAAGGAGCTTTGCGGAGCTGGAGTTGCATACAAGTTTGCCCAGTGCCTCTATAGCCAAATGGGCGTGGATACATACGATGACGAGTATCTTTTGGAGCTTGTTACCATAGGAACAATTTGCGATGTTGTGCCCATGACTGGCGAAAATAGAATCATCGCAAAATACGGATTAAACCTTTTGAACAATCCCAGAAATGTTGGCCTCCAGGCTTTATGCAGAGCTAATGGAATCGAAGACAAGCCTCAGACAACCTATACGGTGGGTTTCGTTATTGGACCATGCCTTAATGCTACAGGACGTCTTGAGGATGCGTCCTTGGCAGTTAGACTTTTGACAGAGACAGACATGGAAAAGGCTGTGGAGTTAGCAGGTGAACTTACTGCACTTAATAGGGAAAGACAGCGCATTACAGATCAAGATGTGGCAACAGCATTAGAGCAAATAGATGCAAGAGAGGCCGAAAGCCCAGTTATTCTGATTTACTCGCCTAAGATTAGTGAGAGCGTTGCTGGTATCGTGGCAGGTAGACTTAAGGAGACTTATGCAAGGCCTGCTATTGTGCTTTGTGATAGCGGAGAAGAAGGAATAGCCAAGGGATCTGCCAGATCTGTGGAAGGAATCAACATTTATGAGATTTTGGCGAAGTGTAGTGACCTTATGACTAAGTTCGGTGGTCATCCCATGGCTGCAGGACTTTCCATTGCAGTGGAAAATATTGATAAACTTAAGAAAAAGGTAAATGACATAGCCCTATCCAATGGTGAGATTGTGACTAAGGTTATGATTGACGTGCCAATGAAAATCGCATCTGCCACATTAGAGATGGCACAGGATGTGGCAAAGTTGGAGCCCTTTGGCAAGGATAACGAAAAGCCAGTATTTGGAGACAAAAACTTAAAACTTGTGGCCCATAAGCCATTGGGTGTTAAGGGTAAGGCAACGGAGCTTCAGCTGGCAGACCAAACAGGCCGTGTAGTAAGGGCAGTTTTGTTTGGTGACTCCGCAAAATTCGCAGGCTTTGCAAACCAGGCAGCACAGGCTGGGGACACAATGCTGGATGTATGTTATAATCTTAACGTTGATTCATATGCAGGCCGTGAGAGACTTGGCATTTTGATTACCAACTATAGACTTTCCAGGAGGAATGGTTAATGGCTAGATATTACGTAGAGCCCCATAATTTTACTGAAGATACAGTGACCATAGTGGGCGATGACGTTAAGCATATTCGCAATGTTCTCCGCGGAGCCGTAGGGGACAAGCTTACTATTTGCGATTGCTGTGGCACAGTGTATGACACAGAGATTGCATCTATTGATACAGAGATTGTGTGTAAAATTTTGGACAAGAAACCAGATGAGAATGAGCCAGATGTAAGGCTTACAGTTGTCCAGGCAATTCCCAAGGGAGACAAGATGGAGTCCATTATCCAAAAGTGCGTTGAACTTGGAGTTTCTAGAATTATCCCAGTGTACTCAGAGTTCACAGTAGTTAAGGCAGACCCTAAGGGTGACGCAAATAAGCTTGTTAGATGGCAGAGAATAGCCAAGGAGGCAGCCAAGCAGTGCTGTAGAGGTATTATTCCCACAGTTGATGCACCAGCTAAGCTTAAGAATGTGGCTAAGCCAGATGAGGATGAGGTAGGACTCATGGCCTGGGAGAGAGGCATGGGTGACCCAAGAGATATTATTAAGTCTTGTGGTAACAAGGTTAGGATTTTGATTGGTTCTGAGGGAGGTTTTTCTGCACAGGAGGCACAATGGGCTCAGGACAATGGATATACATTAATTAGCATGGGACCTAGAATTTTACGCAGCGAAACAGCAGGTCCTGCACTTAGCGCAGCAATTATGTTTGCCACAGGCAATTGGAATAACAGACAGGAGAGATAAGTCAGATGATTAGGAGCATGACAGGCTTTGGACGTGGAGAAGCCAGCGACAGCACATACAAGTTCAGAGTTGAGATTAAGTCCGTAAACAGCAGATACGCAGATATTACAGTTAAGGGGCCCAGAATCTTCGCACCATACGAGGACAAGATTAAGGCAACTATTACTAAGAAGCTTCGCAGAGGTAAGATGGACGTTTTTGTGTACTACGAGACACTTAGCGTTACAGAGGGCATGGTTGCAATTAACGTACCTTTGGCCGCAGCATACAAGAGTGCCATCGACAACTTGGCTGTAGAACTTGGCATGGAGAATGACAATCGTCTTTCTAATATTATTCGCATGCCCGACGTTTTCGGATCCAATAGCATGGACACAAACCTTGACGATAACTGGCCAACACTTGAGGCAGCAGTAAATATGGCAGCAGACCAGCTCCAGAGTATTAGCGCAAGAGAGGGTATGTTCCTCATTGATACAATCCGTCAGGGTAAGGAAAAGATTATGGAGAAGGTGGCAGAGATTGAGGAGAGATCTCCAATTGCTATTGCCGCTAACTTCGAAAAGTACAGAGCTCGTATTGAGAAACTCTTGGGCGACACGTCTGTAGATGAGGCAAGACTTTTGCAGGAGGCTGCAATTATGTCTGAGAAGTACGATATTAACGAGGAAATTGTTAGACTTCGCAGCCACTTTGTTCGCATGGAGGAGATCATCGCTGAGGACGACATGATCGGCAAGAAGCTTGACTTCCTTATTCAGGAAATGAACAGAGAGACAAACACAATTGGCTCCAAGGCAAACGATACAGAGATTTCTCGCAGAGTAGTGTTCATGAAGAACGAGATCGAGAAGATTCGCGAGCAGGTTCAGAACATCGAGTAAGATAGGTAACTGGAGGCACAATGGTACCGTACGAAGGTAGAGAGCCATATATTTTCATTAGCTATGCCCACAAGGATAGCGATGTAGTCATGCCTATTATTGAGGCCATGGCTGATTATGGTTTTCGTATTTGGTACGACGAAGGTATTGAAGCTGGTACTGAGTGGCCTGAGTACATAGCAGAGCATTTGGAGAATGCAGGAGCGGTTATTGCTTTCTTATCTGATGCATCCTTGGGATCTATTAATTGTCGTCAGGAAATAAATGAGGCAATCAATATGCAAAAGGATCTGTTGGCTATTCATCTTCATGAGGTGAAGTTGACTCCAGGTATGCGCATGAGACTTAGCTTGATTCAGGCTATGTTTATGTATCGCCACAAGGATATGGATAGTTTCTATGGTGCCCTCTTTAGAGCACAGATTTTGGCTCCTTGCTTAGGTGAGAAAAAGGTTGTTGAACAGCCAGTGACGCCTAAGACAGAGGCGGTCCCGGTGGTAGAGAGCATTGTGGAACAACAGGTTCAAGAACCGGAGAACACATTTGAGGAATATCCAATTTCTGATCCAGAGGATTTCAAAATTCACGATGGAGTCCTTGATGAATACACTGGAAGCAGTGTAATTGTCCTTGTGCCAGAAGGAGTAAGAGAAATTGGCTATAACGAGCAGAATTTTTGCTTAGTATTAATGGTGAATTCCAAGGCAAAGAACGCCTTTGGTAGAAATAAGGACATTACAGAAGTTATTGTACCAGAAGGTGTTGAGTACATAGGCCATATGGCGTTTTATGGTTGTGAAAACTTAGTTCGCGTCGTATTGCCAAAGACCTTGAAGAAAATAGATAAAAATGCATTCCAAAACTGCTACGAATTGAAGCAATTGGAGATTCCAGAGGATAGTAATCTTCAATTCATAGGTGAAAGTGCCTTTGAAAACTGCAGTAGTCTTGATAAACTAAGCTTGCCAAAGTCTTTAAATTACATAGGAAAGAATGCTTTTAGAGCTTGCAGAAGTCTTCAGTCTGTTAGATTTCCATTGGATGGAGCTTTGGAAAAAGTTGGTGAGGATACATTCTTTAATTGCTCGGCACTTGAAAAGGTGACACTTCCTAAATGTGTGATTGTTGTTGAAAAGAGGGCATTTTATGGTTGCAAAAGCCTATGGGATATTAACATGCCACAATCCTTAAGGGAGATAAAGGAAGCGGCTTTTAAGAACTGTGAGAGACTTGAACTAGTAGATTGTGCGTGGTTGGGTGTGCTTAAAGTTATTGAAAAAGAAGCTTTTAGTGGATGTACAGCCTTGAAAACTTTAAGACTTTCCGATACAGTTGAAATGATAGAGGAAGAAGCATTTGTAGGTTGCATTTCTTTGGATCGTGTAGATATACCTAGGAAGACAAAGATGCCAATGTTTAAACAGGTGTTTCCAAAGCATACAACAGTAAAACGTGTTTAGAAATTAAGGAGACTTTAGAATATGAAATTAGTTAGCGTAGGATTTGGAAACATGGTTTCCAGTGATAAGTTAGTTGCAATAGTTGGACATCAGTCAGCACCAGTTAAGCGTATGATTCAGGAGGCCAGAGATTCAGGCTATCTTATTGACGCCACATACGGCCGTAAGACTAGAGCAGTAATCATTATGGACAGTGGACATATTGTGCTTTCAGCTATTCAGCCAGAGACAGTAGCTGGTAGATTTGAGAACAACGGCGACATGCCAATTAACGACGAAGAAGTAGAGGAAAACCAGGACAATTGAGCCTGGTTTTTTTGTGATTTGCTTGAAATGAAGGCCTTTTTGGTATATTATTAGTTAGTTAAATTAGCATTTATGGGTTCACGCCCAGAATCGGAGGAGAAAAATGATTTTAAATCCATCCATTACAGGATTGCTTGAGAAGGTAGACAGCAGATATACACTTGTTGTTCTTGCTGCTAAGAGAGCAAGAGAGATCAACAATTCTAGACTTGGTCAGCCCGAGCCTGATGATGATGTTAAGGCAGTTACAATTGCTGTTAATGAGATCATCGAGGATAAGATCACTTACACAAGAGAGCCTAAGGCTTGCTGCTGTGAGTGCGTAGAGGAAGCTTCTGAGGAGCAGGTAGTAGAGGAGTCTGCAGTAACAGCAGAGTAATTCCCACAGAATACATTTTTTGGAGTAGATTATGGCAGTTGAGAAGACAATGGAGAAGATCGTTGCCCTGGCTAAGACTAGAGGTTTCGTATTCCCAGGATCAGACATCTATGGTGGTTTGGCCAACGCATGGGATTTTGGCCCCTTAGGTGTAGAGCTTAAGAACAATGTTAAGAAGGCGTGGTGGCGCAAGTTTGTACAGGAGAGCAAGTACAATGTAGGCGTTGACTGCGCTATTTTAATGAATCCCCAGGTATGGGTTGCAACAGGACACGTTACATCTTTCAACGATCCTTTGATCGATTGCAAGGCCTGTAAGGCAAGATACAGAGCAGATAAGCTCATCGAGGATTGGGCAGCAGAGACAGGCACTGAGGTAAATACAGAGGCCATGACAAATGATGACTTCACAGCATTTATCGCAGAGCACAACATTCCATGCCCTACATGCGGCAAGCATGATTTCACAGGTATCCGTAAGTTCAACCTGATGTTCAAGACATTCCAGGGTGTTACAGAGGATTCCGCTGCTGAGGTATATCTCAGACCAGAGACAGCACAGGGTATCTTTGTTAACTTCAACAACGTACAGCGTTCCACAAGACGTAAGGTTCCCTTTGGTATTGCTCAGGTAGGTAAGTCCTTCCGTAACGAGATTACTCCAGGTAACTTCATTTTCAGAACACGTGAGTTTGAGCAGATGGAGCTTGAGTTCTTCTGCAAGCCCGGCACAGACCTTGAGTGGTTCGAATACTGGAGACAGTACTGCATTAACTGGATCCAGACACTTGGTATTAAGCCAGAGAACATGCGTCTTCGTGACCATTCTCCTGAGGAGTTGGCTTTCTATTCCAAGGCAACAACAGACATCGAGTACTTGTTCCCCTTCGGTTGGGGCGAGCTTTGGGGTATCGCAGATCGTACAGACTACGACCTCAAGCAGCACATCGACCACTCCCACAAGGATATGCAGTACTTTGATCCTACAACTAACGAGCACTACATTCCTTACGTAGTTGAGCCTTCTTTGGGTGCTGATCGCGTAACATTGGCATTCCTTTGCGAGGCATATGATGAGGAAGAGGTTGGCGAAGGCGATGTACGTACAGTTCTTCGTTTCCACCCCGCATTGGCTCCTATTAAGGTTGCAGTTCTTCCTCTTTCTAAGAAGTTGGGAGATAAGGCATACGAGCTTTATGAGGACCTTTGCAAGGAATACATGTGCGAGTATGACGAGACAGGTTCCATTGGTAAGCGTTACAGAAGACAGGATGAGATCGGTACTCCTTACTGCGTAACATTTGACTTTGATTCCTTGGAGGATAATTGCGTTACTATTAGAGAGCGTGATTCCATGGAGCAGGTTAGATTGCCAATTGCTGAGCTTAAGTCTTGGTTGAGTGACAAATTCGTTTTTTAAACTAGAAATATAATTTGGAGGTAAGAAAAATGGCAAAGAAGTATTGTTACCTTTTCAAAGAGGGCGACGCAAGCATGAGAGAATTGCTTGGTGGTAAGGGTGCTAACTTGGCAGAAATGACCAAGATTGGTCTTCCAGTTCCTCAGGGTTTCACAATCTCCACAGAGGCATGTACTCAGTACTACGAGGATGGCAAGCAGATTAATCCTGACATCCAGGCTGAGATTGCAGAGTACATCGTAAAGATGGAGGAGATTACAGGTAAGAAGTTTGGTGATCTTGAGAATCCTCTCTTGGTTTCCGTTCGTTCTGGTGCTCGTGCATCCATGCCTGGTATGATGGACACAATCCTTAACCTTGGTCTTAACGAGCAGGTAGTTGAGGTTATGGCAAAGAAGTCTGGCAATCCTCGTTGGGCATATGACTGCTACAGAAGATTTATCCAGATGTACTCCGACGTTGTTATGGAAGTTGGTAAGAAGTACTTCGAGGAGCTTATCGACGAGATGAAGAAGGCTAAGGGCGTTACACTTGACGTTGACCTTACAGCTGATGATCTCAAGGAGCTCGCTAACCAGTTCAAGGCTGAGTACAAGGCTAAGATTGGTAAGGACTTCCCCTCCGATCCTAAGGAGCAGTTGATGGGTGCTGTTAAGGCTGTTTTCCGCAGCTGGGACAACCCACGTGCAAACGTTTACCGTCGTGACAACGATATCCCATATTCTTGGGGTACAGCTGTTAACGTTCAGGCTATGGCATTCGGTAACATGGGTGATGACTGTGGTACTGGTGTAGCATTCACAAGAGACCCTGCAACAGGTGAGAAGAAGCTCATGGGTGAGTTCCTTACAAACGCTCAGGGTGAGGACGTTGTAGCTGGTGTACGTACTCCAATGCCAATCGCACAGATGGCAGACAAGTTCCCCAAGGCATTCGAGCAGTTCCAGAACGTTTGCCAGATTTTGGAGAACCACTACCACGACATGCAGGATATGGAGTTCACAATTGAGAACGAGAAGCTCTATATGCTTCAGACACGTAATGGTAAGAGAACAGCTCAGGCAGCTTTGCAGATTGCAGTTGACCTTGTAGCAGAGGGCCACAAGACTAAGGAAGAGGCAGTTCTTATGATCGATCCTCGTAACTTGGACACATTGCTTCACCCTCAGTTCGATACTAAGGCACTTAAGGCAGCAGAACCTATGGGTAAGGGCTTGGGAGCATCCCCAGGTGCTGCATGCGGACAGGTTGTTTTCTCTGCAGAGGATGCTGAGACATGGAACAACGCTGGTAAGAAGGTAATCCTTGTTCGTTTGGAGACATCTCCAGAGGACATCACAGGTATGAAGGCTGCTCAGGGTATCTTGACAGTTCGTGGTGGTATGACATCCCACGCTGCTGTAGTTGCTCGTGGTATGGGTAAGTGCTGCGTATCTGGTTGTGAGAAGATTATCATGGACGAGGAGAACAAGAAGTTCAGCCTCGCAGGTAAGACATTTGTAGAGGGAGATTACATCTCCATCGATGGTTCTACAGGTAACATTTACGATGGTATTATCCCAACAGTAGATGCTGAGATTTCTGGTAACTTTGGTATTATCATGGGCTGGGCAGACGAGTTCCGCACACTCAAGGTAAGAACAAATGCAGATACACCTTCAGATGCTAAGAAGGCTCGTGAGCTCGGCGCTGAGGGTATCGGTCTTTGCCGTACAGAGCACATGTTCTTTGAGGCAGAGAGAATTGCAGCATTCCGTGAGATGATCTGCTCTGACACAGCTGAGGAGAGAGAGACAGCTCTTGCTAAGATCCTTCCATATCAGCAGTCTGACTTCGAGGCTCTTTACGAGGCACTTGAGGGTGAGCCAGTTTGCATCCGTTTCCTTGATCCACCACTCCATGAGTTCGTTCCTACAGAGGAAGCAGATATCGAGGCACTTGCAAATGCACAGGGCAAGTCTGTTGAGGACATCAAGGCTATTATTACAAGCCTTCACGAGTTCAACCCAATGATGGGTCACAGAGGTTGCCGTCTTGCAGTTACATATCCTGAAATTGCTAAGATGCAGACATCTGCAGTTATCCGCGCAGCTATCAATGTACAGAAGAAGCATTCTGACTGGACAGTTCGCCCAGAGATCATGATTCCATTGGTAGGCGACGTTAAGGAGCTCAAGTTCGTTAAGAAGGTTGTTGTAGAGACAGCTGAGGCTGAGATTAAGGCTGCAGGCGTTGAGTTGGCTTACGAAGTAGGTACAATGATCGAGATTCCAAGAGCATGTCTTACAGCTGATGAGATCGCAGCTAACGCAGACTTCTTCTGCTTCGGTACAAACGACCTTACTCAGATGACATACGGCTTCTCTCGTGACGACGCTGGTAAGTTCTTGAACGCTTACTATGATGGTAAGATCTTTGAGAACGATCCATTCGCAAGACTTGACCAGACTGGTGTTGGTAAGCTTATGGAGATGGCAGTATCTCTTGGTAGACCAGCAAACAAGGCTCTTCACGTAGGTATCTGCGGTGAGCACGGTGGTGACCCAACATCTGTTGAGTTCTGTCACCAGATCGGCTTGGATTATGTATCCTGCTCTCCTTACAGAGTACCAATTGCTAGACTTGCAGCAGCTCAGGCAGCTATCAAGAGCAAGTAATTGAAAGCTTAATAGATAGATCAATCCCCTTAGAGAAATCTAGGGGGATTTTTGTATTGGAATCTTTATCTAAATCGATATAATGAAAACAGGAGGGCAGGGAAATGAAAAAATATGTATTTGAATTTAAAGGAACAAAAGAAGAGTTCATAAAAAAACTTGATACATATCCGAAACATAATTACTATGATGGTAATAAACGCTATATCTTTGACGATTACATTGTAAATATTATTGGTAGCACCATACAGTTTGGTATAGAGAGATGTGGTCATTCAGGTGGTAATTGGTTTATCCCATATATTACAGAGTTTGAAGATCGAATTGAGATATGCGGAACAATTGAATATATGCTCCCTGTTGATAATCGTAGCAAATTTAAGAAAACCACAGACAAAATTCAGGAAATATTTCTGTATATTGTTTTGGGACCTCTAGTTTTATTGGTATTTGCTCTTGTAAAATTAATTTCATTTATAAAATGGATGATTAGAAAGATTTGTCACAAACCTGATGCACCTAAGCCCAAAACTACTGAAGAAAAATTGTTCAATCTGATGGAAAATTATTTTGGTTGCGTAAGAATGGAAAGTGACTAATAAAATAATGGATTTTAAAGATATGATAAAAAGGAGATATAATTATGGGACTGTTTGATATTTTTAAGAAAAGGAAGATTGAATTAACAGAGGAACAGCTGAAGTGGAACAAACTGTGGAGCCTTTGGGAGGAAGATAAAGTGGAATCACCGTATGCTGAGCTCATGAGATATCAAAGTGAAATAAATAATGGTGGGCACTCTCAATATTTTTTCAACGTTGAAAACACAGGAGATATTCGAAAAGATATATCTGTATTGGAAACTATTTTATCAAAAAAATTGAATATAAACCTAAGAAAAGCATACAAGGCATATCTTGTTCTCGAAGAAAAAGAGGATGATGAAAAGGCAGAAGAAACATTAGAACAATGTGATGATGTGTTTTACGAACTTGAAGAAGAAATCAATCAGGCATTGGAAGAATATGCTTCAAAAATCGAACTTTAAATTCCCACTTTTGCTGATAGCAGCTCAGGCAGCTATCAAGAGCAAGTAATTGAAAGCTTAATAGATAGATCAATCCCCTTAGAGAAATCTAGGGGGATTTTTGTATAAACATTAACTTTTTGTTTAATTCTAAAACTTTTTGTAGTAAAATGAAGGTAATTCTTTGAAGGAGGAATTTTAAATGAATAGAAAAGAATTAAAGGCTGCTGCAAAGAGCCAAATTAAGGGTAAGATTGGCGTTTTGTTCCTTATTACAGTGATTATTTCTGTTATTTCAGGCGTTGCATCTGGATTGCTCGCTCTCATTCCTGGTGGAGCAATTGTAGCTTCTGTTATTATTACACCTGCTTTCGCACTCAGTATGGTGCGTATTTATATGGGCGTAGTTGCTGGTACAAAGCCAACAGTTAAAGATTCATTTTCTGGTTTTGATGATTTCTGGGCAGCATTTAAGGTAACATTCCTTGTTGAGTTAAAGGTATTCCTTTGGTCCTTGTTGTTTGTTATTCCAGGTATCGTAAAGACTTTTTCCTACTCTATGGCTATGTACGTTTTGGCAGAAAACAAGGGTATGTCTGCTAGAAAGTGCATCGAGGAGTCCAAGAAGATGACAAAGGGTCACAAGATGGAGTTGTTCGTTCTTGCTCTTTCTTTCATCGGATGGGGATTGCTTGTAGTTGTTACATTTGGTATTGCTGCAATCTGGGTAGCTCCTTATATGCAGGCAACATTCACAAATGCATACTACAGCTTGAAGCCAGTTATTGAGGTTGAGGCTGAGGAAGTTGTTGAAGAGACAGCAGAAGCAGAAGCTTAATTTGTAAGATTAAATCAAATAGTTGATGTTAGTCCCCCTTGGAGAAATCCAGGGGGATTTTTGTATTGGAATCTTTAGCTAAATCGATATAATGAAAACAGAAGATGGTCATATGACGTGATAATTCAATTAGACGGAAAAGTTCTGGCGATTTGGGGCGAAAAATAGTTTTGGAGCAAATTGTGCTTTGAAACATAAAATCGGGAGAAGTGTATGTTAGTTATTTTAGTAGGTGCTACTTTGGAGATTGCAAAAAAGAGTAGAGATCATTTTGTAAGTAGAGATTTTGGACTTGTAGAAAAAATGAGCTATTTCCCATCAAATGATAGTATATCTTCACATTTAGGTTTTACTAAATCATGTACAAAGGAGGAAATAGATAATTGTTATCTTATTTCTTCTAACGAATATTATAAGACAGGATTTGATAGATTTCAGATACTTGATGCGGTAAAGGGACGCACCAACAAGTTTATGACAGCAGTTCCAGATGATTTGGATTTTGTTAGGCAAATCAAGGACTCTTTTGGCGATTGTATAAGGCTTGTATATCTCCATATAGATAAGTACAGTTACGAATCCATGCTTAGAAAGCATATTATTTTTGAAGAAGAAATTCATCAAAGATTAAAAAAGAGAGAGGAACATGCAGAGCTTTTCTCAAGAGAAATGGGATTATTTGATAAAGTTGTTGTATATGAAGAGAATAGTCCTATAGGATGTGAAGCACTCTTTATGCAATATGATCGTATAATCAAAGAAGCTAAGCAATTAAATGATAAGTTGTTTGTTGAATTTCCATATAAGGGCTCAGAGGATTATATTTTCGTAAGTTACTCTCGAGCAGATGAAGAAAAGGTGCTTCCAATATTATCTGAACTCCATAAGGAGGGATATCGCATTTGGTACGATGAGGGAATTCATGGAGGTATAAATTGGAGAGTAATGTTGGGAGACAGGCTTGACGGCTCTACGGATTTTTTGATGTTCTCATCAGAGAATTCTTCCAAGTCTAAGAATGTATATGCAGAGGTTGGCATGGCATTGGATAAGGAAGAAAGCCATCCCATTGTTGTTCGCCTGGACGATGCTTTGTTCCCAACGGGGTATGAAATGTATTTGAAAGAGTATCAAAACATTTTTGTAAAAAATGGAAATGTTATTGAGGAATTAAAGAATGCCTTGTCACCATCGACAAGGGTATAGAAAATCGGGAGCAAGTGTATGTTAGTTATTTTAGTAGGTGGCACATTAAAGGTAGCCAAGGATTCACGCAAGTATTTTGAAGATAATGGTTTCCAAATAATTCAAAAGTATAATTATTGGCCCAAAGATTCCATAACAGAGCATTATGATAAGTTTGAAACATGCACAGAGGAAGAGATTAACCTTTGTGAGTTTAAGTATCCGGTTCATAATGGAATAACAGGATTTAGAAAAGAGCAGATTATCGATGCGGTTAGAGGAAGAACTAATGCTTTAATGACAGGTTCCCCAGATAATTTGGATTTTTTTAGACAACTTAAGGCGGCATTTAATAAGAACATAAGACTTGTTTATCTTTATATTGATAAGACAAGCCTTGAAAGTATGACTCGTAAACATATTGTTAGTGAGGAAGAGATTCAGAGACGTCTTAAAAAGGGTGGAGAGCTGCGCAAATTATATATTAACGACAAGGCTTTGTTTGATAAAATTGTTGTATACGAAGAAGATGGCGAGCTTGGCATGGATGCGTTGCATGTGCAGTATGATTCAATTATTTCAGATGCTAAGAACAATAATAATCTTGTAGAGTTACCGTACACAGGATCTGAAAGATATATTTTCGTAAGTTATTCCCATGCAGATGAAGGCGTAGTAATTCCCATATTAGCAGAGCTCCAAAAGGAAGGATATCGTATTTGGTATGACGAAGGAATTCACGGTGGAGATAACTGGATGGTTCTGCTGGGAGAACGATTGTCAAATTGCACTCAATTTTTATTGTTTTCTTCAGAGAGTTCCACTAAGTCAGAAAATGTTCAGGCTGAGATTAATGGAATCGTTAAGCTTAAGACAAAACAAATAGTTGTTCGTCTAGATAAGGCAGAGTTCCCATTTGGTATTGAGATATATCTCACAAAATACCAGAACGTGTTCATGTATAAGAAGAAGGCAATGGAGAAACTTAAGAAATCTTTGTTACCAGAAACAAAAAACTAATATTGTTTAGTACTAGCC
>JAFYSJ010000027.1 GCA_017559445.1 Clostridia bacterium
CGCTAGTGGCCGCCTTCGGCTAGTGGCCGCGCAGTCGCGCTAGTGAGCCGCAACTGCGTTGCTAGTATACGCTCGTTTCACTCGCTAGTGAGCCGCTGCGCTAGTGGCCGCCTTCGGCTAGTGGCCGCGCAGTCGCGCTAGTGAGCCGCAACTGCGTTGCTAGTATACGCTCGTTTCACTCGCTAGTGAGCCGGCTGCGCCTAGTAGGCCGCCTTCGGCTCATCATGCTTAACGATAAAATGATGATTGTATATGAAATATTTTAAGACCATAGGATCCTAAAAACATTCACTAAACACCAAACACTAATCACTAATCACTGTAAATTTAGAAAAACAAAATTTACAGTCTATTCTACAGAAAACTCGTCCTTGCCTGCGCCACAGAGAGGGCAAACCCAATCCTCTGGAACATCAGCCCAAGCTGTGCCCGCAGCAATACCATTATCTGGATCGCCTACTGCTTCATCGTAAACATATCCACAAAGATCACATACGTATTTCATAAATTCCTCCAATTTAAATCTTCTTTAATATTATTGCCGTTCTCTGTGGCAAATAACACTGGAAGCCAATTCTACCATCTTCTCCTCTAGTAGCCTCGTAGATATACTGCTTATCTACTCTATTATGGCCACCATACTCTCCATCGTCTGTTGACAGGATTACCTGGTACTTGCCAACCTGCTCTACAGGAACATAGTATTCCTCAAAGGATTCTGTTGGGTTAAAGTTAAATGCAAATACAACCTTACCCTTTGTATAAATAATTACCTTATCTCCATTGAGCATCCACTGGTTATTAGCCTTTTTGCTAAGTAATCTCTCCGCCTTTAACAAATGAATCATATCTCTGTCAAAGTTGTTAAGCTGTCCAAATCTCAATGTATCATCGTCAACAAGGTTCCACTGTCTACGACAATAGTGATAGCTCCATCCATTACCCTCACGTGGGAAGTCGAGCCACTCAGGATGGCCAAACTCGTTGCCCATAAAGTTAAGGTATCCCTCACCAGCCAAGGAAGCTGTAATAAGGCGAATCATCTTGTGAAGTGCAACACCACGGTCAATCACCAAATTGCCGCTGTCCTTGCGCATACCTGTGTACATTTCGGCATCGCAAAGACGGAACATAATAGTCTTGTCTCCTACCAAAGCCTGATCATGGGACTCTGCGTAACCTACGTTCTTTTCACCTGGTCTACGTCCTGTAAGCTCATACCAAAGCTTAATGATATCCCAATAATCATCAGAGTTTTCCTTGATCATCTTAATCCAAAGATCCGGAACACCCATGGAAAGTCTAAAGTCAAAGCCAATACCACCATCCTCAATTGGAATACACATACCTGGCATACCAGACATATCCTCTGCAATAGTCAAAGCATTGGGGTTAACCTGGTGAATAAGCTCGTTGGCCAACTGCAAATAAGTTACAGCCTCAACGTCTGTATTCATGGAGAAATACATGTCATATCCAGTAAATGCACTACCAAGTCCATGGTCCAAATAAAGCATAGAAGTTACGCCATCAAAACGGAATCCATCGAAATGGAAAACATCCATCCAATACTGAAGATTAGAAAGTAAGAAGTGCAAAACTTGGTTTTTGCCATAGTTAAAGAGCTTAGTATCCCAGGCGCTGTGGTAACCCTTAGGTCCCTCATGGAAGAACTGATACTCTGTACCGTCAAAGCAATTAATACCTTCACTTGTATTCTTAACTGCATGTGAATGAACTACATCAAGCAAAACTGTAATTCCCTTACGGTGAGCTGCGTTAATTAATTCCTTAAGTTCACGTCCTGTGCCATATCTAGAAGATGCAGCGAAGAAGTTGGATACCTGATAACCAAAGGAACCATAATATGGATGCTCCATAATGGCCATAATCTGGATTGTGTTGTAACCCAAATCCTTGATTCTAGGCAAAATATTGTCCTTAAACTCTGTATAAGAACCAACTTTATATGCATCCTGTGCCATACCAATATGACACTCATATATAAATGGAGTCTGTGTTCTCTTAAACTTTTGGTCTGTCCACTTAAAGTCGTCGAACATAACGTCGTCAACCTGGGCACACCATGTGTAATTAACGGGATCCTGAACTACTCTAGTTGCATATGTGGGAATTCTACGAAGAACTTCACCATTGTGAATAACAATAGCCTGTACATTCTGGCCAACCTTAAGGGCATCCGCTCCTGGCAAAACAACCTCAAAGACATCATTATCCAATCTCTTCATAGGGCATGACCAAATATCCCAGCCGTTAAAATCTCCGGTGAAATACATAGCCTCTGCACCTGGTGCCCACTCTCTGTATGTCCAGTGGTCTCCCTCGTAACGAATACCAAAATAAAGGTATCCCTTGGCGAAATCCACTAAGTTGCCATCTTCGCCAACAAGTTCCTGACGCTTAGACTGATAATTAGCCATGCGCATATCGATATCGTTGCTAAATGGCTCAAGATATGGGTCGATCTTAGTAATCTTATAGCTCATATGAACCCCCTTTTATATGTATGGGTTTTGATTTTGTTCCTTATAAAAATAATACCACAATTAGCTTGATATAGAAAGGTGAAAAGATAGTGAGCCGCTGCGCTAGTGAGCCGCTGCGCTAGTGAGCCGCTGCGCTAGTAGGCCGCAACTGCGTTGCTAGTATCCGCTCATTTCACTCGCTAGTGAGCCGCTGCGCTAGTAGGCCGCACCGTTGGTGCTAGTGAGCCACGTTGCTAGTATCCGCTCGTTTCACTCGCTAGTGAACCACGTTGTTAGTGAGCCGCAACTGCGTTGCTAGTATCCGCTCGTTTCTCTCGCTAGTGAGTCGCTTCGCTAGTAGGCCGCAACTGCGTTGCTAGTGAGCCACTTGCCCTAAACCAAACCTTGTGTTATACTCATATTGTTCTAAAACGAACAGTTCTATTTTTAACCAATCGAGGTATTTCATGAACAGTCTAATCAAACACCATTACGCACATAAAGAACTTTACTGTCTCATAATGGAGCCCGTTTGCACCAAGTACGACCTTAACATGGCTGAACTTTTGACTTTACTGTTCATCCACGACCATCCAGAGCAGAACACCGCATCCGACATAACAACAGCTCTTAAGTTGGCTAAATCTCATGTTTCCGTATCTGTTCGTACTCTAGAAGATCGCGGATATATAATCTGCTGTCACGAAGATGGCAACCGCAGATCTGTACGACTTAATGTTACAGACAACGCCGCTCCTGTCATTGCATATGGCAAGGAAATCCAGAATAAGTATTTCGATGTACTCTTCACAGATTTTTCAGAAGATGAGCGTGCTCTTCTCTATTCCATGGTGGACCGCCTCAACTTAAACGCACAAAACTACGTAAGGGAGAATTATTAATGAATTTACAACTTAAAGAAAAAATAAATGAATCCCTTGCGGCCGTATTGCCAATTACCCTAATCGTGCTAGCTATTAGCATTTTCTTGGTTCCATTGGCTGTTGGCACTGTTGTTATGTTCTTCTGTGGTGCCCTCATGCTCATCGTAGGTATGGGTATGTTCCAGCTTGGCGCTGAGACTGCCATGGGTCCATTGGGAGAAGGTATTGGTGTTGAACTTTCTAAATCCAAAAGGATTTGGCTTGTTGCTATTATCACCTTCGTTCTTGGTTTACTTATCACTATTGCAGAACCTGACCTTGTTGTTTTGTCAAACCAGGTACCATCTATTCCTAACAACACCTTAATTTTCACCGTTGGTATTGGCGTAGGCATTTTCCTTGCCACGGCAATTTTGAGAATTATCTTCAAAATCAGTCTTTCCATACTCCTTATGATCCTGTATGGAATCATGCTAGTATTCTCTATTTTTGTACCAGACAGTTTCTTAGCTGTAGCCTTTGACTCAGGTGGCGTTACAACTGGCCCCATGACAGTTCCTTTCATCATGGCCTTGGGTGTTGGTCTTTCCACAATCCGTGGTGACAAAGATGCTACAAGTGACAGTTTCGGTCTCGTTGCACTTTCCAGCATTGGTCCTATTCTGGCAGTAATGATTCTCGGACTTGTGTTCTCCCCTAAGGATGGCGCATATTCCTCCACAGTTATTCCTGCCGTTAGCACCATGAGAGATGTTGTAAACGCTTTTACTGTGGAGCTCCCACACTTTGCAAAGGAAGTTTCCCTCTCATTGCTTCCAATTTTAGGCGTATTCCTTTTCTTCCAGCTTATTAGCCGCAGATATCACAGAAAGCAGCGCGCCAGGGTTATTATGGGCTTCCTGTACACATTCATTGGACTTGTACTTTTCCTCTGCGGTGTTAACGTAGGTTTTGCCCCTGTTGGTGCCCTTCTTGGAAAAGAATTAGCCTCATCTGCAACCAAATGGCTCCTTGTTCCAATTGGCATGTTAATCGGCTATTATATTGTTAAGGCAGAGCCTGCAATCCAGGTACTCAACAAACAGGTACAGTCAGTTACAAATGGTACTGTTTCTGCAAAGTCCATGAACCGTTGCCTTTCCATTGGTGTTTCTATTTCTATTGGATTGGCTGTGGTGAGAATCCTAACTGGTATTCCTATTTACTGGATTGTGGTTCCTGGATACATAACAGCATTGGTTCTTTCACTTTTTGTACCACGTATCTTCGTCGGTATCGCTTTTGACTCTGGTGGAGTTGCCAGTGGTCCCATGACATCCACTTTCCTAATTCCTCTAAGCATTGGTGCATGCGAGGCAATCGGTGGAAATGTTATGACAGATGCCTTTGGTGTTGTTGCATTAGTTGCCCTTACACCACTTATCGCAGTGCAAATTATGGGCGTACAGTATGCTATTAAGCTTCGCAAGCAGACCAAGATTATTAAGCCAGAAAGCTTGTTGCCAGCGGATTGCGACATTATTGTAGAATTTGAGGAGGAGTAAAATATGAGCACAATTAAATCAAAACAAGCCTTTAGACTCCTTGTCTTAATTGGCAATCCTAAACTGGCGGATAAAGCCTCAGAAATTCTCTCTCAAGCCTCTATTCCGCTCCAGTTTCAAACTAGTGCAACAGGAACCGCTCCATCAAATATGATCGATATTTTGGGCCTTGGAACTCCTGATAGAACCTTGGTTCTATGCACACTTCCTCTAGATGTTGCCAACGAAACCCTTCGTTCTCTCAAAAGAGGCTTACGACTGGGAGCAGTAAACAGCGGCATTGCATTTACAATCCCTGTTACAGGAGCAAGCAACATATTCCTCAGTCTTATGCAAAATCTTATGAAATCTGAGGACCAAACAGAGAGAAAGGAAACTAAACCAATGACAGAAAATAAATATTCCCTTATCGCAGCAATCGTTAACCCAGGTTACAGTGAAGAGCTCATGGACGTGGCTAGAGAGGCTGGTGCCCGTGGTGGTACAGTTCTCCATAGTCGTCAAGTAGGTGAAACAGAGGCCTTGACTGGACTTGGTCTTACAATCCAGGATGAAAAGGAAATCGTTATTATCGTGGCAGATCAGAACACCAAGCTTGGCATCATGCAAGCAATTGGAAACAAGTGCGGTATGCACAGCGATGCTAAAGGATTTGTTCTCTCCTTACCAATCGATGGTGTTGTCGGGGTTGAGGAATAAAAAAGCCCTTGCCTATTAGCAAGAGCAACATAACAAAGTACTAAAGGGCATATGGTTTTCATATGCCCTTTAATTTAGTCTAAATTAATATCTAAATTGTAAATACCAAATCCATTATCATTTCGCACAATTTCAATTTCCAACCAACCATTTTTTCCTGATACAGAAATATCCATTGTTAATGTGTATGTAGGACCATCTACAGACCCATCATAAAGAACAGACTTGAATCCTGTATACCTTTCGATGTTTATATCTGAAAAATCTACATTCTTCTGCATTGAAACATTTTCAAAAAATGTTTTCAAGTTTGCTGGACGTTCGGGATGTAAAAACTCCTCGGCAGCTTCATAATCTCCAGACTCTACCTTTTCTAAAAAACCATTTATATGAGATTTCGCATCATCTCCTGAAATACCACTAGAACAAGAGGCAAAAGCAAAGACACAACACACCATCAATATCAAAGCAATAAGTTTCTTCATTTTCCCACCTCCTAGGCAAAGTATAGCACATATTTTTTTCACTACAATTTGCGAAAGCATAAAAAAATCCCGAGCACTTTCGTACTCGGGACTTGGTGGGGAGAGGTGGATTCGAACCACCGAAGCAATCGCAGCAGATTTACAGTCTGTCCCCTTTGGCCTCTCGGGAATCTCCCCAAATTGTCGCTTTGTTTCAGCGACGCCGTTTATATTAGCATAGACACATGCCTATGTCAACACCAATTTAACAGATTTTTAGATTAAATTTGTGCATTTAATCTTTCCTGGATAGCAAGCAAGAAATCCTTGCTGCTTACCTTGGTCTTATTCTCCAAAGTGCTTACAAGATACAAGTCACCAGTCATAACACCAGCCTCAATTGTATCCAAGGAAGCCTTCTCCAACTTCTTAGCAAAATCAACAAGCTCCTGGTTACCATCCAACTCGCCTCTCTTAGCAAGTGCACCTGTCCATGCAAAGATTGTTGCAATTGGATTTGTGGAAGTCTCCTCTCCCTTAAGGTACTTGTAGTAGTGTCTTGTAACTGTGCCGTGTGCTGCCTCGAACTCATAGTTTCCATCTGGAGAAACAAGTACAGAAGACATCATTGCCAAGCTACCGAATGCAGATGCTACCATGTCGCTCATTACATCACCATCGTAGTTCTTACATGCCCAAATGAATCCGCCCTTGGACTTCATTACGCGCTGAACTGCATCGTCAATGAGGTAGTAGTCATAGGATATGCCTGCCTCCTCAAATTTTGCCTTATACTCCTTTTCGAACACTTCGTTGAACACATCCTTAAATCTATGGTCGTACACCTTAGAAATAGTATCCTTGGCTCCAAACATAATGCTCATCTTAGTATCTAAGGCATAATTAAAGCAACTACGTGCAAAACTCTCAATGGAGTTGTCCATGTTGTGCATACCCATGGCAATACCATCTGCCTTGTATGTATGTACAGGAAGAACCTTCTGTGTGCCATCTGGTGCTGTAATAACAAGCTCTGCCTTGCTGCCAGCTTCTACCTTAGTCTCTGTGCACTTATAGATATCACCGTATGCATGTCTAGCAATTACGATAGGCTGTGTCCATGTGGGAACCAATGGATCTACACCCTTAACTGTAACTGGTGCTCTGAATACTGTGCCGTCCAAAATAGCACGGATAGTTCCGTTAGGGCTCTTCCACATTTGCTTAAGGTTGTACTCCTCTACTCTAGCAGCATTGGGAGTAATAGTTGCGCACTTAACGCCTACACCATACTTCTTAATAGCCTCTGCAGCCTCTACAGTTACCTTGTCGTCTGTCTCATCTCTATAAGGGAGTCCCAAGTCATAATACTCTGTGTTAAGGTCTACAAAGGGAATAATGAGGTAATCCTTAATCTGTTGCCAGAGGATTCTTGTCATCTCATCTCCGTCCATTTCAACCAATGGTGTTGTCATTCTAATCTTTGCCATACTAACCTCGCAAAATCTAATGTGTATCTTAATTCTGAGCCAAAGCCTTGACCACTTGTTCTGTGGCCTCCTCCATGGTCAGTGCAGTAATGTCTATGTCCTTAAAAGTCTTAGAAAGCTCGTACAAAATGTTGTTAACAGGAGGCAAATCCAAACCAGCCTTAAGAGCCAAATCTCTGTGAGCGAAAACCTCCTTTGGTGTTCCCTGATCAAGAATTACGCCATCTCCTACCACAACAACCTTGTCTGCCAATGCAGCCTCATCCATGAAGTGGGTAATCATAATAACAGTTATGCCCTTATCTCTGTTAAGGCTCATTACAAGGTCTAAAATGTCCCTACGACCGGCTGGATCCAACATGGCAGTAGATTCATCCATTACAATGCAATTGGTGTGCATAGCCAAAATACCTGCTATAGATACTCTCTGTTTCTGTCCACCGGACAACATATTAGGAGCTGACTTAGCATATTCACTCATGCTAACTTGCTCTAATGCTTCTGCAACTCTCTTGTGGAGCTCATCGTATGGCACTCCAAGGTTCTCTGGGCCAAATGCCACATCCTCCTCAACAGTAGTACCAACAATCTGGTTGTCTGGATTCTGGAAAATCATACCTACCTGAGAACGAATATCCCAAATCCTATCCTCATCTGCAGTATCAATACCATCTACATATACCTTGCCTTTAGCAGGAATTAAAAGACCATTAATGAGCTTAGCCATAGTTGACTTGCCTGATCCATTACGGCCCAAAATGGCAGTTACCTTGCCCTTCTCAATATCTAAGGACACACCATTAACAGCTCTAACTGAATCGTCAGCACTGCCCTGATAACTAAAATATACGTCCTGAAAAGATATATAACTCATATGTCCTCCAAACAACTCGTTCATTATCACACAAGGAACAAAAAAACACAATGGAACTCAAAAACAGAGCAACAAACAGTATCAAAAATTGCACAAAAAAGGTGGCTACCCTCTTTCGATTAGGTGCCACCTTCTTAATGCTTTTAATTGAAATCCTATGGATTAAACCAACTCGAGAATTACAACCTCAGCTGCATCGCCACGGCGAGCGCCAAGCTTAACAATTCTTGTGTATCCGCCGTGAACGTCCTTATACTTAGGACCGATCTCGTCGAACAACTTGCTTACAACGTTGATCTTATTGCCATCCTTGTCGGACAGTCTATAAACATACTTCATTGCAGCTCTTCTTGCGTTCAATCTTGACGGATTATCGACTCTGACCATCTCGGAAACTGTCTCACGATCAATAACGTCATAAACCTTGCCGTTCTTAGATGTCTTGCTTACAGTAAGCTTGTTACCCTTAGCATCTGTCTTTGCTCTGGAAACTGTAACAGACTTAGATGTGAAGTTGTCAGACTCCTTAGCAGCTGCGGCAATGAGCTTCTCGGCTACCTTCTGAACCTCTTTAGCTCTTGTCTCTGTTGTCTTAATCTTTCCGTAGTAAAGAAGCGATGTTACCAAACCTCTCAACATTGCCTCTCTCTGGTCGGATGTCCTGCCAAGCTTTCTTACGTTGGACATGAACAAACCCTCCTTGAATTAATTTATCATAAATTAGATGCTCATACTGTTGGCCTTAGGCCACACTGCAATGAGACTTAATCGTCGGACTCTGCCAACTTGAGGCCAAATGCCTCCAACTTGATAAGAACTTCGTCCAAAGACTTTCTGCCAAGGTTTCTTACCTTCATCATTTCCTCTTCGGTCTTGTTAGTAAGATCCTCAACAGTGTTGATACCAGCTCTCTTCAAGCAGTTGTAGGAACGAACGGACAAATCCAACTCCTCGATTGTTGTCTCGAGAACCTTCTTGTCACTCTTCTCTTCCATGCTGACTGTTGTGTCAGTCTCATATACATCGCCAGAAAGATTTACAAACAGCTCTAAGTACTTAGTCATAATTCTTGCGGATGTGCAAATTGCATCCTCAGGAGAAATGCTACCGTTTGTCCAAACCTCAAGGTTCAACTTGTCGAACTCTGTGTTATTACCAACACGTGTGTTCTCTACAGAGTAGTTTACCTTAGTTACAGGTGAGTAGATGGAGTCGATTGGAATAATTCCAATAGCCTGGTTAGGCTGCTTATTGTTGGAAGCGGATACATAACCTGTACCATGTCCAAGGTAAAGCTCGCAGTAGAATCTAGCATCACCATTAAGTGTAGCGATGTGAAGATCAGGGTTGAGAATCTCAACATCTGCAGGGCAAATAATGTCAGCAGCTGTGATATCGCCTTCCTCTGTTCTGTCAATAATGAGCTTCTTCTGATCGTCAGAGGTTCCCATGTTCTTAAGTGCAAGGCACTTAATATTAAGAATGATCTCAGTTACATCCTCAACAACACCTGGCACAGTTGTGAACTCGTGCAAAACGTTGTCGATCTTGATTGCTGTAACGGCTGTACCCTCCATAGAAGAAAGCATAACTCTTCTAAGGGCATTACCAAGAGTAGTACCGTAGCCTCTCTCAAGGGGCTCAACAACAAACTTACCATACTTGTTGTCATCGGACTTCTCAACGCATTCGATTTTAGATCTCTCAAACTCTATCAAAGTAATAACCTCCTATTACTATCAGCTAAAAATTCCTTTTTACTTAGAGTAGAACTCAACGATCAATGTCTCGTTAACCTGAAGGTCGATTTCCTCTCTTGTAGGCAAAGAAACTACCTTACCCATAAGGTTCTCCTTGTCAGCCTGAAGCCATGCTGGAACAACCTTAGAGCCTGCAATCTCTGTGATAGCCTTGAACTTCTCAGAGCTCTTGGACTTATCCTTAACAGCGATTACGTCGCCTGCCTTTACGATATAAGAAGGAATGTTTACCTTCTTGCCATTTACTGTATAGTGACCGTGAATAACAAGCTGTCTTGCCTCTGCACGAGATGTAGCCAAGTTAAGTCTGTAAACTACATTGTCAAGTCTTGTCTCAAGTGTCTTAAGCAACTCCTCACCTGTGATACCCTTGGAAGCTGCAGCTGCATCAAAGTAGCCTCTGAACTGCTTCTCAAGAACGCCATAGTAACGACGAGTCTTCTGCTTTGCTCTGAGATGTACGCCATACTCAGATGTCTTCTTTCTGCCCTGTCCGTGCTGTCCAGGAGCATATCCTCTCTTGGAAAGTGCGCACTTGGATGTATAGCATCTCTCACCCTTAAGGAAGAGCTTCTCACCCTCTCTGCGGCACAACTTACATGTTGATTCTGTATATCTTGCCATTGATGGTTACTCCTTTCACTAGACTCTTCTACGCTTGGGTGGTCTGCATCCGTTGTGTGGGATGGGAGTAACGTCCTTAATCATAGTTACTGTAAGACCTGCTGTCTGCAGTGCTCTGATTGCGGACTCACGGCCCTGACCAGGACCCTTAACGAAAACTTCAACGGACTTAAGTCCATGCTCCATAGCAGCCTTTGCTGCAGTCTCAGCACACATCTGAGCTGCGAAAGGTGTGCTCTTCTTAGCGCCTCTAAGGCCAAGATTACCGGAAGATGCCCAAGAGAGAGCATTACCAGCTGTATCTGTCATAGTAACAATAGTATTGTTAAATGAAGCGCGGATATGAGCCTGACCAAATTCTATATTTTTCCTTTCCTTCTTCTTTCTGGAA
Organism: Clostridia bacterium; assembly: GCA_017559445.1. Lineage (GTDB taxonomy): Bacteria > Bacillota > Clostridia > RGIG7378 > RGIG7378 > RGIG7378. The sequence continues at coordinate 11,217 of JAFYSJ010000027.1, forward strand.
ACGGACTTTCTAGTAACTTTTGCCATTAGTCATTGCCTCCTTACTTCTTCTTACCTGCCATAGTCTTGCGGGGACCCTTACGAGTTCTAGCATTAGTCTTGGTTCTCTGTCCTCTTACAGGCAAACCAGCTCTATGCCTTCTACCGCGGTAGCAGCCAATTTCAACCAATCTCTTAATATTAAGAGATACTTCTCTTCTCAAATCACCTTCAACAGTGTACTCCTTGTCGATGATATCCTTGAGCTTAGCGATCTCATCATCAGTCAAGTCATTAGATCTTGTATCTGGATCAATGCCTGCCTGTGCAACGATCTTCTTTGCACTTGTGATACCGATACCATAAACATAGGTAAGAGCATACTCAATTCTCTTGTCTCTGGGAAGGTCAACACCAGCAATACGTGCCATGTAAATAAATCCTCCGAAAAATTAAATGGTGGACAAAATTAAGGAAAAAAGAGATCCCAGGATCCCGCATTTCACCTGTGAACACAGTATGTCCACACATGAAAAGCGGGCAGCCGCTCCCGGTCGCCGCTAATTTCAATTAACCCTGTCTCTGCTTATGCTTAGGGTCAGAGCAAATAACCATTACTCTGCCTTTTCTCCTGATTACCTTGCAATTATCGCAAATCTTCTTAACAGACGGTCTTACTTTCATGCCATCCTCCTATTATTTAAGTCTCCAGGTGATACGAGCTCTGTTGAGGTCATATGGTGACATCTCTACAGTAACCTTATCTCCGGGATAAATTTTAATGTAGTTAACTCTGAGCTTACCAGACAAGTGGGCAAGAACTACGTGCTCACTGTTGTCTAACTTTACCTTAAACTCAGCATTGGGCAGTGCCTCGACGACAGTGCCGCCCATTTCGATCATATCTTCCTTTGGCAAGGCAGAAAACCTCCTTAATTATACACATCTCAAGTCCAAAGGCAATTATTTTTTTGCAAAAAATACAAGTTTGTATGCTTGAACAAAAACAGTGCCATTAGTACTTAAGTTTTTGGGTAATTTCACCTTTTCAATGTGAGGATCATTGGTTCATCATCTGTAATTACGATTGTATTCTCATAATGAGCAGATAAGCTGTGATCCTTTGTGTAGACGGTCCATTTGTCGTCCATATCTACTGTTACTTCGTAGGATCCCATGTTAACCATGGGCTCTACTGCAAGTACCATACCAGGTTCAAGTCTTGGTCCTCTAAACTTTGAAACATAGTTTGGAACCTCTGGCTCTTCGTGTAATTCTCTTCCAATGCCGTGTCCGACAAAGTCTCGAACTATACTAAAACCATTTGACTCAACAATGTTCTGGATTGATGCAGATATGTGAGAAATTCTATTACCATATACAGCAGATGATACTCCTGCGAAGAAACTCTCTTTAGTTACATCAATTAACTTCTGAGCTTCTGCGCTAATCTTACCAACTCCATATGTTCTAGCTGCATCTGAATGGTAACCATCCAGAAGAACTCCACCGTCAATGCTAACGATATCGCCTTCAACTAAAACTCTGTTAGATGGTATTCCGTGAATAACCTGATCGTTAATGGATATACACAGAACTGAAGGAAATGGAATAGAATCTCGGAACATTCCTGGCTGCCCTTTGAATGAGGGCAAGCCATTATGTTTCCTTATTACTTCGGCTGCAATACTGTCCAGGTATTGAGTAGTAACGCCAGGCTCAATTGCCTTCTCTACTTCATCAAACACCTGAATCAGTATATCTGCCGATTTTTGCATTTTATCAATCTGCGAACGAGATTTGATATTAATCATATTAGTCTTCCAGGAATCCGGAGTGGTGTCTCATAATCATCATAGACTCTGCAGAACGAACAACTTCGAGTGCAACGCCTACCATAATGAATACGGAAGAACCACCAAGCCACAATCCGTTAATACCTGTGATTGTACCAAGCAAAGCTGGGAACAACTGAACTGCTGCAAGGAACAAACCAGAGAACCATGTGAGTCTGTGCAATACCTTCTTGATATAAGATGCAGTTTCTCTACCTGGTCTAATACCGGGGATAAATCCACCATTGCTCTGAATGTTATTTGCAAGATCAACGGGATTGAACTGTACATATGTGTAGAAGAATGTGAATCCAACAATCATAGCTGCATAGATGATGTTGTAAAGCCATCCGCCTGTCCACTGCTCTCTAAGGAATACTACGAAAGCATTTGTGGAGCTTGGCCAAATGAAGCTTACAATTGTTGAAGGCAATACCATGATAGACATAGCAAAGATGATCGGGATAACGCCAGCCCAACATACCTTAATTGGTACATATGTTGCCTGACCACCGTACATCTTAGAGCCAACAACTCTCTTAGCATACTTAACTGGAAGTCTTCTTTCAGCCTCGTTAACCCATACAACGCAGCCAATAACTGCAAGGAATACGAGAACGATAGCTGCGATAACAAGGAGTCCAACAACCTTGTTTCCGAAGTAACCATTAGAATAATAACCAATAATGTTGGATACAGCTGCAGGACCTCTAGAAATGATATTTACGAAGATAATCAAAGAAATACCATTAGAGATTCCTCTCTCTGTAATGAGATCACCCAACCACATAATAATTGCTGTACCAGCTGTCATAGAAAGAGCTACAACTGCCAATACGAAAATGTTGAAATTATTAATGTAGCCGCGTACACCCCATGTAATACCAATAGCTTCTACGAGTGCAAGACCAACTGCAGAGTATCTTGTGATGCGGTCAATCTTCTTGCGTCCCTCTTCGCCCTCCTTGGACAACTTACCCAAGCTATCGAAAACGATGCAAAGGAGCTGTACAATAATGGATGCGTTAATATAGGGGGAAATGCTGAGTGCAAAAATTGTTGCGTTTGAGAAAGCACCACCTGTGAAGACATCCACGAGTCCAAACAAGCTTCCGCCACCCTGTGCAACAAGACTAGCAAGAACTGTCTTGTTGAGGAATGGAATCGGAATCTGGCAACCAATTCTGTAAACAACCAAGATAAGAGCTGTAAACAAAATCTTCTTGCGCAACTCGGGGATCTTAAAGATATTTGCGATACCGCTAAGAATCTTCTTCATATTACAGTACCTCTACCTTGCCTCCGGCTGCAACAATCTTCTCCTCTGCTGCCTTTGTAACCTTTGCTGCCTGAACAGTTACGCTCTTTGTAAGAGTTCCGTTAGAAAGTACAACGATACCGTCTACAACCTTCTTTGTGATACCCTTCTCGAGTACTGTCTCAGCATTAACAACTTCGCCAGCGTTATATCTGAGCTCGATGTCAGAAATCTTAACCTCAGCGTAGTCATTCTTAAAGTTCTTGTTGTTGAAACCGATCTTAGGCAGTCTCATGTAAAGAGGCATCTGGCCACCTTCGAAGCCAACTCTTACGCCGCCACCAGATCTAGCCTTCTGACCCTTGTGGCCTCTGCCACCAGTCTTACCGTTACCGGATCCCTTGCCTCTGCCCTTTCTGTAGGCCTTAGCGTTAGGATTTGCTGTTCCTAATTCATGAAGCTTCATGCGTTTATACCTCCTCTACCTTGACGAGGTGATTAACTGTATGAATCATACCGAGAATCGCATCGTTCTTTTCCTTAACAACAGAACTGCCGATCTTCTTAAGGCCAAGAGCCTTTACTGTCAGCATCTGATTCTTCTTGCTATCATTGGTGCTCTTGATCAATGTAATTTTAAGCATATCACACACCGCCTTATCCTAAAATCTCAGCAACAGTCTTGCCACGAAGTGCAGCAACCTGCTCTGCTGTCTTAAGGTTCTTAATACCATCTACAGTAGCCTTAGCCATGTTGATGGAGTTATTTGTACCGAGAGACTTTGTTCTGATGTTCTCAATACCTGTCAACTCAAGAACTGTACGAACACCGCTACCAGCGATGATACCAGTACCGTGAGGAGCTGGAATAAGAACAACCTTACCTGCACCGAAGTTACCAACGATCTGGTGAGGAATTGTACCGTTAACGATTGGCATTGTTACAAGATTCTTCTTAGCATCTTCAACTGCCTTCTTGATAGCCTCTGGAATTTCAGTGGACTTACCAATACCAAGACCTACAGTACCCTTACCATTACCTACTGCTACGAAAGCGCAGAATCTAGAGTTCTTACCACCCTTAACTACCTTAGTTACTCTTCTTACGCTAATAAGCTTCTCAGTAAATTCCTTAACTTCTCTCTCTCTATAATCATTACGATCGTTACGCATACGTTACCCCCTGTTAAAAATTCAGACCGGCTTCGCGGGCGCCCTCTGCCACAGCTGCTACGCGGCCGTGGTAAACGTAACCACCTCTGTCGAAGACGACTGTATCAATGCCCTTCTCAAGGGCTCTCTTAGCAACGAGAGTACCAACTGCCTTAGCAGCATCAATGTTGCCGCCATATGCGCACTCGCTCTTAACTGCCTCATCCAGTGTAGATGCTGCTGCAAGTGTAACACCAGCTACGTCATCAATTACCTGAGCATAAATGTGCTGCAAGGAACGATATACGCAAAGTCTGGGACGAGCAGCTGTACCAGAAACGTTCTTACGAACGCGAGCGTGCTTTCTATTTCTAACTTCTGCCTTATTAACTCTATTAACCATAGATCACACCTCCTACTTCTTACCCTTTGCACCGGACTTGCCTTCTTTACGTCTGATTACTTCGTAATCATACTTAATACCCTTACCAAGGTAAGGCTCAGGCAATCTCATGGATCTAACAACAGCAGCGACCTGACCGACCTTCTGCTTGTCAATTCCCTTAACAATAATCTTGTTGGGAGCAGGTACTTCGAACTCTACGCCATCAGCATCCTGGAACTCTACTGGGTGAGAGTAACCAAGGTTAAGAGCCAATGTCTTACCGTTCTTCTGTGCTCTGTAACCAACACCGTTGATCTCCAAAGTCTTTGTGAAACCCTGGCTTACACCGGTTACCATGTTGCTGATCAATGTTCTTGTCAAACCGTGAAGGGACTTGAACTTTGCCTCATCGTTAGGTCTATCAACAACAACCTCGGAACCCTCAACTACAATGGAGAGATCCTTGTCAAATGTGCCGTTAAGCTCGCCCTTTGGACCCTTAACGGTTACCACATTACCAGCTGCTACGTTAACAGTAACGCCTGCAGGAATAGCAATGTGCTTTCTGCCAATTCTTGACATTTTTTACTCCTTCTGCCCATGAAATGCTATGGGCCGCTCTTAAAATTGTGGACGTGTGGAATCCGATACCCCTTATTCCACACAGTCCTTTTCAGAATCAATGGGGTAAAGCCCTAATGGGCCATCGTTTTACCAGATGTAAGCGAGAACCTCGCCGCCAACGCTAGCCTTGCGAGCTGCCTTGTCAGTCATAACACCCTTAGATGTAGAGATAATCGCAATACCCAATCCGCCGAGAACCTTTGGAAGCTCATCCTTACCAGCGTAAACGCGGAGACCGGGCTTAGAAATTCTCTTAAGGCCAGAGATTACGTGCTTCTTAGCAACATACTTAAGTGTGATCTTGATCATACCCTGCTTGTTGTCCTCGATTACTTCGTAACCGCTAATGTAACCCTCGTCCAAAAGAATCTGGGCAATGGCCTTCTTCTCATTGGAAGCGGGAACTTCTACTGTTTCATGCTTTGCAACACCAGCATTTCTGATTCTGGTGAGCATATCTGCTATTGCGTCAGTAATATGCATAATTCTATTCTCCTTCCAATATTACCAAGATGCCTTCTTAACTCCAGGAATCTCACCCTTGTAAGCGAGCTCTCTGAAGCAAACTCTGCAAATACCATACTTGCTCATGTAAGCGTGAGGTCTACCGCAAATAAGACATCTGTTGTGCTGTCTTGTGCTGAACTTCTGAGGTCTAGCACCCTTAACGATCATAGCTTTCTTTGCCATTTTTAGCCTCCTTAGTCCTGAGCGTAGGGCATTCCAAGCAATGTAAGGAGTGCCTTAGCCTCTTCGTCAGTGTTTGCAGTAGTAACAAATGCAATGTTCATACCGCGAACCTTGTCAACCTTATCGTACTCGATTTCAGGGAAAACCAACTGCTCCTTGAGACCAAGGGAGTAGTTTCCTCTACCGTCGAATGCGTTACCAGGAACACCTCTGAAGTCTCTAACTCTTGGAAGAGCAGCGTTGAAGAGCTTGTCGATGAACTCGTACATTCTCTCGCCTCTAAGTGTAACCTTGCATCCGATAGGAGAACCTGCACGGAGGTGGAAGTTAGCAATGGACTTCTTAGCTCTTGTTACCAAGGGCTTCTGTCCTGTGATTGTTGCAAGATCTGCAACTGCAGCGTCGATAGCCTTGGAGTTGTCCTTAGCCTCGCCAACACCCATGCTTACAACTACCTTGTCAAGCTTTGGGATCTGCATTACGTTTGTGTAACCAAACTTCTCGCGAAGAGCAGGTACTGCTTCATTCTTATACTGAGCGTACAATCTATTCATTTCAATTACCTACCTTCCTAATTAGTTCTTTGCAGGAGTGTAAGTGTCAATAACTGCCTTGCACTCTTTGCAAACTCTGGACTTAGATCCGTTCTCGTTGATAACAACGCCAACCTTTGCAGGCTTGCCGCACTTAGGGCAAACGAGCATTACGTTGGATGCATCGATGGAAGCCTCAACCTCGAAGATACCGGACTGCTGCTGAGCAGATCTAGCCTTCTTGTGCTTCTTTACGATGTTAACACCCTCAACGATAACTCTACCTGTCTTTGGGTTAGTCTCAAGAACCTTACCCTTAGAACCCTTATCCTCTCCTGTGATAACGATAACTACATCGTTCTTCTTAATGTTATTATTAGCCACTTGTCTTTACCTCCATTAAATTACTTCGGGAGCCAAAGAAAGGATCTTCATGTAATCCTTGTCTCTAAGTTCACGAGCGATGGGGCCAAAGATACGTGTACCCACTGGGTTGCCATCTTCCTTAATAAGAACTGCTGCGTTCTCATCAAATCTAATGTAAGAACCATCAGGTCTCTTAACGCCCATTTTTGTTCGAACAATAACACACTTTACAACGTCGCCCTTCTTTGCCACGCCGCCTGGAGCAGCGGACTTTACAGAGCAAATAATTACATCGCCAATATTGGCAAACTTCTTATGAGAACCGCCCATAACTCTGATGCACATAAGTTCCTTTGCACCAGTGTTGTCAGCAACTCTCAGTCTGGTAAGTGTCTGTACCATTTACATATCCTCCTGTGACCGGTTTACTTGGCCTTCTCAACAATCTCAACCAATCTCCATCTCTTATCCTTGGAAATAGGTCTGGTTTCCATTACTCTAACTGTATCGCCGATGTTGCAAACATTCTGCTCGTCGTGTGCCTTGAGCTTATATGTCTTTCTAACAATCTTGCCATACAATGGGTGCTTTACGTGATCAACAACAGCTACAACAATTGTCTTGTCCATCTTGTCGCTGACTACCTTACCAACTCTGGTCTTTCTAAGATTTCTTTCCATCGTTTATCTCCTTCCGTTAGTCAGCAGCGTTCTCACGCTCTTTAAGAACGGTCAAAACCTTTGCAATGTCTCTCTTAACGCCCTTGATCAACATGGGGTTCTCCAACTGGTTTGTAGTAAACTGGAATCTCAGTTTGAAGAGTTCAGACTTGAGTTCCTTGAGCTCCTTCTGAAGCTCCTCTGTGCTCTTGCTTCTGATATCATTAATTTTCATCTGCTACACCATCCATTTCTTCGCGCATTACAAACTTACACTTAAGGGGAAGCTTGTGAGATGCAAGTCTAAGTGCCTCTCTAGCAATAGCCTCATCTACGCCGTCGATCTCGAACATGATACGACCTGGCTTAACTACTGCTACCCAGTACTCTACGGAACCCTTACCGGAACCCATTCGAGTTTCAGCTGGCTTCTGTGTAACTGGCTTATCGGGGAAGATCTTGATCCAAACCTTACCGCCTCTCTTAATGAAACGAGTCATTGCAATACGAGCTGCCTCGATCTGGTTGCTGGTAATCCATGCTGGCTCTGTTGCTACGAGACCATACTGGCCATATGCCAATGTGTTACCTCTGTGAGCAGCACCCTTCATTCTACCGCGCTGAACCTTTCTTCACTTAACTCTCTTAGGCATCAACATTATCGCTTACCTCCTTCGTTCTTTGTGTGCTTTACAGCACCGGGAAGTACTTCGCCCTTGTAGATCCAAACCTTAACGCCGATCTTACCTGCTGTTGTATTTGCCTCAGCAAATCCGTAGTCAATATCAGCTCTAATTGTCTGCAATGGGATTGTGCCCTCATGGTAGCTCTCGGATCTTGCAATTTCTGCACCACCAAGTCTTCCGCTACATGTTGCCTTGATACCCTTTGCGCCGAATCTCATGGCTCTGCCCATAACCTGCTTCATAGCTCTTCTGAAAGAAGTTCTCTTCTCCAACTGCTGAGCAATGTTCTCAGCGCAAAGCTGTGCGTCCAAGTCAGGGGACTTAATCTCAGAAACACTGAGGTTTACCTGCTCTGCAGGCTTGTTAATAAGCTTAACTACTGCATTCTTGATCTCTGCAATACCTGCACCGTTCTTGCCGATGATGATACCAGGCTTAGCTGTCTTAACGATGATGTTAATCTTGCTTGCAGTTCTCTCAATGCTAATTCCAGAAACAGAAGCTGAATAAAGCTTGTTCTTAAGGAACTTTCTAATCTTGTAATCTTCAACAAGGAACTTGCTGAAGTCATTCTTGTCAGCATACCACTTTGTGCTCCAATCGTGGATAACGCCAACTCTCAGTCCGTGTGGGTTAACTTTCTGTCCCATAATAACCTACCTACTTTCTCTCTTTAAGAACAACTGTGATGTTTGTTGTTCTCTTGTCGATTCTGTCAGCGCTTCCTCTAGCTCTAGGCATGATTCTCTTCATGATAGGGCCATTGTCTGCATATGCCTCTGCAACGTAAAGGAGATCCTTGTTAAGTCCATTGTTATTAACTGCGTTAGCCTCTGCAGACTTAAGCAACTTGTAAATGGATCTAGAAGCTCCTCTTGGAGTGAACTTTACGATAGCAAGTGCCTCCTCAAGATCCTTTCCGCGGATGAGATCAAGCTCCTGTCTCACCTTGAGGGGAGAAAATCTTGCGTTCTTGCTGCCACCCATAGCTCCAGCCTTAAGAGTTGCGATACCGCGGTCCTTATTGATACCAAGGTACTTACGCTCCTTCTTAGTGAGAGTAACGGGCTTATTATGCTGTCTGTGAGTCTTGCCGTAGAGAGCGAGCAACTCGTCCTTTCTTGCAAGAACCTCCTCTTTTGACATAACTTTTCTTTCCATTATTTTATCTCCTTCCTCGATTACCTAACGGATGATGACTTCTCAGAACCCTTGTGGCCCTTGAAAGTGCGGGTAGGAGCAAATTCACCCAACTTGTGTCCAACCATATCCTCTGTTACGTATACAGGAACATGTCTTCTTCCGTCATAAACTGCGATTGTGTTGCCAACCATCTCAGGGAAGATGGTAGAAGATCTGGACCAGGTCTTAATTACCTTACGATCGTTAGCCTCGTTCATGGCAACAATTCTGTTGTACAACTTGGCCTCGACATAAGGGCCTTTCTTAATTGATCTACTCATTATATCCTCCTATGGCCTTACTTGCGTCTCTTAACGATGAGCTTGTTGCTTGCCTTGTTGTGCTTACGAGTCTTCTTACCCAATGTAGGCTTACCCCAAGGAGTAACAGGTCCGGGCATACCTACTGGAGACTTACCTTCACCACCACCGTGAGGGTGATCGCATGGGTTCTTTACAACACCACGAACGTGAGGCTTGATACCAAGGTAACGAGACTTACCAGCCTTACCCAATGTGATGTTGATCTGATCCTCGTTACCAACTACACCGATTGTAGCCATGCAGTTGATTGGAACCATTCTAACCTCACCAGAGGGAAGTCTAAGAAGAGCATACTTGCCTTCCTTACCCATGAGCTGTGCATATGCACCAGCAGCTCTTGCCATCTGACCACCGTTGCCAACTGTCAACTCAATGTTGTGAACCATTGTACCTACGGGGATGTTAGCAAGCTTCATTGCGTTACCGGGCTTGATGTCTGCGTTATCAGAAGAGATAACCATGTCACCTACGTGAAGGTTCTGAGGGCAGAGAATGTATCTCTTCTCACCGTCTACGTAGTTAAGGAGAGCGATACGGCATGTTCTGTTAGGGTCATACTCGATTGCTGCAACCTTAGCAGGTACATCAAACTTATTTCTCTTGAAGTCAATAATTCTGTACTTTCTCTTGTTTCCGCCGCCTACGTTCCAGGAAGTGATTCTTCCGTAAACGTTACGTCCACCGGACTTGGAGAGAGACTCTGTCAAGGACTTCTCGGGCTTAGTCTTTGTGATTTCCTCAAATGTGGAAACGGACATGCCACGTCTTGACGGAGTAGTTGGTTTATAATACTTAATAGCCATTTATTTTACTCTCCTTCCATTAGACTGTTGCGCCGAACTCTTCGATAGAAGTCTTATACTTCTTATTTGTAGTTACTGTCTTACCGTCCTTACCAACGTAGGAAACCTGCTTAGGATCCAAGTCGATCTGAACGATTGCCTTCTTCCAATCAGCTCTGTAACCTGTGAAGCCCTGAACTCTCTTGGGCTTACCGTTGTAGTTCTGAGTTGTTACGTTAACAACCTTAACACCAAAGAGCTTCTCAACAGCATTTGCTACATCAACCTTAGTTGCCTTCTTAGCTACTACGAAAGTGTACTTACCATCTGCAATAGCCTCGTTGGACTTCTCTGTGATATAGGGTCTAATAATGATATCTTCGTACATCATCTGTATACCTCCTGAACCTTGTTAAGAGCGTCAAGAGTAATTACCATGTTGTCGTACTTGAGCAAGTCGTATACGTTAATAGTATTTACAAGAGCTGTCTTAACTCCGGGGATATTTCTGGAAGACTTGATAACGTTCTCATTCTTCTCTGCCATAACAACGAGTGCGCTGTTGCCAGCATTTACGTTGTTAAGAACCTCAACCATAGCCTTTGTCTTGATCTCGTTAAGTACGAGGGAGTCAAGTACGATGATCTGGTTGTTCTGGCACTTCTCAGTGAGAACAGACTTCATAGCAAGTCTCTTTTCCTTCTTATTAAGAGTGAAGGAATAATCTCTTGGCTTTGGTGCAAATACGATACCACCATGTCTGAACTGAGGAGCTCTTGTGCTACCCTGTCTTGCACGGCCTGTACCCTTCTGTCTGTAAGGCTTGCGTCCGCCGCCTCTAACCTCTGCTCTAGTAAGTGCAGACTGTGTGCCCTGTCTCTCGTTAGCAAGAAGCTGAACTACAGCTCTGTGCATTGCCTCTGTATTAATCTCGATACCGAAGATCTCTGCGGAGAGCTCAACCTCGCCAACTGTCTCGCCTTTGATATTCAATACTTTTAAGTTTGGCATTTTCTTTCCTCCTCCACTATCAGTTTGCCTTTACAGCATTTCTGATGACCAGGAGACTACCCTTTGCTCCGGGAACTGCGCCTCTAATGAGGAGCAAGCCTCTCTCTGCATCAACCTTAACAACATCCAGGTTCAAGATTGTTGTGCGCTTACCGCCCATGCGGCCAGGCATTCTCTTACCCTTTGCAACCTTACCGGGAGTAGTTGTGGGGCCCATGGAACCTACGCCTCTGTGGTACTTAGAACCGTGAGACTTGGGACCGATGTGCATACCATAACGCTTTACTGTACCCTGGTAACCCTTACCCTTGGATGTGCCTGTAACGTCGACAACGTCTCCGTTATTGAACATATCCTCTACCTTGATAACATCGCCTACGTTGTAAGTGGAGCAGTTGTCCAACTTGAACTCGCGAAGGTATCTTGTAGCTGTCAAGCCGTTCTTCTTGAACTGGCCCATATCAGGCTTATTAACTGACTTCTCCTTGATGTCACCATAGCCTACCTTGATGGCCTCATAACCATCCTTCTCTGTTGTCTTAACCTGAACAACAGTGCACGGTCCGGACTTAACGACCGTTACCGGAATGCTCAAACCAGTCTCATCGAAGATCTGTGTCATTCCGATCTTAGTTCCTAAAATCATTGATTTCATGTGATTTACCTCCTCTTGGTTATTGGTTCATCTATGTAACTCGTAAGCCCATCTAGATGAACATGACCGGGAACAGATTGTCCATGTCTATTCCTAGTGAATACTCTCGACATTGTCGAAAGTAAGTTTAACTTAATTAGCCGACCTTGATCTCGATCTCAACGCCTGCTGGCAACTCGATCTTCATAAGAGAATCAATTGCCTTTGGGCTTGGGTCAAGAATGTCGATAACTCTCTTGTGAGTTCTGATCTCGAACTGCTCACGAGAATCCTTGTACTTATGGGGAGATCTAAGGATTGTTACAATCTCCTTCTCTGTGGGCAATGGAATAGGTCCGGAAACCTTTGCACCATTCTTCTTAGCAGACTCTACAATCTTTGCTGCGCTCTCATCCAATACTACGTGATCAAATGCCTTCAATCTGATCCTTACCTTCTGGGTCTTTGCCATTCTTTCTTACCTCCAAGATTAACTGTTTTCGACAATTAACCGGAACTTCCACGCTGCCGTGTGTATCATCGGCTTTCATATAAAAACCCAGACCTTCAAACCCTGAAGACCGACCGAAGCCGACCCCAGAATTCTCCCCTGGGTTGACACACAACTGCCTCGCAGAAATACTACAGTTCTTGTCGCCCTGTTTCGATGAACCGGACATTCTCCGCATGAGTTACCAGCCGTTCGCTGCAATCTCAAGCATCATCGTTACGATCTCCTGCGCCTTTATGCGCAAGCTTAGTTATATTAATATAAAAGCCTCGAGAAATCAACACTTCTCAGAGGCTTTTCTTGATAAAATTTAGTAGAAAATGTAACAAAGTTTTGAATCTAGTTTGTGCACTTTTCACAATATTTGATTCTACACAACGTCACGCGTTTCACACTTCTTGTTAAACGACTTATTTTGTCGTCTTAATTCCCTGTTTTTTGATTATAGCAACAATAATTGCCACAATTCCTGCACTTACGCCACCTATTACGAGGACAACAAGTCCGTCTGAACCTTCATTTTTAGACGAATCTGCCACAGCTCCAACCCCATCATTATTAGGTACAGATGTCTCAAGGGGCTTGACAGGTTCTTCCGTGGGCTCATTTGTAGGCACTTCTGTAGGTATATCAACAGGCTTTTCTGTCGGAGCCGTTGTTGGTGCTACAGTTGGTGTAGCTGTCGGTGTCGCCGTTGGTGTGGCTGGAGGTGCTACAGTTGGCGTAGCTGTCGGTGCTACAGTTGGATCAGCTGTCGGTGTCGCCGTTGCTGTAACTGTCGGCACCACCGTTGGAGTAGCTGTAGGCTTAGGCGTGGCCGTAGGCTTTGGCGTTGGAGTAGCTGTAGGCTTAGGTGTGGCCGTAGGCTTTGGCGTTGGAGTAACTGTAGAGGCTGTATACTTCGCCAAATTCAGTTCTTTTACATCATATGCCCCACTGTATGGCTCATTATCTATATATATAGTAATATATTTAGAGCCAGGCTTAATTTCAGTTCTATAGATACTATAATAGTCGCTATCAATTTCATCACTTATATCTATTGTATACACAACTGTTAAAAGCCCTGTAGATGGATTAACCATCAAAACATCCTTAGGACCATTTACAAAAATCATTCCGTTATAGACACCTATTCCTGAATACGTGCCTGTATAAATCAAATTTTCCTCTCCTGTCGGTCTCCAATAATCTGTGTAAATAGATATTCTCTTAGTCTCTCCACTAGAAACAGTATTCTCTACTAGAGCCTTACCATCTTTTCCATGCTGAGATCCATCTATGTAATACCATTTACCATTTAATGTAACCATAAGGCCTTCTGCATTTTTCCAAAAAGCATTATCGTATTTTGTGGATGTGCAAGTGATCTTTTCACCATAGTTCGTTGCATCTGACCTATTAGGATCAAGCGTCAACAACCTACTGTCACTAATTAACAAATACTCATGGACTCCTTCTCTATAAGTAAAGTTTCCAGAACCATCGCTAGCATAATTTGAAGGGTCATCCCATGTAGTATCCACGTTATACCATTGACCATCCAATTTAACCACAACCCATGAGTGATTAGCCTGTCTACTATATCTATAACAGCATTCAATACCCTGAGATTTAAGCAATGCAATCATAAGCATAGAATATGCATCACAAACGCCTGCTCCCTCTTTCATCATGTTATAAGCATCGTAAACAAAGTATGTATAGTCATACTCATAAACAGACACCACATATTCATGAAGCCAAATAACCTTGTTAACTGCATCTAGGCCACTTGGCATTGCAGACAAAATACTAGATAACATAGAGTTATACTCTGCTATTGCCCCATCTATCTCGTCAGATGGAATTGTATATTTAAAATATATATTAGAAATATGTGCTGTAGGACCCAGTGTAGAATAAGAAAAAGCATTTGAGTAATAAAAGAACTGAGGATTAGCATAATAAACTTCATAAAACGGAGCTGTGCTAACTGGCCATGTTCCTCCCAAATCTACGGAATCCTTACGATTGGACATTGCTTCATAAATATAATCCTGTGCTGTATATGCTGCCTGCACAGAAAGGCAAAGGCTTGCCACAATAGTGCTCAAGATGAGCACAACTGCAACAAGCCTAATAATTACATGTTTCATATTATCCCTCCAAAAGGGAAACGCCCTTTAGTCAAAGAATCTAATACCCTTACCAGAATACATAATCTTGCCAGACATCATCCATTCCTTGATGCCCTTCTGCAAGCTGGAATTCTCAGGAAGTGTGCTAAGGTCTACATCTGGACCTTCCTTGAACAAGAAGTTAAGTGTATCCTCATTGCCACCGCTACGTGGAACGTTGTAATACTCCTTTAAGAACAAGAAAATGTTAGAAGTATCCTTAACGAAACGAGGAAGTTCTCTACCAAGCAACCAAGAATCGCAAATGTATGCCTTAGGCTCAAAGTCTGGGAATACATTCTTGAAGTAAGCTCTTGCTCTAGCATAGGAATCTGCAGCAGCGTCTCTATCGAGCTTGCCATTGGGGCTAATGTGTACGCTGAGAACCTCATCTCCATCCTCAACCACAAGCTCCCACTCAGACTTATTCAATGTGAGAACGATACGACAAACCTGACCTGCATATGTAATAAGGTTACCACGAACAATCTCGTCGTCCTCGTAGAAGTTTGCAACAACCACATCCTCATCACACTCACCATCTGGCATGTATCCGTCCATACCATACTCACCAGGCTCAGCAATCAAAACATACTTGCCTGTATTCTTGTTTCTATATGCCTTAACACCAAAAGAAAGTGTGTTGAGCTCAAATGTAAGACGACCTACATCCATAATAAGACCCTTAACATAGAGAGTGTTCCAACCCATAAGGCCCATGTTAACCCACTTAGGATTACCTGTCTCTGGATTACGTGAGCAAGTCCATCTAAGCTGACCCTGCTCCATCTCAATCTGCTCCTTAGGCAATCTCTTCCATGCCTCCTCAGAACGATGCAAACCAGAGAGCAATGTTACTGTACCAAAACCAGGAACCTCTGTGCCATCTTCCTTCTTAGGCATGCCCATGCCCCAGCTCTCAAACTGCCAATCAGAAGACATGTACATACAATAGTGGAGAACCCAGAATATCTGAGTCAATGCAGGAGAACTAGCAATAATCTGCTGCTGCTCCACAAAGGGCTCCATCATATCCTGATTAATATCATAAAAAGCAAATGCCTTAGTAGCATATTCTGCTGTCAACTCTTCAACGCCGTCCTCTGGCATAGCAGCCATAGCAGCCTCGAACTCCTCTTCCAAACGCTCTGTTGCCCACATAGGCTTAACACCTACTGCCTTCAACAGATCCTTACATGTTGGGTATGCCCAATTTGCCTTAATCATAGTAGTCCTCCCAAGCTTCTTTAGTGATGCTCATATATGACTTTAGTATATCACAGCTATATATTCTTTGAAACTACCTTTATTTTCTTTCGCATACAAAAACACCCGCAGATAACCTACGGGTGCCTAATACTTAAATATAATACTTTATATTACTTAAGGTGCCAAATATCTCTGTTGTACTCAGCGATAGTTCTATCACTGGAGAACTTACCAGAACATGCAATGTTCATTACAGACATGCGGTACCAAGCTGCCTTGTCGCCATATGCCTTATCAAGTCTTGCCTGTGCATCACAGTAGCTGTCGAAGTCCTTAAGTACAAAGTACTCGTCTCCTCCGTATACGAGGGAGTTGAAAATCTCTCTGAACATCTCTGTATCGCCATTAGAGAATGTGCCATCTACCAAGCTGTTCATTACTCTGTGAAGCTTAGGATTGTTGTAGTACTCATCTACAGGTCTGTAGGAGTTCTCTGCACGAATCTTAAGAATATCCTCTACAGTAAGACCGAAGATGAACATGTTCTCCTCGCCTACTTCCTCACAAATCTCAACGTTAGCGCCGTCCATTGTACCAAGTGTAACTGCACCATTAAGCATGAACTTCATACAGCCTGTACCAGAAGCTTCCTTACCTGCTGTAGAAATCTGCTCAGAAACATCACTTGCAGGGAACAACTTCTCTGCGAGAGTTACTCTATAGTTAGGCAAGAATACAACCTTCATCTTAGCACTTACAACAGGATCATTGTTTACTACTTTTGCAACGCAGTTAATCAAACGAATAATCTGCTTAGCTCTGCGGTAACCTGCTGCTGACTTAGCTGCGAAGATAAAGGATCTTGGATGCATTGGGTAGTCAGGGTTAGCCTTAATCTCGTGGTAAAGAGAAATAATGTGCAATACATTAAGAAGCTGTCTCTTGTACTCGTGAAGTCTCTTAACCTGAATGTCGAAGATAGACTCTGGGTCAAGCTCTACTCCCACTTCGTTCTTAACGTACTCAATAAGCTTAAGCTTGTTATCTCTCTTAATATCAGCGCACTTCTTACAGAAGGACTCATCCTCTGCCAAAGGTGCCAACTTCTTAAGGTCATCCAACTTAGTAATCCAGTTGTGTCCGATAATCTCGGAAATCAAAGAGGACAACTCAGGGTTGGAATAAAGCAACCATCTACGCTGTGTAATACCATTTGTCTTGTTGTTGAACTTCTCAGGGAAAATCTCATAGAAGTCCTTAAGCTCCTGATTCTTGAGAATCTCTGTATGCAAGAAAGCAACGCCGTTAACGGAGTGGCTACCTACAATAGCGAGCTTAGCCATGTGGATCATGTTGTTATTAAGGATTGCCATGCCACAAACCTTGTCATAAGAGAAGTGGTGTACATTGTACAACCTCTCTGTGAATCTGCGGTTGATCTCCTCGATGATCATGTAAACTCTTGGCAACAATCTCTTGAAGAGGTCGATTGGCCACTTCTCAAGAGCCTCAGACATAATTGTGTGGTTAGTATAAGCACAAGTCTTCTGTGTGATTTCCCATGCCTCATCCCATCCGAGACCCTCTTGGTCTGTGAGCAATCTCATGAGCTCAGCAACAGCCATAGAAGGATGAGTATCGTTAAGCTGGAATGCGAACTTATCAGGGAACAAGTTGAAGTCTGTGTTGCCATTCATCTTGAATTCCTTAATAGCCTGCTGGATTGTAGCAGATACAAAGAAGTACTGCTGCTTAAGTCTAAGCTCCTTACCAGAGATGTGATCATCTGCAGGGTAAAGAACCTCTACAATTGTCTTAGCAAGGTAATCCTGCTCAACAGCCTTACGGTAGTTACCAGCATTGAACTCTGCAATATCAAACTTGTGGATAGCCTCTGCATCCCAAAGACGCAAAGTGTTAACCATATCTGTGCCGAAACCTGTGATCGGGATATCGTGAGCAACAGCCATTACAGAAGAGTAGTTCTCCTGTACGAAATCGTAACTATCATTGCCCTTGTGTACATACTTAACTGTACCACCGAACTTGATCTCGAAAGACCACTCAGGACGAACGATCTCCCAAGGTGTTGTGCCGCCAGGAAGCCAATCATCTGGAATCTCCTCCTGCTCACCCCACTGGTTAATAACCTGCTTAAAGATACCGTTCTTATAACGGATACCGCAACCTACTGCTGGCAAATCAAGAGTTGTAAGAGAATCCAAGAAACAAGCAGCAAGACGGCCCAAACCGCCGTTACCAAGACCTGGATCTGGCTCTGCATCCTCTACTGCATCAAGGTTAATGCCCATCTCATCAAGAGCTTCCTTAACGCCATCCATAATGCCAAGGTTAATCAAGTTGTTACCAAGGAAACGTCCCATAAGGAACTCCATGGACATGTAGTAAACCTGCTTAGCCTGGTTGTCATTGTTATTCTTAATTGTCTGCATCCAGCGCTCAATTACCAACTCCTTAACTGCGTTGGAAACAGCAGCATAAACCTGAGTTGTTGTAGCTGTCTCAAGTGTCTTACCATAGAGCATCTTGAGGTTGTGCTTGACTTCAGACTTAAATTCAGTTTTATCAAACTGTGTCAAATAATGTTGAGTCATATATCCTCCGTAAGCATATTTAAAATCGCAATTTGTCTAATATGCTCAATTTTTCAAAATAGATTTAGCTATTCTATACTAACGGATTCCATCCGTCAATCTTGGAACGACGAATTGCGCCAAAAATCGTATTTTTTATATCAGGATGTTGCTTAGCCATGTTTTCAAGTAGCAAACGCATCTCTGTTCGCTCTGTAAAACCGTCATGCGGACATGAATTTTTGATAGCTTCATAGCCGCAAGCCTTCATGTAAGCTATGATTTCCACTTCGTCTGCAAATATAAGTGGGCGAATAACTGTAATGCCTGTTCTTGTCAATTCTGTAACTGGCGAAAATGTGCTTATACGCCCTTCTCTAAAGAGACACATGAGCATTGTTTCTACAACGTCATCCTTAGTATGGGCCAGTGCAACCACATTACATCCATTGGCCTCTGCTGCGTTATTAAGGGCTCCTCTTCTTAAGTTTGCACAAATAGAACAAGGCCTATCCCCCTTCTCCACATAAAGAGAAGTAATTTCTCCAATGTTTGTTGGCACCACCACAAGGGGAACATTAATTTTCTGGCAAAAAGCCTCTAAGCGGCTAACATCCATGTTGCCGTATCCAAGATCTATATATATGGCCTTAAGATTAAACTTCTTGGGGTAATATCTTTGCACCTGTTTCATGGCTGACAACATAGTCATGCTATCCTTGCCTCCAGAAAGTCCCACTGCAACGCAGTCCCCATCCTTTATCATTCCAAAATCTTGAAGAGCCTTGCGCACTAAGCCAGGCATCCTCTTAAGATAATCCATTATTTCTCCTCCACCAATTAGGCTTGCCCAAACCTAATTACCACAACTTTCTGGGATATACTCCATCCTGCACAAGCTTGGAAATATCAGCAATTACACTGTCTCTATCCTCTTTGTATGTCATGCCGAACCATCTGTCATCAGATGTTTTAGAGGCTACCTGAAGTTCTCCTTGAGACAACATATCGTTAACCATAATTGGCAAAACGCTTTCGGCCTTAAGAGAAGTCTGATCCAATGTTTTTAGGAAGTCATTAAAGTATCTCTCCATAATAGGCAAAAAATCATGTCTAAATCCCCAAAAGTTCATGGAAACAATGGCATTAGGATCCAACTCCTTTACTATCTCTTCCTTTGCTTCCTTTCCGGAACTAATTGCCTGATTGCCAGAGTTATCGGCCAAAATTTTTCCTGTCTCTTTGTCATAAATAATGTTACGAGTTTCATTAACATTAGTAAGCCAGCCATCCTCAATATGGCAAACGCCTCTTGTAACTCCGCCTGTCATACTAATTGTGTTATTCAAAACATAGGGAACCATTGCTCCCTGGTTAGGATTCTCCAGCTCACACAACATAGAATGAATAATATCAAATGCCTTAGGACCATAGAAGTCATCTGCATTAACTGTTGCAAAGGGCTCATTAATGCAATCTGCTGCGCAAAGCACAGCATGTACTGTGCCATAAGGTTTTACTCTGTCCTGAGGAACCTGATACCATTTAGGTAACTTTGAGAAATCCTGAACAGCGTACTCCACCTGCACCAAATGGGAAATCCTGTCTCCAATTGTTTCCTTAACAGTAGGGATCATCTGTTCTTTAAGGATAAACACAACCTTTGTGAAGCCAGCTTTAATAGCATCATAAATGGAATATTCCATAAGCATCTGGCCTTCAGGGCCTACCTGAGACATTTGCTTATCTCCACCAAATCGACTGCCTAAACCGGCTGCAAGGATTACGAGGGTAGTATTCATGTTGTCCTCCTAATACATTCTGTGTGAGCGTACACAGAACAATTATATCTATATATATAATTATTAGCAAATGCCGTTAAAAACACCTTCTATGCTTCTGTTCATCAGGTTGCTATTTCGCTACCCCATCTTCTCGCCTACATCTCACGATGCAAACCTTGGAAGTCACTTTCGGGTTAGTTGGTAACTACCCTCCCATTGGACTTTCACCACAGAGCATTGACATGCCCGTCATACTACAAAAAAACCGCCGCACAATTGCGACGGTTTGGTCGGAGTGACCCGATTCGAACGGGCGACTTCTTGGTCCCGAACCAAGCGCTCTACCTGCCTGAGCCACACCCCGAAAACAGCACTGGTTATTATATTTCACCCCTATAGGTCTGTCAATTCAAAAAGGTCTGTACCATTTTTGCAAAGCCATCCTCATCATTAGATGGAGCAATTAAATCCGCCTGAGCTTTGATATCCTCTGGACTATTTCCCATTGCTACAGAAATACCTGCCACATGGAACATGTCTAAATCATTATAATAATCACCAAAAACACAAATTTGCTCAAGAGGAATGCCTGTAATCTGGCTCAATCGCTTAACTCCCTGTCCCTTATTTTCTCCTGCCACAGTAATGTCAAGAAGGCCAAAATCAGATACTGTATATCCTGTAGTTGTGAGTGTATTAAGAAAATCCTGAGCTTTCTGGAATCTAATAGGATCCTTTTCTGCAATAAGCATCTTGGAGATTTGAATGTTTTCCATAAATCCATGATCCTCGGTAAGAACCTGCAAATCCATGGGCTGTACATTAAGTTTCTCTGCCAAGATATTGTTTCTCTGGTAATTCCAAAGTCTACTGCTATTAGGTGTGCAATATACCGGTCCGTGGGTTAACACAACATTGTCATAGCCATTGTCTCTGCAAAAATCAGCAATCCTTATGGCCTCGCCATTATCCATATACACTGCCTCAAGAGGCTTATTCTCTATTGAATCCCAAACAACTGCGCCCTGTGATGTCAAAATAGGCATCTTCTGGTCCAGTTCCTTACAATACACCAAGGTCTGTGTTGCAATGCGGCCTGTGCAGAAAGAAAACTCAATGCCATTGGCGCGCAAAAGCTTAACTGCCTCCAAATTGGCTTGAGACATAGACTTGTCACTACGGAGGAAAGTTCCATCCATATCTGCAACTATGAGCTTAATGTTTTTGAAGTCTGTCATGTGAAATCCTTGAGAAAAAATAAAGACGCCTAGGCGTTAACCTAGGCGTCCAATCTGGTGACCCATAGCGGATTCGAACCGCTGTTGCCGCCGTGAGAGGGCGGAGTCTTAGGCCGCTTGACCAATGGGCCGTGCGACTATAATACACAATGGTACATCTTATGTCAAGCACCAATTTTAGATTTTTTAAAACTTTTTTCGGGATATTTTTCTAACAAAAAGGAGGCCAAGTTTTAATCCTTAACCTCCTCTTATACCTAACTAAATATTAAAGGCTACGACCCTTAACTTCATCAAGCAAGCTAGCCAATACCTGATCGAATGGAATTGCGCCCTTGTCACCCTCCTTGCGGGATCTAACAGCAACTGTGCCTTCCTCAGACTCCTTGTCACCAACGATGAACATGTAAGGAATCTTGCTAAGCTGAGCCTCACGAATCTTGTAGCCCATCTTCTCGTTACGATCATCCAACTCTGCGCGAATACCTACCGCTGTAAGCTTATCCACTACGGACTGAGCATACTCTCTGTGCTTTTCTGCAATTGTAATAACCTTTACCTGAACAGGAGCCAACCATGTTGGGTATGCACCTGCAAAGTGCTCTGTAATAACGCCGATGAAACGCTCGATGGAACCGAATACTACTCTGTGAATCATAACAGGTCTATGCTTCTCGCCGTCTGCACCTGTGTACTCAAGTTCGAATCTCTCAGGCAACTGCATGTCCAACTGAATTGTACCGCACTGCCATGTACGTCCCATGGAATCCTCAAGGTGGAAGTCAAGCTTAGGACCATAGAATGCGCCATCGCCCTCGTTTACGTGATAAGTCTTGCCCATGTCTGTAATAGCAGCCTTGAGAGTCTCCTCTGCAAAATGCCAATCCTTCTCATCACCCATGTGATCCTCAGGCATTGTGGAAAGCTCAATTGTGTAAGGCAAACCAAATGTGGAGTATACCTCATCAAAGAGTGTAACAACTCTCTTAATCTCGTCTCTCATCTGATCCCAAGACATGAAGATATGAGCGTCATCCTGTGTGAAGCAACGCACTCTGAACAAGCCGTTAAGCGCACCAGAAAGCTCATGTCTGTGTACGAGACCAAGCTCACCAACTCTCAAAGGAAGCTCCTTATAAGAGTGAGGCTCAGACTTGTAAACGATCATACCGCCAGGACAGTTCATTGGCTTAATAGCGAAATCCTGCTCGTCGATAAGTGTTGTGTACATGTTCTGCTTGTAATGACCCCAGTGACCGCTACGCTCCCAAAGCTGACGGTTAAGGATCATGGGTGTAGATACCTCAACATAACCATATCTCTTATGAATCTCTCTCCAGTAATCAATAAGAGTATTCTTAAGAACCATACCCTTAGGAAGGAAGAATGGGAAACCAGGACCCTCGTCTGTGATCATGAAGAGGCCGAGCTCCTTACCAATCTTACGGTGATCGCGCTTCTTAGCTTCCTCAATTCTAGCAAAGTACTGATCCATATCCTTCTTATCTGTGAAGGATATACCATATACTCTCTGGAGCTGCTGGTTAGCCTGATCACCCTTCCAGTAAGCGCCTGCTACCTGAGTAATCTTAAATGCTCTAACGCGTCCTGTGGACATAAGGTGAGGACCTACGCAAAGGTCTGTATAATCACCCTGTCTATAGAAAGAAATAGTTGCATCCTCTGGAAGCTCCTCAATGAGCTGTACCTTGTATGTCTCACCAAGCTCCTGCATGAAAGCAATAGCCTCTGCTCTCTCGAGAGTGAATCTCTCAATAGCAATGTTCTCTCTGATAATCTTATCCATTTCTTTCTCAATGGCTGCAAGATTCTCTGGAGTGAAAGGCTGTGGGGTATCAAAATCATAATAGAATCCGTTATCCAAAGCAGGTCCAATAGCACACTTAACACCAGGGAACAATCTCTTAACTGCCTGTGCCATGATATGTGCTGTTGTATGCCAGTAAACGTGCTTACCATCTGGATCATCAAATGTAAGGATAGCGAGCTCGCAATCCTCATTAAGAACTGTTCTAAGGTCAACTACCTGACCGTTCACCTTAGCTGCGCAAGCTGCCTTAGCCAAGCCCTTGCTAATAGACATTGCAACGTCAATAACTGCAGTGCCCTGTTCTACCTCTATGATGCTACCGTCTAGAAGTTTAATATTCATATCAAACGCTCCTCTACGAAAAATTACTAAATTACTAAATATGCATTATAACACTAAATTTGCACTCTGTTAATAAAAAAATGGACACGCTATTGCGTATCCATCTAATTATTTAGCAAAGTGACTGTGAAAACTCCATGCAACCATATTTACGAGCAATCTTAGTTGCGCTATCGCTATCTGTTACAACACCAGGTCTTCCGTTATAACTACGTACTGCCATTTCCAAAAGCTTAGCATTGGAGGATCTAAATACGATTGGTCTCTTAACGTATGTCTGCATATCTCCAATTACGTACTCAATTGGAAGTTCATCGTCCATGGACTTGTCCACATCCAAATACAATACATCGCACTTGTGACCAGCAATCTCGCGGATAACATCAAACATATCATCCAAATCGATAACTGGTTCTGCTCCAACAATCTCATGTACAGACAGTGGTGCAAACTCTCTATCTGTTCTAACTCTAGAATTAGTACCTGTAAGCCAAGGATGAATTCGGCTAGTATTAGGTGCCCACTGTGTTACAGACATCTGTTCAATGGTCTCTCTAAGAATCTCAATAGTTCTAGGAGTTGTACCAAAGTTACCACCAATAAGTCTAGCTCCTGAACGAATATACTCCTCGCAGAACTGGCTAATGGCATCTTCTCCATCTGGAGAAACAATGCGATCTCCCACAATATATGGTGTACCTGCATTAGGCCTTACGCAAATCATCTGACCACTCTGTGCTGCAGCTGCAGAAGCTCTAACCATGGAAGCCGCTCCGTCTCCATCACTAATAGAAACCACATCTGCTCCCAAGGACTTCATAGTAACTGCCATAGAGCAAATGTCTTCGCCCATTAAGGTCTTACCATTCTTCTCTACAGAAGCGCCACAAATAATTGGAAGCTTAACATTCTCCTTAGCAGCCAAAAGAGCAATCTTAAGTTCCTTCATGCTCTTAAAACCATCCAGGTGAATTGCATCTGCTCCATGTTTTTCGAACAAGGAAAGTTGCTCTGCAAACAACTCGTATGTTGCGGCAATTGTCAAATCTCCAAGAGGTCTCATAAGCTTACCAAGAGGTCCTGCTGTGCCTACAACAAAACACTTATCTCCAACCACTTCCTTAGCAAGTCCAAGGCCTCTCTCGATGATCTCTTCAAACTTGTCCTCAACACCGCGCTCACGAAGTTTAATTCTATTAGCGTTATATGTCATTGTCTGAATACAATCACTACCTGCCTGATAGTAATTCCTATAAACCTCTTTGACAGCGTTTGGACTAGTAAGATTATGTACATCAGGAATATCTACGCTAGAGGAAACGAGATTGCCAACAAAGGCACTCTTGGCGCCATCGTATATCAAAACTCTTTCTCTCATTGCCTGCAAAATATTCACTGGTGTTCCTCTTAATCGATTTAATCCACTTTCTTAAAGTGGGTCTACCAATTATAACACCAAGTTTTTTGTTGACAACCATTGAAAAAAGACGGATTTTGTCGTCTACCGTTTATATAGTGTTTAACACATCAATCGCAGAACTATTACACAAAAATTATTTTTGTAATGGATATCCAATTATCTCTGCTGTCATAAGCACACAAAATTCGCATGGGGTATATCCTCTACTTAAAGCATCCATAAACTTCAATTCCACCGACGAATATCTCAAACAATTACACCACGCTTTGTGATACTTATTTCCCGTATTAGTTACATATACCACGCTTTCGCCTTGCGGCTTATTTTCTATAGAACCTAAGCTGTTGGCCCAATCGTACACATGGGATAACAACAACTTCTGAATATCCTTTATGTTAACTCTTGGATCTATCCACGGCTTTTGAACAAACTCCACTTTAGGATTTGCAATAAGCTTACCTAACACTCCTCCAAAGCCTAAGTTATACACTGCAGACACCATAACTGAATCACCCTGACCATTTGCAGGAATCTTCATATTTCTAATCTCTATATTCTCTTTGTTCAATATACCTTCTTTCCAACATCGATCCATTGCCATATTTACAACAGCTTGATCCGACGAATCGTTAAGTCGTAGATTATACATTGTGGCTTCACAAGATATGCAATTAACCACATCAGATACTAATCTTGTCAGTGCAACTCTAACACCTAAAGCATATATTCCTAAAACAATAGATATCAAAAACACCGTAACTAAAGGTAAAATGATTGCTGCCTCTATTGTTACACTTCCCTCCTTACCTATATTCATACGAATACTCCCGACCATCTTGGAACGCTAAAATCTTAATATAGTACTTATCCAGTGTAAGATTCCCCTGGTCCTTTAGGTTCATATTAATAACATCGCCTATACGACCTAGAACAAACCTAGACGGCTCCATTAATAAAAACATAATAAGATAATCCTCATAATCTGTTTCTACCATTTCTAAATGAGGACTTAGAGGTACAGCATTTCCGGCCATTAGAGATATTACGTCAGTCGTTGCTGCCAAAAGTGCTAACACAGCAGCGCATATTACTAATGTTTCTGGTTCTGGTATCTCAAGTGTAACAAGGTAATCCACAAAATTCACAGCTGTCCTTGCCTTATAAATTTCCTCGAAACTATAAATTATATTAAGACTACCTGTAGTATCTCCGAAAGCACAGTATTCGGCCTCACTAGAGGGTAAAACAGCATCTCTAGAAAGGCTATGGCCGTACCAATTAAAATACGTCATTACATAAGCTGTATAGGCTACTGAGTTTGTCGCTTCCTCTTTAATGTTCCATCTCTGTATTTCCTCAAAATACGTCTTTGCTTGTTCAAGTATGCCATTTACATTTATTTGACCATTTTGACTCCAGGCCCATGTCCAGTCCACAGTCCTCCAGTTCTCCCCTAGGGCAGTTGCTAAATTCCATACCCCCTGCACTATTTCCTTAAGATTAATATCAGGCAAATTCTTTCCTATTACAGAAGAGACACTCTGACTTGCTATTTCTCCCACCTGATTATTTACCGTATCTAGAACTTCTTCGGCTTCTCCTGAATAGCCTACAATAGCCTTTAATTTACCTAGCACTCGTTCCACAGCCACAACTCCTGCTTGATCCTGGCCCACAGCTAATATGGCAGATTTAAGATTTTCCTGCTCCCCAAGAGACTTACTTAAAACAACATCTACTTCACCTGTTTTCTCTCCCTCAGATACCCCAAATATTCCATATTCCTCCAATAGTTTGTGGTTAAAGCTAGCCGCCATATTCATAACTTCGACCCTAAGCCTATGTTCTAGCAACGCTATTGACATAGCTCTAGTCCCCACCTCTGATATAAATACAGCCAAAATAACTGCAGGGACTATTACAATCACTGCAAACAGGGTTATAGATCCATCCTGTGAAAGTCTCCTCATCACTTTTCTCCCAAACCATCTAGCCACATATCTATACCATCTAACAATGTAGAGGAATACTGGTATGCAAGATTCAGAGAGTCGCAAAACTCAACTGGATCTACCAATTCAACAAACTCCCTGTGAAACTCAATATTAGACTTCCTTGTCACATTAAAAATGGACCAATAACTCCCTATAACGCCCATAAATAACACCACAATCACAATGGTTGCTTCCAAGGTAATAGAGCCTTTTTCGTCTCTTCTCATACTTGCCTCCACTACCAAAAATGTAGCAATTTAGAGATCTTTACACAATGGAAGCTTTTCTAGTCTGCTTTGACATTTTCCCTTATATTTTGACAGAAACTGCTGACCATCCGCTCCTTTTCAACTAAAAGCGACAACCCACCCCCATGACTTTCACCATATTTCTTGGCAAATTTACACCCTATGCTAAACCCATGCCCATATGCTATAATTCCATGTTGCATATATTGTTATTTATTTAAGGAGATATTTCCCCATGAAGATAGGTATCGTAGGATTGCCAAACGTTGGTAAGAGCACTTTGTTTAACGCTCTCACTAAGGCCGAGTCTGCAGAGGCTGCTAACTACCCCTTCTGTACTATTGACCCCAACGTTGGTATTGTTACAGTTCCAGATTCTAGATTAGATTATCTGGCTAATATGTATAACCCCGACAAGTTCACTCCTGCTATTGTTGAGTTCGTAGACATTGCAGGTCTCGTTAAGGGTGCTAGCAAGGGCGAAGGTCTTGGCAACAAGTTCCTTAGCAATATCCGCGAGGTAGATGCTATTCTCCACGTTGTTAGATGCTTTGACGATGAGAATATTACTCACGTAGATGGCAATGTTAACCCAATCCGCGACGTTGAGACAATTAGCCTTGAGCTTGTTCTTTCCGATATGGAAATGTTGGAGCGCCGCATTGAGAGACTTCAGAAGACAACTAAGGGTGGCGACAAGAAGGCTATGCCTGAGATTGAGCTTTGCCAGCGCATCTATGCTGTTTTGGAGAGCGGCAAGCCAGTTCGTAGCATGGAGTTCACAGCTGAAGAGCAGGCCATCGTTAACCAGATTATGTTCTTGACAGACAAGCCTGTTCTCTACGCAGCAAACATTTCTGAAGAGGAAATTGGCCAGCCTGACAACGCATATGTACAGGAGCTTAGAGCACTTTCCGCCAAGGAGAATTCCGACGTTATGGTTATCTGTGCTAAGTTCGAGTCTGAGATTATTTCCTTGGATCCTGAAGAGTGCGCAATGTTCATGGAGGAAATGGGCATTTCCGAGACAGGCCTTGATGTTCTTATTAAGAAGAGCTACTCTATCTTGGGACTTATCAGCTATTTGACAGCTGGTCCTAAGGAGGTTCGTGCTTGGACTATCGTTAAGGGCACTAAGGCACCTCAGGCCGCTGGTAAGATTCACTCCGACTTTGAGAGAGGCTTCATCCGCGCTGAGATTGTTGCTTTCGACGACCTCGTTGCATGTGGCTCCATGACAGCTGCCAAGGAAAAGGGTCTTGTTCGCAGCGAAGGCAAGGAATACGTCATGAAGGACGGAGACGTTACATTATTCCGATTCAACGTTTAATCAAAACTTCAAATACAAAAACCAAGGAGATGGCATCAAACCATCTCCTTTAATTTTTACTTTCCGTATATAAATATTGGATCCTTTTCTTGGAATAGAATCTTAACTATTCCCTTATCGCTAGAAATATAAGCTCCCTCTGGATAGTAAAGAATAGTTGTATCTCCCTCTAAGATGTACACATCTCCCTGTGTCTCATGAACCACAACCTGTTTCTCGTAAGTGTAACCATTAAAGTACTGCTCTGGCAAATATTCCTTTACGTAGGCTGGAACATCATCTAGGCCATATGCTAAATAAAGTGTGTACCTGCCCTGCTCCCCCATATCGAACAACAAGACTTCACCATACTTCTGTACCACAACGTCATTAACATAATCGTATATTATGAAGTACTCCTTATCCATCATCTGCTGGGTCAAAATAGTATCTACATCTTGGTCAAAGGAGATTTCCTCATGCTCCATGGACAAATAGCTATCCATCATCTGCTTGTATAAGAATTTAGCTCCTGCCTCCCCTTGAGTAAACCAATTAAATCCCACAAGACACATCCACAAAAAGGCAAGCACTAATCCTATTCTCAAGGTAAATCTCAAAAGCTGGCTTTTGCCGTAACCGCCCTTCTTAACAAGCTCCCACTTAATGTCATCTAACTTGTCTACCTCTATTTCTCTGACTGCCTTTGTTGGAGCAAACCTATATCTTTCCCCAACTGCACTCTTAGTCTCTGTGTTGTACAAAAACTCCTGCTTTATCATGGCTCTCTGGCCAACGGGGTTCATGGTAATCCTGTATTCCCTAGCCCTAGTTTCTACGGCTGTTTCATCCTCCAGCTCCAGGGCGTAGAGCTTATCCTGCTTTGCATTTATAACATGGGGGCTTTTGGCACCCTTTGCCTTAGGGAACTCTGGAAACACAGTGCCTGTCTTAATTAAATTTATATCAACTTGATTCATAGTCACACTCCTCTATGCATCTACCATATCACTTCGAAGTTTTTGTGGCAATAAAAAAGCCCCAACAATGTGGGGCATAAATGTCTAAAGCAATAAAATTACTCTGTTACAACCTCAAGCTGAGATGTGCAGGAAGGGCAACGTGTTGCATCGATAGCGATTGTGGACTTGCAGTAAGGACAAACCTTAGTTGTAGGAGCTGCAGGAGCCTCAGGCTTCTTGCCTGCATCCTTAATCTTGTTAACAAGTGTAACAAACATAAATACTACGAATGCCATAAGGAGGAAGTTAATAACTCCGGAAATGAAGTTACCGTATGCGAAACAAGGAGCGCCAGCTTCCTTAGCTGCCTCAAGAGTAGCATACTCATTACCATCCAAAGCGATAAACAAATTAACAAAATCAACCTTACCTGTAACCAAGCTAAGTACTGGCATAAACAAATCATCTACCAAAGACTTAACCAAAGCTGTGAAAGCGGAACCGATGATCATACCAACTGCAAGATCAATCATGTTACCTCTAACAACAAATTTCTTGAACTCTTTAAACATGGTGAAACCCCCTAAAATAATAGCTAGTTCTATTTGTAAATAATAAAATAAAACACCGAAAACTGCAACAAAATCTGCCAATTATTTCCACAAAGTTTTGATGGCATCTTCTAATCCTGCGGGGCCAACTTGGTACTGGAATAGCCTATTCAAAAGTCTAAGGCATTCCATATAGTCCCTGAACCACGAATTTCCTGTGGCCCATCTCTGTTTGCCATCCCCACGTATAGAACGAACCATGATCCCATACTTTTCCTTTTTCTCCACCACATAATACAAGAACGCGTATGACGAATGTTCTCCTTGAACTATTCTCTTATAAACCAACTGCTCCATAACCCCTCCAAAGTCATGCTAACAGTTCGACAAAAGCCTTTTCAAGGCATAAAAAGACGACATTTGACCTCAAGTGTCGTCTTAAGTGATTGTTTAATTAAAAAGACTAAACCAATGCAATTTCTTCCCACTTGCCGTCAATAATAGCCATAGTGGACTTGTAACCTACATCAATAAGTCTCTGAATACCGAAATCATGCATGTAGTCGATACTTGTCGGAACGTGGCTATCACTATTAACAGTAATTGGAATCTTACGAATAAAGCATTCCTTAAGCAGATCATTAGAGGGGTACTGCTCTACTCCTGGTCTAACCTTGCTAACGTTCATCTCAACGATTGTGCCTGCCTCTGCAATCTTCTCGATGTAGGGCATAACCAAGGGCTTATACCAAGACTCCTCCCAATCAAAGAATGTCTTGTCAAAATTATTACGACGAACGAGATCTAAGTGGCCTATCATGTCAGGCTTAAGAGCATCTACCATGTCAACACACTGCTCATAGAACTTCTTAACCAAGTTCTGAGCACCAAGGAACTCAATAGCCTCGCCAAATGACTGCACAGAGCCGTCAATGGAGAAATAACGACCTGAATCCTTGTCCAAAAGAACGTGCACACTACCGATTGTATACTCAAGGCCATACTCCTCACGGTGGTTAACCGGTGGAACGCCCATATAGTCGCACTCCATGCCAAGGTAGATCTGAATCTGGTCAGCGTATTTAGCCTTTAACCCTAATACTGTATTTCTATAGTCCTCTACTCTGTCCATATGCATAAGCCAGCTGCTGTCCGGGTCAGATGCAAGTGGTGCGTGGGAAGAGAAACCCATAGATTTGATCCCGCAGTCAATCGCTGCGCGGACGTATTCTTCGGGGGCGCCTTTACCATCACAGAAATTAGAATGTACGTGATAATTTGTTTTAATATAGTCTCTCATGGCCTAAGTTTACCATATACTAATCTATGTGTACATAAAAAACCATTGTTTAAAGAAATTTAGCAGAAATCCGGTTAGTTTTAGCTGAGTGGATGAATGCGTCAATCATAGACAGATTGTTCTAAAACAATCGTCTGTTGCCGATAAATCAAGTAAAGGAGATTTGTAAGTAATGGGCGAATGGAAATC
>JAFYSJ010000028.1 GCA_017559445.1 Clostridia bacterium
ATATTGTGAGCCAAGGTTTCATGGTCTCAGCACCTGCATAGGATGTATTGGCAAACTTGCGGGCCATGCCATCGTACATAACATGGAGCAAATCGTAGTTAAGCTTTTGCTTAGAGGACTTATAATCCTCAAACTCTAAGATATCCTCATTGGCCAACCACTTAACCTCATCCGAAGCGTTAATTCTGTTAAAACCAATGGTATCTAATGAAAGTGCTGCCGTTACCAAACATAGCAACACCAATCCTGCTACAACAAATAGAATTAATGAACCCTTTTTCACGGTAGCCTCCCTAATACAAATTCTCCTTAAAATATAACACACGCCAAAACTTTTGTCACACTTTGAACTTTACCGAATAGTCTATAGCATAATCAATCTTCGGAGGAAAATATGAATTTATTCGGATTAGGAAACAGAAGTTGTGATGGTGGTTCTGGGTGCAGTTGTAGCAGTCTCATTTGCATTCTTCTCCTTCTTTCCTGCTGTGGTCAGAACGATAGTGGTTGTGGATGCGGAGATAGTGGTTGCGGTTGTGACCTTATTACTCTCTTGCTTTTGCTTAGCTTGCTCGGCAATGGTTGTGGTTCTTCTAACAGTTGTGGCTGTGCAGAAACTACAAATAATTGTGGTTGCAGCAGAAACCAGAATAGCTGCGGTTGCTAATAACTACCTATCAAAAACAAACAGGGGTTCGCCAATTGCGAATCCCTGTTATTTATATCTTGCGATTATTTCTTCTAATAGTCTCTCGAGTCTATCTAATCTGTGAGCCGCTCCGGACTTGCCAATGGGTGGGTTCATCCTTGAACCTAGCTCTGTCAAACTGAACACGCCATTTTGTTCGTCCATTATGGTTTCGGCGATCGATCTAATTTCCTCAGGTGCCCAACCAAGCTTACCAGATGGATCCACCTCCAAAATAAGTTCCTGCACACGCAACTTACGGGTGATGAACTTGTTAACGTTGGCGCTATAGCAGTTATATGCTCTGTTAGACAAGTTAGATGCAATGGATGTACACAACACTTCCTCGTAGTACATGGCTGCTCTAGTTGTGCCCATGAGCTTAAGAATATCTGCTATACTATCTCCACTCTTAACATACAAGACAAATCTGTTTTTGCGCTGAATAATATTCGACTTAATATCGTAGTTATCCAAGAACTTTTGAACCAGTACAA
Organism: Clostridia bacterium; assembly: GCA_017559445.1. Classification (GTDB taxonomy): domain Bacteria; phylum Bacillota; class Clostridia; order RGIG7378; family RGIG7378; genus RGIG7378. The sequence goes on from JAFYSJ010000028.1 coordinate 1,186, forward strand.
GGGGTGCTTTCTCTGGAGAAGAAACATCGAAATAGTGCTGGTTATCTGGTGAACTAATTGTTCCACCTCCGATAAACAGACCCCTCAGCAAAGCACGGCACATATCGTCCTCTCTCTGCTGTGGAAGTTGAATTAACTCTGTGTACAAAAGCTCTGCCAAAACACCTTCGAAATTCAAAATAGATGCTGTCTGATCCAAGTCACATGCAATGCCATTTTCGTCGAAATAGACCTGCAGGTTTGACAAAACCCTTTCCTTAGCTACCTGACCTCTTTTGCCAATCTTAAGACTAAGCTCCTGCTTTTCCAAATCGGCATTCATGCATATGCAACCATACACAAATCCTGCCAACTCCTGAACGTACATTATGCCAGAGTCGCAGATAAATTCACACGCTTCGTCGCGGACCTTGACCGAGAAGGTAGCTTCCTTATTTTTTGCGTCTGCCATGGTGAACCTCTCTATGATTTTCACAAACAGTTGCCAATGTGCGCAAAATTTCCGCGTCGCTTATGGCATGGGCCCACGCACCTGCAGATGCATGTGGGAAATCTCCCTGGTACATCTCGCCACCGTGGCCAATGCAGTTTTGCTCATATTCTCTAAAGGCAGGCAACAACATTGTGAGAACCTGCTCCTTGCTGTACATACCAAGACGGTACAAAAGTCTCAAATAGAATCCCTGAAGCCACATCCAGCTGTTGCCGTTATATGCAGCATAGTCTCTGGCCTGCTGTGCTCCGCCGCAAACTCCAGTGTAGTGGCTATCGTCTGGAGACAATGTTCTAATACCAACAGGTGTGCACATAAGGCTACCCATACGGCGAACACATCTCTTCATGGTGTCTATATCACATGGCGAAAAGCTAAGACCAATAGCAATAAGCTGGTTGCAACGTACTGACAAGTCTACGTGAGGCTCCATACGGCCGTCAAAAGTTCTGTAGAATGTTACGCAGTCACAGATACCACCTTCATATACAAAGTACTTACGGAAGGAATCTCTTGTGAGAATAGCCTGCATGTCATATCTACGAGCTACCTTATCTCCCCACAGAGGGCAAAGCTTTTCCATGATTCTAAGGGCGTTGTACCAAAGTCCGTTAATCTCAACAGCACAACCTTCTCTAGGAACTATAGCCTTTCCTTCTGGCTTTGCATCCATCCATGTCATTGCTGGACTTGTCTCAATAAGTCCAAGGGAGTTCATGGCAACATACACACCCTTACCGTCGTTAATTCCATGCTGGTAAGCAGCAATAATGGACTCAAGAACTGGGCGCATTTGGCACACAAGCTCCTTGTCGCCAGAGGCAACATAGTATTCAAAAACCGCCTCAAAGAGCCAAAGGGCTGAGTCTGCGGAATCGTACTCCAATGACTTACCACCACAGTGAACGCTATCTACAAGCATACCATCCTTAACGTAGTCGCAAAGGCGAATGAGAATTTCTCTAGCCTCCTCCAATCTACCTGTGGAAACAAGCATACCCATTACTGCAATTGCTGCGTCTCTGCCTCTAAAGCCATACCATGGGTAACCTGCCATAATATAGTGACTACCGTTTGCATCCTTTACCATGAAGTCATCGGATCTGGCACAAAGAGTGCGTGCTCTATCATGGTCAATAGCGCACTTTCTGTAAAGTTCATCTCTGCGCTTAGTTTCCTGTGCAAAGTAGTCTGGCTGACGATCGCGCTTAACCTGTTTAATAATGTCAAAGTTAGCACCCTGCTCTGTAAACACAATAAACTGAACTGTCTTAGATGTCTGTGCTGCCACCTTAAGGACAAATTTTCCGGGAATAAAGTGATCTTCCCATGCATCGCAGCATCTGTTTGCATCCTGTCTATAGAACATGCCTCTGAAGTAATCTGGCTCGCTATTTTCTACAAAGTCACCATCTGTATATGCAATGTGAATTCTGCGAAGATACTCTGTCTCGCCCTTGTACTCCACATTAACCACGCCTGGCCACTGCCATACATCGAAATCCAAGTCGCCCTGGCAAGAAACTCTGTGGTGATCCCTGTAGTTAAGAAGGGGGAACAAGCTAAGTTCTACTGGCTTGTAACCTGTAGTGATTGTGTATCTTACTGCTGTGGCATTGGCGCCATACAACATTGTAATCTCTTTTGTAATTGTTACATCATCAATCTGGTATGTGTATTTGGGGTAAGCCTCCATTACAAAGCTCTTGAGATACTGGTTGCCCTGTCCGGACATGCCATTTGCATCAAAAGTAGCCAGGGAAACATTGGCGTTGCCCAACTTTACGTGCTCGTGAATATTTGAGCACAAAACATATCTGTCACAAGGAGCACTCATGGCAGCAGATAACAAGCAATGGTACTTGGAAACATTGCCTCCACCCAATGTAAGGGAAGCATATCCTCCCAATCCATTAGTAAGCATCCAGCTTCTGTCTGCTGCAAATGTATAATCGGTAATCCTATTACCGGGAAACTCCATTCTCATACTTAATCTCTACCTACTATCTGAACCTCTGGCTCCAAACGAACGCCAAACTGTTCCTGTACTTTGTCTGCCACCTGATCCATAAGCGTCAAAATATCTGTGGCTGTGGCTCCGCCTGCATTAATTACAAAACCACTGTGCTTAGTGGAAACCTCTGCTCCACCTACGCGGAAACCCTTAAGTCCGCACTGCTCGATCATGGCTGCGGCATAACCATTGGCAGGTCTCTTAAATGTGCTACCTGCACTTGGCTTATCTGTTGGCTGCTTATCTCTACGTCTACCTCTAAGGTCATCCATTGTTGCCTTAATTGCCTCTGAATCACCTAATGTAAGGTTAAGACTAGCCTCCAAAATAACCATGCCTGAACCCATGTATGCACTGTGTCTATATGCAAAGCCATGATCCTCACCCTGGAATGTAACTATCTGTCCATCCTGTGTAAGGCATGTAACCTTATCCACAATCTGGCACATTTCGCCGCCATATGCTCCTGCATTCATATACACAGCTCCACCAATTGTACCTGGGATGCCCTCGGCAAACTCCATACCTGTAAGGCTTGCCGTCCAAGCCTTGCGAGCAACTCTGGATAAAAGCGCGCCTGCCTGAGCTGTAACTGTAAGACCATCCACTGAGATATTATTAAACTTTGAGGACAAGTCTATTACAACGCCTGCTACGCCTCCATCCTTTACCAAAAGGTTAGAGCCGTTTCCAATTACTAAATATTCAATTTCGTTATTGCGACAATACTCTAAGGTAGCGCTAATTTCATCTACTGTTGTAGGAGTAACCAAGCACTCTGCAGGTCCGCCTACTCTAAAAGTAGTGTGGCCACTCATGGGGCAGTCCAAAATAAGGTTATCCTGTCCCACAATATTTGTTATTACCTGAATATGTTTCAAATCCATTTGATTATCCCTTCATGGAGGATTCCATAGCCTTAACGGCCTCTTCACTACGTCTGATTAGCTCAGCTGCAGCGTTGTAACCCATCTTCTTCTGTCTGTTGTTAATAGCTGCGGCCTCAATAATAACTGCCAAGTTACGACCAGGGCTAACAGGAACTGTATGGCTTGGGATCTTAACGCCCAAAATCTCTGTGTAGTCTGTCTCTGCACCAAGTCTATCGTACGCCTTGCCTTCAACCCACTGCTCGAAGTGAACAACAAGGTCGATCTTCTCTACAGGCTTAACAGAAGATACACCGTACATATTCTTAACGTCCAAAACGCCAATACCACGAATTTCGATCATATGACGAGTTATCTCTGGGGCGCTACCAATAAGTGCTGTGGCAGAAAGTTTCTTAACCTGCACCATATCGTCAGCTACGAGTCGGTGACCTCTCTTAACAAGCTCCAATGCAATTTCACTCTTACCAATGCCGCTCTCACCTACAAGCAAAATACCTTCGCCGTATACCTCAACGAATACGCCATGTACGTCTACTGTAGGAGCCAAACCACTGTTTAAGTGAGAAATAAGCATACCTGTGAACTCAGATGTAACGAGACCTGTACGCAAAATTGGGTGGCCAAACATATTTGCCACATCGATCATTTCCTGCGGAATCTCAAGGCCTCTAGTTACGATGATACATGGGAAACCAAGTTCAAAAATAGAAGTAAGGGACTTAATCCTTTCCTCTGAAGGCAAGCTTGCAACGAAGGCAATCTCTCCCAAACCCATGAGCTGAATACGGTCATTGCCGAAGTACTCTCTATATCCCTGCAAGTGAAGACCTGGACGATTAATTTCAGGGCTAGTAACCTTAATATTCTGTAAATCTCTGCGTCCTGCTAATTGTTCCAACTGAAATGCATCTGCAACATCCTGGATAGTAACAAACTTCATAGGTACCTCCTATATTCTGAACAAGTCATCTCTCCATGGGAATCCCTTGTCCTTAGGTGCGTATATTGTCTCTCTAACGGAGTCAATCTTCTCAATAATATCTATAACCTGATCTGCTGTTTCCTGCTGTTTGCCACTGGCATTGAGGATAACGGAGTCAAAGAGTGCGCCCTCTGTATCAAGCATCTTGGCATACTCTTCCTTAGCAGTAGCAATACGCTTCTCAATCTGATCGGGAGTCTCTGTAGCTCTATTAATAAGTCTCTGCTGAAGCTCCTCCAAGGACTCTGGCAAAAGGAAAACTGCTACGATTGGATACTTGTCGTAGTACTTCTCAATAACCTGTCTTGCACCGTTAATATCGATATCCAAAACTGCCAAGCAACCCTGTTCCAAATGCTGGTCCAACTTGTCTGCTGGGGTACCATAGGACTTGCCGTTACCAAAACGGTTATACTCTGCCAAATAGCCCGTCTCAAGAAGTCTATCGAACTCCTCCTGAGTAATAAAGTAATACTCTCTGCCGTCCTGCTCCTGACCTCTAGGCTGTCTAGATGTACAAGAAATGGATGTCCAAAGCCATGAGCCATAGTGCTGCTCTAACATACGGACAATAGTGCCCTTTCCTCCACCTGATGGTGCACAAACGATGAGAATTTTACTCTGCATATCTCTCTTACCTCTCAAATCCATAGATATAAGAATTGTATCACATAAGCTGTGATTTTAATAGTAAAAAGGTGGTAGTCAAATGACCACCACCTAATGAATTTTGTGTTAATTTGTTAAGCTAATTTACTTCTTTTTCTTCAAGAATACCATAGCACCTGCTGCGCCGCCTACAACCACAACTGCTGCTGCGATTACAACAATTGTTGTTGTGTTATTCTTAGGCTCTGTCTCATCATCAGCTGGCTCAGCTGTTGGATCACTTGTTGGATTATCTACAGGTGCCTCTGTTGGTGCAGGAGTTGCTGTAGGTGCCTCTGTTGGAGCAGGTGTAGCTGTTGGCTCAACTGTGGGCTCTGGAGTAGCTGTTGGCTCCGGAGTTGCTGTTGGTTCTGGAGTTGGAGTAGCTGTCGGCTCCGGAGTTGCTGTTGGTGCTACTGTTGGAGTAGCTGTTGGCTTTGGTGTAGGTGTTGCTGTTGGCTTGGGTGTTGCTGTTGGAACAGGTGTGGGTGTAGGTGTTGCTGTTGGAACAGGTGTAGGTGTTGCAATAGATGTGAAACCTTCAACACTTGTGCCCTTTACAATAGCTGTTCTTCTGCTAGGAATTGTTGTCTCGTCGATAATCTTACCATTAGCGTTAACGAGCTGCATTGTAATAGCCTTCTCTGTTACTGTGAATACCAAGCATCCTGTAGCACCACCGTTAACACGTGCTGCGCACTTACTATTCTCTGCACCCTTAGTAACGCTACTTACTGTACCCTCTGTAATCATAGAGTTTGTTACGTAAACAGTACCCTTATCACCATCGGAGCTTACAACTGCATTGTTGTAAAGTCTCTTACTTCTGGAGTACTCGTGGCTATCTCCACCAAGAACGAAGTCTACGCCAAGCTCATCACATGCCTTGTAAAGTTTGTTATAGTATGAGTAGCTGCAGAAATTGTCGTCGCTACCATTACCCATTGGGAAGTGCTGGTATACAACGATATACTGGAACTTACCCTCCTGAGCCTTAACAACATCCTTCATCCAATTAACCTGGTTAGTGAAATTCTTCTGTGTAGAATTAAACTCTGACATTTCGGAAGCCATAGAGTCAAGGCAAAGGAAGAGTACGCCATTGTAATTGAACCAATATACACTCTCAAGACCTGTAGGACCATTTGTGGGGTTACCAAGAGACTCAACGAACCACTTGTTAGAAATCTTCTTAACGCTTGCTCCGTTTCTATCGTCTGTCTCATGGTTACCAATTGTCATGGCAAAGATACCAGAAGTTGTAAGCTTAGAATCGTTGTACTGTACCCAGTTGTTATATGTAGCACCTGTGTATGTAGTGTCACCTGTGGAAATAACGAGATCCCAGGATCCAATTTTGCTCTCGATATTATTCAAGATGTTAGTCATCTGTGGCAAATAGATAATCTTGTTGCTTGCCTTACTTACGTGGGAGTCACCGATTGCAACAAATCTAAAGGCATCTGTACCTGCTGTTACAAAGGAATATACGCTAGAAGAACCCATCTCATTAGAAACCTTGTAGATATACTTAGTATCCTCTGTAAGGCCTGTAATTGTGTATGCATATGTGTAGTATGTACCTGCATCCTGACCATAGTAAGCAAGTGTACCTAAAGTACCTGTTACCTCTACAGAAGTTGCGTTAGCAAAGCTTGTATCCTCTGCAGTTGTGTACATAATTGTGCTCTTCTCTACAGGTGAATGCCATGTAACGTTAACAGAATTCTTACAGTCCTCTGTTGCGTTAGTTACGAGCATGTTAACTGCGTTGTTGTTATCAGGAATGTAGTCAACACCGAAGGAAATTACGGAAATTGAAACTACCACTGCTACTGCAATTACTGCAACAAGCCACAGTTTAGCATTTCTGTTTTTAAACATTTTGTTTCTCCTCTCATACATATGTGTATTGGTCCAAATTTTAACATATTATTCTTAAAATAAACAGAAAAAGTGGTGATCTTTTGACCACCACATAACAAATTTATATTAATTTTCTTCAAAGTTTATTACTTCTTTTTCTTAAAGAATACAACAGTAGCTACTACGCCGCCTACAACTACAACTGCTGCTGCGATTACAACAATAATTGTTGTGTTATTCTTGCCATCCTCATGTCCAGCTGGCTCTGTTGTTGGAGCCTCTGTAGGTGCTGGAGTTGGTGTTGGGGCTGTGTTTGGAGCTGTAACTTCTGTGCCTGTAACAACAGCTGTTCTCCTGCTTGGAACTGTTGTCTCGTCAATAACTGTAGCATCTGCATTAACAAGCTGCATTGTGATAGCATTTTCTGTTACTGTGAACACAAGAGAACCTGTTGCACCACCAGAGATTCGAGCTGCACACAAGCTACCTGCTGCTCCCTTAGTTACGGAGTTTACTGTACCTTCTGTAATCATGGAGTTTGTTACATAAACTGTACCCTTATCTCCATCATCTGCTACTATCTCGTTATTATAAAGTCTCTTACTTCTAGAATACTCATGGCTATCTCCGCCAAGGACGAAATCTACACCAAGCTCGTCGCAAACCTGATACAACTTGCTGTAGTAAGAGTAGTCGCAGAAATTATCGTCGCTACCATTGCCCAATGGGTAGTGCTGGTATACAACGATGTACTGGAACTTGCCTTCCTGTGCTGCCACAACATCCTGCATCCATGAAGTTTGGAAACCAAAGTCCTTTTTGAAAATATCAAATTCCTTAGTTTCTGTAGACAAGGAGTTAAGGCAAAGGAAGAGCACGCCGTTATAGTTAAACCAATATACGCTCTCGATATTCATTGGTCCGTTAGTAGGATTACCCAATGCATTAACAAACCACTTATCGGATATCTTCTTAGTTCCTGTACCATTTCTATCATCTGTCTCGTGGTTACCAATTGTCATGGCCAAAATGCCAGATGATGTAAGCTTAGAATCGTTGTACTGTACCCAGTTATTGTAGGTAGCACCTGTATATGTATGGTCACCTGTGTGGATAATGAGATCCCAGCTACCAATCTTGCTCTCGATGTTGTTCAAAATATTAGTCATCTGTGGCAAATAAATAATCTTGTTGCTTGCCTTACTTACGTGAGAATCTCCAATGGCAATAAATCTAAATGCATTTGTTCCTGCTGTTACAAAGGAATATACAGCAGAAGAACCCATTTCGTTATATACCTTGTAGATATACTTTGTATCCTCTGTAAGGCCTGTAATTGTATATGCGTACTTATAATATGTACCTGCTGCCTGGTCGTAATAATCCACTGTACCTGCTACACCATCTACCTCTACGACTACTGCATCTGCAAAGCTAGTATCGTCCGCGTATGTATATGCAATGGTGCACTTATTAACTGGTGAATGCCATGTAACGTTAACTGAAGTCTTACAATCCTCTGTCGCGTTAGTTACGAGCATATTAACTGGATTCTCGTTGCCATCAATATAATCAACAGCAAAAGCAACTATAGATACTGAAGCTACAATTGCCATAACCATAGCAATAGCCAACCAAATCTTATGACTTTTCTTAAACATTTTTGTTTCTCCTTAATTTTATATGCAGAAATTGTAACACAGATAATCAAATTTCAACACATATAAAATGTGGTGATCACAAGGACCACCACATAATGTTTCAAATTATTTTGTTAAAGCTGATTACTTCTTTTTCTTAAGAACCACAACCAAAACAACTGCAACTACTACAACAACTACTGCACATGCAACGATTGGGAGAACAAGGTTATTCTTATCATCTGCACCATCGTCTACTGGCTTCTCTGTAGGCTCTGTTGTTGGAGCTTCTGTTGGAGCCTCTGTTGGAGCTGGTGTTGGAGCTTCTGTTGGAGCTGGTGTTGCTGTTGGCTCTAGCGTTGGGGTTGCCGTTAGCTCTGGTGTTGGGGTTGCCGTTGGCTTTGGTGTTGGGGTTGCCGTTAGCTCTGGTGTTGGGGTTGCCGTTGGCTTTGGTGTTGGGGTTGCCGTTGGCTCTGGTGTTGGGGGTGCCGTTGGCTTTGGTGTTGGGGTTGCCGTTGGCTTTGGTGTTGGGGTTGCCGTTGGCTTTGATGTTGGGGTTGCCGTTGGCTTTGGTGTTGGGGTTGCCGTTGGCTCTGGCGTTGGGGTTGCCGTTGGCTTTGGTGTTGGAGTTGCCGTTGCTGTTGGGGCAGGTGTTACCTCTCTCCTATAACCTAAAACAAGTTCTCCAAAGTTCTCACAATTCTGCCAAGGTCTAACAATATTTGTTGGATTACCATTCCCATCTATTTCACAAACATTCCAACGGAAGAAATTCAACATATACACATATCCTTCGTCAGCTATTCCATTATCCTCATAGCAAAACTCTACTCCGATAACATCGCCATCCCTAACATCAGGATTAAGTCTCTTAAGCGCCAGTTCAAAGGTGGCGGTTTTATTGTCATTAGAGAACGCAACGGACTTTTGAACAACAATTTCGTCTGAAAAATACATTGTTCCATTAGATCCATCCAACAAATAAAGAGGTTCTGTAGCATCTGCATCAATTACTACTCTCATTTGATAGGCGTACTCTCCATACCCATTTACATATCTTTGGCCTTCGTTTATATGAATATCAAAAACATCACTATCAAACACATCCCTGTTTGTAACAACAACTAGAACATAAAAATAATTATCATCATAAAGCATTTTTACCTTAGCATCACATCCGTAATAATTAAAATACGGATCTGGATATGCTTTATCATAAGGAACGTCAATTCTTGTGAACTCAACAGTTTCCCATGCATCATCAATAATTCCATCCACTACAATCGTTGATTTATTCGCAACGTATTCTCTTCCTAGATTTCCATAATCCCTTGTATAAGCTCCAGACGCAACAACAGAACTTAAAATTACAACTGTCAAAATTACAAATACACCTACATGCAGTTTTATTTTCTTACTCATAATTCTGTTCCCTCTCTGTTTTTTATTAAGCATATAACACAAATATCCAATATTCAACAACATAAAAAATGTGGTGATCACAAGGACCACCACATAATGTTTCAAATTATTTTGTTAAAGCTGATTACTTCTTTTTCTTAAGAACCACAACCAAAACAACTGCAACTGCTACAACAACTACTGCACATGCAACGATTGGGAGAACAAGGTTATTCTTATCATCTGCACCATCGTCTACTGGCTTCTCTGTAGGCTCTGTTGTTGGCTCATCTGCTGGAGCCTGTGTTGGAGTTTCTGTTGGAGCTGGTGTTGCTGTTGGCTCTACTGCTGCAGGACCAGCAACCTCTGTGCCTGTAACGATAGCTGTTCTTCTGCTTGGAATTGTTACCTCATCAATAACCTTACCTGTGTTGTTTACAAGCTGGAATGTCATGTGAGTCTCTGTAACTGTATAAACAGTAGCACCTGTACCTGCACCTGCAAAACGTGTTGCTGTTGTGCTGTTCTCTGCGCCCTGAACTACCTTGCCCATAGAGCTGCTTGTTACCATTGGGTTAGTAATATAAATAGTACCCTTATCACCCTCTGTATCTACAACCTGATTGTTGTAAAGTCTCTTACTTCTTGCATACTCGTGGCTGTCTCCACCAAGGCAGAAATCTGCGCCAATCTCGTCACATGTCTTGTAAAGCTGAGAATAGTAAGACCAATCACAGAAACCGTCTGCACTACCATTACCCATTGGATTATGCTGGTAAACAACGATGTACTGATACTTGCCTTCCTGAGCCTTGGCAACATCCTTCATCCACTGAAGCTGAACAGACAAATTCTTCTGCTGTGCTGTGAACTCGCTCATCTCCATAGCCAATGTATCAATGCAAAGGAAGAGAACGCCGTTGTAGTTGAACCAGTAAACACTCTCAAGACCCTCTGGACCATTAACTGGATTGCCAAGGGACTCAACGAACCACTTGTTAGAAATCTTCTTAACACCAATAGCTCTGTTATCTGTATCGTGGTTACCAATTGTAACTGCCAAAATACCAGAAGATGTAACCATTGTATTGTTATACTGTACCCAGTCAGAATATGTAGCACCTGTCTGTGTAATGTCACCTGTGAAGATTGTAAGATCCCAATCACCAATCTTCTTCTGGATATTCTTGAGCATCTTCTCTGCCTGAGTTACGTATGTGTATCTAGAATCCTTATCAGAGTGGATATCACCAAGAGAAATAAATCTAAATGCGCTAGTACCTGCTGTTACGAATGTATAAACATCAGACTCACCCTTCTCGTTAGATACCTTGTAGATATACTTAGTATCCTCTGTAAGGCCTGTGATTGTGTACTCATATGTATAGTACTTACCAGCCTTCATATCATAATAGTCGAGAGTACCCAAAGTACCATCAACCTCTACTGTCTTTGCATTAGCAAACTCTGTGTCATCTGCTGTTGTGTACTTAATAGTACTCTTAGCTACTGGAGCATGCCATGAAACGTTAACAGAAGTCTTGCAATCCTCTGTTGCGTTAGTTACAAGCAAGTTAACTGGGTTATCATTTGTCTTAATAGCAGCAAAAGATACTACTGAAACGGAAATTGCAATAGTGAGAACGATTGCAATAGCAAACCACAGTCTAGAATTTTTAATCTTAAACATTGTTGTTTCTCCTTTTTGAAATCTGTAGGCAAATTATATCATTTATCAAGGAACATATACAATAAGAAAAACCAGTCCTATATTACTATAGAACTGGCTGTTTAGTCGTCTTATGTAAATAACGTCGTCTTACATCTTCTCTGGCTCTGCAAATGTCCAGTCGCCCATATCGAGAACCTTTACGCTCTCCATAACCATTGGAGCCATGGGCATGTCATTTGGCCATGTGGGAATAGTTGCTACTGCATCTACTACATCCTGACCAGAAACTACGTGACCAAATGCTGCATACTCGCCGTCCAAGAAAGTTCCATCCTCGTGCATGATGAAGAACTGAGAACCTGCAGAGTTCTTGTCATATGCTCTAGCCATGGAAATAACGCCCTTGCGATGGCTAATTGTATTTGTCTTAAAGTTGTTGTTTCTGAATTCACCCTTAATTCTGTAGCCTGGACCACCCATGCCGTTACCATCTGGGCAACCACCCTGAATCATGAATCCTGCAATGATTCTGTGGAATGTAAGGCCGTTGTAGAATCCCTTCTGTACCAAGCTAAGGAAGTTGTTAACTGTGTTAGGTGCCATGTTAGGCTCTAACTCAAGAACTACTGTACCCTGATCTCTAATCTTCAACTCAACTGTTGGGTTCATATTAAATACCTCTCTTAAAATTAATCCATTGTAATATTCATGGCAGCCTTAGAAACGAATGTCCTAAGTTCCTGCATGGAGCCGTTATTGGGAATAACCAAATCTGCCAGCGCCAAATATTCTTCTCTGCTTAACTGAGAATCAATTCTACTCTGAGCCTGCTCCTTTGTTATGTTACTACGGCGAATGACTCTGTCAATACGTGTTTCTGTATCTGCATCCACGATCCACACTTGATCGACGTTGTCCAAAAAGCCCCTCTTTACCGGAATTGGCACGTCCAGCACCATAACTCCTCTACCCTTAGTTCTAAAAAGCTTAACCTGTGCATCCATTTCTGCAATAACGTATTTGTGTACAATGGCCTCAAGCTTATCCAGCTTCTCTCTGTCGCCAAAGACATGCTTTGCCAATAAAGGTCTATTAAGTCTGCCATACATGTCCACAAACCTATCCCCAAAGGCTGCCGCAATTTCGTACACCGCAGGCTTATTACCCTCAGTCACGGTATGGGAAATCTCATCTGCATCCACAACCTGTGCTCCCAAATCTGCCATTATCTGTGTAACGCTAGATTTTCCAGAGCCCATGCCTCCAGAAATGCCGATGACCATGGTATCCTTTGCCATTTTACACCTCAAACCAACTGTGTCCGCTGTCTATATCCACAACCAATGGTACTGACAATGCCACAGCATTTTCCATATTTTCTCTCAAGATGTTTACCACCATGGGGTAATCCACCTCTCTACACCTTATGATAAGCTCGTCATGAACCTGCAAAACAAGGTCTGCATCTAATCCAGAAGCCTTAAGTGCCTCCTCAACCTTGATCATGGCAATCTTGATAATGTCTGCAGCCGCTCCCTGAATAGGCGCATTAAGTGCAACTCTCTCTCCGAAGGACCTAATATTATGATCCTTGGACTTAAGCTCTGGAATATATCTACGTCTGCCCATAAAGGTTGTTACATAACCCTTGTCCACAGCCTCCTGTGTAATGCCAGCCATATAATCCCTAACGCCTACAAAGTTCTGCAAATACGCCTCGATATATGCCTTTGCCTCGCCATATCCAATGCCCAGATCCTTGGCCAAACCAAACTCGCTAATTCCGTAAACAATGCCCAAGTTAACAGCCTTGGCAGCGCGACGCATATCCTTAGTGACCTCTTCACGGGGCACAGAGAATACCATGGCAGCTGTGTCTGTATGAATATCTCCACCCTGACGGAAAATCTCCTGCATATTCACGTCCTGAGCCACATGGGCCAAAACTCTAAGTTCAATCTGAGAATAGTCAGCAGAAACAAGCATTTCTCCTGGTTTACATACAAACACCTTACGAATCTCACGACCTTCTGCAGTTCTAATTGGAATGTTCTGAAGGTTTGGATCCTGTGAGCTAAGTCTACCTGTAGCTGTTACTGTCTGGTTAAAGGTAGTGTGAATCCTACCAGTCTCTGGATTAATGAACTTATAAAGGCCCCTTGCGTAAGTACTATTAAGCTTAGAAATCTGTCTATACTTAATAATAAGGGGAATAATTGGATGCTCGTCCACCAACTTCTCCAAAACTTCTGCATCTGTGGAGTATCCAGTCTTAGTCTTGCGTCCATGCTTAAGACCTAATGTTACAAAGAGCATCTGTCCAAGCTGAGATGGGGAGTTAATGTTAAACTTCTCTCCAGCCAAGGCATAAATTGCATTTTCAAGTTCTGTAATCTGGGCATCGTAGTCTCTGCCAAGTTGTGCTAGAGCCTCTGGGTCCACGTCCATTCCGCACATTTCCATTTCTGCTAAAATACGTGCCAAGGGCATTTCTGCCATGAGGAAAAGGTTATAAACACCAGCCTCTTCCATGGCATCCGTCAAAACCTGCTCCAAATCTGGCATGAGCTTAATTCTATCTACGCAAATGCTGTTCTTAGGAGCCTCCATGGCATCGAACAAAGTGAACTGCTGTTCCTCTGCATTTTCCTCTGGAACTACACCCAAATACTCAAGGCATGTTTCAACATATGGATGGCGTCTATTGGAATCGCACATATATGCTGCCAACTCTGTGTCAAAAAGCTCGCCCTCAAAGTAAACTCCTCGTCTCATGAGGCAAATAAGAAGCCCCTTAGTATCGTTTGTTACAAGTCTATCTCTACCTGCAAAAATGGTCTTCCAAACATCATTATCTGCCATGAGAACATCGCAGTCCATGTCGAAAATTGTCTTGCCATCGCAAATTGCAATTCCATTAAGCTGGCGATCAATACCTGTGCCAGAAACATCTGCATACACATATACTGTTTCAGCCTTTGCAAGATCATTCGCCATTGCAGAAACATCACCAAGAGAAACTTTCTTCTCACCATATGTCCTAAGCTCACGAGCCACAACTTCCTCGCCTGTGGAAACTGCATCCTGAGGAGACAAACCAAGGGCCTTCATTAGTTTATTAAGCTCCAGTTCCTCCATGTGGGCGTACATTGCACCTCTGTCCATGGGCTTAAGAGAAATATCTTCAATAGTTGGAACACCTGGAACTTCTCTACATATAGTACCGAGCCAATAGCTAAGTCTAGCAGACTCCTGACCCTCCTCTAGCTTAGTCTTAAGAGCAGGCTTAGAGATGTCTCCAATGTGTGCCAAAATGTTCTCTAAGGATCCGTATTCCTGAACAAGTGCCAAGGCCGTCTTTTCACCAACGCCCTTAACTCCAGGAATGTTATCGGATGAATCGCCCATAAGGGACTTAAGGTCAATCATCTGATTAGGTGTTAAGCCAAACTTCTCCATAAGGGAATCTGGTGTTACTAAATCATATGTTGTCTTGCCTGCCTTAGTGCTAGGCAATGAAATATGTGTCTTGTCACTAACCAGCTGATAAGAATCTCTATCACCTGTCAAAATAGTCACGCCAAAGCCAGCCTCTTCGCCCATACGGGAAAGAGTGCCGATAATATCGTCAGCCTCGTATCCTGGAAGTTCTACGCAAGAAACACCCCAAGCCTTAAGAATTTCCTTCATCTTAGGGAACTGCATAGCAAGTTCTGGAGGCATGGGCTTACGTCCTGCCTTGTACTGATCGTATTTCTGATGTCTAAATGTAGGTGCTTTAAGATCGAAGGCAACTGCCACGTGGTTGTAGTCGTTACCATCTGCCATGTATTTAAGCAATATTGTCATGAATCCGTGAATTGCATTAGTAGCAAAGCCTTGACGGTTAGTCAAAACCTTACCTCCACCGATTCCATAAAATGCGCGATTAAGAATACTATTGCCGTCTACCAGCAAGATACGTCCGTCCATGGGACTCCCCTATATGGATTATTTGGAGTAAACCTCATACAGTCCAACTAGGCTCTCTAAGTTCCCACTATCGCCTGCAACTAGGTTCTCCATATCGGACAGTATAACATATGAAGTCTGCCCAATGTAACCCACAACCATACATTGTGAGCTATCTAGATTATTATCGCTAAGATATGCAAGGCACTGCTCCAAGGATTTGCAATCCATAATTTTGTGATAGCCTTCTCTCTCCATATCTCCGCGCATGGATGTAAGGGATGCGGAATTAATGACATCTGCCCTTTCTCTATCAGAGCAAGATGGTGAGTAACTCATTGTTGCAATATTAACGTCAAGCAAGTGATTGGGTACCTTTTCTACGGCCGCCAAATCCTCTGTTACGCTATCAACAATATCTGATGTGATATCATCTGTGTAAAGTTTTCCCTTGTTAATATATTCTGCTGACAAAAGCCCCACAGAAACTGCCAAAAGGAAGGATGCTGCCAAAGCCATAATCTTTTGCCAAGGCATAACAACAGCTGTCACCTTCTGTGACATCTTATCCTTTTCGGCCAAAAGGGCCATATGAAGTTTTGTATCAAAAGAAGCTGGCAACTCAGTAATCTTCATCTGAGCCAGAGTATTAGATATATTATTTTCCACCTTGTTTATATTACGATTCATGGTTTCACCCTTTTACGTTATGCTTTGTAGACGAACGCCTTATTCAAATAGTTCGATTTGTTTTTCTAAAATTTCGCGAAGTTTTGCCCTTGCGGAATTTAGTCGAGATTTGACGGTTCCCTCTGGAATATCTAGGAGTTCAGATATCTCCTGGTAACTTAATTCCTGTATGTCCCTTAGGACGCAAACTTCCCTTAATTTGTCAGGTAGTTGCTCTATGGCATCCCTGACTGCTTGAATACGACTTTGTCTAATTGTGTGGTTCTCTGGCTCTTGGGATTCTGGTGCTGGCAATTGAATATCTGGGGCATCCTCATCCTCCATTGACTCATCAATGGAAAGGTTAACTCCCTTTCGCCTGCGCAACATATCTATACATTGATTCTTGGTGATTTGGTAAATCCAAGTTGAAAAGGCACTGTTTTCCTTATAGGAAGACATGTTCTTAAATGCCTTAATAAACACTTCTTGAGAGCAATCCAAAGCTTCCTCATAATCTTTGAGGTACTGGAATGCAGTGTTAACGACTAGGAGTTTGACTGACTGAATAAGGCTCTCAAAAGCCTCAACATCACCATTCCTGGCCATTTCCACCAGATATCTCTCATCTGTGTTACGTAATGCCATATTTCTCCCTATTTAGGTTAGCGTACCATATAGCCATAATTGTCTTGGCATCGTAGATACGACCATCTGCAATCATGTCCAATAACTGGTCAATAGTGTAAAGTTTAACTGATAAGAACTCATCCTCATCTGGTTCTGCCACCATGGGAACGAGTCCTGTTGCTATGTAAATATAAACTACTTCGTTAGTAAAGCCTGGTGAAACTGCTGCCTTGCAGATAAACTCCACATTCTCTGCTGTCATGCCAATTTCCTCCGTCATCTCCCTCTTAACAGCCTCTAATGGATCCTCTCCCTGATCCACCTTGCCTGCTGGAAGCTCAATTGTTATGTCATCCATGGGAATGCGATACTGTTCAACCGTATAAATTCTGCCATCTGGAGCCACTGCTAAACAACATGCACCAAGTGCGTGATGAACAATCTCCCTCATGGCAGTTCCACCATCTGGAAGCTTAACCTTAGCATGGTCCAACTGAACTATGCGGCCTGAGAAAATCCTCTCACTCTCAATAATATGTTCTCTAAGATCATCTCTCATGGTCAAAACTCCAAACTTAAATATTTCCTAAAAGATAGGTAATTGTGGTGTCCTCAGGCATATTATACTAAAGAATACTCCCAAGGATCTCCTATGCACTTAGATGATACCATACTTAAGTTAAAACTGAATAAAGCTTTAGAGACAATTCGCAAAGAACCTCGAGAAAATTTGCAAAAGCGCCTTAATCAAATCAACATAAGTGACTTGCAAAAATCTCTTAAAGAACTGGATGCCGACAAAATCCGACAAATGTTCCCCGATGCACAAAGTCTTAAGTCCAAGGTTACTGCCGAGGATTTAGATAAGCTTAAACAAGCAGCAGGCAAAGACTACAAAGACCTTTACGAACAAGCAGAAAAACTATTTAAGGAGATATAGCAGATGGCAGTTTACGCCGACCACAGAGATCCTCCGCCAGAAGAACATAGTTCTCCTGTAGATTTGCCTGACCTTTCGTCACTTATCGCGTCCCTCGGTGGACAGGAAGGTATATCCGCCAAGCTAAATAGCTTGCTTGGAAATGCAGACTCCTCCCAGTCTCCCATAGAAGACGAAACTGCCACACAAAAAGTTCACACTGCTCCAGATATTTCCTCCTTACTGGGCGGTACTTCTCCTAATATGTTATCCAGTTTGCTTGGCAAAAGCACTAACCCTAACACACCATGTGGCCGCCTTTGTGCCCTCGTTTCTGCCATATCCCCCTTTCTTAACCCACCTAGAAGGGTGAAGGCAGACAAGGCAATGCAGATTCTGCAAATTTTAGGTACATCAGAAAAGCCTGTCATCGACGACGACAGGCTCCCGTTAATATTGTTATTAATTTATTTATTTTTGTTACCTTAGAAGTGCTTTGCCAAGCCACCCTCAGATGTTTCTCTGTACTTGCGGTGCATATCCTTGCCTGTTTCGTACATTGTCTTAACTACCATGTCAAATGAAATCTTACGTGTTCCAGACAGGAAGTTAGCCAAACTGAGAGCGTTAATAGATCTCATGGCAGCAACTGCGTTACGCTCAATGCAAGGAATCTGTACAAGGCCACAAACTGGGTCACAAGTAAGACCGAGGTAATGCTCGAATGCCATTTCTGCTGCGTACTCAATTTGGTTAAGGTCCATCCAGAAAAGCTCGCAAAGTGCCGCAGATGCCATGGAGCAAGCTGTACCAATCTCTGCTTGACAGCCACACTCTGCTCCGCTAATAGATGCATTTGTAACTACCAATGCTCCGATAAGACCTGCTACCTCAAGGGCGCGGATAATATCCTCATTTGTGAATCCTTTTTTGTCCTGCATATACTTAAGTACTGCTGGAACAACTGCACAAGCTCCACATGTAGGTGCTGTAACAATAACCTGGTTACATGCATTTTCCTCTGCTGCCGCAAATGCGTATGCACAAACAAGTCTGTTCTGCTCTGTTTCTGTGGACTCGTCAATATGTCTCTGACGGATCAAATCCTTAGCCTTACGACCAACATTCAATGGGCCTGGCAAACGGCCTGTAGCAGCCAATCCTCTAGAGATCTCCTCCTGCATTGTATGCCATACATCCATAAGGAAGCCCTTAATCTCTGGGCCTTCAAACTTCTCAACATAGTCGGACAACCTAATGTCGTTCTCTGTACAGTAATCTGCAATATCCCTGAATGTGCTATGGGGGTAAATCTGCTTAGGCTCTGCATCTGGTCTACCCTCAATGCGAATATTACCACCGCCTACGCTAAGAACTCTCATGTATCCAAGCTCTTTGCCTGCTGCGTATGCA
This sequence comes from Clostridia bacterium, assembly GCA_017559445.1. GTDB lineage: Bacteria > Bacillota > Clostridia > RGIG7378 > RGIG7378 > RGIG7378. The sequence continues at coordinate 20,377 of JAFYSJ010000028.1, forward strand.
TACAAATCCATGGTGTTTTCGTGAGGCAAATCCTCTGTCTCCACATCAAACTCCACATGGCAAAGTGTTGGAGCAAATGTCTCAACAATAACTGCATCCGTTCCGTGGCCTACGCCAGTCTTGGCAAGAGAACCATACAAAACAACCTTATAATCTGTTGCATCTGGGTGCTCAGCCTTGAAAATAGATGCTGCTCTAGCAGGTCCCATAGTGTGGGAGCTAGATGGTCCAATACCTGTTTTGAAAATATGTCTAATAGAAATCATATCACTCTATCCAATTCCATTCTCCGCCAGCCAGAACAAATCCTCTAAGAGCATCCTCCATGCAGCCGCCAGTCATATTGTATAACTTAATATAAATATCAGAATAATCGTAGGAAAGTGTGTTTTCTGTTTCCACCATGTTGGCGTACTCCTCAAACTTCTCGTCTGCCTCTGTAAGCAAACCAAGCATTACTGCGTAGCTGAAATAATTTGTGTAGTACTGGTCACTTTCGTCCTGTACAACTTCCTTCATCTCAAGAACACCCTTGTTAGTGCTGAAAACATAGCTTACGTTAATGCCTGTAACCTGCATGTCTGGACCAAGAGTATATGTCATAGTGCATCTAACAAGGTCTGTTGCAGTACTTGATCCGTTATTATTGTAGTAGGTCCAAGTTGCACCTGCTCTGTCGTAAATAAATACTACGTCAGAAATCTGGTCGCAAAGGGTCTCTACTTCACCATCAGAATAAATTCTGTTCTCGTGGAAAACCTCCAAATAAACCTCTGTAAGATCAAATGTGAGAACATTTCCCTTACGCTTAAGGTTCTCGTAGTAGTTGGGATACTCACCCTCTACTGACTGTTCCTCATAAAAGTCGTTGGTTAACTTTTCCAAACGAGAAAACTCCTTGGCAGCAGCCTCCTCTGTCTTAAAGGTCAATGTGACTTTACCCTTGTTTACGTGATTTTTGAGACTTACACCAAACTCGATGTGTCCCTCAATTTGGCCGTAAACTGCATTATCCATAACTCTGTATCTCTCAAAGCTAACGCCGTTAATAATCAAAAACGCTGCTACGATACCACCAAGTACAAGTGCCACGCAGATGATAATAGAAATACCAGTTATCTTATCATTACGGATATCAATTCCTCCCTTGATATCCTGCATCAGTTTCTTGCGTTCCTGACGAGCTGCCTTAAAATCCTTAGTCTCCAAAGCACACCTTCATCTTTCTGGCAATCTCAACCAATGTGTCATTTTCTTCAACGTACTTGAACTTACCTACGGCATGCTCCAAACCAACTGTGTAAACCTGTCTACCATCTACGCCAACCATTGTGCCAAACTCGCCATTGCGAATTGCCTCAACTGCTGCAGCACCCTGACGTGTAGCCAAAATACGATCATATGCATTGGGACGGCCACCCTTCTGGAGCTTACCCAAAACTGTCAAATCTGCCGGAAGTCCTGTGAGCTCGCTAAGCTTCTCTGCCAAAACTTCACCTGTGTTAGACAAAGGTTTTTCCTGGCCAACTTCCATTGCACCCTCAGATACGAGAACGATAGAGAAATTCTTACCATTATTTTTACGTGTAAGAAGTGCGTGTGCTACCTTGTTAATGCTGTAGCGAATTTCTGGAATAAGAATAACATCTGCACCACCAGCAACGCCTGCCTCCAAAGCAAGTGTTCCAACCCTGTCACCCATAACCTCGAGAACAGTAATGTGGTGGTTAGATTCTGCATTTGTATGTAAGTTATCGATGCAGGCTGTTACAAAATCTACTGTGGACATGAATCCAAGGTTTCTGCCTGTGCAGCAAATCTCATCGCAACCAGACTTAGGAATGCAAATAACGTTGATGCCCATCTTGTTAAGGTACTCACAGAGCTTAATTGTTGTGTCTCCGCCAATTGCAATAATTGCCTGAACGTCAAACATCTGCATGTTCTTCTTAATGCTTGTTACGTACTCCTCAATATTATCGGGATTATCGTAAAGCATGCACTTAGCAGAAGTACCGATTACGCTGCCGCCCTTGTCCAAAAGACCGGAAATATCGTCAGAGCTAAATCTAACAAACTGGTTTCGGATAACGCCATCAAAGCCACCCTTGTAACCTAAAACTTCAATATTATATACCTGTGCAGTCTTAACAACGGCGCGAATAACTGCATTCATACCCTGACAGTCAGATCCACCGATAATAACACCAATTCTCATATATGCCTCCAAAAGCTGTTAATCTTCAAAAATTCTAGTCTCTGGCACAAAGTTGCCCTCTGGGAAACCGTGCTGTCTCAGTGCCTCGTACAAAATAATGGCAACTGAATTAGATAAGTTAAGGGATCGGATACCGGGGCGCATCGGAATGCGAATGTCCTGATCTCTATGCTTTCTAAGCAATTCCTCAGGCAAACCTGCATCCTCTCTACCAAAGAGAATAAAACATTTTTCGGGGTAGGCGATGTCGGAATAAAGATGCTCGCCCTTAGTTGTGGCAAAATAGAACTGATAATCTGGATACTTCTCCATGAGCTCGTCCACACTGTCGTAGTACTTAATATCTGCGTACTCCCAGTAGTCTAGACCAGCCCTCTTAAGCTTCTTATCATCCATCTCAAAGCCCAGAGGTCTTACCATATGTAATCCACAACCTGTAACGGCACAAGTTCGGACAATATTGCCTGCGTTTGCCGGAATTCTGGGCTCTACCAAAGCAATGTTCAAATCAAGTGCCATACTGTACCTACCTTACGTTTATTATCCGAAATATTATACATCAAAAACAGTTAGCCGCAAAGCAAACTTTGCTAGTGAGCCACGAGCACAGCTCGTTAGTAGGCCGCTGTGCTAGTGAGCCGCAACTGCGTTGCTAGTATACGCGCTGTCGCGCTAGTGAACCACGAGCAAAGCTCGTTAGTGAGCCGCTGTGCTAGTGAGCCGCAACTGCGTTGCTAGTATACGCCTTCGGCTAGTAAGCCGCAAAGCACAGCTTTGCTAGTGAACCACGAGCACAGCTCGTTAGTAAGCTGCCTTCGGCTAGTAAGCCGCAAAGCAAACTTTGCTAGTGAGCGGTCACTAGCACCAACGGTGCGATCACTAGCGTAGCAGTTCACTAGCACCAACGGTGCGACCTACTAGCGTAGCAGTTCACTAGCACCAACGGTGCGACCTACTAGCGTAGCGGTTCACTAGCACCAACGGTGCGATCACTAGCGTAGCGGCTCACTAACCGAAGGCGGTTCACTAGCACCAACGGTGCGATCACTAGCGTAGCGATTCACTAGCACCCACGGTGCGACCTACTAGCGCAGCGGTTCACTAGCGAGTGAAACGAGCGTATACTAGCAAGCTCTGCTTGCGGCTCACTAGCGCGACAGCGCGGCCACTAGCCGAAGGCGGTTCACTAGGCGTAGCCGGTTCACTAACGAAGTGGTTCACTCATTAATGCTTTCCCTTAGGTGAAAATAGCATTGCAACTCCTGTTCCAAACAATATCGCTGCTGCAATTCCACCTGCTGTTGCTCCCAATCCGCCTGTAAATGCACCTATAAGGCCCTGCTCCATAACTGCCTTTTTTACACCCTGGTATAGGGTATTTCCAAATCCACACAAGGGCACTGTAGCTCCCGCTCCCGCAAACTCCGCAAAAGGCTTGTACACCCCAAGGAACGACAACACCACACCAGCCACAACAAATGTAACCATAATCCTAGAAGCTGTCATCTTAGTCAAATCTATTAACACTTGGCCTAGGGCACACAATGCACCGCCAATCAAAAAAGCCCAAATAAATTGCATACTATCTCCTCTCTATGCTAACTGCATGGGCAATAACAGGAATAGGTTGCTTTTCGTTAAGCAAGGCCGGGCTATGCAATGCGCCTGTTCCTACAAATAGCACCTTGTTAAGCTCACCCTTTTCCAATTTGTCCAAAATCACTGTATTAAGCACCACTGCGCTACATCCGCATCCACTTGTACCTGCTGTGTTTATGGATTCCTCCGGCGCATACACCATGGTACCTGCATCCTGCAATTGCTTGGATATGTCGTATCCAAGCTCCATGGTCAATTGTCCACACATTTCCTTGCCTAGCTCTCCTAAATCACCTGTGAGAATCATGTCATAATACTCTGGCGGTCTACTTGTGTCCTTTAGGTGAGTAGCTATGGTTGTTGCCGCAGCTGGAGCCATGGCACCTCCCATATTGTTAGAATCCGTCACTCCTGGATCCCTAACACATCCTGGTGTTACTGCTGTAATACACACATTCCCACCGTCCCAAGTAAGCATGTTACCACCTGCTCCTGTGACTGTACTTTGGGAGGACTTAGGCTTTTGACCACCCAATTCCAAGGGAAATCTAAACTGTTTTTCTGCACTACAGTAGTGGCTGGAAGTCATGCATATTATGTTTCTAGTGGCCGCTCCCTCCATAATAAGAGAGGCAATACACATGGACTCTGCCATGGTAGAACATGCTCCGTACAAACCCAAGGTCGGGATGTTCCTATCCCTAGTTGCAATGGCCGTGGACATGCATTGGTTAAGCAAATCGCCAGATAGCAAAAGGTCCACCTCTTGAGGTGTCTTGCCTCCCTTTACCAAAATCGTGTCCAAACAGTCAGAAAGCATTTGACCCTCTGCCATTTCCCAACTTGTTTGACCACACTTTTCATCCTTGTATACCTTATCGAACATTTCGCCTAAAGGTCCCTTTCCCTCAATAGGACCAGCCACAGCAGCCCTTGCTGTAATGCCTGTTCTGCCACTTAGCCAAAATGTGTTTTCACCTAATTTGATCATACTGCCTCCTACACCAAACTAATCAGATATGTGAGGATACCTGCAATGACTGAGGCAGAGATTCCATATACCAAAACTGGTCCGGCTACGATAAACATCTTTACGCCAAGACCAGTGATTAAGCCCTCAGATTTATACTCCATAGCAGGCGAAGTTATGGAATTAGCAAAGCCTGTAATTGGCAAAATACTACCAGCACCTGCCCATCTACCTAGATTGTCGTACCAACCAAAACCTGTTGCCACTGCCGACATTAGGATTAAAACAATGGATGTCACTGTGCCTGCCTGTTCTTTAGTAAAGCCGATATTTTGAGCACCAAACGAAATGACTTGACCAATAGTACAAATAATACCTCCCACCACAAAAGCCTTAAGCATATCAATCCAAATGTCACTTTTTTCAACAGCATCGTCAGCCCTCTTTTTGTATTTGTCCTTAGGGATATTTAATTCCATATTTCTTCTGTGCAGTATGGCGCCTGAACAAGAGTCGCGCCTTTAATGTTGACTTTCTTTTCCATCCAAAACAAATAAGCCCAGAGTGACAATAACACTAGGCTTATAAGTAGCAGTTCCACTACCAGCATGGCTCTTAATTTGTTAAACAGTTGCTCCACACAAACCTCCCATATATTTATGAGAGTAGAATTACCATTTTGCATGGAAATATACTTTTGTTAGCCGCACATTTTGTCCTTAAGTTGTTTTAAAATCCTCCTTTCCATACGGGACACTTGGACTTGTGAAACTCCCAAAACCTTGGCTATGTTCACTTGAGTCATATCTCTGAAATACCTCAAGGTTACCAACTTTTGTTCCTCTGGAGTTAGAGTGTCTAGAGCCCTTATTAAATCCATTTTGTCGATTATGGACGATTCGTCATCTTCAGCATCTGTGATTCTGTCTATAAGCTCATCCCCATCTCCATCTGGGCCTGTATCTTCTAGGGATTCTGGGGTACAGGCTGCCTCCAATGCGATACAGGCTTCCTCCACAGATACACCCACCATGGTTGCCAACTCCTCCACTGGTGGCTCCTCTCCCACCTCAGACACATACTGTTCCTGGGCTCTGCGCAGTTTAATATATAATTCCTTAACTGGACGACTGACCTTAACCATACTATCGTCCCTCATATGCCTCTTGATCTCGCCCATGATCATGGGAACTGCATAAGTAGAAAACTGAACTCCAAAGCTTCCGTCAAAACGGTCCACCGCCTTAATAAGTCCCATGGAACCTATTTGAAACAAGTCCTCGTATTCCCATCCTTTGCCTAAGAACCTGCGAACAACACTGCCCACAAGTCCCATGTTTTCCTCTATTACCCTATTGCGAGCGACCTTATCTCCCTTGGCAGCTAGGCACAAATCTGCCAAATTGTCTTCTCTATGTGACATCTTGCCTCCAATCAGGTCCAAGACCGATCTATGTACCGATGCCCAGTTTTTTGGTCATTACCACGGACGTACCCTTTCCCTTTTCTGTCCTAACATCCAAGCTGTCCATAAAGGATTGCATTACTGTGAACCCCATTCCTGTTCGTTCCTGACTACCAGAACCTGAAAACATTGGTTCCATTGCCTGGGACAAATTTGCTATTCCACATCCCTTGTCCCATATTTTCAAGGTGAGACGGCCACCTTCCACTACGCCTTTAATGTATATTTTTCCTGCTGGATAACCCTCTGGGTATGCGTGAAGAATAATGTTGGTCACTGCTTCTGACAGGGCCACCTTTACCTCCTCGATTTCTCCCATGGTCACTCCTCTTATGTTCATGAGGAGACCAGATATCATAACCCTGCTAACTGCCTCGTTAACGGAGATTGCAGGTAATTCTGCATACAGTCTATTTGTCTCCATTACTAACCTCTCCTTTCCACATACTCAATGGCCTGTTCCAAAGTGCTAAACAAAGGTATCTGCTTGTCCAGATTCACCATTTGCAAAAGCTTAGTTATTTCGACAGAAGCACCACAAATAATTAACTGAACCTGGTTGTCCATGGCCAACTTATTTCGTGCCAACAAGAGCCCCATACCAGAGCTATCCATGAAAGAAATGCGGGTCATATCAAGCACCAAAATCTTAGTGGAAGGCATACTAATTACACTATCGATGTCCTGCCTGATTTGCTGACAACCATGATGGTCCAAATCTCCCTTTAAGGTGGCAATCACAACTCGCCTACCTCCTTTTATTTCTAAAACCATCTCATACCTCCTCGTTTTTGCAACACTCACATGTATATGCAGGATATAAGGAATTATTACTGTCCGATTTGTTTGACATTTTTCATTAGAAAGCGCATTATAAGTTAATATTCTTGTAATACAAATACGGAGGAACTATGAAATTTTTACGCGGAGTGCTTAAGTTTTTTGCTGTATGCTTGGCACTTATTTTGTCTATCGTTTTGTTGGTAACACAGATTGCTCTCATGTCTCTTCAGGCTGCAAGTTCACTTGCTACTGAGAACAATATTAAATCCATGATACAGTCAATCATTCCAATCATCACAAATGGTATTAGTGATGCAAGCACAGTAATAGAAGTACCTGAGCATCACTACTTAGCTGATGGTGATGAAACAACTGTTCAGATTTACTTCGATGGTGAAAATTACTACTACATCATCGATGGCGAGATGGTTCCTATGGACATGAGCGGAGTTGATATGGAGAACGGAATAATAAGCGTACCTGTAGATCCGGATTTTGAATCTTCTACTACAGATAACGATAACACTTCATCTGACTTGTCTGCTATCGAACAGCTTTTGGAATCCTTCACAAAGTCCTTTGAGAACCTTTCTGAAGACAAGAAGGCTCAGATGGAAACCGACTTAGAGAACTTGGATGTAGAAGCTATCATTGAAGGTCTTACCGGCGAAAAGGTTGACGAGATGAAGGATGAGGACGTAACGGGAATGCTTGCAACTTCCTTGATGAACTTGGAGTCTGTTCAGAATCTCATTGCTGAAATTGGCGCAAATGCTTTTGATAGTATCATCAACGATTCTACCAATGACGTTATTTCTGCAGATTCAATCACAAATCTCTTCTCAAACATCGCAGATGAAATCAAGAGCAAGACAGGCGTTGAGCTTCCTAAGACTCTTGTAGATATTGCAAATCAGACTATGGAAGATAACAAGGATGCTATCATTGAGTCTGTTAACGGAATCGTTCAGGACGAGGAGTTCCTTGGTTCTATCCTCGGAGCAGATTCTAACTCTCAGGCATCCCTAGAAAGTATTAAGCAGACTATCAATACCCTTAAGCTTATCCTTGGTGTTAAGACAAGACTTTTCATCCTTTGCGCAGTTATTTTATTGGAGCTCATTATTTTCTTCTTGTTCTTCAAGAGCAAGGCCGGTCTCATTTGGAACGCTGTTGTTACTTTTATCGCATCAACACCAATTTTACTTATAGGTATTGGTCTCTCTAATGTAGAGTCTCTTGCCAACTCTATTCCTGATCTTGAAGGCCTTGCTTATATGGCAGATCTTTTCAAGGTTCTCGGTGGTCAGTTCATCAAGGTATCTCTTATTGGCTACGCTGTATTTATTGCTCTTATCGTTCTCTTTGTTGTACTTAAGAAGGTTGCAAAGAAGAAGCTTGCTGCTAAGGCTGCAGCAGAAGAAGCTCAGATTGCTGAGGCAGTTGAGTCTACAGAAAACTGCGAGTGCGAAGAATCCTGTCAGTGTGAAGAGACAGAGCCTGCTACTGTAGCTGAAGAAGAGCCTGTTGTTACTGTAGAAGAATAATTCACAAATAAAAAAATCAAGCTATAGGCAGTCCGAAGGGGCTGCCTTTTAGCTTGCAAAAGAAAAGGAGAAAAATGATTACGACGAACAAAAACTACTTGTTCATTTTCAAAAGTTCAGACAATATACAAAAAGGAAGAATAATGATACACGCAATAATCAGTTTCATATTTGCCTCCAACAAGTTATTTTCCATGTCTAGATAATAACAATGCGAGTGTCCCTTAAACCGTACTTTGCCCTAGATTGTAAAAGGGTTAATTGTAAAATTAAATGCAATTTTTACCTTACTTTTACTCTTACAATCGTGCATTTAGTTTTACAAACTTTTTTATTTATTTGATAATGTTCATGGCTGTCTGACCAGAAAGGAGCAGACAAATGAGCAAACATTTA
>JAFYSJ010000029.1 GCA_017559445.1 Clostridia bacterium
ATTATCGAATCATGAAAATCAGCTACAGGTGTAGCAGAGGAATTAGGAATAGATAAAAACACGGTATGTAGTTGGGTAAGGGCATATCGTAGAAAACATAACATGCCCACATATGCAGAGGAAAAAGGAATAGTTCCTAATGCTCCTCCAGAGTCTAAAGATCTAGCTTTAAAAGTTAAAGAACTAGAAAGCAAGCTGAAAGAAAAAGACAAAGAAATAAAGAAACTAACTAGTGTAGTAGAGGATGAAAGAAGGAAGGTAGAGATCCTAAAAAAATCCCTGCACATCTTCATGGAACCAGAAGAATGAAGTGCGAAGCTATAGAGCAGTACAAGTCCGAGTTTAGCGTGTCGAAGATGTGCAAAGTACTAAAGCTAAATCCGGCAAGTTATTATAGTTGGCAGAAGACACAGAAAATGAAGTTAGAAAGAATTCAGGGTGAACTATCTCTTATTAAGAAAATAGAGGAAAAGTTCCTAGAATCTAATAAAACCTATGGTTATAGGCCAATTAGACGCGCTTTAAGTGATGATAATATTGAAGTTAGTGAGTATAAAGTAAGAAGGATAATGCGAGAAAATGGCTTTTATCCAGAGACAAACAAGAAATACAAACCATCTAAAAGAGAAAAAGGAGATGGTAGATATTTTGAGAATCTCATTAATCAAGACTTTACAACAAGCGAAAGAAATCAGGTTTGGGTTGGAGATATTACATATATTAAAACTGTAATTGGTTGGGTTTATTTAGCGGCAGTAATCGATTTATACAATAGAGAAGTAATTGGATATGCAGTTAGCAAGAAGATAAATGCAGAGTTAGCAAAGCAAGCGTTGGTAAATGCTATTGCACAGAAGGGAGTGAAGGAAGGACTAATATTTCATAGTGACAGAGGAAGTCAGTACGCAAGTAATGTCTTCCAGAAGAAGTTAAGTGAATATAGGATAACAGGGAGCATGAGTAAGCCAGGGTGCCCTTATGATAATTCTTGTATGGAAAGCTTTTTTGCAACGTTAAAAAAAGAGAGGATATACAGGAAACAGTATGGTACAATGGAAGAGGTAAAGCAGGATATGTTCCAATACATCGAGTTATTCTATAACCGGAGACGTCTGCATTCAGTTTTAGGATATATGAGTCCAGTTGATTACAGACTAAAGTATGATGGTAAGAAACCAGCTTAGATCAAGGATGGCGTACCCATATGGAATTCATGGGGTGTAATGTATAATCCGCGCAGTCCAAATAGGACTGCGGCGAAAATATTTATCATCCTTTCCAATGCCATATAGATAATAAATGGCCTGCGACAAAAACAGGTAACACCCCTGTGCTATCATATGGGTAGAATGTGTAGTAAAGCGTGATTTAATTAGTCTTAATCAATGGGGGTGTAAAAACACACTCCCTTTTTTGTTGCAATCAAAAAGCCTGGCCATCTGACCAGGCTTATAATTTTAGGTTTTAGATTACATCTTCTCAGGAACGTCGATACCTAAGATCCAAAGCTGCTGCTTCATGATATCTCTAATGAGAGTAAGAAGTGTGAGCCAAGAACCACGACGAGCATCGTCTGCTTCATCCAAGATTCTGTTCTCGAAGTAGAACTTGTTAAAGATGGATGCGCAATTGAACAAGCTCTCGCAGATGTAGTTAGGAGCCTTTTCGTCATACGCTGAGAGAAGCATAGAACTGCATCTAGAAAGCTCCAACATGAGGCTGCGCTCTGTGTCACCACATGGTGCTGTAATTGGGCCACAAGCCAAACCACGCTCCTCGGCCTTGCGAAGTACAGACTGAATACGTACTACTGTGTAGAGGAGATATGGACCAGTCTTACCATTGAAGGACATGAACTTATCCAAGTCGAAAACATAGTTCTTAGTGCGGTGGTTAACCATATCGCCGAACTTAAGAGCTGCATTACCTACAAGACGTGCAATCTCATTTGCCTCAGCATTAATGCCACCCAATGCTGCTGTCTCGTCACTGTCTACGTTAGCAGAGTTGCGGCTCTTGTCAGCAAATGCATCGTGCATCATCTGGATAAGGTCGGAAAGACGCATAACGCCACCGTCTCTTGTCTTGAATGGCTTGCCATCCTTGCCGTTCATTGTACCGAAAGGAAGGTACTCGAACTTAAGTGTCTCAGGAACAATGCCTGTCTTCTTAGCACAACGGAAAACCTGGTCAAAGTGGAGAGTCTGTCTAGCATCTGTAAGATACCAAATTTTGTCGGGATTGTAGTCCTTAACTCTCTGTACGATTGTTGCCAAGTCTGTTGTAGCATAGAGCATAGCACCATTGGACTTGCGGATAAGACATGGAGGCATTGGAGCGGAATCGGATTCCTCAGCAACGTCTACTACCAAAGCTCCTTCACTTTCACGAGCAAAGCCACCAGAGATAAAGCCTTCAACCATGTCGTTAACATACTCGTCAGCATCACTCTCGCCATACCATACGTCGAAGTCTACAGAAAGCTCAGCATAGCTTGCCTTAAGATCTCTAACAGAAATCTGCATAAAATTCTTCCACAAAGCGTAGTAGCCAGGGTGACGGTTCTGAAGCATGAGAGTTGCCTCCTGTGCCTCTGCCATATAATCTGGGTCGCCCTTAGCCTTAAGGCTAGCTGTTGGGTAGATATTGTAAAGATCCTCTGCGCTAATGCTCAAGTTCTCATCCATACCCTCAACGAAATCAGGGCGGAAGTAAACCAAATCTGGCCAACGATGCTTAATCTCTGTGATAACGAGACCCATCTGAAGGCCCCAGTCTCCAAGGTGAACGTCGCCGATAACATTGTTGCCAAGGAAACGAGCCAAACGCTTCATGGTTTCACCGATAATAGCGGAACGAAGGTGACCTACGTGAAGTGGCTTGGCAACGTTGGGTCCGCCGTAGTCCACCACGATAGTGCAGGGATCGTCGCAAGGAACGAAACCAAGGTTGTCGTCTGCACGCATCTCGTTCATGCGGCTTGCGATATACTCATCATTAACCTTGATGTTGATAAAGCCTGGACGAGCAACTGTTACGCTGCTAAAAGCAGGACAGTCCTGAAGTCTGGAAGAAACAGCTTCAGCCACATCAAAGGGATTGCAACGCTGTGCCTTGGCAACTGCCATAGCATCGTTGCACTGGTAGTCTGCAAGGTCAGGACGATCGGACACCTTAACTGCGCCATATGCGTCTCCATAGCCTGCATCTACAAAAGCTTGATTAACATATTTTGATAATTCTCTTGTGAGAGTCTGCATTATAATAATTTCCTTTCAATAAAATGAATAGAAAAAGCTTACTAATAATATCCCCCTTGTAAATGCCTGTCAAATTATCTTTATTTGATGTAATATGGTGACATTATTTTAGTAACAAAACGGTTATAACCGTTTAATTGGAGGATTGCTATGAATAGAGTATATAATTTTTCAGCTGGTCCGTCTATGCTCCCTGAAAAGGTTTTGAAGGAATGTGCAGAACAAATGATGAACTATAACGGCAGTGGAATGTCCGTTATGGAAATGAGCCACAGATCCAAGGTTTATGATGCAATTATCGTAGAGACTAAGCAGCGTCTTCGTGACGTTATGAACATCCCAGAGAATTACGAAATTCTCTTCTTGCAGGGTGGTGCTTCTACTTAGTTTGCAATGGTTCCAATGAACCTCATGACAGGTAGCGGTAAGGCAGATTACATTCTTACTGGTCAGTTCTCCACTAAGGCATACCAGGAAGCTAAGAAGTACGGTGATGCAGCAGCTGCAGCTTCTACAAAGGAAGCTAACTTCACATACATCCCAGCACAGGAGGAATTGGTTCTTAGACCTGACGCAGACTATGTACATATCTGCGAGAACAACACAATTTACGGTACTAAGTGGAACTACACTCCTGACACAGGTGATGTGCCATTGGTAGCAGACATGTCCAGCTGCATTTTGTCCCAGCCTGTTGACGTAAACAAGTATGGCCTTATCTATGCAGGTGCACAGAAGAATATGGCTCCTGCCGGTGTTACAGTAGTTATTATCCGCAAGGATTTAATTAAGGAACCAATGCCATTTGCTCCTACAATGTTCAATTACGGCACAATGGCAGCTAATGACTCTATGTACAACACACCTCCATGCTGGTGCATCTACGTTTTGGGTCTCGTACTTAAGTGGATTCAGGAAGAGGTTGGTGGCCTTGAGGAAATGGAAAAGATCAACAAGGCAAAGGCAGCTCTTCTTTACAGTTTCTTGGATGAGTCCAAGCTCTTTAAGAACCCTGTAAGACCTGATTGCAGATCCATGATGAACGCCACATTTGTAACTGGCGATGCAGATTTGGATGCTAAGTTCTGCTCTGAGGCAGGCAAGGCTGGTTTTGTAAGCATCAAGGGTCACAGATCCGTTGGTGGTATGAGAGCTTCTATCTACAATGCAATGCCTACAGAGGGTGTAGCTAAGTTGGTAGACTTCATGGCAGAGTTTGAGAAAAACAACTAGTTCGCTACGCTCGTGCGAAATGTGATACGTTAATAAAGATTCAAAATCGTTGTTTGAGTTTTCAAGCAACGATTTTTTGTGCTTTATTTGATAAAGTACTCCTGTGGGAGTATAAACCTAAGAAATGGGGTGGATATACTCAAAAATGGTCGTTCCAAAGTAATGGAGAAACGCCTAAAAAATTTTTCTAAAAATTTTGAAAAAACGTGTTGACAAACCATATACGACCCACTATAATAACGAACTGTTGACTGACGCACGCGCCATTAGCTCAGTTGGTAGAGCACCTGACTCTTAATCAGGGTGTCCCGGGTTCGAATCCCTGATGGCGCACCAAAGCAAGCTTTCGAGCTTGCTTTTTTTTTCTGAAACTTTTTCTTTCTCAAAAATCTTTTGTAATATGTGGTCAATTAAAGGCAAAATCTTTTACGGACTACATTACTAAACCCTATAGACAAAAATATATAAAAGGATATACTACAAACAAAACAGAGCAGGTGTTTGTGCGTCAAGTGACGGAGAATGGGAGTAGAGTCTCCGGACGAAGGGAAGGTCCCGCGGTACAGCATCACATCCACTGATTTAGACAGTTTAGATGTATTTGCTCTCAACCGATTTAGGTATGGGGGTTGTTATGAGAAGAAATCGTGTATATAGGCTAGTTATTTTGGCCATGCTTACAGCAGTGAGCATTATCCTAACTAGGTTCTTAGTTATTTACATTACCAATGAAATTAGAATCAGCCTTGGCAATATTCCAATTATGTTGGCAGGCGTATGGTTTGGACCATTGTGGGGACTAGTAGTTGGTTTTGTGGCAGACTTTGTAGGTAGCACAGTTTTCTCACCCTTTGGATGGTATGCGCCAATGACACTTACCCCAATGCTTATGGGTGCAGTGGCAGGACTCTTGGCAAAGCTTCCAATGGGCAAGAATAGTTTGTTTAGATGGGGCACAGTAACTTTCGCATGTAACATTCCGGGAACGATTTTGTGGACAACCCTTTGTCTCTCTTGGATGTACGGTTCACCATATGTGGTTTTGCTCACGCCTAGAATTGGACTTTATGTGTGCATTGCTATAGGCGAAGCAATTGTACTTTATGGAATAAATAGAATTCCATATGTGCAAGCTAGAGCAAAACAATTTGCCCAAGTTAAGCATATTATAAGTAAAGGAAATAAGCAGTCCTCGATTACAGAGGAAGCAGCGGAATGAGGAGAAGAATATGACATACGATAGTGCTATTCAATATATTCGTAGTGTGCAGGCTAGAGGTTCTAAGCCAGGCCTTTCTCGTATGCGCCGTCTTATGGAGATGCTGGGTAATCCCCAAAAGCAGCTCAGATATGTGCACGTAGTAGGCACCAACGGTAAGGGATCCTTCTGCTGTATGCTTTCTAACATTTTGCGTTGTGCAGGATATAAGACAGGTTTGTTCACATCCCCTCATATGATCAAGATTAATGAGCGTATGAAGATAGACGGCGTAGATATTTCTGACGAAGAGCTTAGTGAACTTTTGGAAATTGTTATCCCTAAGGCAGAGTCTATGCAGGATGACCTTCCAACTGAGTTTGAGATCATGACAGCTATCGGTTTTATGTTCTTTGCTAAACATAAGGTTTCTATCGTAGTATTGGAGGCTGGGCTTGGAGGAGCATTGGATTCTACAAATATTATTGATGCTCCTGAGCTTGCTGTTGTGACAAATATCGGTTTGGACCACGTAGCTTACCTTGGAAACACTTTTGAGCAGATTGCTGCTACTAAGGCCATGGTTATTAAGCCAGGATGCCAGGCACTTTTTTACGGACAGAACACAGAGGCACAGGTTGCCATTCAGTCTAGATGCGATGAGGTTGACGTTAAGCTGACAGTGCCAGATTACACCAGAATTACTCAGCCCAAGTGGGATCAGAACGGTAGCTCCTTTGTATGGTCAGGACCTAGATGGCATATTTCCTTGATTGGTATGCACCAGATATATAACGCAGTTATGGTTTTGGAAGCATGTCGCATTTTGAGAGGTCGTGGATGGAAAATCGATATGGATACCATGGACCAGGGTCTCAGAGAGACATACTGGCCTGGCCGATTCGAAGTTCTCCAGCGTGGTCAGGAAGCAACAGAAACCACAGAGTATAGACCTGCAGTTATTACAGATGGTGGTCATAACCCACAGGGTGTTGCAGCAACAGTTAGAACTTTGCAGGAAATTTATCCAGATAACAAATACGTATATGTAATGGGCGTTATGGCAGATAAGGATGTTACAGATATTCTTAATACAATGCTTCCCCATGCAGCTAAGGTATTTACCGTTAGACCACATAACACTCGCTCCATGGATGCAGAGGAGTTAGCAGACAAAATTAGAGCGTGGGGTGCAGAGGCAATTGTTTGTGACTCCGTTGCAGATGGCGTGGCAAAGGCTATGGAGTATGCAACTTCTTTGGCAGATAATTCACCAGTAGTTGCCATTGGTTCACTTTACATGTATTGTGACGTAAAAGCTTGTTTTAATAAGTAAAAATATAGGGCCGATCCTTGAGGATTGGCCCTATTACTTTATTCTTTATTAGAATCAGGTTCAGTTGTTTTTGTAAGCAATGCTTGGATATAGAACTTATTGGCAAAGGCAACGGATGCGGCGCGTATTGCACTATGCTGGTCTGGATTTTCTGGGGAAAGTGGAGCGGATTCTACGCTGTGATCTCCAAATACGTATTGGATAGCAGTCTCGATTTCCTCACAGAAAGTGTCGTATGCTTGGTCAAATGAGTATGCAGTAAGGATATAGTCCTTAAGCTGTGCTAGCTCGGAGATGCTCATTACTCTCTTAAGCAGGGCTAAAATGAGAAAGAAGGCAACCTTGGGGCGATCGTACTTCTTGGCAACAGGGGCGCTAACCATTCGTTGCTTAACATAGTTGTTAATCATGGTGGGAGTCATGAGTTTATCCTCAGGATCCTCAGGTGCAAAAATGCTGAGATACTTGTCGATAATGCTGATGATCTGGTCCATGTAAAGGTCCAACTCAGGGAGCTCCTTCCATCTAGGGAGATGGTATGTGAGAATCTGGTTTTTATCCGCGATCATAAGTCCTCCAATAGGTTTAATAGGTCAATTATATTACAAAGCCATACCGAGTCAAGAAAATCTATATGCTACAAAAGATTAAATAGTATCTAAAACTAGATGCTGTATACATATGTGTAATTGACTTTTGGGCCCATGTGCTGTACCTTGAACTTGACCACAAGTGTAGGAGGAAATATGGATAAGGTTAGATTGTTATTTGCCAACCCTGGAGAAGATATGAGCAGAGAGATTAGGTTCTGCTGGCATAGCGATTGTCAGGATAGCCTTCTTAACGTATCTGGCATGGAGTACCCAGTTGTGGGTAAGCTTACAGACTTGGGATATGCTGACTTTGGCACATATTATAAATTTGAATATACAGTGGACGACTTAACTCCTGACACAGAGTACACATATTTTGTTACATCTGGCGAATATACTACAGATGTCCATACTTTCCACACAGGACGCAAGGATATGAGACCTGCGGTAATTGGTATTTTCAGTGATGTTCACATGGCTCCAGACGAAGCAGACAAGGTGGATGTGTGTAATGAGTTACTTGGCCGTATGCAGGATTTAGTAGGGAATCCAGATTTTACAATCTTTATGGGTGACCTTGTTAAGCGCGGTGCATACTATTATCAGTGGGAGCTCTTTGGACACCCAGATTTTGCCACCAAGTACACCATGGCGCCTGTGGCAGGCAATCACGACTACTATTACCAAGACAAGGTTAGAAGGGAAAATTCTCGCTTCTTGGCTCTTTGCAACACACCTGAGAATGGTGCCCAGGATGTTCGTTCTAGCTACTATTTCTTGACTAACAGGGTGCTATTTGCAGTTCTTGATCCAATCATGGAGGAGTGTGTCAGCGCCACTGAGATTCAGAGAGATTTGGCAACACAGGAGCAGTGGCTCAGAAGGGTGCTTGTCACAAATGAGGGCAAGTATGACTACATAATCGTAATGCAACATTATCCTCATTTTGTAGCAGATGGTGGCGGATGCGTAGGTTGGGGAGGATACGACAGATGGCGTAATCTCTTCGATGAATTTGGCGTAGATATGGCCATTTCTGGAGATTATCACTGCTACGTTTGCTCTAAGCCCTTGTATAAGAACGAACCCACTGATGCAGGCAAGGGAACAGTATATGTGACAGTACCTATGATCGCTCAGTCTTATTACGATTCAGTATTCGAAGGTAATGATCAGGTGCCGTGGCTTGATGTTTTGGATGCAAATAATGCTACTACAGGAGCATGTTACCTTAAGGTAGACAAGGAGAGAATGGAGTTTGCAACATACGATGGATACGGAAATGTGCGCCACGTTGTCACAGTTCCTGCTCGAAAGCGCGGTTGCAATCTTGAATGCAAATAATCCGATTGGTACAATATAACTACTTAAGTTTTGGAGGTTTTAGATGGGACTTATTAAGGCTGCTTTAGGCTCAATTAATGGTGTTTTGGCAGACCAGTGGAAAGAATATTTTTACTGTGAATCAATGCCAGCAAATGTTTTAGTTTCAAAGGGTGAGAAACAGGTTAAGGGCAGAAGCTCTAACACAAAGGGAGAGACAAATATTATCTCCAATGGCTCCGTTATTGCAGTTAATGAAGGTCAGTGTATGATCATCGTAGACCAGGGCAAGATTGTAGATATTTCTGCAGAGCCTGGCGAGTACGTATACAGCACATCCTCTGAGCCTTCTATTTTCTACGGCGGCATGATTCGTGAGCTCATTGACAATGGTATTGCTAGATTTGGCTTTGGTGGTCAGCCTGGCAAGGATCAGAGAGTTTACTTCATTAATACTAAGGAAATTCCTGGCAACAGATATGGCACAGCAACTCCAATTCCATTTAGAGTTGTAGACAGAAATGTTGGTTTGGATTTGGATATTTCCATTAGAATCCATGGTGAGTACTCCTACAGAATTTGTAACCCAATTATGTTTTACAAGAACGTATGCGGTAACGTTTCAGGCAATTACACTAGAGAGAACCTGGATAGCCAGCTTAAGACAGAGCTTATGACAGCACTTAATCCAGCTATGGCTAAGATTTCTGAGCAGGGTATTCGTTACAGTGCACTTCCTGCACATACAATGGAGATTTCTGAGGCTCTTAACTCCGTATTGTCTGATAAGTGGTCCAATACAAGAGGTATTCAGGTTGCATCTTTTGGTGTAAGTTCTGTATCTGCATCCGAAGAGGATGAGAACATGATCAAGCAGATGCAGCGCAGTGCAGCATTTAAGGATCCTAATATGGCAGCAGCTGCAATGGTTGGTGCACAGTCCGATGCAATGATGGCAGCAGCTCGTAACGAAAACGGTGCAGCAATGGGCTTCATGGGAATGAGCATGGCAGCACAGTCAGGTGGCGTTAATGCATCAGACTTGTTTGCAATGGGTGCACAGCAGAGAGCACAGGCTCCAGCTCAGGCAGGTCAGGTAGTTTGTCCAACATGTGGTAGAGCTAGTGATGGTAAGTTCTGTCCGAACTGTGGAACACAGATGCCAACAGCTCAGCCTAAGGGAGGATTTTGCTCCAACTGCGGTTCTCCAGTAGCTCCTGGAGCAGCATTCTGTTCTAATTGCGGTAACAGACTTTAATAAATAACATATAAAATACATCAGCCACGGTAGGGATTATGCTATCGTGGCTTTAATTTACCTTTCTATTGACACTGCCTGTCAGTAAGACTAAAATTATAAATAAGACGACGTATTTTACGGGGAGGCACTATGTATTATTGCTGTAATCGCAAAACTAAGATGGAAATGTTACTTGTTAAGGCAGATAGACCAGAGGGAGATAACTCTCCAGCCTATAAATCTGTAGGCCCAGAGGACAAGTATATTGGTAATATTTTGCTTGCTATTTTGAATGATCCGGATGGCAACCCATATATCGAAATGTGTAAGAAGGCTGCAGGTAAGAGATACCCTGTAGTTTTGTCATACATTAGCTCTATTGAGAATAAGAGATTGGGTCGTGATGAGGAGTCTGAGTTTAATGCGGATTTCTTCCGTAGACTTTGTGATTACAAGTTCAACATTAACATCCAGACAGTAGATGTACCTTGGGACCTTTTTGAGAACAAGGCTGAAGCTAAGATGATTGTTAACTACGATAGATTCTGCGAGGATATTAACGGCGGAGCTGCCCATTCTACACTTCGTAGAGATAGCTTCGGCGAGGATACTATGATCAACCTCATGTACGGCATTTACAATGCTTTCTGCAAGGATAGCGTTGAGGATATGTACGATTTCTTTAAGAAGTATGAGACTGACGAAATCGGCAGATTCTGCCTCATAGACCAGGTGTTTAAGCGTTGCGCAGAGGGCGTATACTTTGACGACATGTACGATTGGGATATTTACTCCATCACAACACCTGAGTACTTGGTGCTTGCCATGTACTACAGTATTTTAAAGCATGGCATTAAGTTTACATTCTGTAAGAATTGCGGTCGTCCATTCATTTCACAGGGTAAGAGATACGCATATTATTGCGATACATATAATGAGCAGCTTGGCATGTCCTGCCGCGATTACAATGTGGTTAAAGGTCAGGAAGTTCGCACAACTGAGTTCGAAAAGCTTAAGAAGCGCGTTAGAGACCGTGTATATGTGGGTCAGAGAAGATTCGAGGCAAGTCACGGTTCTGATGAGGGCGCACCCGTTTGCTACTACGACTATCTTAAGGAGTGCTTCAAGAAGGGTGTAGTTGAGTACGAGCGTCAGATGATTTCTGATTTGGCAGGTATTTCTAAGGAGGAGTACGTTGCACAGACAGAAATCCGTGATAGATATGAGGCATTCTTGAACGAGATTAACGATAGATGTTCCAAGGAGCATCGCAAGGATCCAGAGTTCTTGGAGTGGAAGGAACAGCATAGAACGAGGGGAGATTTGGACCCCAAGTGGCACGACAAGAGCGGCAGATTGTCCGCAAAGGGAGATAAGTACAATGACTGATGCAGAGCGCAGGTTAGAAAGAGCTAATGAGAGAGAAATCCGCAAGGAAAAGGGTGACAAGCGTCGCAAGATTATCTTTGACTTAATTGCAGTTTTAACATTGGCTTTTTTGGCATTCTGGGGATTTGGTGGCGGAGCTAAAATATCTTCACAAATGGCAGACAAGCCGATTTCAGAGTTTTACTTTGCTCTTTCATCCGGTAAGATCGACAAGCTGGAGGCTTATGTAATTAACGGATTTTCCATTAAGACATCTGAGGATAAGGATGTTAAGCCTGGAGAAGAAGTGTTTGAAACAGCAGATCCTAACTCCGCAGGTGCTGAAATCTTAGGTTTGTATAACAAGCTTCGTAGGGAATACGGTTATAATATGACAGTTCTCTACGAAAAAGAAGGTAAGGAAAAGGTTTCTGCGGAGCGTTTGGCAGAGCTCAATGAGGTTTTGAAGGAATACGGAGTTGGTCCAGCAAATAAGGCTGCAGTTATTTCTTATACAGTAAGAATTAGTGGCAAAAAGTCAGTTCTTAAGAATACACTTTACGAGGGTAAAGTAACAACGGTTCGTATTGATGGTAAGTGGTATATCATGCCAGGAACATTGGAATACAGTGAGGTAACACCATGACAAAACAGGATTTGGAATATCACATTAAGTTAAAAGAGGGCGATGTTGGACGTTATTGTATTTTGCCAGGAGATCCAGGCAGATGTGCAAAGATTGCAGAATACCTAGACGATGCAGTATTTGTGCAGTCCAACAGAGAGTATGTAACATATACAGGTACATTGCTTGGAGAGAAGGTATCTGTAGTTTCTACAGGTATTGGTGCTCCATCTGCTGCAATTGCCATTGAAGAGCTGGCACACATTGGTGTAGATACATTTATCCGTATAGGTACATGTGGCGGTATTGATTTGGATGTTGAAACTGACCACGTTGTAATTGCATCTGGTGCAATTAGACAGGAGGGTACATCTAGGGAATATGCTCCTATGGAGTTCCCAGCTGTTGCAACATACGATGTTTTGGTAGCACTTGTTGAGGCTGCTAAGAAGCTTGGATATGATCACCATGTAGGCGTTGTTCAGAGTAAGGATTCTTTCTATGGACAGCATAGCCCAGAGACAATGCCAATTAGCGGTGAACTTTTGGCAAAGTGGGAGGCATGGAAGAGACTTGGTGTGCTTGCCAGCGAAATGGAGTCATCCATTCTCTTTACAGTTGCTGCAGCTCGTAAGTTGAGAGCCGGTGCTTGTTTCCACACAGTATGGAACCAGGAGCGCATTTTGGCAGGTTTGGATTGCAGAGAGGCTCATGACACAAGTAGAGCTATTGAGGTTGCAGTCGAGGCGGTTAAGATGTTGATTGAGAAAGACAGAGGTTAGTGAGCCGCTGCGCTAGTGAACCGCTGCGCTAGTGAACCGCTACGCTAGTGAGCCGCTACGCTAGTAGGCCACGAGCAAAGCTCGTTAGTGAGCTGCTGCGCTAGTGAACCGCTGCGCTAGTGAGCCGCTACGCTAGTAGGCCACGAGCAAAGCGTAGCTTTGCAGTGGTTAGTGGTTAGTGATTAGTGGTTAGTGTTTAACGCTGGAAACATGTTCCTATATAAAAGACCATTGGTACAAAGAAACATTCACTAAACCCCAAACACCAAACACTAAAAAATAGTCTTGCACTATACAAAATATCGTGCTAAAATAGGCTTCGCGTTTCGAGGGAGACCTCGTAGCGAACAAAAAGTCGGGGTGTAGCTCAGTTTGGCTGAGAGTGCTTGCTTGGGGTGCAAGAGGTCGCAAGTTCGAGTCTTGTCACTCCGACCATTTTAAAAGCTGTTCCATTAGGAGCAGCTTTTTTTGTACCGTTTATTCTTCTAATTTCCAACCATGGTCTCCGTGGTAAATCATATGCCTTGTCATACCACCGTCAATACAGATATTTTCACCAGTAATAAAACCTGCCATATCTGAGCAAAGATACATAACCATATTTGCAATGTCTAAGGGATTGCCAACTCTGCCTACAGGTTGCTGGGTTGCATCTGGTCCCTCATATACTGTGTAGTTTGTGTCAATCCAACCTGGGCTTATAGAGTTAACACGAACTTTGCTAGCAAGGCTTACTGCCAATGCATGGGTTAGGGCTGAAATGCCACCTTTGGCTGCAGTATAACTCTCTGTTTCTGGCTGACTCATTCTATCACGTGAGGAGGAAATATTTACGATGCTAGATCCTTTTGCAAAGTAAGGGGCAAAGAGCTTAGAGAGATAAAAAGGTGCTGTTACGCCAACCCTCTGAGCGTATTCGAAGTCTTCGTAGGAGCATTCACTAATGCCGCGAGAAAGGGGAGCTGCGTTGTTAATTAGATAGTCAATGTGGCCATGGTCACCAATAACCTTTTGGGCAAACCTTTCTAATGTGTCTTTGTCAGCTAAGTCACCTACGAAATAATCATTATCCAATATATCTATGACACAAACAGTAGCACCAGCATTTTTGAATTCTTGACTAATGCATTTGCCAATGCCTCTGGCACCGCCTGTTACAACTACAACTTTATCTTTGAAATTAAACATATTTCTTCGCTCCTATGTGTATGTGTAAAGAATTATACCATACAAAAAAGCTGTTCCATCTGGAACAGCTTGTGTTTTTTATAAAAGTCCGTACATTACCATACCAAGGACGGCAGAAATGAGAATCATTAGAATTGGGGAAGGTTTTTTCTTAAGGACTTTTTTGCCAAAGTAGCCGATGACTACCAAAATGCCAAAGATAATAAGTCCCTTGGGGTCAAAGGAAATTCCGGATCCAATTCCAGAAAGTCCAACAATGGATGTAAGGAACATGTTGATGGATGTTGCCAAGATAAGTCCTACAACAGCAGGCCTAACGCCACCCAAGAATGCCTGCACGCCCTTGTACTTAAGGAAGTTGCGCAGGATTGCAGAAATCATGAGGATGATACAGAATGCTGGCAAAACAACGCCTAATGTGGCAAGTATGGAGCCTAATACGCCACCCTGTGTGGAACCTACAAATGTTGCCATGTTAATGGCGATAGGACCTGGGGTGGATTCGGAAACAGCGATGATGTTGAGAATCTCGTCCTCTGTGAGCCAACCGTGGGAGAGAACCTTTTCTCTAACGATTGAAATCATGCCGTAGCCACCGCCAAAGGAGAATGCTCCGATTTCAAGGAATGTGAGGAATAGCTGTAAGTAAATCATGCTTTGTCCTCCTTCTTGATGCCCTTGAGCAAGTATGCCACAACGCCTACAGTTCCAAAGATGAGGATGTAGAAGATTGTGGAGAATTTAATGGAGAACAGTGAGAACAATACCATGCAAGCGATTGTGATGCATGTAATTGTAATGTTAAATGCGTTCTTTTTAAGTCCTTTCATCATCTTGATACCTGCATTCATAATGAGGTAAACAACGCAAGCTTGAATGCCTTTAAATGCGTATGCCACGTATGTCAAAGATAAGAATGCATCAAAGAACTTGGAAATTGCGAATATGATAATAAAGGATGGGAGGCATACACCCAATGTAGCAAAGGCAGAGCCCAATACGCCGTACTGCTTGTAGCCAATATATGTAGCAGAGTTAATGGCAATGGGGCCAGGAGTAGACTCTGCAATGGCGGTCATATCAAGGAACTCTTCCTTGGTAAGCCATTTCTTAGTAGAAACAAATTCATTCTCCAACAATGCAAGCATTGCGTATCCACCACCGAAGGTGAAAAGTCCAATCTTGAACATTGTTAAAAAGAGAAGTAATAGACTTTTGAAATCTTTCTTCATATCTAAAAACCTTTCAAACATTGTAACGCCCCCTATTATGCCTTAAATGATTGTAAGACTCAATAATATTATTTATTACCGTTGCAATTGTATGTGAGGAGTACGTTCAGTATTTCAAAAAAGTTGCATTTACTTTTACAATCTACCTTAAATGAAAAACTAAACGCAAGATGAGATAAGGTCGAAGTATAAAAGTTCTTTAAAAATCAAAATTTTGGCTCAAAAATGGTGTATAATGAGGCAAAAACTGCTGGAAAACACGTTTTTGAGGCATAGCAAACAGGCA
>JAFYSJ010000030.1 GCA_017559445.1 Clostridia bacterium
TCACTAGCGCAGCGGTTCACTAGGACCGAAGGTCCGGCCTACTAGCGCAGCGGCTCACTAGCACCAACGGTGCGACTACTAGCGCAGCGGCTCACTAGGACCGAAGGTCCGTCCTACTAGCGCAGCGGCTCACTAGCGAGCTTTGCTTGCGGTTCACTAGCACCAACGGTGCGACTACTAGCGCAGCGGTTCACTAGCACCAACGGTGCGACTACTAGCGTAGCGGCTCACTAGCCCAGCGGTTCACTAGCCCAGCGGTTCACTAGCACCAACGGTGCGGTCACTAACGAGCTTTGCTCGTGGTTCACTCTACTCTTACAACGAGACTCTTTCCTTCTTCATATTCTGGTATCTCAATCTCACTTGCCATAAGTTCCTGGTGCTTGTAACCCAGTTTCTTATTCAAGTCATAATTACCGTACTTAGTATCGCCCACAATTGGACAACCGAGAGCTGCCATCTGTGCTCTAATCTGGTGTGTTCTACCTGTGTAAAGTGTTACCTCCAACTCGTATATGGCTGGAGCATCATTCACCTTACCCAAAACCTTGTATCCTGTAATAGCCTGAAGCCTATTAGGTCCTGGTACGTTATATACCTTAACCATTCCCTTTTTGGCATCCTTCTCCATGTAGGACACAACCTTGTCTGCATCCTTAGGAGGCCTACCAAAGACCTTTGTCCTATATTTTTTGCTAATATCCCTATCCTTAATAAGGGCGCATATTCTATCTCTAGACTGCTCTGTCTTAGCAAAGATAACGAGACCACTTGTATTTCTATCTAACCTGTGGCAAGGAAATAAACCCTCTGACAACACATCTTGCAGTGTCAACTCGTTAATAGGGCCATCGCAAACGCAAATACCTGCTGGCTTATTAACAACCAAGATGTTGTCATCCTCATACTTTACCTGTGGCTCCTGGATTCCCATTAACACACAGTCTGCTATGTATGCCGTTACAGAATCGCCTACATTTACAATATGGCTTTGGTCCACTCTCTTTCCATTTACCTTTATATCCTTATTTCTAAAGGCCTTGTGAAGCGCAGATCTTGGCATAGCATTAAAAGTTCCTGACAGGAACTTTTCAACGCTTACACCCTTATGCTTTTCTGTAACTGTAAAAACTCTCATTCTGTAGCAATCTGCTGAATAATATCTAAGCTATTCTGAGCGATTAACTGGTATCTCTCCATCTTGGACTGTCTGCGAACCTTGGGGAACTGCTCTGTATCCACAATGCCAAAGTTAGCCTTCATGGGCTGGAAGTCCTTGCCTGCGTAATCTGAAGCATGGTGTGCCAATGCACCAATTACTGTGGTTGCTGGAAAAACAACTGGCTCCTGTCCCAAAACTTCTCTTGCAGCATTAATACCTGCAACTAGACCAGAAGATGTGGATTCAATATATCCCTCTACGCCTGTAATCTGTCCTGCAAAATAAATATTCTTGTCAGCCTTAAGCCTATATGTGGCATCCAACTTACCAGGAGACTTAATGAAGGTATTGCGGTGCATTACGCCATATCTAAGATATGCCGCATCCTTAAGGCCTGGAATCATACCAAATACTCTCTTTTGCTCTGGCCACTTAAGGTTTGTCTGGAATCCTACCAAGTTATACATTGTGCCAGCCTTGTTTTCCTTACGGAGCTGTACACATGCATAGTCTTCTCTACCTGTTCTTGGGTTAGTAAGACCTACTGGCTTAAGAGGACCAAACCTCATGGTATCTTCACCTCTCTTGGCCAAGGCCTCAATTGGCATACAACCTTCGAAGTGAATCATATTTTCAAAAGAATGAAGTTCCACCTGCTCTGCTTCTAACAATGCATTTCTGAAGGCTTCGTATTCATCCTTAGACATGGGACAATTGAGATAATCTCCATCTCCCTTACCATATCTATCTGCGCAATATACAATATCCATGTCGATGGAATCCGCATCTACAATTGGAGCTGCTGCGTCGTAGAAATAAAGGGAATCGTCTCCGATAAGGCCCTTAATATACTCTGGCAGTTCGCCCATGGTCAAAGGACCAGATGCTATAATCCAAGTGCTACCATCCTCTGGGATAGTATCCACCATTTCGTTTATTACTGTAATGTTAGGATTGTTCTTAATTTCATTGGTAACATACTCTGTGAACTTGTTTCTATCCACAGCCAATGCACCACCTGCTGGAACTGCACATGCGTCAGCAGCCCTCATAATAAGGGAATCCAGCTTACGCATTTCGTGCTTCAAAAGGCCAGATGCATTCTCGATGTTATCTGCACGCAAGGAGTTGCTGCAAACAAGTTCTGCAAAGGTTTCAAGATGGTGAGCTGGAGACATGGCTACTGGCTTACACTCGTATAAGTTAACCTGTACACCTCTCTTAGCCACCTGATACGCAGCCTCGCATCCTGCCAAACCCGCTCCGACTATGTTAATCCTCTGACTCATCTTTTACCTCTTTTGTAGCATCCTTCACTCTTGTTTCGCATGCGGGATTGCCACACTTAATCATCCTACGTCTCTTAAAGAAGCTTGTAACCATAAAGCTACCACATGTGGGACATGTCTTGTTAGCCAATACTGTTCCCCACTCCATGTAGTCGCACTTAGGTCCATTTTCGCAAACTAAATACTTCTTACCCTTCTGTGTTGTGCGCTCCAATACAACGCCTCCACATTTTGGGCACTTTGCTCCTGTCTCAATTCTAAGTGGTTTAGAGTTTTTGCATGCTGGATAACCTGGGCATGCCAAGAACTTACCATTGCGGCCAGTCTTAACCACCATATTTCGTCCACACTTTTCGCAAACAACGTCAGAAACCTCTTCCTTGATCTCAACCTTAGCTGTCTCTGTCTGAGCCTTAAGCAATGTGCTTGCAAAGGGGCCATAGAAGTCCTTGAGAATTTCCTTCCAGTTGGCATTTCCTTCGGAAATAGAGTCCAATGTATTCTCCATATCTGCTGTAAAGCCCTTATCTACAATATCTGCAAAATTTGCAACCATGAAGTCATTAACAATAGCACCAAGTTCTGTTGGAACAAGATACTTTTTGTCACGCTCAATATATGTTCTAGATACAATTGTGGCAATGGTAGGTGCATATGTGCTGGGGCGGCCAATACCATCCTCCTCCATGGCCTTGATCAAAGTAGCTTCAGTGTATCTCTGAGGTGGCTGTGTGAAGTTCTGCTTATCCTCAATCTTGTTAAGATTAAGCTTATCTCCTGCCTCGAGCTTAGGGAGCTTAACGCCTGTATCGTCATCCTCCTTAGCATCGTCTGTTGTCTCCTCATAGATAGCCAAGTAACCAGGGAAAGTTACCTTGGATCCAGAAGCCTTAAATGTGTTGCCATTGCAATCAATATCAACCTGCATTGTGTCGTATGTTGCAGA
The DNA here is from genome assembly GCA_017559445.1 of Clostridia bacterium. Lineage (GTDB taxonomy): Bacteria > Bacillota > Clostridia > RGIG7378 > RGIG7378 > RGIG7378. The sequence continues at coordinate 3,398 of JAFYSJ010000030.1, forward strand.
TGCCATAAGACTTGCCAAGAACCTGTCCCAAATGAGCTTATAAAGTTTATACTGCTCAGATGTGAGAGAATCTCTAATATCCTCAGGCTTTAAGTCAAGGTGAGATGGTCTAATGGCCTCATGAGCATTCTGACTGCCGTTCTTGTTCTTATAAAAACGGTCCTTAGCTGGCAAATACTCCTTACCATATGTCTTAAGGATAATCTCCTTACCTGCTGCCCTTGCCTCATCTGCAATTCTAGTTGAGTCTGTTCTGATATATGTTACCAAACCAGTGGAGCCCATACCCTTAATGTCCAAACCTTCGTAAAGCTGCTGAGCTATCTGCATTGTTCTAGCACTGGTAAAGCCAAACTTACGAGATGCATCCTGCTGCAAAACAGATGTAGTAAATGGAGGTGCAGGTGTACGTGTCTTAGTACCCTTCTTAACTCCTGTTACCACAAAGTCCTTGCCCTCGATAGATGTAAGCACCTTATCCACAGCCTCTCTATTTGGAAGCGCCTTCTTATGGCCATTCTCGCCATAATACTTAGCCTCAAAAGCAAGCTTATCGCCTTCCTTAGAAAGATTAGCTGTAATTGTCCAATATTCCTTAGGCTCAAATGCCTTAATCTCGTTCTCCCTATCGCAGATCATGCGAACTGCAACGGACTGTACTCTACCTGCAGAAAGGCCCTTCTGAACCTTGCTCCACAAAATAGGGCTAATCTTGTAACCTACGATTCTATCCAAAATACGTCTAGTCTGCTGTGCATCTACTAGATTCATATCAATAGCTCTCGGTTCCTTAAGAGCTGCACCTACTGCATTGCCTGTAATTTCATTAAATGTAATACGACAATTAGATGCAGGATCAATACCCAAAATAGTAGCTGTATGCCATGCAATAGCCTCTCCCTCACGGTCAGGGTCAGATGCAATATATACCTGCTTAGCCTTGGCAGCCTGCTTCTTAAGATTAGAGATAACATCTGCCTTACCAGTGATGTTAACGTATCTTGGCTTAAAGTCTCGCTCTATGTCTACACCCAACTGATTAGTGGGCAAATCTCTAATATGGCCTACTGTGGCCTCCACGTCAAAAGAACCATCAAGAAACTTCTTGATAGTTTTAACCTTAGTTGGTGACTCTACAATTATCAAACAATCGGACATAATTTGTACTCCTTTGCTCGAAAAGTATATAACACACTTTTTTGGTGCAGGCAACCTTTCATCAAGATTTAGCCACAAACCAACCTGGTGTAACTTCGGTCACTTCGCCAAAAAGTGCCAAAAAAGTTAGGGATTGCATTACAGAATCCACGTCCATTGAGAATTGCTCAGCAATTTGCTCTACAGTGCTTGGTGAATACTGAACCTCTGCCAAAATTCTCCTATCTAAGTTGCTAAGTTCTATGCCATTAGCTGTAAAACCAGGCTGTTTTTTAGCAAAGGCCCCCAGCCCCGTGTCAATCAAAAAGTCGTCGTAAGAGGTGTAAATATGGGCTCCCTGCTGGATCATCTTGTTAGTTCCCTCACTTCGTAATGAAGTAATATTTCCAGGAACAGCATATGTATCCCTACCAATGTCGTTCATATAGTCCACTGTTGAGAAACATCCACTCTTTTTACCTGCCTCCACAACTACTAACACGTTACTTAGTCCTGCAATAAGCCTATTTCTTAAAATAAAATCTCTCTTATGAATAACTTTTCCTGGGGGGACCTCAGTCATTACACAACCACCTGCATCTAAAATAGGCTTAATCAACTTCCTATTATTTTCAGGATATGGTTTTTCGAGGTTACCTGCCAAAACAGCAATGGTACGTCCCTCATTTTGCGCCGTATTCCAATGGACTAGACCATCCACTCCTTCTGCCAATCCACTTACCGTTGTAATGCCATACTGACCACACTTACGACCTATTTCCTCTGCCACATACATTCCATAGTGACTACATGCCCTGGCTCCAATTACTGCAACACGCCTCTCCTTTTGCTTCATCTCGCCTTTGTAAAACAACATGGGAGGAGGATTTTCCATATCCAAAAGTGCTATTGGATACTCATCATCCTCAATAGTACATAATTTTATGTCCTCCTTCTTCATGAGCTTTATGGCCTTATCTGTATCCTTTTCCACCTGGCCAGACATAACTGCTTCCCTTCCAGCCTTAGATATACCCTTAAAAGGCATATCCTCCTTCTGCAACATGTATCTCACGTTGCTGTAAGAGCCATACTTATTCACAAGTTTTGCAAGTCCTGCCACTCCCAAATCTGGAATCATGAGGCAATATATAATGTCATAATTCTTTTTATCCATTTATGCTTATCCCCCTATAAGATAATGCACCTAAAATGTGCCCTGTTCCGATATTTTCCTTGTCGTCCAAGTCTGCCAATGTCCTAGCCACCCTAAGCATTCTGAAATATGCCCTGTTGCTTAAGCCGTATTTTGAAACTGCCATGTCGTAAAGCTTGCTTGTTTCTGAATCCAACAAACAGTACTGATTTACCTCTCCCGGTGACATTTGAGCATTGAACCTTTCTCTGCTACCAAACCTGTGCTCCTGTCTTGCACAAGCTGCCAAAACCTTTTCCCTCATTACCTGTGAACTCATGGATGAACCATCTCTCATTTTCTCCGGTGGCTGTGTAGTCATTTTTACGTGAAGATCAATTCTATCCATTAATGGACCAGATAACTTTCTAAGATAAAGACCTCTTTCTCGTGGACTACATGTGCACATATTGGGATCATCTAGGAGTTTTCCGCACTTACATGGATTAGCCGCCATTACACATAGGCATCCTGCTGGAAAAACAACTCTGCTGTTTTGCCTAGAAATATTCACCATCCCCTGTTCCAAGGGCTCTCTCAATGTATCTAAACAATCAGATGAAATCTGAGTGGCCTCATCCACGAACAAAATTCCGTTATGTGCAAGAGAAATAGCACCTGGAGTTGGTACTCTACCTCCACCAGTCATGGCAGAAAGTGTCACGTTGGGTGAAACTTTAACAACTGGCCTTTGGCTAATCCAACCACCTTGCTGGCCAAGCTTTCCTGCTGCACTATATATGCCTGTGGTTTCGAACATTTCCTGTGTGGACATTGGAGGCATAATGGTCGGAAGTCTCTCTGCAACCATGGTCTTGCCACATCCTGGACTACCTAACAAAAGTGAGTGATGTCTTCCCGCTGCAGCAACCATCATGGCATTTTTGGCCTCTTGGTTTCCATAAATATCTGCGTAATCCAAAGTGGTAGATTCCTTATGAGATGTGTCTAACTGCTCCCAAACATCTGCCTCCACTCCGTTTACCACACAACCCAGCGCCTCCGCAAAGTTGTTGGCGTAGTGAACCCTTTCACACCTCATTAAGCTAGTTTCTCTAGCGTTTTCTCCTGGAATAAGAATGTGCTTATCTGTCTCCCTAAGACAGAACTCAACCATACTAATTGCATTTCTACATGACTTAATCCTTCCATCCAAGGAAAGCTCCCCTATTAGCACAAAGGCCTCTAGTCTTTCTTCAGGCACCTCGTACATGTGAGCATATATACCCACTGCCAGCGCCAAATCTATGGCAGAACAATTCTTAGGCATGTCTGCTGGAGCCAAGTTCACAGTAATATGGGTCTTAGGGAAACTATAGTCACCGTTTTTCATGGCAATCCTAACTCTCTTGGCTGCCTCCCTTTCGTAACTACCTGCTCCTCCCAAAACGTCAAAATCTGGAACTCCCTTACGCACGTCAACTTCTGCATGGATTAAGAAAGGTCTTAGGCCATAACATCCACATGAATATACCCTTTTGATCATAAAAAAATCCTCCCAAATTTCTTGGGAGGATTATATTCTTTTGTAAAGCTATTTTGTTTTTGTCGAAGACCTTGAAAGCTAGATGTTTCAAGGCTTACAAGATTTTTTTGAATGTTTTTCGAACCCCAAATCCTTGTCTTTTCCTGTCGGAAAATATCCCCTGATTTAGTCGTAATCTACCTGCCACAATGTAAGTCCCTTAGCAGGAGCTTTGAAACCCTTAATGTCATAGGTTCTATCCAAAAGTGCGGCTCGGATGTCTTCCTTGGAAACCTTTTCTTGGGCACATGCCATGGCAACGCCTACAATGTTACGCACCATATTGTGCAAGAAGCCATCTCCTGTAACGAAGATTTTAAGCAGATGCATATCCTGTGTCACAGAAATGTTAGTAACTGTCCTAACTGTATTCTTGTTGGCGGACCTTGTTGCAAAAGCGTTAAAGTCATATGTACCAACAAATAGCTTTAAGATATACTCCAAATCCTTAAGGTCCACAGCATCACCAAAGCCAACTGCCACGTCGCTATACATTCCAGGATTGCTATTATGGTTCCACACCTGGTAACAATATGTCTTGGACCTAGCATGGATTCTGGCATTAAATCTATCAGATGCACGGCTAATTTCAAGGACAGATATGGTCTTAGGCAGTCTACCATTAACCTTGGAAACAAAAGTCGCAAGGTTCACATCCTTGTTACAGCTAAAGCTACATACCTGAGCTCTTGCATGGACACCAGCGTCTGTTCTACCAGAGGCTGTTACCTCCAAGTTCTCTCCTATTTCCTGAGAAATGGCGTTCTCTAAAATACCTTGAATAGTCTTGTTGCTATCCTTAAGCCTTTGCCATCCATCGAAATCTCTGCCGTTATATGAAACTGTCAGTCTATATGTCTTCATTATTTCTTAGCGCAACTATTAATAATAGAAACAATATGCTCGATTGTGTCATTCTTGGCAAAGTTCTGCATTGCCTCGATGTACTTAGGTCTGTTGTTATAAAGGTCCATTACAGAGTTGTACAAGTCATCGGATGACTTAATGTCTGTCTCACGAAGCATCTTGCTGTATCCCTTGGACACAAACTCCTCTGCGTTAAGAACCTGGTCTCCTCTAGATCCAACTTCCAATGGAACCAAAAGAGATGGAAGTCCTACTGACAAATACTCAAAGATTGCATTGGCACCAGATCTGGAAACTGCAATATTTGCAGCCTTGAGAACATGTGGCATCTCCTGATTAATGTACTCAAACTGTACATATCCCTTAGTACCTTCAAGTGTCTCGTCCAAGTTGCCCTTGCCACATCCATGAGCCACGTCAAAGCTATTAAGTAGCATTGGAAGTGCATCTCTAACTGCCTTGTTAAGTCTCTGGGAACCCTGGCTGCCACCAAGCACTAGAAGTACTGGCTTAGAACCATCGAATCCAAGGAAATCAAGGCCAGCCTTAGCATCTCCATCCAAAAGTTCCTTACGAACTGGGCTACCTACGTAAATTGCCTTTTCCTTAGGCAAATACTTAAGTGTGGACTCAAATGCAGTCAAAATCTTGGGAGCAAACTTTGCAGAAATCTTGTTTGCAAGGCCAGGTGTATAGTCAGACTCATGGCAAACGCATGGAATCTTAAGAACCTTTGCAGCAATAACTACTGGAACTGCCACAAATCCACCCTTGGAAAAAATAACATTTGGCTTAAGCTTTCTCAAAAGTCCAATGGACTGCAAAATGCCTGCTGCCACTCTGAAAATGTCTGTGAAATTCTTAAGGTCGAAGTATCTGCGCACCTTTCCAGAGGAAATTGGGTAATATGGAATACCCTGTCCTTCGATCAAATTACGCTCAATACCTGCCTTGGAACCAATGTACTTAACATCGTATCCCTGTGCCTTAAGAGTAGGCACTAAAGCAAGGTTGGGGGTCACGTGACCTGCCGTACCCCCACCTGTTAAAACTATTAATTTTGTTGACTTATTATCCATCTTGCTTATCTCAGCTTGTATCCGTCTACCTGCATATATGCAATAAGACCTGCCTGATATTCATCGATCTCCTGACCAGACAATGTATGGTCGTTGCTACCGATTGTTACGTTGAATGTAAGACTCTTGTAGCCATCGTCAATGCCCTGACCTCTGTAAAGAGAAACGAACTGAAGTCCCTTAAAGAGTGGTGACTCAAATGCAGAAATCTTATCAGCAACTGTCTTAAACTCTGTGCTGTTTGGAACAACAAAGTTGAAGTCAAGCTTAACCTCTGGATACTTTGCAGCTTCCTTGTAGGATGCCACAACTGCAGAAATCTTAGAAAGCATCGTTACGTTAAGCTCCAAAACTGCACATGCAGATCTGCGAGAAATCTTCTGCTTAAGAGAAGGATGCAATACTGTGATGTAACCCAATGTCTCACCCTGGTACTTAATAAGTGCGCACTTTACTGGGTGAAGCCAGTTGTAACCAAGCTCTGTATCCTTAACATACTCCAAAGTAATGTTCTTAAGGTTCCACATCATGGAATCTGCAAGACCCTTTAACTTATAGAAAAGCTGGTCCTCATCGCATACGCCAGAGCACATTGCTACGGACAAAATTCTCTTTTCAACAGACTTGTTGTCCTGTCCAAGAGTCATTGTGCTACCGATTTCGTAGATGTTGAATGTATCTGTATGCTTAACGTTAGTTGCTACTGCGTAAAGCATGGAAGGTGCCATAACTTCACGGATTGTACCATGCTCAGGGCTGCTGGGCTTAAGCAAGTGAATGCTACCCTTTGGCTGCAAGCCATAGCTGTTGTTAAGGTTATCGTCGTACCATACGTAGCTGTTAACCTCGTACATACCATAACCATCTGTAAGCATGGACTTAATATTGTTCTCAAGTACAGAAACCTCGTTTACAACGCCAGGCATTACAGAAGCCTTAAGTGGCTCAGGCTGAATGTTGTCGTAACCGTAAACTCTAGTAATCTCCTCGATGATGTCTACCTTAATAGTAACATCCTTAGTAGAACGGAAGCTTGGAACGTCAACTGTAATAACATCGCCATCCAAAGTTACGCCAAAGTCAAGAGCTGTCAATGTCTTAACAACATTGTTCATGTCAATTGGCATGCCTGTGTATCTCTCGATATATGCCTTGTCCAAAACGAGCTGAACTGGCTTAAGAGGACTTACGTTAACATCGGACAAATCAGAAACGATAACTGTGCCTGGATCCTCCTCCATTGCCAAGTAAAGAACTCTCTTAATAGCTGTAATAGCATACTCAGGGTCAAGACTCTTCTCATAACGAGCACTTGCATCTGTTCTAAGGCCGAGCTTAATGGAAGCTCTACGGATTGCACCACCAAAGAAGCTAGCAGACTCCAAAAGGATTGCCTCTGTCTCCTCAGTAACCTCAGACTCAGCACCACCCTTAATACCAGCAATAGCTGTTGGCTTGTCTCCATCGCAGATGAATAGTGTACCTGCAGGAACTGTTCTTGGTGCATCGTCAAGTGTAACGAACTGTACGTCGTGGTCAAAGGACTGAACGCAAATTTCGCTAACTGTGTTGCGATCAAAAGCATGCATGGGCTGACCCAAATCCATCATTACGTAGTTTGTAAGGTCAACCAAAGCGTTAATAGCTCTCATTCCACAGTAATAAAGTCTAACTCTCATCCAAACGGGAGAAACCTTAGCGTGGAAGTTGCCAAATGCGATACAGGAATATCTGTAGCACTTATCTGTATCCTTAATAGATACTGGAACCTTAGGAAGGTTGGAAAGATCCTGAGACTCCAAATCGTAAAGAGGCATTGGTCTAAGAGGTCTGCCCAAAATAGCAGCGATCTCTCTAGCAATACCGTAGTGACCCCAAAGGTCAGGGCGGTTAGTCAAGGACTTGTTGTCTACCTCAACGATTGTATCATCCAAGGGCAAAAGATCATGTACATCTGTACCAACTACTGTGTCCTCAGGGAACTCCATAAGACCACTGTGGTTATCAGAAATACCAAGTTCCTTCTCGGAGCACATCATACCGTAGCTAGTTACTCCAACAAGGCTAGCCTCGCCGATACAGTCAATACCAGGAAGCTTTGCTCCAATAGTTGCCAATGGAACAATCATTCCAGGTCTTACGTTAGGAGCACCGCATACGATCTGTACTGTCTCGTCTCCCTTATCTACCTGACAGATGTGAAGCTTAGTTGACTTAGGATGCTCCTCCACTGTCAAAACCTTAGCTGCTACAACACCTGCAATATCTGCGCCCTTAGTCTCGTAACCCTCAACCTCGGCTGTTGTCATTGTAAATCTGTGAACAAGCCATGCTACATCTACACCGGACAAGTCCACATAGTCGTTAATCCAATTTAATGAAATATACATGTTTGCCTCCCTTAGTAGATAACCTTGTTGAACTGCTCCATGACACGAATGTCACCAGAGTTAAGAACACGAATGTCTCTAATGCCGTAACGCATCATAGCAAGTCTAGTAAGACCGCCACCAAATGCGAATCCTGTGTACTCCTCAGGATCGATACCGCCAGCTCTCAAAACGTTGGGGTGTACCATACCACAGGGCAAAAGTTCAATCCATCCACTGTGCTTACATGTGGGACATCCCTTACCACCACAGATCATGCACTTAAGATCAAGCTCAAATCCAGGCTCAACGAATGGGAAGAAACCAGGACGAAGTCTAACCTCTACATCCTTCTGGAAGAACTTAGAGAGAAGCTGCTTCATGCAGTAAATAAGGTTAGAAATGGATACGTCCTTATCAATTACCATACCCTCAAACTGGAAGAATGTGTTCTCGTGGCTAGCGTCAATGGACTCGTTACGGAAACATCTACCAGGAGCAACAATCTTAAGAGGTGCGCCAAACTTCTCCATAGCTCTAATCTGACATGTGGATGTCTGTGTTCTGAGAAGCTGACCATTGTCACACCAATATGTGTCCTGCATGTCTCTTGCAGGGTGATCTGCTGGAACGTTAAGAGCCTCGAAGTTATAGTACTCGCTCTCAAGCTCTGGACCATCTACTACGTTGAAGCCCATGGATGTGAAAATATCTACAAGCTCCTTAGCAACGATTGTAATGGGGTGCAAAGAGCCCTTAAGAGCATAGTCACCAGGAAGTGTAATATCGAAACCACCTGCTGCCTCAATCTGTCTAGCAATATCCAAGTTAACAATCTCTGTCTCCTTGGACTTAATAAATCGCTCAACGTTCTCTCTAAAAGCACTGGCCTTAGCGCCCATAATCTTTCTTGCCTCAGGCTCCATATCCTTGAGACCCTTGAGCACAGAGTTAATCTCACTCTTCTTGCCCAAATACTTAACACGAATCTCGTCCAGCTTTTCCTTTGAAGCAACCTGTGCGGCCTCTACCTCAAAGTCCTGTTCCAATCTGTTAAGCAAATCGAAAACGTTGTTTGACATAATGTATCTCCTTAAACTCATAGCCAAATGGCTATTATTATCTATTCTTTTGGCCAATGACTACTCTGTCATTGTCACCATAATCCCTAATGACTGAAACTCCTGTAAAACCTGCTCTTTCAAAAATAGAACGAACCTGCTCTCCCTGAGTATTTCCAATCTCAACTGCCAAGTAGCCACCATCCTTAAGGTATGGATCTACTTCATTTGCCAGCCTCTTATAGAACACAAGTCCCTCATCCTCTGCAAAAAGTGCAGTGGCAGGCTCGTACTCCGTAACCTCTGGCTCCAGTTCTCCCCTCTCCACGGGATCTATATATGGAGGGTTAGATAAAATAATATCATATTGTGCATCTTTTGCTAATGGTTCCAACAGATCTCCCTGCCAAAAATCAACATTAGCGCCGTGTGTTTTGGCATTTTGTCTCGCCACATCCAGTGCATCACTAGAAATATCCGTTGCGTCCACCTTAACACCTGTTTCCAAAGAAACTGTAATGGCGATGCAACCGCTACCTGTGCAAATATCTGCCACCTTGGGCTCATGCATTTTGAGAATTAGCTCAATGGCTTCTCTACAAAGAACCTCTGTATCAAAACGTGGTATTAAACACCTTTCGTCCACAAAAAATGGTCTACCATAGAACCAGGCCTCTCCGAGCAAATGCTGGATTGGTCGTCTTGTGGTGGCTCTCTCCTTTGCAATGGCAACAGCTACCTCTTGCTTATCTCCCACCTGAGCATCTGCATATATCATAGCTCTAGTGTTGGAAATCCCGATGTGCTCCAAAATCAAGCGACATTCTGACTGATATTCCTTGATGCCAGCCTGAGACAAAGTCTCGTATATGTACTCTCTCAACTGCGAGATAGTCATATTACCACCTATCTGCCTCTTGGTCCTCTGGAATAACGTTCTGCATAGCCTTAATAGCTACCTCAAGCATGCTATCGTCTGGCTCCTGAGTTGTGAGCTTCTGGAAAAGCATACCAGGCTTGCTAAGAGCGTTACAGAACTTAGTCTCGTGGTTGCCTGCAAACTTAATAACCTCGTAAGAAATGCCTGCAACTACTGGAATAAGCACAAACTTAATAAGCAAGTTAAGCCATCTACCCATATCTGGAACAATAGAGAAAACCAAAATAGCGATGATCATAACAAGGAACATAAAGGAAGTACCGCATCTCTTGTGTTCCTTAGGGAACTTGCGGCAATTCTCAACAGTAAGCTCCATGCCAGACTCATAGCAGTAAATAGTCTTGTGCTCTGCGCCGTGATACATCCATACTCTGCGCATATCCTTCATAGTGTTTGCAAGCATAAGGTATCCTACAAAGATAGCAATACGCACAACACCCTCAAGCAAGTTGCTCAAAATATGAATACCTGTAATGGATCTATCCCATGGGATAAAAGAAACAATAAGGCTAGGCAACAAAACAAAGAGGCAAATGCTAAGTCCTAAGGAAAAAACAACTGTAAGGACAAGTGCCCATGCAGGAATAGAATCCTTCTTCTTAGGCTCCTTTTCGTCAGTTGTCTCTGTCTCAGTGGACTCTGTCTCCAAAGGTTCTCCCTCTGTAACTGTTTCCTTCTTGTCCTCTTCCTCAGAAATGTCGATCTGCTCTGCAGAGAACATAAGCTCTCCAACGCCAATCTTCATCTGTGTGAAAAGATTAACAACGCCTCTCAAAAATGGAATCTTGGCTGCCTTGGATGCCTTAGGTCTATCCTGAGTCTTCTCAAGGATCTCTCCATTAGCAAGACGAACACAAGTAGAAATCTTATAAGGACCCATCATCATAAGTCCTTCCATAAGGGCCTGACCACCTATGCTTGTTTTCTTAACTTCTTTAATCTCACTCATAACTTTCTCTCAAATAAAAAACAAAAGGTCGTGTTTTGCACGACCTTGCGTTTATTCACCTTTTCCGGTATAACCGTACTTCTTTCTGAACTTGTCTACGCGTCCGCCGGCTGTATCAACTAACTTTTGCTTGCCGGTAAAGAATGGATGGCACTTGGAACAAATTTCAACTCTAAGCTCAGGCTTAATGGAACCTGTCTCAAATGTATTACCACAAGCGCACTTAACTACAGACTTCTGATAATTAGGATGAATGCCTTCTTTCACTTCGTTCACCTTCTTTCAATATACTGGCTCGTCTAAATCGACGAAATCGTTTCTAAAAATAGCCATGGGTTATAATAACACAACCCTATATCTAGTTCAAGTACTTTTTTAAGGAATAAACAGATGAATTTATCACTGATTTTGCAAAATAAAGTCTCTGTATGTTACAACATTTTCTTAATATAGTCTACTTTTACTTAAGCTATTGCCACCAAAAATCAAATTCAATTTTATATATTTCTTTCAGTTCAAGATTTGTATACACACGCATCTCTATCCCGCCAAAAAATGAGAATATATACGTATTCCCTATCCCCTAGAAATAACATGAACAGAAAGCAATAAACAACAGATTAATGCAAGGATAACTCCTAAAACTATAATAAAACATATACTTTTTTCATTATTTCCTCTCAGCCTCAGTCCGAAAACTGGTTGAACAAGTCCTCTAACTCTTCCTGATTATAAATAACCCCATCACTAACAAACTTCTCAATCTCCACATGCTCATCGTCAAAAAACTCCACTTCCCATCTTTGACCTGGGACAGCAATTTCTACCATAATGCTATCTCGAACCTTATTAAGACGGTAGTAAATTTTATTCTCTTCAAGCTTAGATAAAAAATCAAATAGTTTCTTCATTTTCCTCTACCTCTCTTTTCTATCTAACATTACACCTAAAGTTTACCACAAGCCACAAAAAGCAACAACGGACTGTGCACCATACACAATCCGTTGATAAATTCTTATGTTATGCCTTCATTGACATCAAAAAACTACTATTATTTGTTGTTCTCATCATCTGGTTAATAACCATTTCTGTGCACTCTGCAATACCCATAGATGTGAATGCACGTCTGATTTTATCAGCAGCTTCCTTCTCTGCCTGAGAAAGCAACAAATCGTCGCGACGAGTACCAGACTTGTAGATGTCGATAGCTGGGAAAATACGTCTTTCGGACAACTTTCTATCCAAATGAATTTCCAGGTTACCTGTTCCCTTGAACTCCTCGTAAATGAGATCGTCCATCTTAGAACCTGTATCGACCAAAGCTGTAGCGATAATTGTAAGACTGCCACCAAACTCGATGTTACGTGCAGCACCAAGGAACTTCTTAGGCTTAATGAGAGCTGCTGTATCCATACCACCGGACATTGTTCTACCGGAGTTTGTAATGGTCAAGTTGTATGCTCTAGTAAGTCTTGTAAGGGAGTCCATAAGAACCACAACATCCTTACCCTGCTCAACCATACGCTTTGCGTGCTCCATAACCATTTCTGCAGCCTTTACGTGATGCTCTGGCTCCTCGTCAAATGTGGAGTAAACAATCTCACCCTTTATGGAACGCTGCATATCTGTAACTTCCTCAGGTCTCTCGTCAATCAAAAGAACGATAAGGTGCACATCTGGATGGTTAGTTGTAATGCCGTGTGCAATCTTCTTAAGGAGCTCTGTCTTACCTGCCTTTGGTGGAGAAACAATAAGTCCTCTCTGTCCACGACCAATAGGTGCCATGATGTCCAAAAGTCTAGATGCAATTTCCTTAGAACGGTTATTTGCGTCCAATGTCTCCAGGTGAAGCTTGTTGTCTGGATAGATAGGAGTCAAATTCTCAAATCTAGGACGTCTATCCATTGTGGCGTAATCATCTCCATTGAGAAGCTCAATAAAGCTGAGAGCTCTAAACTTTTCGCCTCTGGAGGGCTTACGTGCCTTACCTGTGATCTGGTCGCCTGAACGAAGTCCAAATCTCTTAATTTGAGATGGAGAAACGTAAATATCCTCACTGCCGGAAAAGTAATTCTTAGTACGAAGGAATCCATAACCATCTGCCATGATTTCCAAAACGCCCTGAATATCGTCATCTGGAATTGGCTCAGGCTTAACCTCTTCTACAACCTCAGAAACTTCATCAGAAACAACCTCTGTTGCTTCACTTGTTTCAGTTACCTCTGCTACCTCGACCTTAAGCTCTACCTCAACCTCTGCCTTAGGAGTTTTGCGTCTGGAATATGCTCTACGGCCCTTAGTAATAGGAGCTGCCTCAGCTGCAGGTGTTTCTACTACTTCTACTGTCTGATCAACTTCCACAACTTCTACTGTTGTTTCTGTAACCTCTACTGTAGCTTCAACCACAGTTTCTACGGGTTCTTCAACCTTCTGTGCCTTAGGCTTACGGCCTCTCTTAGCAGGCACCTTAACAGGCTCTTCTGCCTTAACCTCAAGCTCGGCTGTAGCCTCTACTGTATTCTCAACAACAGGTTCTACAACAACCACAGGTGTCTCCTGTACTTCCTCTGTAGCTGGCTCTACCTTAGCCTTAGACTTAGTTGTCTTAGGTTTGCTTGTCTTAGTCTTAGGTGCCTTAATTGGCTCCTCTACTGGAGTTACCTCTGCCACGGCTGGAACTTCAACAACAGGCTCTGTCTCCTGTACAACTGGTTCCTGATCTCCTGTAATAGCAGCAATAATCTGAGCTTTGCGCATTTTGTCGCAACCTGAAATACCCATCTGCTTCGCAATTGCGCGCAAATCGGCTAAACTCTTACCTTCAAGAATAGAAGAAAATTCGTTAGTCATGAATAAATACCATTAAAATAAATTGTGTGGGGGTCATTAAGATGGGTACAATTTATCATTGCGCCCATCGAAAGTCAATATACATTTTATGTTTACGATTCTAGTTTTAGTCTATATAATATGTATTTACCAACTAAAGGGGAATTTTCATGAAGGCAAACTTAAACAAGTCATCCTTATTTAATAATATATCTGTTCCAGAGGTCTTTATGTCCTCTATTTTGCCACGTCTTTCAGGCGATAGTGTCAAGCTCTATATGTACATATTATATCTGGCAGATAAGGGATTATCCTTTACTCAAAAGGATCTTATGACTACTTTGACCTTCACACAGGATCAGCTTAGCGCATGTCTCATTGAGTTAGAGTCTTCTGACTTGATTGTTAAGGGCAAGGATTCTATTTCCGTCAACAACATTTCCGAAATGAGACTTCACTCCTTGTATAGACCTGTTGATGCACTTGCTCCCACAGAGACATCTACTAACAAGGAGCGCATTGCCGCTATTGATACAATCAACACCTTGCACTTCAAGGGCTTTATGTCTACCACATGGTATACAACTATCGACAAATGGTTCAACTTGTACGAGTTTGACCCTGAGGTTATGGTTATGCTCTTTAACCAGTGTGCAAAGTACAATAAGCTTAATCCAAACTACGCTGCACGCATTGCAGAGTCCTGGCACTCAAATAACATTCGTACTCTTTGTGATCTTGAAGCATATGAGAACAGATATAATTGCCAGCAGCAGTTGGCTAACCGTATTTCCTCTTCCCTTAAGCTTGGTAGACAGCTTACTGACTTCGAGATGGAAATTGTAACTAAGTGGAGTGCTAACTATGGATATTCCTACGAGATTATTGAACTTGCACTTTGTCGTTCTGTGCGCTCAACTCGTATTTCCTTTGAATTTTTCGACAAGATAATCACAGAGTGGCATAACGCTGGTCTCAAAACCATTGAGGATGTTAAGGCCTACGAGGCCGCTAGACGCAATAGCACTCCCTCTACCACACGCAAGTCTCCATGCAACAACTTTGCAGACAGAGACACAAATATTAGTGAAGAAGATCAGGAGCTTATTAGAAGCCTGGTTAGAAGGGATATGTAGTCATGACTAGATATGAGGTTAAATCTCTCATTAACGAGACACTTAGCAACCGTCGTCTCTCCGCAGAGGCAGACACAGTAGAACGTCGCAATCGAGTATATGCAGATTATCCTGAGGTACAGGACATGGACAGAGATATTAATCTCTGTAGACTTGCTATTGCACGTGCTATTTTGACAGATAACAAGACTTTGGCCGTTCAGAAGGATGATGAGCTTAACGAACTTATTTCCAACAAGGAAACTTACCTTGAGGAAATGGGCATTTCCTTGGACTATAACCAGCCTAGATTCTTTTGCCGTCGTTGCAACGATACTGGTTTTATTAATGTAGATGGTGCTAACCAGAAGTGTGCTTGCGCCATAGAACTTGAAAACAAGCTTTATGCTGATGTAACAGGCATTCACCCTAGCAACTTCACAATGTTTGACGACTATTCTTTAGCCCCATTTTCTAATGAGGTTATTATAAATAGTTCCCTCCATATATCTCCTAAGGAAAATATGGAGACCATTCTCTGTAAGGCAAGAACATTTGTTGACTCTATATTGACAGCTGACTCCCCTAACCTTTTGTTTATGGGTTCCACTGGCACCGGTAAGACTTATTTGGCTAAGACTATTTGCTCCGAGCTTTTAGCTAATGGCACATTCTGTGTTTACAGAACTGCCCCACAGCTCTTCGATTGTTTACTTAATAACAAAATGGGCAAATATGACAGTGACTCCTTAGAGGCCATGACTGCCGAAAAGATTTATTCAGCTCCTGTTCTTGTGATTGACGATCTTGGTACTGAGGTTTCCTCCCCTGCCAAGTACGCAGACTTCATCTCCATCTTGGATAACAGAGCTAACTACAATGGTTCCTACCCACGCAAGACCATTATTGTTACAAATCTCAAGCCAAAGGAACTTAAAACTGTATACGATGAGCGTATTGCTTCTAGATTGCTGGGAACAGGATTTAGCCTTTGTTACTTTGAGGGAAAAGATATAAGATTTGGTCAGAGCTAAACTTATAGTGCTGAGTGTATGTTCCTTCGTTCCAGAGATGCTTCGCATCTAGTGTTGAGTGTTTGGTGTTTAGTGTTTAGTGAATGTCTCTTTGTTCCAAAGGTCATTTCACATTTCACGCTGCAGAACATTTTAGTTACAGCAGTTCAACAGTTAATTAAATAATAGAATACAATAAATAAGGTCGGTTGAGTTTAATCTCACCGACCTTTTTTGTTAATAAAATTATCTACCGTGTAGTTTTCACTAAAACCGTAACTCCTGCGCTTCAAAAACAGAGGGCTACTTCTGATTCCTTTGTGGCATCCCCAAATAATAGTGAATTACTGAACAATACTGTCAATCAAATCATTCATGTTGTATCTGCCTGCAGCCTTGCCTGCCATGAACTCAGCAGCCTTAAGTGCACCTACAGCAAATACCTCACGAGATGTTGCTCTATGTGTAAGAGAAATAATCTCATCTCTACCAGCAAAGAGAACCTCATGCTCGCCTACGATGTTACCGCCTCTAACTGCAGAGATACCAATCTCATGAGGATCTCTCTTCTCTCTGCGGCTCTGTCTATCGTAAACGTATGTATCCTTTTCTTTAAGTGTGTCGTTGATTGCATCTGCAATAGCAAGAGCTGTACCGCTAGGCGCATCAAGTTTCTGATTGTGATGTCTCTCAATAATCTCGATATCGAAAGCGCCCTCAAGCATAGCTGCTGCCATCTTAGAGAGGCGAATCAACAAGTTAACACCGAGGGACATGTTTGCAGATGTGAATACCGCAACGGACTCAGAAAGCTTCTGCAAAGCATCCTGTCTCTCCTGGTCCAAGCCTGTTGTAGCCATAACCAAGGGAGTTCCAAGTCTCTTACACATCTCGATAACACCAAATGTTACGGATGGGTTAGAAAAGTCGATAACACAATCTGCCTCAACATCACACTGATCTGGTGTGTCAAATACAGGGAAATCGCAATCAATCTTGTAAAGGTCTACACCTGCAACAATCTTAACTGCATCTCCAGCCTTAGCTGCGTCTGCAATAGCACGACCCATTCTACCGCTGGAACCTACAAGAATAACTCTAACCATGAATTACCTCACAACCTTAAGTCCGAAGTCTGCCATTTCCTTGCGAAGAAGCTCTACGTGCTTAGGCTCCATGTCAACGAGTGGAAGTCTGCAACCGCCAACATCCCATCCAAGAAGGTTCATACCTTCCTTAACTGGAATTGGGTTTGTCTCACAGAACAATGCCTTTACCAATGGAGTGCAACGAAGCTGCATCTCTGTAGCAACAGGAAGATTACCCTCAAGGGAAGCCATCATCATATCATGTGTGAACTGAGGTGCGATGTTTGCGATAACAGAAATAACACCCTTTGCGCCAAGTGCTACTGCTGCTACAGCAACTCCGTCCTCACCGGAATATACTGTGTAATCCTTGTGTGCACCACAGAGAACCTCTGGAATCTGTGTTACGGAGCACTCCTTAACGCCTGCAATGCCGTGAACATAGGACAATGCAATCTGTGTCTCAGGAGAAATATTCATACCTGTTCTGGAAGGAACGTTGTACATAATAACTGGGATGTCTGCTGCACCTGCAATAGCCTTGAAGTGCTCGAAAAGACCTCTCTGAGTTGTCTTGTTATAATAAGGAGTTACGCTCAAAACTGCGTCTGCGCCCAAATCCTTAGCGAACTGTGTAAGTTCAACAGAACGTCTTGTCTCGTTACTACCAGCATTAGCAATAACTGGAACTCTGTTAGCTACCTTCTTAACAGCGTACTCAATAGCAGCCATGTGCTCCTCACAGAACATTGTGGAGGACTCGCCTGTTGTACCTGCGATCAAAATAGCATCTGTCTTATTAGCAATCTGGTCCTCGATGAGCTGACCCATCTTGTCGAAGTCGATGCCCCAAACACCCTTGTTGTCTGTGAATGGTGTAACAAGCGCTACGCATGAACCTTCAAAAACTCTATCCTTATACATAATCTTATCCTTCCTCGCTAATTAGCGGTTTGATAAATGTGCAATTCTCTCTTCAATCTGAGCAAGAACCTCAGTGAACTTAGCAATCTTTTCCTTCTCAGCATCAATAAGCTGTGCAGGAGCCTTTGCTACGAATCCCTGGTTGTTAAGCTTGCCTTCAGCACGCTTAAGCTCTGCCATTGCTGTATCTCTTTCCTTAGTCAATCTCTGAATTTCCTTAGAAATATCAATAAGCTGATCCAATGGAATATATACCTGGCAACCATCGCAAATTACAGAAACTGCATCTGCAGGAATGCCTTCCTTGTTCTCACGAACCTCAACAGCCTGTGCACCAGCCAATCTCTCAAAGTAATGAGCACCATTTGCAATAGCGTCTCTTACGTCCTGAGAATCAGCAACGAAGATCATGTTAGCCTTTGTGGAATTAGGAACATTCATCTCTGCGCGAATGTTACGGATACCACGAATAGCGGACATAATCAACTCCATACGCTCTGCCTCTGCTGGGAACTGCTCTGTTGCATTTACCTGAGGCCAGCTAGAAATCATGATACTCTCATCCTGGTGGATAAGGCCCATGTAAATCTCCTCTGTTACGAATGGCATGAATGGGTGAAGAAGCTGCATGGATGTAGCCAAAACCTTGTTAAGAACGTAAAGTGTCTCCTTCTTGCCAGGTCTGTCGCCGTAAAGAGCAGGCTTTGCAAGCTCAATATACCAGTCGCAGAACAAGTCCCAAACGAAATCGTATACCTTCTGAAGAGCAACACCGAACTCAAACTTATCCATGTTGAAGTTGATCTCCTCAACTACGTTGTTGAGCTGGTTGAGAATCCACTTATCAGCATCTGTGAAGTTATCAGGGTTAAGATTGTTGAAATCCTGATCCTCTTCGAAGTGTCCTACTGTAAATCTGTATGCATTCCAAATCTTATTACAGAAGTTACGTGCTGCCTCTACCTTTTCATCTGTAAATCTAAGGTCATTACCTGCAGATGTACCGATAACCAAAGCAAATCTAAGAGCATCTGTACCATACTTAGCAATAATATCCAATGGGTCTACACCATTGCCCAAGGACTTGGACATCTTGCGGCCCAATGCGTCTCTTACGAGACCGTGCATGAATACGTACTTAAATGGTGTCTCTCCCATCTGCTCGCAAGAGGAGAAAATCATACGAGCTACCCAGAAGAAAATAATATCGTAACCTGTTACGAGAACATCTGTTGGGAAGAAATACTTAAGTTCATCTGTATTCTCTGGCCAACCCATTGTGGAGAAAGGCCAAAGTGCAGATGAGAACCATGTATCCAATGTGTCTGGATCCTGCTTAAAGTGTACGCCGCCGCACTTAGGACATACTGTGGGAACAGTCTTAGATACTACAATCTCATCACAATCCTGACAGTAGTATGCAGGGATACGGTGTCCCCACCAAAGCTGTCTAGAAA
>JAFYSJ010000031.1 GCA_017559445.1 Clostridia bacterium
GGGTAGGAACTACCCGAAGTCACGCTTGTGGAGTTAGTAGGTTGCAAGGACATTGAAGCAAGAAGCCAGTAAGCTTTAGCTTAGTGGTAGTTCACTTTGGAGTAATAACTGCAACCATGCTGCCTCTTCTAAGGCCATTTCTCCTATGAGAATAGAACTTATCTGGGTTACAACATGTGCACTCATCGCATACGCTAATATTCTCCGGTTTCACGCCTGCCTCAATAAGTATGGCTCTGTTTATCCCTGCTAAATCCACCATAAACTTGCCATTTTCTATTGGTTCTACGAATTTGTCCACCATATCACCAAGCTGTTCTCTCATGCTATCTGGTACATCGCAATGTGTCTCAAAACAACATTTACCGATACATGGTCCAACAGACGCTTTCAAATCCTTAGGATTGCATCCAAATTCTGTCTCCATTTTATTCACCAGAAGTCCTGCTATGCGTCCTGCAGTACCTCTCCATCCACCATGGGCTGCTCCAACAGCCTTTCCATCCGGTGTGGCAACCATTATAGGACAGCAATCTGCGTAAAATGTAACCAAAGAAACATGTGGATCATTTGTCACCAGGCCGTCACAACTTACAAAAACCTGTGGCGTATATAGTCCATTACCTGCCAAGCTACTATCCACTCTCTCAATTACAGTTTCGTGAATCTGCTTAGACAAACAGAGGCTACTGGACTCAACGCCCAGCGCCTCTGCAAATATTTCGTAATTCTTTTTTACATTTTCCTCTGTATCGCCTGTGTTCAAAGTAAAGTTCAAAGACTCACAATGGTCCTGGCTAACTCCGCCTGTTCGCAGAGAAAATCCATGTCTTACATGAGACAACGAATCAAAATCCACATATTGAACCTGACCTACAGACTTAATGGTGTATGACATTACTTAGGAGCCCTCATGAGCATAGCTGTCCACTCACCAGATGTTCTAGCAGAAATCTTAGTGAAACCTACGGACTCAAGTGCCTCCTGAACCTCATCTGCTCTCTCGGAAATAATGCCGGAGCAAAGGAGCAATCCGTTTGGCTTAATGTATCCTCTAAACAAATCCTTCATAGCCTTAATAACATCTGCAACAATGTTAGCTGTAATAAGGTCAAACTCTCTGTCTGGAATCTTGTTTGCAAAGCTTGTGTTGCCGAGAACGTTTCCTGTCATAACAGTGTACTTATCCTTAGCAATTCCATTAATCTCCATGTTAGCAACTGCTGTCTCTGTAGCAATGCTGTCGATGTCAACCAATGTTGCTTCCTTAGCGCCGGAAAGGAGTGCTGCAATAGCCAAAATACCGCTACCACAACCCATGTCCAACACCTTAGCATTTGGCTTAGTATTCTGCTCGATGAACTCAAGGCAAAGCTTTGTTGTGTGGTGCTGTCCTGTACCAAAAGCCATACCAGGATCGATGTTGATGATTGTTCTATCCTCTGGATCCTCTACCTTCTCCCATGTGGGGCTTACGATAAAGTTCTCACCTACTGCGAAGGGCTTAAAATACTTCTTCCAGTTGTTTGCCCAGTCCTCATCGTTTACGTGAGATCTGGAAACAGTAACATTCTCCATCTGAGAAAGGTCTGCAGCAATATCTGCATAGAGTCTGTTACCCTCTTCGTCATCCTTAAAATATGTTCTGATGTAAACGAAGTCATCGCTACCAGAAAGGAGCTCCTCATCTACGTAGTCCCAGAACTGTCTATTGTTCTCCAAGAACTCTCTAATGTCGTTCTTATCCTCGATGGAAACGCCCATTACGCCATAGTCGTAAATCTCTGCGCATACCAAATCTGTTAACTCTGGAATTGTTCTTGCTGTTAACTCAATAAGTTTCATAGTCTCACCTACTTAAATTTCTTTTTGACTCTGTCAAAAAAGTTCTTACTGTTCTCAAAGGAATCTCCGCTAATTTCGCCGAACTTACGCAAAAGTTCCTTCTGCTTTTCGTTCATGTGGCGAGGAACGTCAATGTAGAACTTAACGTACTGATCGCCCCTAGCTGTGCTACGAAGAATTGGCATTCCCTTGCCCTTAAGACGGATAACAGTGTCTGTCTGAGTTCCTGCTGGAACATTGTACTTAACTCTACCATCAATAGTTGGAATCTCAATCTCTGCACCAAGTGCTGCCTGGGCAAATGTCAAAGGCAACTTACAAATAACGTCGCTTCCCTGTCTCTCAAAGAGCTCGTGGGGCTGTACAGATACATTAACAATAACGTTGCCATTTGGGCCACCATTTGTGCCTACGTTACCTGCTCCGCCTACGGAAATAGCCTGGCCATCGTCAATACCTGCTGGAATCTTAACAGAAATCTTGTGCTGCTTACGAGTTGTACCCTTACCACCGCACTTAGAACAAGGCTCCTTAATAACCTTACCTGTGCCATGACAAGCATCACACTCCTTAACAGTTGTATACTGAGCAAATCCCATGTTCTGACGAACGTTGATTCTACCAGTACCACCGCACATTGTACACTTAGTAACAGAGTTTGGATCCTTAGCACCTGTACCATGACAGTCCTCGCACTTCTCTGTTCTATAGTAGCTAATCTGCTTATCTACTCCTGTGGCTGCTTCTTCAAAACTAATTGTAACATTAACTTCAATGTTTTGTCCCTGCCTTGGAGCGTTTGGATTAGAATTCCTCATACCACCGCCTCCAAAGAAGGAGTCAAAAATATCGCCAAAGTCAAATCCGCCTGCTCCGCCAAAGCCACCAAATCCGCCGAAACCACCTGCTCCAGCACCTGCTGCTGGGTCAAATGCTGCATGGCCAAACTGGTCGTACTTTGCCTTCTTGTCTGGGTCACTCAAGACACTGTATGCCTCGTTAACCTCTTTGAACTTTTCTTCGGCCTCTTTATTGCCTGGGTTAATGTCTGGGTGATACTGCTTAGCCTTTTTTCTAAAAGCCTTCTTGATCTCTTCCTCAGAAGCTCCCTTTGTTAATCCCAGGGCCTCATAATAATCTCTTTTATCTGCCATAGTTTCTTCCTTAAACTCACTACCGGCAACCTACTTTATATGTAAAACCGGCTGTTTGGATAATTTCCTAATTACAGTCCACGTCCCGCGTAAGAAAATCTCCGCGGGACAGTGTAACCTATATTACTTGTTTTTGGCAATTACTTATTGTCATCTACCTCAGTGAAGTCAGCATCGTAGTATGTCTGACCATCTGCTGTTGTACCTGCACCTGGGTTCTCAGCGCCAGGCTGTGCACCTGTCTGCTTGTAAACCTTCTCAGATACTGCATAGATTGCCTGAGTCAATGTCTCCATTGCAGCCTTTACTGCGTCAAGGTCTGTACCCTTGAGAGCTTCCTTAACACCGTTGCAAGCATTCTCGATGGAGCTCTTGTCGCCTGCATCCATCTTGTCGCCCATATCCTTAAGCATCTTCTCTGCCTGGTATACTGTAGCGTCTGCCTGGTTTCTTGTGTCGATGTCTTCCTTCTTCTTCTTATCTTCCTCTGCGAACTTCTCTGCTTCCTTAACAGCTGCATCGATATCGTCCTTAGAAAGGTTTGTAGAAGCTGTGATTGTTACCTTCTGCTCGTTACCTGTACCAAGGTCCTTAGCAGATACGTTTACGATACCGTTTGCGTCGATATCGAATGTTACCTCAATCTGAGGAATTCCTCTTGGAGCTGGAGCAATACCGGACAAGCTGAAACGACCAAGTGTCTTGTTACCAGCTGCCATTTCTCTCTCACCCTGCAAAACGTGAATCTCTACAGATGTCTGACCGTCTGCTGCTGTGGAGAATACCTGGCTCTTCTTTGTAGGAATAGTTGTGTTTCTCTCAATAAGCTTTGTGCATACACCACCAAGTGTCTCAATACCAAGGGACAATGGAGTTACGTCCAAAAGGAGCAAGCCTGTAACGTCACCTGTGAGAACACCAGCCTGAATAGCAGCACCAACTGCTACGCACTCGTCTGGGTTAATGCCCTTGAAAGGATCCTTACCCATGAACTTCTTAACAGCTTCCTGAACTGCTGGAATTCTTGTGGAACCACCAACAAGGAGAACCTTGTCAACCTGAGCTGCAGATACGCCTGCATCGGACAATGCCTGTCTAAGAGGTCTCATTGTTCTCTCAACGAGGTCTGCTGTAAGCTCATCGAACTTAGCTCTGGAAAGTGTCATGTCAAGGTGCTTAGGACCTGTTGCATCTGCTGTGATGAAAGGAAGGTTGATGTTAGAGTTTGTAACACCAGAAAGCTCGATCTTAGCCTTTTCTGCAGCTTCCTTAATTCTCTGCATTGCCATCTTGTCAGATGTAAGGTCGATACCTGTCTCGGACTTGAACTGAGCTACCATGTAATCCATGATTCTCTGGTCAAAATCGTCACCACCAAGCTTTGTGTCTCCGCCTGTTGCGAGAACCTCGCATACTCCATCGCCAATCTCCATGAGGGATACGTCGAAAGTACCACCACCCAAGTCGTAAACAAGGATCTTCTGATCATGCTCCTTGTCAAGGCCGTAAGCAAGAGCTGCAGCTGTAGGCTCGTTGATGATTCTCAAAACCTCAAGGCCTGCAATCTTACCAGCGTCCTTAGTTGCCTGTCTCTGAGAGTCAGAGAAATATGCAGGAACTGTGATAACTGCCTGTGTAACTGTCTCGCCCAAGTATGCCTCTGCATCGGACTTAATCTTCTGCAAAATCATTGCGGAGATTTCCTGAGGAGTGTACTGCTTACCGTTTACGTTCTCCTTCTCTGCTGTACCCATCTTTCTCTTGATGGAGATAATTGTACCATCTGGGTTTGTAATTGCCTGTCTCTTTGCAACCTGACCTACAAGTCTGTCGCCTGTCTTAGAGAATGCAACAACAGATGGAGTTGTTCTATTTCCTTCGGGATTAGCGATAACTACTGGCTCGCCACCTTCCATAACTGCTACGCATGAGTTTGTTGTACCTAAATCAATACCAATAACCTTTGCCATTTTAATATCCTCCAAAATCTAATTAATTTGCTAATAATATGTGGGTTAGTTTGCTACCTTAACCATGCTATGTCGAATAACCCTATCTCCAAGCATGTAGCCCTTTTGGAACTCTTCCACAACTGTATTGTCTCCAACAGTCTCATCCTCAACATGCATTACTGCATTGTGAAGGTTGGGGTCGAACTCCTTGCCCAAGGCCTCTATTTCAACAACGCCAATCTTGGACATTACTTCCTTGAACTGACGGATTGTCATCTTTACACCTTCGTGATACTGCTTAGCCTCTGCAGTCTCTGGCTCTGCTGCCATGGCTCTGTCCAAATTGTCCAGAACTGGAAGAATCTTCTCCACTGCATCTGCCTTGCCATCTCCGTACATGAGCTCCTTTTCTCTAGTAGTACGACGACGGTAGTTATCGTACTCTGCTGCAAGTCTCATGAATTTATCATTTGCCTCTGCAAGCTCTGCTTCCTTAGCTGCCAGCTTCTCCTCAAGCTCTGCAACCTGCTTAGCTAACTTCTTGTCAACCTTATCCTTTTTGGCAGAAGCCTTTGTGTCCTGAGCTACTGTCTCCTCTGGAGTAACAGTATCCTTAATGTTCTCTTCGTTCATTATTTATCTCCCTCTATATGAGCTCCGCTGTCTGGATTAAGGCTCTTAATCTCTCTGCGGTTCATAACTGATTTCATATCCTTAAGCACTGAAACTACTCTAGCGTAATCCATTCTCTTAGGTCCGATAACGCCGATCAAAACTCTGTGAGAAGAATCAACATCGTAGGTGCTGGCTACAATGGAACAATCCTGCATCTTCTCGTCCTGGTTCTCACTACCGATGCTAACGTAAAGGTCCTGCTCCTGGTCCATCTCCATGTGTGTAACCACATCTCTAATGAAACCCTTCTCCTCCAACATTCCTATGAGTTCCTTAGCTCTAGCGGAATCACTGAACTCTGGATACTCCAAAACGTTCTTGGCGCCATCTGTGTAAGTTCTGTGCTCTTCGTTCCTGCGTCTTGACTCCACAATGCCCTGAAGTACTGGAAGCAAAATGTCGATCCTAATGCCCTCAATCTTGCTAAGGGTGTTGGCCAAAGCAACGTCAATGGAGGAAATCTCAACTCCGTGAAGCTTAGCAGAAAGCATCTTGGCTACCTTGTCAACCTGGTCCTGTGTGGCATCTGCTGGAATCAAAATGATCCTGTTATGAATGCTGCCAGACTCTGTGGTAACAACTACCATTGCCTTCTCCACATCTACCAAGAAAAGCTGCACGTTCTTGATAATCTCTGTGTCGCCGTCTGTCTTAGCTGTAGCAACAATAGGATATCCTGTAATCTGAGAAAGTAGTCTAGTCGCTCTCTGGAGCATGTAGCTTAACTCGTCAATCTTAGAGTGCAGAATCTCTGTCATGGCTGCCAGACCCTCTTGGTCGTCAAACTGTCTGGGGCTCATAAGAGAGTCAACATACAGTCTGTAGCCTCTGTCAGAAGGAACGCGTCCTGCAGATGTATGAGGCTGTTCTAGGTAACCCATCTCCTCCAAATCTGCCATCTCGTTACGGATAGTGGCTGGAGAAAGTTTAAGGTCGAGCTTCTTAGAAATATTACGAGATCCTACTGGTTCGCCAGTCTGGATGTACTCGTCTATGATAGCCTCTAATATTTTTAACTTTCTATCGTCCATTTAATCCTCCGACCGTTTCCGGTCATGTGACTTAGTGCCCTCTGTTTTAGTTTGTTAGCACTCACCTCGGTCGAGTGCTAATCACTGGTTACAGTTTACTACCATAAGAATATGTTGTCAACAACATCAAATGTGAAATAATTCATAACAAAGCCAGTTTATTTTGTGCATATTTCGTAAGAAAAATCCATTTGCCTTATATAATAGGTATAAATATTTCCAAATGGGGTTTTTTTGCTAGAAACTTCTGTTATAATAGGGGGATAGAAAAAGAAGTACGAGGTGGTTCTTTATGCAGATTAAGTTAATTGATGGCGGTGTAGTTGCACCAGAGGGCTTTTTTGCCTCCGGTATTGCAACTGGTATTAAGCCAAATGATGTAAATGATTTTGCACTTGTTTGCTCTGACGACACAGCAGCAGCTGCTGGCGTTTTTTCTGGACTCAATGTTCGTAGCAATTCCACTAAAGTGGTTATGGAGAATATCGCAAATGGTTACGCAAACGCTATTGTAGTTAACAGTGGCAATGCTAATGCATGTAACGGCCAGCAGGGCGTTGCAGATGCTAAGCATATTTGCTCCCTTGTAGCTGAGCAGCTTGGTTGTGAGGCAGATGACGTTCTCTTCCTCTCCACTGGTGTTATGGGCAAGGCTCTTCCCATGGATAATCTCACAGCTTCTGTTGAGACACTTGTTGGTAACATGTCTGACAGCGGCAACCTTGATGCTATTGATGCAATCATGACATGCGACACTCGTCGTAAGGAGTATGCAGCAGAGTTCAAGCTTCAGGATGAGACAGTTCGCGTTGGCGTTATGGTTAAGGGTTCTGGTATCTACTATCCTCTCATGGGTGGTATAACAGTTATCATCACAACAGACGTTAACATTTCTAAGGCACTTCTTCAGAAGTCCATTGAAACTGTAGTAGCTAAGACATTCGCTAAGATTTCCGTAGATGGTAAGCTTAACGCTTACGAGGCAGTTGTTGCACTTGCTAACGGCCAGGCAGATAACTCTGGCGTAGTTGCACAGGACAACGCATACGACAGCTTCACAAACGTTCTTCAGTACCTTTGCTCCAACCTTTGCAAGGATCTCGTTAGAGACTGCGAGAGTGGCAAGTTCGTTGAGGTTACAGTTAAGAACGCTACTACACAGGAGCAGGCACTTGAGCTCGCAAATGCAATTGCTGGTTCTAACGCTTTCAAGGAGGATCTTTCTGAGGGCATCTGCGATGTAAGCAGCATCGTTAATGCTATTAACGGTTCCAACGTAGAGATTACAGACTCCATGCTTGATGTATTCCTTGGAGATGTACAGATTCTCAGAGCTGGTAGCGTAGCAGATTACGAGGACGAGCAGGTTGCTGAGATTCTTTCCAAGAACTCTGTAGCACTTACTGTTGTTGTATCTACTGGCACATGCACAGACAAGGTACTTGCTAGCTTGTATTAATCATCTAACTTAAAAGCAAACAAATAATCACCATATCCAATCGGGTATGGTGATTTTGTTATTCTGATATTAAATTAGTTCTATTTTACAAAAACTCGAAACGTATGGATGCGCCTGCTTTTCCCCAAAACTCCACACTTTCCTTTGGAATCTCCAGATAAGGAAAATCCTTCTTAGGGCCATATAACTTAATGATTAAATTAGCGTACATACCATACTCTTCACATATTCTTGAAATAACCTGGTCTTTATCCTGAAAAGATTTCTCAAACTGTTTTAAGCACTGATCCACCCAAATAGAATTCATTTCTGGTGATTCAAAACTATACGAACCATGCACTATATATTTATGGTACAAGCTATCTCCTGAAATTATTGTGCACCAGGGCATATCTCTTTCGATTTCCTCTTTTGAATATTCCTTAGATATCCTTCCCCTACTAATTTTAGGTGGAGATATTTTAGTTGGTGTAATTCCAAGGGCATTTGTTATAACATCCCAGTCCATATCTGCACTATCTTTTTTTGTTAGAGAAAATACAATTTTAATCCTAGCTTTATTCTTAAATCCCAATATCATACAAATTAATCTCCTTAAGCTTTACACAAACGTACTGCTCCTTAAACTCATCGAATTTTTGATCTTGAGAAAGATTTACCATCATTAAAGATTCACCTAGTCTCAAAAAGAGCATGTGATCCTCAACATCTTCTACATAACCTGTCAGATAAACAACATCATCTTCATAGCTAATTTCTGCGCCACGCCACTTTGGGACCTTGATTATAGCATCAAGTGTAAGTTTCTCTTTGCTATCTAACTCAACATAATATTGCCTCGATACAACTGGAGTCTCTGTGCACCATTTGGCCTCAAATATTCCAATTGAAGATTTTACCTTCACTCGATCTGCAATTTTACTAAGCACACGTACTTTCATTTAATCAACCTTTTCTATTAGAAGCTCTTTGCCTTCTTGTTTTGTAAAAAAACTATCATAATGAATATGACTTCCCTCTGGCAGGTCATTATATGCCATATACAACATCTGTTTTGCTATTGCGATTAAGCCCTCCCTATTAGCAGATAAACCAACTTCTCCATCATAGACCGTTATCCTACACTTAGAATTTTCATCCCAAATCACATCAATACCATTGCCATCATAATCCGGAAGTTCAATTACTATCTTCATAATAAAGTACCTTTCAAACATTTCTCTGCTTTAATGCTCTAAATTCATCGCATCTAAAACTTACTACTTCACAGTACTTATACACCTATAATCTTGCCATATCCATGCCAAATTTCAATGGACTTGCGCAAAAATTTCGTGTTTTCTTCGTGCTTCTTTCGTGTTTTCATAAGAAACATGTGCTTTTTGGGGTGAAACAACAAAAAAGCCAAGGTCACCCTCAGCTTAATTTTGTATTTACATCTGTTTTGTTATTACAGGACCATTGTCGTCCACATCCAATGTAAGGCTGTCTCCGTCCACAATAGTTCCCTCTAAGTACATTCTAGCCATGCGCTCCTCAATGTTGCGCTGAATGCTTCTCTTAAGTGGTCTAGCACCAAATGCATCATTACGCTCATAGTTGAGAAGGTAATCCTTAAGGCCATCAGTTACTGTAATAGTAATCTTCTTGTCCATAAGGTCCTTGGCCAACATATTAATCTGCAGATCAAGAATCTGTCTAAGCTCTGTTTCTGTCAACTTATCGAATACAACGATATCGTCTACTCTATTCAAGAACTCAGGTCTAAACAAGCTCTTAAGTGCTGACTTAATACGTGCTTCGGATCTGTCTGTTGTGTCAGAACCAAAGCCCACATCTCCTACCTTGAGAGTAGTACCAGCATTAGATGTCATAACAATAACTGTGTTCTCAAAGTTAACAACTCTACCCTGGCTATCTGTGAGACGACCATCGTCCAAAATCTGAAGCAAAATGTTAAATACATCCTGATGTGCCTTTTCGATCTCGTCCATCAAGATTACAGAGTAGGGTCTGCGACGAATCTTCTCTGTCAACTGACCTGCCTCGTCATATCCCACATATCCTGGAGGGGAACCAATAAGCTTGGAAGTTGTGTGCTTCTCCATGAACTCAGACATATCAAGTCTAACCATGGCTTCCTCTGTGCCAAAAAGCTCCTGTGTAAGAGCCTTTACGAGCTCAGTCTTACCAACACCTGTAGGTCCTACAAAGATAA
Organism: Clostridia bacterium; assembly: GCA_017559445.1. GTDB lineage: Bacteria > Bacillota > Clostridia > RGIG7378 > RGIG7378 > RGIG7378. The sequence goes on from JAFYSJ010000031.1 coordinate 10,335, forward strand.
AGGATGCTGGACGCTTTTTAGCTCTCAAACCTGCTCTGCATCTGCGAATAGTAGAAGAAACAGAGTTAATAGCCTTTTCCTGACCAATTACTCTCTCGTGCAAACTTTCCTCAAGCTTAAGAAGTCGTGCTCCCTCTGCCTCGGATACCTTATTGATCGGGATACCTGTCCACATTTCAACAACGCCAGCTACATCGTCAAAGGAAACCTCAAATGAGTATGCCTCCTCTGCCAAAGCCTTAACCTTATCCTGCAATACACAAAGTTCCTGACGCATCTGTGCAAGCTTCTCATAGTCTGGCTGAGTACGAGCCTCCTCCACTGCAACTGCTGCCTCTGTATCTGCTAACTTGTCTGTAAGCTGGTCAAGCTCCTGGAGCTTAGTATTCTTAAGGTTAGCTCTAGATGCTGCCTCATCCATAATATCTATGGCCTTATCTGGCAAAAATCTATCTGTAACATATCTCTCAGACAAAGTAACCATTCTCTCCAAAATATGGTCGGAAATTGTTACTCCGTGATACTTCTCATAGTATGGTCTAACTGCCTTCATGATCTCGATGGCATCCAAGATACTGGGCTCATTAACCATAACTGGCTGGAATCTACGCTCCAAGGCGCTATCCTTCTCAATATGCTTACGATACTCATCCAATGTTGTTGCACCAATAATACGAAGCTCGCCTCTAGCCAAAACTGGCTTAAGGATGTTAGCTGCGTTCATAGCACCCTCTGCATTGCCTGCTCCTACAATATTGTGAAGCTCGTCAATTACAAGGATAATGTTGCCACACTTAATAGCCTCATCTACAACGCCTTTGATTCTAGCCTCGAACTGACCTCTAAACTGAGTACCGGCTACCATGCCTGTCATATCCAACTGGATAATCTCGTAATTCTTAAGTCGCTCTGGAACCTTGCCCTCTACAATAGCTGTAGCCAAGCCCTCTGCAATAGCTGTCTTACCTACACCTGGCTCACCAATAAGTACAGGGTTATTCTTCTGTCTACGATTAAGGATCTGGATAACTCTGTCGAGCTCCTTGTCTCTACCTACGATCTTGTCAATCTCGCCTCTAGCAGCCTTGTTAGTCAAGTTAGTACCATATGTCTCAAGGAACTTGTGCTTAACCTTCTTAGTTTCCTTATCCTTAGTCTCTGTAGTAGAAGTGCGCTCCTCCTTGTGATCAGAGGTACTATGGGATTCCTCTGAAAGGCTCTCGCTGTCTCCCTGCTGCATGGCACTGTTAAGCAAATCCTTAAGCATGCTGGGGTCACCAAGCTTCTCAAGCATCTCTGGATCTGCATCCTTCATACTCTCTGTCATCTGCTCACAGAACTCATCCACCTGGTCAGGATCAATACCTAACTGCTTAATAACTGAATCTACCATACCAAGGTTCATCTTCTTGGCACAGGACAAACAGAGGAACTCCTGCTTAACCGCAGTTCCTTCTGACTTCATGATTTGAATCATGGCGACATTCTTTTTGCACTTAGAACACAATTGCATCTGTGTCACCTCTCTAATTTACAATAGTAATTTGAAATTATACTCCCTTAGACAGTGCTTTTGCAAGATATTGGCCTGTATATGACTCTGGAACCTTAGCAACCTGCTCTGGAGTACCCTTTGCAATAACGGTTCCGCCCATGTCTCCGCCCTCCGGGCCCATGTCAATTACGTAGTCTGCACACTTAATAACATCCAAGTTATGCTCAATTACTACAACTGTATTACCTGCGTCTGTCAATCTCTGGAGAATAGTAATAAGCCTCTTAACATCATCCATATGGAGACCTGTTGTGGGCTCATCCAAAATATATAATGTCTTGCCTGTGCTACGCTTAGAAAGCTCTGTAGCAAGCTTAACTCTCTGGGCCTCACCACCAGACAATGTGGTGGCTGACTGACCAAGTCTAATATATCCAAGACCTACATCATATAATGCCTGTATTTTGCGATGCAGAGAAGGAACATTCTTAAAGAATGTCATTGCCTCATCTACAGTCATGTCCAAAACTTCGGAAATATTCTTGCCCTTATATCTAATGTTAAGAGTCTCACGGTTATATCTCTTACCACGGCATACTTCACATGGTACGTAAACATCTGACAAGAAGTTCATCTCGATCTTAATAATACCGCCACCCTGGCAAGCCTCACATCTACCGCCCTTAACGTTAAAGCTAAATCTACCTGCTGTGTATCCCTGCATCTTAGCATCTGGTGTTGCTGCAAAGAGCTCACGGATCATGTCAAACATACCTGTGTATGTGGCAGGATTAGATCTAGGAGTACGTCCTATTGGTGTCTGGTCAATATTAATAATCTTATCAAGTTGCTCTATTCCTGTAATGTTGCGGCACTTACCACCACGAATTCTAGCCTTGTTAAGGTCGTGAAGAAGTCTCTTGCACAAAACCTCGTTAATAAGGGAACTCTTACCAGAACCTGAAACACCAGTTACACATGTAAATACTCCAACTGGAACATCCACATCAACATCCTTAAGGTTGTTTTCGCTGGCACCTTCAATATGCAACCACTTGCCATCGCAGGTTCTCCTTACAACTGGAGTGGGAATTGCTAACTCTCCATTTAAGTATCTGCCTGTAAGAGATGCAGGATTTGCCATTAACTCCTGTGCTGTACCCTGGGCCACAATGGTACCACCCATTTCACCTGCTCCAGGTCCCACATCTACAATGTGGTCAGCTACTAACATAGTTTCCTCATCGTGTTCAACAACAATAAGGGAGTTACCCAAATCTCTAAGTTGCTCCAATGTCTTAAGGAGCTTAGCATTATCCCTCTGGTGCAAACCAATGGAAGGCTCATCCAAAATATATAGAACGCCCATAAGACCTGAGCCAATCTGTGTTGCAAGTCTAATACGCTGAGCCTCACCACCTGACAATGTGGATGCGCTACGTGAAAGTGTCAAATATCCAAGACCTACGTTATACAAGAAGTCGAGTCTTGCTCTAATCTCCTTGAGAATCTTGTCTGCGATCATCTGCTCTCTCTCAGTAATCTGGCAGTTGGCAAAGAATTCCCTTGCGTCTACTACTGCCATCTGGCTTACTTCATGGATATTCTTGCCGCAGAACTTAACTGCCAATGTCTCTGGCTTATATCTTGTGCCATGGCATACAGGACAGTCATGAGTGCTCATATAGCCCTCATAGTACTTCTTCATAGACTCAGACTCTGTATTGTTATATCTGCGCCACATGCCATTTATAACGCCCTCAAAGGACATGTAATATTTGTTGCCATTTGGCATTATAATCTGGAACTTTTCCCTGTTTGTGCCATAAAGGATTACGTCCAAAGCCTTTTGTGGAAGTTCCTTAACTGGAACATCTACGCTAAAGTTGTATGCTCTAGCAAGGCCTGTGAACACCTGTGTAATCCAGCCCTCTTCGTTCTCAGTATTCCAACCAGATACAGAAATCGCACCTTCCCTAAGGCTCAACTCCTTGTCCGGAATTACAAGGTCAGGGTCAACCTGAGAAATAGCACCTAATCCGCTACAGTGAGGACATGCACCCTGAGGAGCATTAAAGGAGAACATACGTGGCTCCAACTCCTCCAAGCTAATACCACAATCTGGACATGCGAAGTTAAGACTCATTGTATCCTCGTGGGATCCAACATAGTCCACAACCACAAGACCATCTGCCAACTTAAGACACTGCTCAAGAGAGTCTGCCAATCTACGTCTAATACTTTCTTTAACTACGAGACGGTCAACAACAACCTCGATGCTATGCTTCTTATTTCTGTCAAGCTGGATATCGTCCTCCATGTCGTATACTTGTCCATCTACTCTTACGCGGACATATCCCTGCTGCTTAAACTCTGAAATTAATTTAATATATTCACCCTTACGGCTTCTAACTACTGGAGCCAACAACTGAATCTTGGTTCCCTCAGGCATGGACATTACCTTGTCCACCATCTGGTCCACTGTCTGCTGCAAAATAGGCTTACCACACTTAGGACAGTGAGGGTGTCCTACTCTAGCAAACAAAAGTCTCAAATAGTCATGAATCTCTGTAACGGTACCAACTGTAGATCTAGGGTTACGGGAAGTAGTCTTCTGGTCAATGGAAATAGCTGGAGAAAGGCCACCTATATAGTCCACATCCGGCTTATCCATCTGGCCCAAGAACTGTCTAGCATAACTAGAAAGGGACTCCATGTATCTCCTCTGTCCCTCTGCATATATGGTGTCAAAAGCAAGTGAAGTTTTGCCACTGCCAGAAAGGCCTGTGAACACTACTAACTTATCTCTAGGTATTTTGAGGTTAATATCCTTAAGGTTATTTTCTCTAGCACCGCGAATGACGATATATTCCTTGTCTAAAGATGGAACACCTGTGCCCATCTCACTATCTACAAAATCTTGGAATTTCATTTCTTTGTTCCTTTCAATCCAATGTTAACCGTCTGGAGCTCCGCCTTAAGCTCATAGATCCTGTCTCTGATCATGGCGGCTGCCTCGTATCTCTCCTCTGCCGCTGCTGCTCTCATCTCTACTGTCAACTGTTGGATCATATTCTCCAATGTTGCAATGTCTGGTGTACCCAAGACCTCGCCTGTCTCATAATCCACATCCATAACCTTGGTAGTCTCGATAATAGTCTTAACTGCCTTGGTAATGCTGGTGGGAGTAATGTTGTGGTCAATGTTATACTGCTGCTGAATCTGTCTCCTACGATTGGTCTCTGCAATAGCTCTGCTCATGGAGTCAGTAATTGTGTCTGCATACATAATTACTCTGCCGTCCACGTTACGGGCTGCTCTACCAATTGTCTGTACCAAACTTGTTTCACTACGAAGGAAACCCTCTTTGTCCGCGTCCAAAATAGCTACAAGTCCTACCTCAGGAATATCCAAACCCTCTCTAAGCAAGTTAATACCTACTAGCACATCGAATACACCCTTACGCAAATCCTGAATAATCTCAGTACGCTCAATAGTTACGATATCACTGTGAAGATATCTAACCTTAACCCCCATTTTGTCCAAATAGTCGGTCAAATCCTCTGCCATCTTCTTAGTCAAAGTTGTAACCAAAACTCTATGTCCCTGGGATGTTACAAGTCCAATCTCATCAAGCAAATCGTCAATCTGACCTGTAACTGGTCTAACAATAATCTCTGGATCAATAAGACCTGTTGGTCTGATAATCTGCTGAACCTCCTGGGTGGAACGCTCGCGCTCAAACTTGGCAGGGGTTGCACTTACGCAAATCATCTGTGGAACTCTATCCAAAAACTCGTCGAATTTAAGAGGTCTATTGTCATATGCAGAAGGAAGTCTCCAACCATATGTGACCAAGTTATCCTTACGTGCACGGTCTCCGTTATACATGGCTCCAACCTGTGGAACTGTAACGTGGGACTCATCGATGAACATAATGAAATCCTCTGGCATAAAGTCCAAAAGTGTAAATGGTGGTGTTCCGGGCTCTCTTCCTGACAAGTGGCGAGAATAGTTCTCAATACCCTTGCATGTGCCTGTCTCGGTAAGCATCTCCATATCGTTAAGAGTACGCTCCTCAATACGCTGAGCCTCTACATATCTGCCCCTATCCTTAAAGTCCTTAGCACAGTCCTCCATCTCTCTTACAATGCCTGCAATGGCAGACTGCATCTTGGAACGCATAACTGCATGGTGAGATGCAGGTGTAATACCAACGTGGGAACGAGTGGCCAAAACCTCTCCCGTAATGCTATTAATCTCTCTAATCCTGTCAATCTCATCTCCAAAGAACTCAACTCTAATAATAGTTCCAGATGAATAGGATGGAAAAATCTCAAGTGTATCGCCCTTAACTCCAAAGGTACCTCTAACTCTATTGTAGTCATTGCGCTGGAACTGCATGTCCACCAAGGCCTGCATGACCTGGTCCATGGGTTTCTCCATACCAGGGCGAAGAGAAAGCATAAGTTCCTTGTAATCCTCTGGGTCTCCTAGGCCATATATACAGCTAACAGAAGAAACGATAATAACATCCTTACGTTCAAACAAAGCTGTAGTGGCAGAGTGTCTAAGTCTATCTATTTCGTCGTTAATGTCACAATCCTTCTCAATATAAAGGTCAGACAAAGGAAGATATGACTCTGGCTGATAATAGTCATAGTAGGACACAAAGAACTCAACTGCATTATCTGGGAAAAAGTCTCTAAACTCTGAGCATAGCTGCGCTGCCAAGGTCTTGTTATGGGCCAAAACCAGAGTAGGTCTCTGAACCTTCTGGATAACATTAGCCATGGTATATGTCTTACCAGAGCCTGTTACACCCTTAAGCGTCTGGCATCTATCTCCCCTAAGGATACCTTGAGACAAGCGCTCAATAGCCTCTGGCTGATCGCCAGTAGGCTTATATTCAGAATGTAATTCAAAACGTTTCTGTACTTCCGACATATTTCTTGCTCCATAGTCTATAGTAAAAAGTTGGCTAACAACCTGAAATTCGTATTATTATAATTGATAGTACTTGGCTGTATTTATTCATTACACGAATTTAGGTCACAAAGTTGTATTCGTAGTACGTGCAAAGTTGTCAGATGAATATTCACTGAATAATTTTTCATTACGTCACTTTTGTTCAACGAATCTTATTGCTTATTTTTGATTTCTTTTACAACTTTATCAAAATCAGATTCAATCGGCTGTGTTTTATTAAATATTTCATATTCATTATATGCCTTTTCTAACGCCTGTTTGTGCGATACCATCCCATTATCTCGCAAGATATCGTATCTACGAAATTCCAAAAAGGCATTAATACTATCTGAAAATTCTTGCATTGTAAAAACATTTTCTCTTTCAATCAAATCTTCGACATAATCAAAATATCCCGTAACTGCACGCTCTAATTGACGAATTTGTTTTTCATTCAAATAATTCTTTGCAATTGATATATCTGACTTTAAAATTCGTCCATCTGGAGCATTTTTCCAAGTAGTTAATCCCATATTACCTTTTGTATGATCTGCTGTATCATATACAATTTCTGCTGCTGTTTTTCCTGTTATGGCAAAATGGAACTTATTTTGTACTGTAGCATAGAATTTATATGTAACCTCTGAAGTCTTATCATAATCTATACTACATTCGGCAAAAATATCTGTTATCTGCTGCCATATTCTTCTTTCACTAGCTCTGATAGAACGAACTCTCTCAAGCAATTCACGGAAGTAATCTTTACCAAATAAAGTTTTTCCTTGCTTCAAGCGTTCATCATCCATGGCAAAACCTTTTCGCATATATTCTTTTAAGACATTCGTTGCCCAAATACGAAATTGAGTTGCCTGCTTAGAATCCACTCGATAACCAACAGATATAATTGCATCTAAATTATAATAATTTGTCAACGAACTTTGTGTTTTCCCTTCTATTGCACCATGCTGAGTGGTTGTTGCAATTTTTGCAACAACCACTTCCTCATCTAGTTCTCCAGACTTAAAAATATTAGACAAATGTCTGCTAATTCCTGACTTATCTATTCCAAATAATTCAGCCATAGCTTTCTGTGTAATCCATATTGTTTCATCTTTTATAATAGCATTAACGGTAACATCACTTTGCTCTGAGTGATATAAGACCATTTCCATCTGTTTTCTTATTTCCACTACAATCATCTCCCTGTTTTCGTACAAGTACTACAAACTCTATCAATGTATTATTTCTTGGCTTCAAAATCTATTTAACTTTTTGACTCCGTTTTTGTATTCCTCATTTTCCTTAATTTATCCTTCAACAGTAGTTGTATATCATCATTAAACGAATTTAGGTCACAAATCCGATTCGTGCTATTCCGTCCAAACCATGTTTCAGTCCAAATTATATGAAAATACAGATAAAATGGACGTTTCAGCACCCCAAATCGGTCAAAACCATACTAAGACACAAAGAACTCAACTGCATTATCCAGGAAATAGCCTCTGGCTGATCGCCAGTAGGCTTATATTCAGAATGTAATTCAAAACGTTTCTGTACTTCCGACATATTTCTTGCTCCGCAATCCTTCTTTACAACTTCACTATGACGCCACCGCCAATGCTGAACATTTGTTCTATTGTAGCATTCGTTTCATCTTCCGTAAATACTAATCTAAAGTATTCCCCAAAATTAGTCAAAGGATTTAGGTAACAAAATCACCTAAAAAAGGGATGGACTCACTCCACCCCCTCTAATAAACAACATGTTATCAAATCTAGTTGTTAAAATCTACCATTACTCCTTCAATCCACTGGTACAAGTTAGACCATTCATTAATATCAACATATGCATTTATCGACATAGAATAACCCCTAGTACTTCTTCCCTTATCTATTCTTATATAGCGATTCTTATTTTCTTCGTCTATTACACATCTTATTTCTGAATCCCATACAATGTTTTCAGCCTCGTTAAAATGTACTCTAATATACACCTTAACACTTTCATGAATTTCGGATTCAAATCCTTTATCATTATATCCCCATGTAGGTCTTATGGTTACTCCATCTACTGTATCAGGGCATAGAACAAAATCCTTAAATTCTTCGAAAATCAAAGATTCTGTTGTTGAAGCTATAATCCTCATTGGGGTTCTTGCAGGCTCTTCTTCATCTTCTATTTTTTTAGATGCACCTTCTATTCTATTATAATCCAAGCTTATGTAGTAAATTTCTATTTCTTTGATAGTCCAGTCCTGCAAAACATCTACATAATTTTGAGGATTTTGCATTACCACAATATCCACTTGTGAAAACCTATGTTCTACTCTCGCACAAATAAATTGTTCATCGGATACACCTACTGGCTTTCTAAACTTGAAAGAGTACCACTCTCCATCAAGTTTCTTTTCATAATAACCTATTTTATCCTGAGCATCGAGGCAAAAGAGGTGAGTATCATAACACTTATATCTACTATAGTCGCTTCCTTTAATTGTTTCTTTATTACTACATCCTGTAAGAACTAAAGCTATCAAAACAAACACTAAAGCTAATTTCTTCATCTTTTCCTCCTTTTTCAAGCTATACTTTTTCAAAAACACAAAGAGCGCCCATACTCCTCAACAGAGTACAGACGCTCCCACTAAGTCTATCTAAAATCTCTAGGACTATGGTGGTAGAGGCTATGCCCCTTGAAGAGTGTAGTAATCACTTCTCGCCTATGTGTCCTTTTATAATATACTTATATCATAGATGTATATCTTAATAAAGATAGTATACCTTACAGCAACATACAAAAACCTAACAAAATTCCAAGGAATATGAAGTTAATAATGAGGAATAACAGCACATATCTTCCTCTGCTCTCGGGAAAGTGATGAACATATTCTCTGAATGTGATCAAGCTGGCCAAGGAGGATATCAGTGTACCTACACCTCCAATGTTAACGCCCCACAAAAGTTCCTTGTAATTATCCGTAAACTGTGAAAGCAAGATCGCAGATGGTACATTGCTTATAAACTGGCATGAAATGGTGCTATACAAAAGTGTATTTTGCTCCATAAGGCCAGACATTAAGTCTCTTACCACTTCTATTCTGGACATGTTTCCAGAGAAAATAAAGAATGCCACGAAAGTAAGAAGCAAAGGATAATCCACCATCTTAAGGGCCTTTTTGTCCAGCATCCAAACCACAACAGGAATTACAACAAGTCCCACAATGTATGGAATCACCCTAAACACAATGGCAATTGCAAGCACCATGAGAATCAAATACACAATGGTACGCTTGCGCACAACCTGTGGCTCAGCTGGTGGCAATGTTAGTGGCTCGTTCTTAACAAACAAACAACAAATAGCCAACATAACCATTGAAAGCACAAAAGGTGCCCACATTATCTGGACAAACTCTGTGTTGGAAATGTTAAATTTGCTGTAAAGATACAAGTTCTGTGGGTTGCCAAAGGGAGTAAGCATACCACCTAGATTAGCAGCAATATTCTGCAGGATAAAGGTAATGGCTGCGTACTTAGTCATACCTGTTGTGCTTAATACAAAGTATCCCAAGGGCAAGAATGTGAGCAATGCCATATCATTTGCAATAAGCATAGAGCCTGCAAAGGTTATAACAAGCAAGGCCATGACACATTTACGAGCTGTGTTAAAGCCTGTAACTATTCGTCTGGCCAATATGTAGAAAAAGTTAACATTCTTAAGTGCACAAACAACAGCCAACACGCAGAACAGACAAGTTAGAGTCCTAAAATCTAGATAACTCAAGTACTGTCTGTCTGGTTTGACAAATATGGTAGTAATTGCTGCTGCAAATGTTGCAATAACAAAAACTGGATTTTTGCGAATATAGTTCCAAATAAGTTTAAGCGTTGCGCTCATCTAATTAGATATCTCCCAATGTCATCTGCTCTTCGGGACGATCCTCGCTCTTGAGGAAACTGCCTACCGCAGGAATATGTCTTGCACGATAGTACTTCTCATTTCCAATATTTGCAATACTCTGTAAATGAGCTTTTGTGACAACACTTCCCTTTTTGGATGTCATTACCTGAACACCCTGGTTATTCTTAGTAGTTTTGGCTGCTACCAAGGATGTGTTAAAGATCATAATCTTAGAAATATTGCTAAAGAGAACCATATCTGCATCCTCTGTAAGGTAAAGAGCGTTTACCAATGGAGATGCATCGCTGTATGCGTTCTGAAGCTTCTTACGGTTAGTCTTAGTCTCATATGCAGACATAGGAACCTTAGAAACCTTGCCGTTTTCGAATACGAATACCATGTGGCCTTCATACTTGTTAAGAACTACGTAGTTAATCGGCTTCTCACCTGCATCCATGTTAAGCTCGTTGAACAAATAATTACCAAGCATAGAAGCCTTGGATTCTGGCATATCGTAAAGCTTACACTTGTATACGTTCTGCTTATTTGTGAAGAAGAGAATTTCGTTGCGGTTGGTGTAATCACCCTCCTGAACAATGAAGTCTCCATCCTTAATCTTCTGCTCTGGATTACCCCTAAGAGCTGTAGCAGGAAGCTTCTTAAAGTAGCCATCGTTAGTAAGGATAACCTTGCAGTTGTAATCCTCAATCAATTCCTCTGCGGACTGCTGAAGTTCCTCTACTTCGTAGAGAATCTCTGTGCGTCTTGGCTGGCCATACTTCTTAGCAATGTCTGCCAACTGGTTAGCAATATGCTTACGAATCTTGCGGTCGCTACCTCTCAATGCAGTCATGTCATCAATAGCCTTGCGCAAGTCATCGATATCTGCTGTTCTGTCCAAAATGTACTTTTTGTTAAGGTTACGGAGCTTAATGTCTGCAACAAACTCTGCCTGAAGCTGGTCAATGCCAAATGCCTCCATCAAGTTAGGTACAACCTTGGAGTCCTCTTCTGTGCCACGGATAACTGCAATTGCCTTGTCGATATCAAGCAAGATTTTCTTAAGACCCTCTAACAAGTGAAGCTGTCTTTCCTTGCGGTTAATCTCGTGAGTCAAAACTCTGCGAACACAGTTCATACGGAATCTAACCCACTCAGCAATAATACCCTTTACACCGAGAACCATGGGCTTACCCTCAACCAAAACGTTGAAGTTACAGCCAAATGTATCCTCAAGGGATGTGGACTTAAAGAGCTTGAGCATCAAAGCGTCAGGATCTACGTTGCGCTTAATGTCGATAGTAATCTTGAGACCGTTAATATCAGTCTCGTCACGCATGTCGTTGATCTCCTTAACCTTGTTCTCCTTGAACAGGTCGATGATAGTATCCATAATTGCCTCAACTGAGGTTGTATATGGAATCTGTGTGATCTCGATACAGCTATTTGCCTTGTCGTAGTTGTACTTAGCTCTAAGTCTAAAGGAACCTCTACCTGTGTTAACTACATTGCGGAGAACATTCTCGTCAAATACATAGTATCCACCTGTGGAGAAGTCGGGGCCCTTAATGTAGTTCATCATATCCACATCTGGGTCGTTAAGGTATGCGATAGTTGCCTCGCAAACCTCCTTAAGGTTAAAGCTACAAATATTAGATGCCAAACCTACAGCAATACCTGCTGTGGGGTTGCACAAAATGTTAGGGAATGTGGATGGGAGCAATGTGGGCTCCTTAAGTGTGCCATCGTAGTTGTCTACAAAGTCAACTGCATCCTTGTCCATATCTCCGAAAATCTCAGAACAAATCTTGTCAAGGCGAACCTCTGTATAACGGGAAGCAGCAAACTTCATATCTCTAGAATACTGCTTACCAAAGTTACCCTTAGAATCTACCAAGGGATGCAAAAGTGCCTCGTTACCACGAGACAATCTAACCATGGTCTCATAAATAGCCTGGTCACCGTGGGGGTTAAGCTTCATGGTCTGACCAACTACGTTAGCAGACTTAGTTCTACCACCACTGAGCAAGCCCATCTTGTACATTGTGTAAAGGAGCTTACGGTGAGAGGGCTTAAAGCCGTCAATCTCAGGAATAGCACGAGACAAAATTACGCTCATGGCGTAAGGCATGTAGTTAGACTCAAGTGTGTCTGTAATATACTGATACTGTATTGGCGCTGGTGGCAGCTTAACCACTGGCTTGTCCTTTGACTTTTTTGCCATTTGTCTTCTCCTTTACATAACATCCAAGGAATCCAGATACAAATGTCCAAACTCCTCAATATGCTTTTTACGTGCGGGCAGGTCGTCACCCAACAGTACAGAGAATGTCTCTGCTGTCTCATCTATATCTGCTGGTGTAACCTGAATAAGCTTACGTGTAGCAGGGTCCATGGTTGTGAGCTTCATCATATCAGGCTCGTTTTCACCAAGTCCCTTAGAACGCTGGATAGTAACCTTACCTGTAAGGCCAGCCACTATGTCGTTCTTCTCCTTATCTGTATATGCGAAATAAGTGTCGTCCTTGTTAGTAATCTCAAAGAGTGGAGACTCTGCAATAAAAATCTTACCAGCTCTAATAAGTGTTGGCGCAAGTCTATAGAACATGGCAAGACACAATGTTCTAATCTGGTATCCGTCAACGTCAGCATCGGTACAGATAATAATCTTGGACCAACGGAGATTATCCAAATCAAAGTGTGGAATCTCCTTGTTATTCTTGGAAGAAACCTCTACGCCACAGCCCAAAATCTTGAGCAAATCGGTGATGATCTCGTTCTTAAAAACAGTGTCCAAAGGAGCCTTCATACAGTTAAGAATCTTACCTCTAATGGGCATAACTGCCTGGAACTCAGAGTCACGTGCCATCTTAACTGAACCCAATGCGGAGTCACCCTCTACGATGTAGAGCTCTCTCTCATCTGTCTCCTTAGATCTGCAGTCAACAAACTTCTTAACCTTGTTGGAAAGGTCCATCTTCTCTGTCATCTTCTTTTTAGAAGCAACTCTAGCGCGCTCTGCATTTTCGCGGCTACGCTTGTTAACAAGAATCTGGTCCAAAACCTTCTCGCCCTCGATGGTATTTTCAATAAAGAAAACCTCCATCTTTTCTCTCAAGAAGCGAGTCATGGCATCCTGAATGAACTTGTTAGTAATGGCCTTCTTAGTCTGGTTCTCGTAGCTAGTAACTGTGGAGAAGGAGTTCATAATGAAGACCAAGGAGTCCTGGATATCTGCAAAAGTAACCTTAGACTCATCCTTATTGTACTTGCCCTTAGCGGTCAAATACTTATCTACTTCAGCAACAAATGCTGCCTTAAGAGCCTTGTCGGGGGCACCGCCATACTCCAAGAAACTGGAGTTGTGGTAATACTCAATAACATTAACGGAGTTAGAGAAACAGAATGCAGCCTGCATCTTAACCTTATACTCAGGCTTATCTGCACGGTCGCGTCCCTTAGCATTGCTCTCACAGAACTGAATATCTGTAAATGCTGTCTCGCCAACAAGCTCCTTAATATAGTCTGCAATACCATCCTTGTATGTATAGGAGAAGGACTGCTTAGACTGCTCGTCGTAGAGTTCAAATGTAACACCGCTATTAACTACGGCCTGCTTCTTAAGTACGTCGCAGAAATACTCAAGGGGAATGTCAATATCTGTGAAAACCTCAATGTCTGGCTTCCAATGCTGAGTTGTACCTGTACGACGGCGAGATACAGCCTCCTTCTTGAGGCCACCTACGTTGTAACCCTTTTCGAAATGAAGGTCATACTTAAATCCATCTCTATAAACAGTAACGTCAAAAAATTCGGAGCTAAACTGCGTAGCACAGCTACCCAGACCGTTAAGACCTAAGCTGTATTCGTAATCTGAACCTGCATTGTTGTCATACTTACCACCTGCGTACATCTCGCAGAAAACAAGTTCCCAGTTATATCTCTCCTCGCGAGAGTTCCAATCCAATGGAATACCACGTCCATTGTCCACAACTGTAATGGACTTATCTCTATGTCTAGTTACAGAAATAAGATCACCGTATCCCTCTCTAGCCTCGTCGATAGAGTTGGACAAAATCTCAAAGAAGGAATGCTCACATCCCTCCAAACTATCTGAACCAAATATAACTCCGGGACGAAGTCTAACCTTGTCCGGACCCTTTAATGACTTGATACTCTCGTTGTCGTACTGTTTCTTAGCCATCAGGCAAAATCCCCCGATTTTTATCAATATGGGGCATTTTAACACATCGACAACACTATATCAAGGTTTCAGGGAGACAAAAAGAACATTTGTTTGCGATTCTTCGGGATAAATCTTTCCCATACTGGCAATACTTTCACCAAAACACATGGAGGCAATATGAAAAAGCATTCTATTAAATCAACTGTAATTGTACTTGGCATATATTCCCTGCTGTCTTGGTCCCTGTTTGCCAGCACCCTGTCCGGCAAGGGCATAGGCAACACACTGGCCACCCTGGGCCTGTACGTCCTGGCCACAGCCACTTTGTTCTACCTTCTAAGCGCCACCGCCTCCACTGTGGCCTCCCACACTTCAAGTCAGGCCACCACACGCCTTTACTCCAGGGCTGGCCAATCAAATGCCTTGCTCCCTATTTCCCTAGGCACCATCTATGCCCTTGCCATATACGCCCTAGGCAGGGTGCTGGCAATCTGGCAGGCTTCTACTTCCATGTCCTCTAGCCTGTTGCCTGCCAGCATAACCTCAGCTTTAAACTCACCACGCTTCTATTTAATAACTGTTGTTTGTGCCTGTGCCCTATATACATTTATATCTAGTCACAAGGCCCTGCTACTTGTTGGTACATCCAAAAGTGAAACCCCAAGAATAGCAATAAAAAAAGCGACCGCATTCCTTAAAGAAATTGGTCGCTATTGCCTTTATAGAATATGTATTTGTATTCCCGTTGCATTAGTGGTCTGGGTTCTGCTGTACTTCTTAGAGAAGCCAAGTGCAAACTCGGTGGCATATGTTTCACTTTTCGCCACTTCTATTCCTGCCATTGGCTGGATCCTAGCCTGCTTTGTGATTTTCCCTGCCTTGCTTAACACATACGGTATACTCTCTGCAATTAGGGCTTGCCTTGCAATCTGCTTAAGCTACCTTTTGTTAAGTAGTTTATTCTCTAAAAGATTCAAGGAATATACCAAAAGCTTATTCCAAATAGTGCTTGTGACTATTTTATCCTTCGCACTTTTAGGCTCTGACTTTGCCTTAATCTCTGGCTGTCTTTACCTAGGAATTGCCTCCCTGATCACTTCTAAAACTGCTAGGAAACGTCAAACCTCGTCTGCGATATAGAGAGTCTTTTCTGCCAAGCCAAGAACGTCACTTGACTCCTGCTCCTCCAAAGTCTCAACAGTCTTAAGCTTGTTCTTAATGATGTTGTTTCTGTGGGATGCATCGTCCAAAGCCTTATCTGCCTCGCTAAGCTTCTTCTTAGCCTTTTCCAATGCAAGAGCAAATGTCTCGTACTGCTGCTTTGCTGCGCCAAGGATTTTCCAAACCTCAGATGCCTTTTTGTCCAATGCGATGGTCTTAAATCCAACGTTCAAAGTATTAAGGAATGCTGTGATTGTAGTAGGTCCTGCAACCATGATTCTGTACTTGTTCTGAAGCTCTTCTGCCAAACCTGGTCTACGCAAAATCTCTGCATAAAGTCCCTCTGTTGGCAAGAACATAATGGCAAAGTCTGTTGTCTTGGGCACTTCGATATACAAACCTGCAATTGTTGCTGCAAACTTCTTGATAGAAGACTCAAGTGCCTTACCATGGGCCTCAACTGCCTCTCTATCTGCTCTATCAGCAGCTTCCTGCAACTTAACGTATTCTTCCTGAGGGAACTTGGAGTCAATTGGCAAAAGCACGTACTCGCCGTCAACCTCTCTAGATGGAATCTTCACTGCAAACTCTACGCGCTCCTTGTTGTTACGGATAGATGCGTTGCGGATGAACTGATTCTCTGTCAAAGTCTGTTCCAAAATATTACCAAGCTGTACTTCAGCCCATGTACCTCTAGTCTTAACATTTGTCAAAACTCTCTGGAGCTCAGTAACACCACCTGCCAGCTCCTTCATCTCGCCCATGGTCTTGTATACATTCTGCAGCTGATCTCCTACCTGCTTAAAGCTGGAGTCCAATCTTTCCTTAAGTGTGGCTGTGAGTTTCTCGTCAACGACGGCTCTCATTTCATCCAACTTCTTTTCATTGCTACCCTGCAAATCCTTAACGGACTTAGACAAAGTCTCGTTAATTTCCTTAGTCTGTGTAGACATATGACTGTACATCTTCTCGGACTGCTCTGCCTGAGACTTCATCATATCCATCTGACCTTTGACGATCTGACTGTTCATGTTCTGCATGGCCTGAGACATTTCCCTGCGATTTTCGCCTAAATCCTTTCGAATCTGGCTCTCCAAACTACGGAGTTCATCGCGAGAGTTGTCCTGTCCACCCTTGCTGGCCTCCTTGAAAGACTTAATCTGCATAATGAGAACTACAACTGCCAAAATAAGAATAGCTAGCAATCCAATAATGATGTAATCTGTCATGATTTCTCCTTTTTCCGCAAGCAGAGCTTGCTAGTGTTCCAATGCGCTAATTATTCCTGTCCAAACAAATACTTTGCAAATGGGGAATCCTTGTCGATGATAATTGTTGTGTTAGCATCCTTAAGGCTTTCCTTGTATGCCAAAAGTGTTCTGTAGAACTCGTAGAATTCGCTGTCGATTGAGTATGCCTCGTTATAAATCTTGGCTGCCTCTGCGTCTGCCTGACCCTTAGTAATAGCAGCGTTCTTCTCTGCCTCAGCTGTGATTACAGCTGCCTGCTTATCTGCATCTGACTTAATCTTAAGAGCCTCTTCCTGACCCTCAGAACGGTAAAGTGTAGCCATCTGGTTACGCTCTGCGATCATACGGTCATAAATGTTTCTGTAGTTTTCCTCTGGGTAGTCAGCCTTCTTAATTCTAACAAATGTAACGTTCATACCATACTGGTTAAGTGTTGCATTGTTTTCATCTGCGATTGCTGTAAGCATTTCCTCAGAATACTCTCTATCGGAAATCAAAGTTGCAGCAGTTGTCTTACCAACCTTTTCATTCATCTTGGAGTACAAAAGGTCATCCAAACGGCTCTGAGCATTGTTTACGCTACCAATACTTACCTTAAACAAAACAGGGTTTGTAATCTGCCACTGTGCACTGTTGTCGATTGTTACAGACTTTTTGTCCATTGTGATAACTTCACGTGCAGAAGCATCGTATGTATAAAGCTGTGTGGAGAAGTACTGAACTGTATCGAGGAAAGGAACCTTGAAGAAAATACCTCTGCCCTGTTCTACAACTACCTTAGAAAAACGAGCATCGTTTGCAAGCTCTGCCTTAACCTGCTCATAACTTTCTTCTGGAACAATAACCTTAACGATTTCACCGAATCTAGAAACAACTGCCTGCTGTGTCTCGTCTACTGTAAAATAAGCACCGCTTACAATGATAATGGCCAAAACAGCCACAATAACAAAAATGATATTCTTTTTCATGGTGGCCTCCTTACTTATCTCCCAAAATTGACTGAAGAGGAAGCAATGTATTTACGTTGCTAGAACTCTCGTCCATGATGTAAATGGTTGTACCACCGAGCACTTCCTCGATAGTTTCCAAATACATACGTGTTCTCATAAGGTCCTCGTACTGAGAGAACTGCTCATAAAGTGCCAAGAATGCAGCTACATCACCTTCTGCTGTGGCTACCTTAGTCTGTGCGTATGCATCTGCAGCATTTGTTACGGACTGTGCGTTACCTCTAGCAATAGGGATAATCTTGTTTGCGTAGCTGTTTGCTTCGTTGATATATGTGGACTTATCCTCTCTTGCACTGGCAACATCCTTAAATGCGCTCTGCACTTCCTCTGGTGGATTTACGTCCTGAAGCTGTACGTTGATTACTGTAAGACCGAGCTTGTACTCCTTGCACATTTCCTGCAAGTCATCGAAAATCTCCTGCTGTACTGCAGACTTGTTGTCTGTCATGGACTCATCCAAAGTGTGATTTGCGATGGCTCTGCGGAGAGCTGTCTTAACCAAAATAGCAAATGTCTCATCTGGTCTCTCTGTCTTAAAGAGGTATGTGTACAAGTCAGAAATCATGTACTGAGCACTGCACTCTACGTTAACAAGGCACTCATCACTGGTGAGCATCATAACGTCATCTTCGGAGTCAGTGTATGTAATGTTGTTTGTCTTGCTAGCCTCTGTTACGTAACCGAACTCATATCTTCTGACGCTACTTACATTTTCCTTAGTTACTGAATCCACAAAAGGCACCTTGAATCTGATACCTGCCTGGGAATCTGTGTGTGAATATGCACCAAATCTGCAAATAACGGCTTCCTCACCTGACTGCAGTACATAGAAGCTGTTGAAAAGCATTACCAATGCAAAAATCACAACAATTGCAGTTGGTACAATCTTTTTGAGCTTAGGCTTAATGTTCAAGCCTGACATCTTTATTGTTGACATGTTTCCTCCCGTCTTTGCGTTGCCGCAAAAAGTGTTTAGTGTTGAATATTTGGTATTTAACCAAGGTACCAACACGTATTTTCTATTTTACTGTCTATTTTTTAACTTTGTTTAACTTGCGCTGTAATGTCGTGATTTGAGTCTAACTCTTCACTAGCGTAGCGGTTCACTAGCGTAGCGGTTCACTAGCGCGACAGCGCGTATACTAGCGCAGCGGTTCACTAGCGCGACAGCGCGTATACTAGCGCAGCGGCTCACTAGCGCGACAGCGCGTATACTAGCGCAGCGGTTCACTAGCACAGCGGTTCACTAGCACAGCGGTTCACTAGAAAAATTGTCTTCAGACAATTTTTCTCACTTCCATATAATATCTCTTATCCATTGCTTCACCCATGGAGAATGCCTTTCGTGGCAAAGCACCGCTCCTGGACACGCTTTCCATAACACCTGCCTTGGAAATAGCTGGCAACAAGATACCTATGCCACCATCTCTGTCGCAGATTGTCTTAAGATCCTGCTCACCATGGATGTAGTCAACCTCTATCTCATTTTCTTCAGCATATCTATCCAAGAACATCTGGATTGGCTTAACCACCATTGGAATAGATGCATCTGTATATACAGGGATTTCGTTACTATCTGCATACAATGTGAAGATTGGTGTATCTCCCTCTGCGTCAAGCTGGATGCCCTCCTCTGCAAAGTATGCTGTCATTGCATCAAAAAAGTTTTCCATTTCTGCCTTAAGCACAACTCTGTGAATTGGCTCAAAGTCCAATGCCTGGTCATGGATATTAACTACCTCAACCAATGCAAATCTAGCAGGGTGGTTTGCATCTGCTCCATTTGCCTTAAGCTGCTCCCACAATGCCTTAGCTGATGCCAAAGAATGGTTACCATCTCCTACTGCAAAGAGCATGCCGCCCTCAGACTCCATGGACTCCATTGCCTCGATCAAGGTCATGGCTGTGTCCTGTGCCACCTTGTATCCTGTAATATGTCCACCATTTGCCATAAGGTCCAAATCGTAGATCACGTCCTTGTTTCCTTTTGTTGTGATGCTGTCTAATGTGAAATTTGGATCGTCTACCAAAAGCATTACGTGAGGCATTTCCAATCTTGCGCTGGCACGAATCTTTACGCGAGGTGGAATTCTGCTAATTACTGTAGCCTCGGATGCTCTGATAAGAGCCTGCTTTGATGGGTCAAAGTCGTATGCCTCCAGGTCAATTGCCACAAGCCAACCGTGACGTGTTTTGCTATTGGAACTACCTCTCTCAATATATGTAATATACTCACCCTTGTTTTCTAAGATTCCATCTGCCATGTACTGTGCCATGTGACCATCAATACTAGCTAATCTCTCCTCTGTTGCAGGGAGATATACCTCTGGAAGCATCATCCTAAGGGTAGAAGGTGCATCTGCTACTACCTTTTCAACCTCTGCCCAATACTCAGGCTGGGATGTGTACTGATCACATGCAATGCATGCCCACCTTGTCAAATCCACCTTTTCATTAGGCATCCAAACCTCTGGAATAGCAATTCCCTTTTTGCTTACGTACATAAAACCTCCAATAAAGATACCGGGAGACTTTCGCCTCCCGACATAAGTTCTTAAATTAATCCATTAAGTCGCTAATGACTCGCTTGCCCTTTTTGACTAATCTGCTCTTTTTGATGCTGCCATCTACCATCCACATTTCCGCAACAGTTCCAACTGCAACTCCTGCAACCATGCCCATGGCCATTCCCTTAACAAAATTGTTCATGCTTCCTCCAAAGATTCATACTACAAATATGTTTCCCCGGAGTGGGAATTTGTTGCATCTAGGATTCCAACATCTCCATAAATTGCTCTTCGGAAATTACTGGAATACCAAGTGTTCTGGCCTTTGTTTCCTTAGAACCACTGTTTTCGCCAGCCAAAACATATGTGGTCTTCTTGGATACGCTGTCGGAAGACTTTCCGCCATGAGATTCGATTACTGCCTTGATCTCATCTCTTCCAAAATGCTGAAGCTTACCTGTTACTACGATGTTCATGCCTGCGAACTTGTTGCTCTGAAGGCCACTATCGTAAGTAACCTTAACTCCAGATGCTGCCAAGCTCTGAACAAGCTCTACATTTCTAGGTTCACTAAAGAATCTAATAACAGACTCTGCGATTACTTCGCCCACATCCTCTACTACAGCCAAATCCTGCTGTGTTGCTGCCATAAGCTGCTCCAAAGAGGGATATGTTTTGGCGATCATACGAGCTGTATGCTTGCCAACATGTCTAATGCCAAGTCCGTAAAGTAGCTTGTCTAAACCTGCTTCCTTGGACTTTTCGATGGCTTCGATAAGATTGTCCGTGGACTTTGCTCCCATTTTATCTAGGGATTCCACATCTCCTCTGCGCTCTGCCAACTTATACAGGTCTGCCACATTGGAAATGATGCCCTTGTTAACTAAGGTCTCTGCCAAGGCATCTCCAAGACCGTCGATGTTCATGGCATCTCTTTGCACATAGTGGATAATGCTCCTTACTAACTGTGCTGGGCATGTTGGGGATGTGCATCTCCATGCTACCTCGTTGTTTTCTCTAACTGCCTGTGAACCGCAAACTGGACAAACAGTTGGGAACTCATATGGCACGCTGTCTACAGGTCTCTTGGTCAAATCTACCTTCACTATCTCTGGAATAATGTCTCCTGCCTTCTGTACCCATACTGTGTCGCCAATTCGAATATCCTTGTCACGGATATAGTCAGCGTTATGCAATGTGGCTCTAGCAACTGTAGAACCTGCCAATCTAACTGGCTCAAGCTCTGCTGTAGGTGTCAAAACTCCTGTTCTGCCAACCTGAATTGTAATATCTGTAACTACTGTAGGCTGCTGCTCTGGTGGGTACTTGTATGCTGCTGCCCACTTTGGTGCGTGGCTAGTGCCTCCGATTACCTGTCTCAAAGAAAGGTCGTCCACCTTAATAACCGCGCCGTCGATATCGTATGGAAGATTAGGTCTATCTGTACCAATCTGACAAATGGCCTCCCAAACTTCCGTTGCTCCTACACAGCGCTTGTAGTTTTTGACAACATTAAAGCCAAGGCTACGCAAATATTCGAAGCCCTGAGTATGACCAACAAGACCAGTGTCCTCTGAGCTACGCTGGATGTTAAAAATAAAAATGTTAAGGTGTCTCTTGGCTGCAATCCTAGAGTCCAACTGTCTAAGTGAACCTGCTGCTGCATTTCTAGGATTTGCGAAAGGTTGCTGACCATTTTCGTCAGCCTGTCTATTTAATTCTGCAAAATCTGCTTTGGAAATATATACTTCACCGCGAACTTCCAAAAGTTCTGGTGCACCCTTAATGGAAAGGGGCAATGAACCAATGGTACGCATATTTTCGGTAACGTCTTCGCCTACCAAACCATTTCCTCTAGTGGCGCCCCTAACAAGCATGCCGTTTTCGTAAAGGGCGGATGCTGAAAGTCCGTCAATCTTGTGCTCTACGGAGAACACGATGTCCTTGCCATACTTGGAAGTAAGGTCGTTGACCCATGTTTCTACCTCTTCCTGAGAGAAAAGGTCCTCTAAACTCTGCATGGGAACTTCGTGGTTAACCTTGGTAAAGCCTGAGAGAACTTGTCCGCCAACTCGAGCCAAAGGTGAGTCCTGAGGCATGAGGTGAGGGTACTGAGTTGCCAAATCTGACAACTCTCTAAAGGCCTTGTCGTACTCGTGGTCCTCTATTTCTGGCTTATCCAAGACATAGTAAAGATAGCTATGATGATTAAGGAAATCACACAGTTCGCGAATCCTGTCTTGTGCCTCGTTTGTTTGTGGCTCCTGAGGCTCTATGCCAAATAAAGAAAGCTGATCCATTTTTGTTAGTGTTTAGTGGTTAGTGATTGGTGGTTAGTGTTGGTCCCTATGTTCCAATGATCTATTTTGTATAGGAACATATTTCATTCGTTAAACACTCAACACCCAACACTAATCACTGATAGTTCCTAATTCATTGGTGTAATTTTGTCAATTTCGTAAGGTGTTGTCTGGTAAACGAAGTAGTTCAACCAGTTAAAGTACAACAAATGTGCATGGCTTCTCCAACGCACAATTGGCTCCTTAGTATCATCATCATTGGGATAGTAGTTCTTGGGTACCTCAATTGGCAATCCAAGAGCCTTATCTCTACGATACTCTGCATCCAATGTGTTGGGATCATACTCAGAGTGACCTGTAATGAATACCTGTCTACCACCCTCTGTGGCCAATGCATAAATGCCGGCCTCTTCGGATGTGGCCAAAATCTTAAGCTTATCGCAAGCTTCGATGTCAGCTCTCTCAACTGTTGTATGTCTAGAATGAGGTGCATAGAATTCATCGTCAAAGCCTCTCATAAGCATGGAGGAACGTCTCTCAACCTTATGAGGGAATACTCCAAAGAGCTTAGCATCCAATGGAACCTTATGAATACCGTAGTGGTAATAAAGTCCTGCCTGTGCTCCCCAACAAATATGGAAGGTGCTATGTACGTGAGTCTTGGACCACTCCATGATCTCACAAAGTTCCTGCCAATAAGTTACCTCCTCAAAGTCCATCTGCTCTACAGGTGCACCTGTAATAACCATGCCGTCAAAGAATCTATCCTTAACCTTATCAAAGGTTGTGTAGAACTTAAGCATGTGCTCCTCTGAGGTGTTCTTAGCCTTGTGTGTAGCTGTCTGCATGAGCTCAAGTTCAACCTGCAAAGGTGTGTTGCTGAGCATACGAGCAAGCTGTGTCTCTGTAGCTACCTTAGTAGGCATCAAATTAAGCACCAAAATCTGAAGGGGTCTCATATCCTGCTGGATAGCCCTTGTTTCGGTCATTATGAAAATGTTCTCATCGGTGAGCACCTTTGCTGCTGGTAACTCGTTGGGAATTTTAATGGGCATTAATTAGTCCTCCAATGCCTGTGCAATGTCTGCAATAAGGTCTTCTGCATCCTCAATACCACAAGAGAATCTTACCAGATCTGGGGATACTCCTGCAGCTGCCAATTCTGCATCGTTCATCTGTCTATGTGTTGCTGAAGCTGGGTGCAAGCAGCATGTTCTTGCGTCTGCAACATGAGTCTCAATAGCAGCCAACTTAAGCTTGCCCATGAATGCCTCTGCTGCATCTCTGCCGCCCTTTACGCCGAAGCTTACTACACCGCATGTGCCGTTAGGCATATACTTCTGTGCCAATTCGTACTGGTCATCTCCAGGAAGGCCTGGGTACTTAACCCATGTTACCTTTGGATGGCTCTGCAAGAACTTAGCTACTGCCAAGCCGTTGTCGCAGTGTCTCTTCATACGAACATGAAGGCTCTCCATACCAAGGTTGATGTAGAAAGCGTGCTGAGGAGACTGGATAGCACCAAAGTCTCTCATAAGTTGCACTGTAGCCTTAGTAATGAATGCTCCTGCAATACCAAATCTCTCTGTGTATGTTACGCCATGGTAGCTGTCATCTGGAGTGCAAAGTCCAGGGAACTTCTCTGGATACTTAGTCCAATCGAACTTACCGCTGTCGATGATTGCACCACCAACAGATACACCGTGACCATCCAAATACTTAGTTGTGGAATGTGTAACGATATCTGCTCCATGCTCAAAAGGTCTGCAGTTAACAGGTGTAGCAAATGTGTTGTCTACGATAAGTGGTACACCATGTGCATGTGCTGCAGATGCGAACTTGTCAAAGTCAAGAACTGTAAGAGCTGGGTTAGCAATAGTCTCTCCAAAAACAGCCTTTGTATTAGGCTTAAATGCTGCATCCAACTCCTCCTGTGTGCAGTCAGGTGCAACGAATGTGAAATCAATACCCATACGCTTCATTGTAACTGCGAAAAGGTTGTATGTACCGCCGTAAATGCTAGATGTGCTAACGATGTGATCGCCTACTCCTGCAATGTTGAAAATAGCGAAGAAGTTAGCTGCCTGACCTGAAGATGTAAGCATACCTGCTGTACCACCCTCAAGCTCTGTAAGCTTAGCTGCTACGTAATCGTTAGTAGGGTTCTGCAATCTTGTATAGAAATAACCGCTTGCCTCAAGGTCAAAAAGCTTACCCATGTCGGAGCTAGTTGCATACTTAAATGTGGTGCTCTGATATATCGGAATCTGTCTAGGCTCACCATTGCCAGGAGTGTAACCACCCTGTACACACTTAGTACCCAAACCCTGTCTGTTGTCCATAAAAACCTCCTATACAGCACATAGATGATGTGTAAAAAAATAAAGGCGTCCAATGGCTGTAACCAAAGACGCCTGCAAATCGAATTCTCGTATTTTAAGAGAACGATTAGTAGGCCAAAACGAGCATTATCATGTTCCACATGTGACACATCATATTGGGCCCGCTCCTCTCTTAAAAACCTCTATAAATTCTATTTCATATGGTGTTTTTTGTCAATCCTAGAAGGGGGTATCGCGCACCTGTAAAGCACACGAAAATCACTTATATTTCTACTCTAAATCTACTGTGTTGGTCAGCGTTTTTACTGCCTTTCTCCTTGCTCTTTTTACAAAGACTATGATAAGTATGCCTGATACTAAGGCCACAAACACAACTGCTCCACAGATTATGTAAGCCAATTGGACCCTAGTTAAGGATTCCTTTTCTATTTCAACAAGGTTATCTATGGTTGAGACCGGAGCTTGAACAAAAATCTCTCTAACCTCTTCTGCTGAAAGTGCAGCTTCTGACTCTGAAAATTCTACATATTCGCACTCGTAAACATAATCCTTATACTGAATTACACAACTCCAAATATAAGCTGGCTTGCCATCTCTTTTACTATATTCCTCTTCCTCTAAATACAACCTTACATTATCACTCAACGTCATAAAAGGTTCGCAATCCGAGATAATATATTTATACAACCTCTTATACATATCATACGAATAATCCTCACTCGATGGAGACATAAGATAGTAGTCTATATAAGCATTCTCACTAACCTCAAAATAAAGATTAACTCGTCCCGTTTGAAAACGATAATAAACATCATAGGGCAACTTTTCCTGTGGAATTGGAAACTCGACTGTCTTCAACAGCTTAACTAAATCATGAACATACTGATTACTTTCTTTACCATAGCCAAAGTAAAAATGCTTGGTATAGTCAATATCCTCATCCTTAGAATATTCTTTTCGCAACTCTCGATCTATCTTTATCAAGTTTTCTATTTGTAACGAATTTAAATGACACACTTTTGCATCTATAACGTATGCTCCTGCTGGCTGATAAAACAAGGAGCAAACTAAAATAGATAACACAAGCATAAATGCTAATCTTTTCTTCATATTGTCCTCCCTTCACCTTTTAACCACTAATCACCTAGAGCCTTTGGCCAAAAATGGCATCGTCGTGAAATGCACTTCACGCGTGAAATATCGCTTCGCGGATGTGAAATGTCCTGCGGACGTGAAAGCACTTCGCACATGAAATGATCTCTGGAACAAAGGTTCCTTCACTAAACACAGAACAAACTTCGTTTGCAGTGATTAGTGGTTAGTGATTAGTGTTTAACGAAGGAAACATGTTCCTATAATGACCACATGACCATAGGGGCCAGCACTCAACACTAAACACTCTAAAGCATAGCTTTGCGAACCGTGCCTCCCGCACTTCGGAGTAGCGGGCGACCTTTGATTACTTTGGGTCGTTCCAAAGTAATGGATATACACTAATCCCTATCTTTCTCCAAAGTTTGGATTAAAGGCTTCATCGCTATATCTGTCTATCTCTAAAATCCTACCTAAATCCATCTCTACACATTCCTTGTCCAATTCAACAAGCATAATAGTGTGTTTGATATCTGCTGTACCTAGTCCTCTAAAACCATTCACAACAACGGGATACATCTTGTTGTTATTAACAATCACACCAACAAACTTGTGTATTTGGTCAGATCCTGAGAAATGCATGAACTGAACCATCAAAACAACTTTATCATTAAAGTACTCATCGTTGTATGTAGCTATTTTATCCTCTGAAACCTTATCTCCCAGCAACTGAATAATATCCTGAGAAGATGTGACCATGATCATGTTTTCGTTAAACCATGCATTATCGCGGCGAGAAAGGAATTTCACATTATGTACTGTTGCTGTTTCATAACCCTCCAGCAATGCCTCATATTGATCTGGTGGTGTTATGTCCTCGTACTGAGACAAATCGATTTCTGGGAACTCCATTCCTGGAATTTCAATTTTTCCATCCACGTTATAATAAGATTCACTGTACTCAAAAGCCATACCTTCTGAATCATCGTATTCAACACATACAATCAAAGTTTTTTCATGTGGTGTTCTGATTTCATCGCGACCTACTTCCAACCAATACCTAATGTCTATAGACACTGGTTCTCCAAACATATCCACCTTATCACCCAATACAGTATTATAGATTAGTCTTTCGTACTCCGGAGTGTAATCCTGGAAATGAATAGATACTCGGCCACCATCTATTACATAACCTCCTATAATTGCACACTTATCTTTTGTCGGTCTAAGAACTTCCATAAGTTCAGGAGTAAAAACCTCAAAGGCATACTGTTCTACAGTAACAGCCTGTCTATATTGAGAAATAATTTCATCTTCTTTAGTTAATTCTAGAAATTCATATCCATCTATATAGCCGTG
The DNA here is from genome assembly GCA_017559445.1 of Clostridia bacterium. Taxonomy (GTDB): domain Bacteria; phylum Bacillota; class Clostridia; order RGIG7378; family RGIG7378; genus RGIG7378. The sequence goes on from JAFYSJ010000031.1 coordinate 37,902, forward strand.
TTCTTCTAAAACAATCGTCTTCTCGCCTGTAGTTAGGTTCTCAACTCTATAACTTGTTGAAATATATTCCCTAAAATCTTCCCTGTTTTTGTTTATGCATATCGCATCAGATGTCCTAAAAATATCATAATTTTGGCCTCCTATGATTCCGCCAAAACTATAAGAAATTCCTCTGCAATATGAGACAAACTCAACCTTTTCCATTTTCTCATACACAGAAAGTGCCCACTCGGTAGTTCTCTCCTCTTCTGTCGGTGTGGCCTCAGGAGATGGAGTTGCATCCGGTGTATTATCTCCACTGCATGCTGTTAACATGACAAAGGACAACACAAGTGCTGCCACAATCAATAACAATTTGTTGATCTTCATATTGCCCTCCTTCTCTATACTTGCTTATCTATCAACTTGCTCAGTTAAGAACTCAATCTCTGCAATTTCAAAATTGGTGTATTCCTTATCTACCTCTGCTGTCATTACTGTTACCTGTGTAGCATCTCCAACAACATGACCTTCAAAGTCATATGTAGTGATTGTTGGGTAGATAGTGTTTCCTTCGATCCTTGGATATGCTCCTAAATATCTATCATCATAGTAATCCCATTCTACAACTACTACGAACAAAGCCTTATTTTCAAAGAAGCTGGCGTCATACGCACTACCTATGCCGAGAGCCTTGTACTCATCCAATGTCTTTACCCAATATGCACCAAATTGCTCTTCCTTGAAAGAATAGTTTGTTTTGCATTGAATGTTCGAAAAAACTTTGACCTGATCCTTTCGCTCAAAAGTGCCTTCTCCATCACGGTACTTGTTGATGTTCAAAATTGTTCCTGGCTCTTTATTTGCATAATCCTTATCTAGTTCAATAAGCAAAACAGTATATATAACATCCATTGTACCGTTGCCTATATATCCATTTTCTATAACTGGACAAAGCTTATTATCTATTACCACAACTCCTAGAACGTTATGAATTCTGTCACTTCCTGAAGTGTGCATAAACTTTGCCATCAGAAGGACCTTGTTTTTGAAGAATTCTTCGTCGTATTTTTTAGTTAAATTCTCATTAACCAAATTCTCTGAGGGAGCAACATCATATAACTCCTGTGTAGAAGTTATAATCTTTGAATCTCCTCTCCATCCCTGACCTTGAACTTTCACTACACCATAAATTGGTGCTGTCTCATATCCCTCTAATCTTGAGTCAACTTCCAAAGGTGTTCCTTTATCCCCAGTTGTAGTCTCTCCTCCACATGCTGTCAGCACGGCAAAGGACAACACAAGTGCTGCTGCGATCAATAGTAATTTGTTAATCTTCATATTGTCCTCCTAAACTTCTGCGTTCACTATATGACACGAAATTTATATGATTTTAGTTCAAACTTACTTCCAAAAAGCACAAAGAGCGCCCTGCCTCCACTACAGAGGACATGCGCTCCTAAAACTCTTCCAAATATTTCACTGGTTAGTCAAATGAGGCCTGACCTCCACTTAACTTAAGCTTCTCTATGAACAGTGTCTTTTTACACCCTTAATTTAACATATTTTTCTTAGGTGCGTCAATCTTTTTTGCTTAGGGTTCTTTGGTATCTATTATGGTCAAAGCTTCTTGGATAGCATCTGCCAAAGCCTTTGCAGCTGCCCTTTGAAAACTCTCTGACACCATCTGTCCCCTTTCGTTACTGTTTGACAAATATCCTATTTCTGCTATGCATGCAGCCATGTTTGTCTTGCGGATTACTGCCAAATTGGACCTAGCAACAGTGCCCCTATCCCTAGTGCCCAGCTGTGATACTAACTGGTTTTGGACTATTTGCGCCAGTTCCTCTCCCGACAACAAAAGCATCTTGTCCTTAGAGGGGAAATACAAGGTCTCCGTTCCATTGGCAGATGCAGCATTCTTAATGGCGTTATGGTGTATGCTTATAAATACATCTCCGTCGTACTGGTTGGCAATGTTTGCTCTATCGCTAAGTGAAACAAAGGTGTCATCCTCTCGGGTAAGCTTATAGGAAACTCCTCGTTTTTCCAGTTCTTCTGCTAGATATTGGGCTATTTTGAGGTTTAGGTTCTTCTCCTCTACTCCATCGTAGGTGCTGCCTGAATCTTGCCCTCCATGTCCTGGGTCAATTATGACTCTAACCTTTCGTTCTGCATCCGCTCCTGTCAAGGCATCCACCACAAACAATCCCGCCAAAAGCAAAATGGAAACCCACAATATTATTCGATGTTTGTCCATAGGTATTCCTGCTCCTGTTTTCTAGTATCCACTCCGTGAAAAGCCATGTTAATAGCCGCCGAAAGGACGCTAGACATTTTTTCTATCAATGCATCCACATCCTTTGGGGTTACCACCATATCCCCTATCCTTGGGTACAGCACTTCCTTAAAAAGAAGGTGTTTTTGACCACCGTCTAAATGCTCCAATAGTCCCAAGATCTGCCCCTTGCTTTTGGGCTCCACATGGTCTGCCAAACTTTCCAAAAGAAGGTCCACTGTATCCACTGTAAGGGTTGCAGCATCCACCACGGTAGGCACACCAATGGCAACTACAGGGATTCCAAGGGTCTCCTTAGAAAGTTCCATTCTCCTGTTGCCCACACCAGAGCCTGGAACTATACCGCTGTCTGTAAGCTGTATGGACTTTCCAAGTCTCCCAATGCTTCGAGATGCCAGTGCGTCTATGACAATCACAAGGCCAGGCTTTACCACTTCCACTATTCCTTTGACTGTTTCTGCAGTTTCTATGCCCGTTATGCCCAATACTCCTGGTGCCATGGCGCAAAGAGATCGAATGCCTGCTGTGTATTTTTCTGGCACATTGCCCCACATGTGACGAGTAACCAAAACTTGCTCTGTCACTTTGGTACCTAGACTATCTGCTGTAACATATCTATTACCAAGGCCCAGCACCATAATGGGCGCATCTGAACTTATGTTTCCACACAATTCCTTGATGCACTGGACACAGGTTTGGATGCACGTATCGTAGACCTCCGGGTCGTACTCAGGGTCCTTTCCCTCCATATCTATGGTGAAATATGTGCCCATTGGTTTACCCAAGGTCTCTGCCCTTTCTGGGGTGCTAATCTCAACCTTTGTAAGCCTTACTTTTTCGCCTCTTTTGTCCTCGTTGACATAAACTCCTTGCTTATCTTCCCCTATATCCCCAATGGATTCTAGGGCCATGTCGGTCCTGACCTCACAAACTCTACTGACATCTGCAATTCCACATTTTACGTCTGCCAAATTTCTGCAAAGCATGGTCTTGTCCACTGAATCGTATGACACTCCTGTGGCTGGAGTTTGTATGTTTTGCCTCTTATTTACTCTATCCATGTTAAATCTCTCTTGTTTTAAGTTAGTATTTGCAAAAAATTTCGTATCATGAATTGAGAATATAGGAATTTTGGCAACTTTACGCTTAACCTCTTTTAGTGTAAAATTAACCCAGCTTTTTAATAATGGAGAAATATTATGTCTGAGAGACAGAAGCATATACGTAATTTTTGTATTATCGCCCATATTGACCACGGTAAGTCCACACTGGCAGATAGACTCATTGAGGCTACTGGTGTTTTGACTGCTCGTGAAATGGAGAATCAGGTACTGGACAACATGGAACTTGAGAAGGAGCGTGGTATTACTATCAAGGCTCAGTCTGTTCGCATGGTTTATAAGCACACAGATGGTGAGGAGTATATCCTTAACCTTATTGACACTCCTGGACACGTTGACTTTAGCTACGAGGTTTCTAGATCCCTTGCTGCATGCGAAGGTGCTATTTTGGTAGTTGACTCTGCTCAGGGCGTTGAGGCTCAGACATTGGCCAACGTATATTTGGCTATCGACAACGACTTGGAGATTTTGCCAGTTCTTAACAAGGTTGACTTGCCTTCTGCAGATCCAGAGGCGGCTAGAACTGAGATTGAGGATGTAATCGGTATCGACGCATCCATGGCTCCATGCATTTCTGCTAAGAACAAGATTAACATTCCTGAGGTTTTTGACCGCATTATCGACACTCTTCCCGCTCCTAGCGGAGATGAGAACGCACCTCTCAAGGGTCTTGTTTTCGACTCCTACTACGACACATACAAGGGTGTTATTGTACACACCAGCATTAAGGACGGTTCCGTTAAGGCTGGCGACACCATTAGATTTATGAACTCTGGTTCCACATACCAGATTACAGAGCTTGGTTACTTTAAGCCAGGTGGATACGTACCTACTAAGGAGCTTTTGGCTGGAGAGGTAGGTTACATCATTGCAAGCATTAAGAACGTAAGAGATATTACAGTTGGTGATACCATTACTTTGGACAGCAACCCTGCTTCAGAGCCATTGCCAGGTTACCACGATGTTCACCCCATGGTATACAGTGGTATTTATCCTTTGGATGGTTCTGAGTACGACGAGCTCAAGGAGGCTATGGAGAAGCTTCAGCTTAATGATGCTGCTTTCCACTTTGAGCCTGAGACATCTGCTGCTTTGGGCTTTGGTTTCCGTTGTGGTTTCTTGGGTCTTCTCCACATGGAGATTATTCAGGAGCGTCTGGAGCGAGAGTACAACATGGACATCATCACAACTGCTCCCAGCGTTATTTACAAGGTTCACAAGACAGATGGCACAGTTATCGACTTGGATAACCCATCTAACTTGCCACCAACAACTGAGATTGAGTTCATGGAGGAGCCAATTGTTTCTGCATCCATCATGACACCTAAGGAGTACGTTGGTAACATCATGCAGCTTGTTCAGGAGCGCCGTGGCGTTTACCTTGACATGAAGTACCTTGACGTTACTAGAGTTATTTTGGAGTACGAGATTCCACTTAACGAGATTATTTACGACTTCTTTGACTCCCTCAAGAGCCGTACTAAGGGATATGCTTCCTTTGACTATGACCTTAAGGGATATGCTCAGTCTGACCTTGTTAAGCTCGACTTCTACATGAACGGCGAGATTGTTGACGCTCTTTCCTTCATCGTTTTCAGAGATAATGCATACCCAAGAGCTCGTAAGTTGGCTGAGCGTCTTAAGGACGTAATTCCAAGACAGCAGTTCGAGGTTCCGATTCAGGCTTACATCGGTGGTAAGATTATCGCCCGTGAGACTGTACGTGCATACCGCAAGGACGTTACTGCCAAGTGTTACGGTGGTGACATTACCCGTAAGAAGAAGTTGCTTGAGAAGCAGAAAGAGGGTAAGAAGCGTATGCGTCAGTTCGGTTCTGTGGAGATTCCACAGGAGGCCTTCATGGAGATCCTCAAGATTGACTAAAATGAATACTGTTGGCTTATACATTCACGTTCCCTTTTGTAGGCATAAGTGTATATACTGTGGTTTCTATTCTGTTCCCTGCGGGGAACAGTTTTCTCTTGCGGAGAAATATTTGGAAATGCTCGAAAAGGAATGTAAGATTAAGTCTCGCAAATATGGAAAGCTTTCTTTAGATACTATTTTTGTAGGTGGTGGCACGCCCTCTCTCCTGTCTCCTGACAACTTGAGAACTCTTGGCAGAATCATCCACACCTACTTTGACTTAACCAATCTAACTGAGTTTACATTCGAGTCTAACCCTGGCACTTTAGATGCAGAAAAGCTTAAGACCATGAGGGAAATTGGAGCAAATAGGCTCAGCATGGGACTACAGTCATCTAGTGACGAAACCCTTTCCTTAATAGGACGAATTCACAACAAAGCCACCTTCGAGGAGTCATACAAGCTAGTTCGAGAAGCAGGTTTCGACAACGTTTCAGTGGATATGATTTTTGGCTTCCCTAACCAGACACTAGAGGATGTAAAGCAGGACATCGGCTACTTAACATCCCTTAAGCCTGAGCATATTTCTGCATATAGCCTTATGATTGACGAGGGCACCATGTTAGAACAGATGCTTGATGATGGCAAGGTCACACTTCCTCCCGAGGATGTGGAAAGGCAGATGTACTATGCATACAGAGAAATGCTATCAAACGCAGGATATGTGCAGTACGAAATCTCCAACTGGGCTCAGCCCGGTCGCCAGTCACAGCACAACGCAAGGTACTGGAGGGACAAGGATTACATTGGAATTGGCCCCTCTGCACACTCCCTTATGCTGGGTGAAAGATTTGGAAACCCTGACTCTTTGGACACATGGTCAGAGTCCCTTGCCAATGACCAGGATCCTGGCATATTGCAGGAAAAGCGTTCTATAGATGACCATATGACAGAATACATGTTTACAGGTCTTCGCATGTTGGAAGGCATTAGCTTGGAGGGATTCCAAAGCACCTTTGGACAAAGCATAGATGAGGCATACCCCGGCATTGTGGACAGTCTAATAGAGCGAGGACTATTGGCTAAAGAAAATGGATATATCCACCTAACAGACAAGGGCCTTGACTTGGGCAACCAGGTATTTGTGGAGTTTGTAAGATAAGTAACAGAGCTCAAACCGTTTCGGTTTGGGCTTTTTTGTATCCTTGAACACTTCTTTCCACTGTAATACAATAACCTTGTAAATAACATTTCCCATGAGGATAACTACCATGCCTATCTTAGTAGAAATTCTTTTCTTTATACTGGGGTTAGCCTTCACTTTATTTGGCTATTTCATCTTCTTTAAAAAGAATTACTCCCTCATTAATGGCTTCGATGTGAACCTTAAGGCAGGCAAAAAGGATGAATCCTATGCCCGTAAAGTTGGCATTATTGAATTTGTTCTTGGTATTGTTATCCTAGTTGCAGATATTTTTGTTGTGTTGGTTTAAAGCATGCGCACACCTAGAGTTAATGTAATTCCATACGATCCCACTTGGAAAACTGCTTTTGAATCCATCAAGCAGGAGCTTTCCTGTGCCCTTGGTGATTTGGCTATTTCCATCGAACATGTAGGTAGCACCTCCGTTGAAGGGCTATCTGCTAAGCCTTGTATCGACATAGACGTTGTTATTGAAGACTACTCTATATTTGACCAAGTGATTGATAAATTAAGTTCCATTGGCTACATCCACGAAGGTGATCTTGGCATCAAGGATCGCGAAGCATTTAAGTACACCGACAAGCCACGTCTATTGAATCATCACCTGTACGTATGCCCCAAGTATTCCCAAGAATTACATCGCCATATTACTTTTAGGGACTACCTTAGGAACAATCCAGATGCTGTTTTGAAGTATGGTTCTATCAAGGAAACTGCAGCCAAGCTTTTCCCCGATAATATCGACAAATATATCGAATACAAATCCCCCTGCATTCAAGAGATATATAGGATTTGCGGGTTGCTTTAAGAAAACCTCCACCTAACCGTGGAGGTATTTTATTGCATTATGATCTCCTCGATCTAACTTTAGATTACCTTTAAGGCCCATACAACCAGTAGTTGAGCTAAAATTCTCCAATTAGTTGACCTCTTTTATTCATGTTCAACTAATAAGCCATTCATACAATGTGACTTCTCCATTATAATAAGGTTATCATCAACAAGGAGACAACCACAATGGATACATCACTTGGAAAAAGAATTGCTACTTTAAGAAAAGAAAAAGGAATGACACAGGATGACATAGCTCAGAAACTGGATGTCAGCTCTCAAGCTGTAAGTAAATGGGAAAATGACCAAACATGTCCGGATATAAGCCTTCTTCCTAGACTTGCAAACATTCTAGGCATTACTGTAGATGAATTGCTTTCCGGGAAAGAAGAAATGAAACCTATTGTAACTCTAGGTTCAAAGGAGAATTCCAAAGACATCAAGGATATGATGCTTCGCATTGTCGTAGATTCAAAAGAAGGCGATAAGGTACGTATTAACTTACCTATGGCACTTATTCAGTTAACTATAGAAATGGGATTAGAGATGCCACAGATTTCCGGAAACAGTGCACTTAAAGACATTGATTGGAAGAAAATCATGGACTTAGTAAGCCTCGGTGTCATAGGAAATCTTGTAGAGGTGGAATCATCAGATGGCGACACTGTCCGTATATTTGTCGAGTAAACTATGAAAATTGTTGTAAAAAGCGAAAACGACTCAAAATATAAATTTCTTCTGCCTTCATGTCTTGTTTTTAATCCCTTTACGGCTATAATTTCTCCACAAATTCTTAAGAAATATGGTGTTAACATTACAAAAAAGCAAGCATATACCTTCATAAGAGCTCTTAACAAATATCGACATAGACATCCGAATTGGGTATTAGTGGAAGTACGCAGTTCCGATGGAGATCATGTAAAAATCAAGTTATAATCGACCAAACTGATATTTGTTCAAGTTCAATTACATCAAAAAACCCACTGGCAAATACCAGTGGGTTGAATTTTATCTATTACCAATTATTCCTCGTCTACAGGAGTACTGAACAAGATATCCATAGGTCTTGTGGGTGAGATTGTAGAGATAGCATGCTTATAAATCATCTGCTGTCTGCCGTCAGATTCAAGTACTACTGTAAAGTTATCGAAAGCCTTTACAAATCCTCTAATCTGAACACCATTTGTAATGAAAATAGTTACTGGATTGTTTGTCTTGCGAACGTGATTCAAGATTACATCCTGAATGTTGATTCCCTTTGTCTTGTTATCTCTCTCCATAAGAATCTCCTCTAGAATAATGCGTACTGATGTCTATTTTTTTGCACCAAGGAAAATTATACCCCTTTTTACCAAAAATGCACTTTCTTTTTCCGTCATAAAAGCACACTTTTATTGACACTTTCGCTTTATTTAACAATCTTGTTTCTAAACCACGTAAGCTGACGCTTAGCATAGTTACGAGTCTTCTGCTTGAGGTAATCCTTTGCCTCTTCCAAAGTCTGCTCTCCCCTTATGTAAGCTGCCATTTCCTTGTAAGCAATAGCCTTAGCGCATGGGCAGGACTCAGGCAAATTCCAGCTCATAAACATCTCTGTTTCAGCAACTAATCCCCTCTCAACCATTATGCCTACTCGGCGATTAATTCTGTCGTAGAGCACCTCTCTTGGCATGTCGATCATATGTACCTGGAAGTCATATGGGGACTCCTGAAGCTTAGATTCTGCCTCGATGTCTATTATTGACCTACCTGTGGTCAACTTAACCTCAATGGCCCTTATGATTCTCTTAGTATCTCCAGAGGACAATCTCTGTGCAGCATTGGGATCTAACTCTGTAAGTCTCTGATAAAGAGTTTCTGTACCATCAACTCTTGCCTGCTCCATTAACTGTGCGCGCAAGTTGTCGTCTGTTTCTATCTCTGTGTATGTAATGTTTTCCATAAGGGCACTTACATACTGACCTGTACCGCCTACCACAATGGGAGTTTTGCCCCTTGCCAAGATGTCCTCAATAGAATTTACTGCATCTTCCTTGTATTTTGCCACACTATAAAAATCCTGGGGTTCCAAAATGCTCATCAGGTGATGAGGGATACCCTGCTTTTCTTCCTCTGTGGGCTTACCTGTGCCAATATCTAAATACTTGTACACCTGCATGGAGTCACAGTTAATTACCTCGCCACCTGTCTTAAGGGCCAAGTCTATGCCATATGCAGTTTTGCCAGAGGCGGTTGGACCGCACACTATGTGTACCAGTGGCTTTGTCATATGATTCTCCTAAACATCTTTTCCACATCTGTGGTGGAAAGCTTAATGGCTGTTGGTCTGCCATGGGGGCAGTTAAATGGATTGTCCAACTTTTTGAGATCCTCTACCAGCTGGTCAATCTGTGGTTTCTGCAAGCGCTGGTTAGCCTTAACAGCTCCTGTACATGCAATCTTGTGCAGGAATGACTCGTGGCGAACCTCAACCTTTTGTCCACTCATGAGGCTATCCAACATATAGACAAAAGTTTCTGCGAAGCCATCTGGATCTGCATTAACTGGAATTGCTCTAATTACAACTGTGTTCTTACCAAAGTCCTCAAAGAGCACGCCCAGGGACTCAAAGTCCTGTGTGTATGCAAATACAGATGAATACTCTGTGGTTGTAAGTGGCACCGTAATTGGGAAGAGCATCTGCTGTAAGTCGATCTCGCCCCTGTGGTACTCTGCCAACAATCTTTCAAATCTAATTCTCTCGTGGGCCGCGTGCTGGTCAATCAAGATAGCATCTGTACCACGCTGGAACATAAGATATGTGTTCCAAAGTGTACCCACATACTCCATACCGTCGAACTCCTTGTTACCCTTGGGGGTATGGTCCTGTGGCTGTGAAATTGGCTCCAAAATTTCTTCCTTAACAGGTTCAACCTTGGGGTTAATGTATGGTTTAGGCTGGAAAACGGGCTTAATTTCAGCTGTTTCTGTCTTCTTATTTGATACGGGCTCATAAACGACGGATTCTACTGGTTTTGACTCCACTTTTGGCTCAACCTTTGGTTCAACCTTAGGAATATATGTAGCCTTAGGCTCCTGAACCTGAATATCAGTCAAAATCTGCTGAATCTCTGGATCTGGTTCTGGTACATACTGTGCTGTTTTCTTAGCGCTTAAGAGAGCTTCAGGAATCTTGTTTCCCTCCTCCAAGCTAATAGACACAGCATGTCTAAGGGCATCTGCAACCTTTGCCTCCTCTGCAAAGCGAACCTCTGTCTTCTGTGGATGCACGTTCACGTCTACCGCCCATGGTGACACAGATATGTTAAGACATGCAAAGGGGAACTGCTTTTTCATAAGGCGGTTGCCATATCCAAGCTCCAAAGCCATGGTCATGGACCTGGACTGAAACAATCTACCATTGCAATACAAGAGCTCATTGGCTCTGTTTCCTCTAGCGATAGCTGGAATTCCGATATATCCGTTGACTGTTACGTTGTTTTCGGTGTGAGATACTGGAACCAAGTGTTCTGCAATAACTGGACCGAAAATGGAGTAAATAGCCTCCTTAAGGTCACCACTGCCTGTGGTAGCAAACTGCTTGTCCCCTCCACTATAAAAGGACACTGCCACCTCAGGGTGTGCCAAAGCAAGGCGACTCAGGACTTCTGCAATAGCTCCGCCCTCATATGTATCCTTTTTGAGGAACTTATATCTAGCTGGTGTGTTAAAGAAAAGGTCCTTAACTGTAATAGTTGTACCTGTTGGTGCTCCATGAGGACAGAGATTCATAACATCTCCGCCACTAATATTAATCCTAGTACCACCTTCGGAATCGCAAGTCTTGGTGATCATCTCAAGGTTAGACACAGATGCAATACTTGCCAAGGCCTCACCTCTAAATCCATTAGTGCTAATACCATTTTCCAGATCCTGGGCTGTGCGGAGCTTAGATGTGGCATGACGCTCAAATGCCATGGCAACATCCTCTGCTGCAATACCGCAACCATTATCTGAAACTCTAATGTATTTGATACCTCCACCGCGAATATCTACGCGCACGGAAGTCGCTCCTGCGTCAATGGAGTTCTCTACTAATTCCTTAACTACAGAAGCTGGTCTCTCAACCACCTCACCTGCAGCTATTTGGTTAGCTGTCAATTCGTCTAGGATAATAATCTTGGCCATGCTTATCCCCTCTTAATCTTTTGCTGCATCTGATACAGCACGTTAAGTGCCTCAAGTGGGCTCAATTTATCTATTTCTACTGCCTTGAGCATATCCAAAACTGCCTCTGTCTCTGCAGGGAAGTTGGAATATGACAAAAGATCAAACTGTCCTTCGATTTGTTTCTTGGTCTTAGGTCTGTGCACAATGTTAGCCTTTTCAAGCTGTGCCAAAAGTTCCTCAGCCCTATCCGTTACGCTATCGGAAATGCCAGCGAGTCTAGCAACCTCAATACCATAGCTGCCGTCTGCTCCGCCTCTCTTAATCTTGTGAAGGAATACAATGGACTTACCTCTACCCTGGGCTGCGATGGAGTAATTTTTAACACCATCTATCTTGCCCTCTAAGTCTGTGAGCTCGTGGTAATGTGTTGCGAAGAGCATACGAGATCCAATTTTGTCACAAATATGCTCTGTAACTGCCCACGCAATGGAAAGACCGTCATAAGTAGATGTACCTCTACCGATTTCGTCCAAAATAACTAAGCTACGGTCAGTTGCATTTTCGATAATGTTGGCAACCTCGTTCATCTCAACCATGAAGGTACTCTGTCCACCTGCCAAGTCATCAGAGGCGCCTACTCTAGTGAAAATCCTATCTGCCACGCCAATATGTGCGCTAGTTGCAGGGACAAAGGAACCTGTCTGTGCCATGAGCACGATAATGGCTGTCTGTCTCATGAATGTAGACTTACCAGACATATTAGGTCCAGTGATAATCATGGCCCTATTGTCCTGTGAATCCAAATACGTATCGTTAGGAATGAAGGAGCCACTCTCCAGCATCTTCTCTACAACTGGGTGTCTACCTTCCTTAATATCGATTGCATCGCTTGTATCTACTACAGGTCTTACATATCCACCCTCTGCTGCTGCCTCAGCCAAGGAGCAAACTGCATCCAAAATAGCCATGGCATTTGCTGTGGACTTAAGAGCCACAATTCTAGAGAGAAGTGCGTTCTTAACCTCTGTGAAGAGCTTATACTCCAGGTCAACAAGCTTAGTCTCTGCTCCAAGCAAATCCTCTTCAATCTTCTTAAGATCCTCGGTAATATATCTCTCTGCATTAGCCAAGGTCTGCTTACGAATGTAATCTGCTGGCACAAGGTCATAGAAGGACTTAGTTACCTCGATAAAGTAACCAAATACTCTGTTATATCCAATTTTGAGATTCTTAATACCTGTACGGTCGCGCTCCTTAGCCTCTTCTGCTGCAAGCCACTCCCTGCCATGGTCTCTAATATCTCTAAGTCTATCTACCTCGCTGTTATATCCAGCCTTAATAACTCCACCTTCCTTAGTAGTAACAGGAGGGAAGTCCTCGATAGCTCTATCGATAAGGTCAAAGATGTCTGGCATTTCATCCAAAGCATCCTTAACATCTGCCAGCATGTTGCCAGAAAGATGTGACAATATGCCCTTGAGATCTGGCACAACGCGAAGTGTGTTCTTAATAGAGATCAAATCTCTGCCGTTAACGTTACCTAAGATCAACTTACCTGTTAATCTCTCCACGTCATACGTAACCTTAAGGAGCTGTCTAATCTGATCTCTTCTGACCAAATCATCCTTAAGGGCCTCAACTGCATCTAATCTGTAGTTGATGTCATCCACATTAAGCATGGGCTGTTCTAGCCATCCCTTAAGCATACGAGCTCCAGGAGATGTAACAGTGTTGTCCAAAACCCAAACAAGTGTGGCCTTTCTATTTTTGTCTCTGATGTTTTCGGAAATCTCAAGATTTCTACGGGAAGATGGATCCAAAACCATGTATGACTCAATCTTGTAGCTTGTGAATCTGTCGATATGTGTAAGTTCACAGCGCTGTGTCTCGTCAAGATATGCCAAAAGAGCACCTGCTGCAGTCATCTCAAGCTCGTTCATCTGGGCTGTAGCCTGGGAACCGAACTGCTCCACTGCTCTAGCCTTGGCCTGGCGTGGCTCAAAGTCCTGATCTGTCAGCATTGTTGTGTAGATATTCTGAGAAACAATGGTCCTAGCCACTGGCCCCTCCTGCTTAAGGGCAGAACTACACAAAAGTTCAGCTGGCTTAATTCTGGCCAACTCATCTGCCACCTTGGCATATGTGTCACCATATGTGGCGGATGTTACCTTAAAATCACCTGTGGAAACCTCTGCAATGGCAATACCGTGAAGCATACCAGCAGAATATACGCATGTGATGTAGTTGTTTGTGTTCTGTGCCAACATGGACTGTTCGCTAAGAGTACCTGGAGTTAGAACTCTAACTACCTCTCTCCTAACAAGTCCCTTTGCCTCTGCTGGATTCTCTGTCTGCTCTACGATTACAACCTTGTGGCCCTTTTCCAAAAGCTTAGAGGCATATCCTTCAATGGCATGGAAAGGAACGCCACACATTGGAGCTCGTTCTTCCAAGCCACAATCTCTGCCCGTTAAGGTAATCTCTAGATCTCTAGAAGCAATCTTGGCATCTTCAAAGAAGGTCTCATAGAAATCTCCCAAGCGGAACAAAACAATACAGTCACTGTACTGCTCCTTAATCTGGATATATTGTTGCATCATGGGAGATAATGCCATTTAGTCCTCCGTAATTACTGTACCCTCAAGGTACCATGTTTTAGCTGTATCAATTCTAACCTTAAGTATATCACCGGGCTTACAATCCTGGTGGGAATAAAGCACAATTTTGTTACCTTCTGTACGACCTGTCATCATACTTGGATTACTCTGGCTGGGGCCCTCGTGCATTACTGTAAGCACTGTGCCCTCCTGAGCCTTAGATGACTTATAAGAACTGTCAGTAATAATCTTCTGCATTTCTTCGAAACGTGCATGTACCACATCCTCAGGAATCTGGTCCTCTCTCTTAGCAGCAGGAGTACCTGTTCTGCGGGAGTAAATGAAGATGTATGCCATATCAAAGGCGCACTCCTCGATAAATGCCATGGACTCCTTGTGCTGCTCATCTGTCTCTCCAGGGAATCCTGTAATAAGGTCTGTGGAAACAGTAACACCAGGAATTCTATCTCTAATCTTAGCAAGTAATGCTCTGTACTGATCTGCTGTGTACTTGCGGTTCATCTGACGCAATGTCTCTGTGCATCCAGACTGAAGTGGCAGGTGAATCTGCTTACACATCTTAGGCTCTGTGGCTACTGCCTCGATGATCTCGTCAGACAAATCCTTGGGGTGAGATGTCATAAATCTAACTCTCTTGATTCCCTCTACCTGACAAACTGTGTGAAGCAACTCTGCAAAGGCCTGTCCTCCAGGAAGTCCTCTCTCGGAGCCATAGGAGTTAACGTTCTGGCCCAAGAGTGTAATCTCCTGAACGCCAGCCTTAGCAAGGCTAGTAACCTCTGCCATAATGTCCTCAACGGAGCGGGATCTCTCCCTGCCTCTAACGTATGGAACAATACAGTAGGAACAGAAGTTGTTGCAACCATACATGATGGTAACCCATGCCTTAATGTTGCCGTGAGATTCCTTAGGTGTACCCTCTGCAATACGCTCTGTACCGGACAAATCTGCTACTCTGCGACCCTTTTCGATAACCTGACATACCATGTCTGGCAAGTTATTAATGTTGCCTGTACCTGCGATGATATCTACATGGCGGTAGCTGCGCTTAAGCTCCTCAACTACTGTGGGTTGCTGAGTCATGCATCCCATTATACCAATAATGAGGTGAGGCTTGCGCTTCTTAAGACCCTTGAGCACGCCAACGTGACCATATACCTTTTGCTCAGCGTTCTCTCTAACGCAGCATGTATTGTAAATAATAACGTCAGCCTCATCCTGAGTGTTAACCTCTACCATGCTACTGTCCAAAAGTACGCCGAGAATCTTCTCGCCTTCCTCTTCACTCATCTGGCAACCAAAGGTCTGAACATATGCCTTGCGAGGATGTCCATGTTCTATGGCAAACTGACGATTTAACTCTTGTAATCTATGAATAGCACCGGAATGGTCGCTATATTTATCTACTGGATATTTAATCTGCATCTCTTTCAAAATCAAAACTCGGATTGGTTGCCCTCTCCGAGTCTTAAGTCTCCGTTTGTTATATGGGTTATTCCTCGGCAGAAATTGACTTGCGGTTAGCCTCAAGTACGTCTCTCATCTCGCCAAGGTCGCGGTCTACAGGCATCAAAGCCTTGTCCAATGACTCCTGGAATGCGACTACTGTTGTGTTATATGCATTGTTAATAACGGACATTGTCTCGCCAACAGCCTTCTGCAAATCGGAGAGAATGGAGTCTGCATACTGTCTAGATGCCTCTCTCATCTGTCTGTCATACTCATCTGCCTTGTCGCAAATCTCGTCTGCCATACGGCGTGCATCATTAGTAATCTGGTGCTCATCCAAGAGGTACTCACGACGCTTATCTGCATCTGCCAAAATCTTCTCAGCATCTGCACGAGCATTGCCGATAATCTCGTCTCTCTTGTTAATGATACGGTTAGCTTCCTTAATCTCATCTGGAAGGTGCAAACGCATCTCGTTAAGGATCTCGATAACCTGGTCCTTATCTATCATACAACGGCCAGTAAGTGGAACTGCCTTAGCCTCGTCAATAATCTTGTCAAGCTGATCAATGAGAATTCTAAAATTCATATGATCCCCCTATTAATAATAATTATTATGCTAGAGTATAGCATACAGGTTGTGTCTTTGCAATTTTAGTAGTCAAAAAGGGCCACAAAAAGTGTCCCCCTTTAAGAATATTTATTCAATTGTTTGGACAAACCATAATCTTCATAGTCTCTGTATATGTCTTTAACTTTGTCACAGAAGTTACTTGAGCCTCCACCTCGTATATAAGGCATGGAGTACCATCTGCCACTACGGACAAAACTGGTTCAGACAATGTGTACTTTTGATTGCTAAAGTTCTTGTAAACCTGATCCAACTTTGCATAAACGTTGGCCTCTACTTTTTCCATATCAAAGCCTGCTATGGTTACATCCGCAGAAATCCTATCGTACATCCTAGAGTTAAACGACATTATTCTGCCTGTTACTTTTACAGAAATGTTAATCCATTCCGTTGTCTTAAGTTCATCCACATATCTTTCGTATGTGATGTTGTAATAGGAGCCATCACTACTTTGCTTAATGGTCTCTTTGTAGATTGACCAATCTATTCCCTCATAGCCAGAAGTCTCCTCTACAAAAGTTCTAGCAATCTCTGCACACTTTTCGCCGTGATAAATAACCATAGAATCCACATTTGTATTAAGTGCCATGTATGCAGTTACTCTACCCTTTTCATCCACGTCGAAATTTTCCATACTTTTGCCAATATGGTAATTGTACACAGGATAATAACAATCCACGTTATTATAAGTACGAGAGTATGTTCCTGTAATACTTTGGCCTCCGATTAAAACAGTTTTAGATTCAGATGGAATGATATCTTTAAATTTCGACTCATCATAAACCTTATATATTTCGCCATACTCCACCTTATCAATATCACAATCACACACATCGATTACGTATACTGTACAAGTCCCATTATCAATGGTTAACGCATCCTTTAATCCACAGGACGAAAAAGCCATTGTCACAACCAACATCAACACTATTAAAGCAATCCTTTTCTTCATATTTTCCTCCTGCCTTTCTTTTTCCTTACAAAGCACAAAGAGCGCCTATACCCTTTACAGAGTATGGACGCTCCCACTTAAGTCATTATATATCATCTAAAGAACTATGGTGGTAGAGGCTATACCTCTGCAAATCTGCTCATCGCTAAATCCTATGTTTCCTTAGTTTCAATTTTATTTTACCATATGTATTTTTTATAAAAAAGAGTAAATGTTTATGGGCAAACCCTATCTAAACTTCTCTGCCACAATTTCCTTAATACTCTCCGGCACAAAACCTGTCAAATCCGCCTTGTGCTTAGCTAAGTCTCTAACCATGCTGGAGCTAAGGTACAAGTGGTTCTGGTTTGCCAACAAAAAGATGGTATCTAAGTCAGGATTAATACTCTTGTTAAGGAATGCAATCTGAAGCTCGTAGTCAAAGTCAGACACAGCCCTAAGGCCTCTAACCAAGGTCTTGCTACCTGTTAACTTCATGTATTCAGCAGTAAGTCCACTAAAGGATTCAACATCCACGTTATCCATACCTGCTGTTGCCAACTTAAGCATGTCAACTCTCTCCTCTACGGAGAAAACTGAATTCTTAGCATTGTTGTCCAATACAGCAACTACCAAGCGGTCACAAAGAGAACTTGCTCTCTTAATAATGTCCATGTGGCCCTCTGTAACTGGATCAAATGTTCCTGGATATACAAATGTGTTCATCTCTTAGTTCTCCTTCCTATAAAAGGTTAGGTGGCTAACTCCGTATCTCTTGGAGCGGTATGCCTTAAGGCTACCAACCTCCTCTGGTACTGGATAGCTATGCTCAACTATTATAATGCAGTTCTTTGCCAACAAGCAAGAATCTGACAAAAGCTCAAGAATTTCGCCATAAATTGGATTAATTATCTTGGTATCTCCGTCTGCGTATGGTGGATCCATGAAAATAAAGTCAAAGGACTTGTTCTGACTCTCAAGCTCCCTCAATGCACGCATTACATCGTAACTCTTAACTGTTGCCTTGGCCTCAAAACCACATGTCTTGATGTTGCCCATGAGGATACCTGCTGTACGCCTATCCTTTTCCACAAAAGTTGCACTAGCAGCACCTCTGCTAATGGCCTCAATGCCAACTGCTCCACTACCAGCAAAAAGGTCCAAGAAGTTAGAACCTGCAATATCAAAACCAAGCATGCTAAAAAGTGCTTCTCTTGTCTGATCTGTGGTAGGTCTAGTTGCATTACCCTCTGGTGTATTTATTTTGCGGCCACCTGCTGTGCCGGAAATAATTCTAATCATACTCTATCCTATGTAATAGTTATTTTGCTGCATCTGCTGAACTTCAGTCTCCAATCTCCTTGAGAATCTCTCCTGTTCAGCCTCTGTCATTGTACCATTCATTTCCTCAATGTCTTCTGAAATACCAGCTAACAAATTGGAATTTTTGAAAAATGCACTCATTTTCATGGGTGGCAAACCATGCTGGCCTGTTCCAAAGAAGTTTCCAGGACCTCTAAGTTCCAAATCCTTCTCGGCAATATAAAAACCGTCGTTCGATGACTTAAATATCTTAAGACGATTATGTACGTCCTCTTTTCCTGATCTATCCACCACAATACAGTTAGCTTCTGTGTTTCCGCGGCCTACTCTACCCCTTAACTGATGGAGCTGAGATAAACCAAATCGCTCTCCATTTTGGATAATCATAAGGTTCGCCTCTGGTACGTTTACACCAACCTCAATTACTGTGGTTGCTACCATTACGTTTGTCTCACCCACACGGAAGGACTCCATGGCAGCTTCCTTATCTGCCTTTTTCATTTTACCATGAATCAAAACTGGTTTAATCCATGGGCTATTTGCAGACAACTCTGTAACCTCGCGATACATTTCCTCTGCAGAAACAAGCTCACCAGGAACACCAAATACTCCCTCTGCTTCATCTGACTCCTCAACCAAGGGGCAAACAATATATACCCTACCGCCTTCCTTCGTAGTCTTGGCAATGAATGCCCTAATTCGCTCATCGTAAGATGGGTTAACTACAAAGGTCTTAACTGGCTGTCTGCCAGATGGAAGCTGATTAACTACAGAAATATCTGTATCTCCGTACATGGTCAAGGATAGAGTCCTAGGAATAGGAGTGGCAGACATAATCATAACATCTGGATATACTGCCTTGGACTGCAAAACCTTGCGCTGTTCCACGCCAAATCTATGCTGCTCGTCTGTTACAACGAGTCCAACCTTAGCATATTCCATGTCGTCCACAAGCAAAGCATGGGTTCCGAATGCTACCAAATTGGTGCATTCCCTGGCCAAAGCAACTGCCTCGCGCTTTTGTGCTGCCTTCATACCACCTGTAATAAGCACACTGGGAATATTGGGGAACATTTTGCTAAAGTCCTTGTATAGCTGAGTAGCCAAAACTTCTGTTGGTGCCATCATAAGGGCCTGATACCCAGAGCTAGATGCCTTGATCAAGCTCAAAAATGCTAAAATAGACTTGCCACAACCTACGTCTCCCTGAACCAATCTGTTCATAGGTGAATGGCTCTCCATATCTCTGCTGATTTCTACCCACGCATCACTCTGAGCATCTGTCAGCTTATATGGCAAGCTGTCGATTATATCCTGCACATTTGCTGTTCGTGGCTCCTTAGCTCCTGCTGAAGTAGACCTAATCCTACGGGAATACTTTTCGAGAAGCTCCTTAATTACTAAGATTTCCTCGTAGAGAAGTCTCCTCTTTGCCTCCTCCAGCACATCGAAATCCTTAGGAAAATGCAAACCCATAAGGCTATCGTAAAGACTCATGAACTTGTGCTTTTTCATGATGCAACTTGGCAAATACTCAGGCAAATCCTTTAACATTTCACATGCAAAAGCCACCGACTTGCGATAGCCGGCAGCTCCTACTTTGCCCTCGTTCCTATAAACAGGGAGTATTGTCTTGTACTGCTTGTCTGCCTTGTACTTTTCAAAGGATGGATTAACTAGGGAAACTTGTCCCTTTTTCTCTGGATAGCCATAGAAAACATAAATGTCCCCAGGCTTCATGATCCTCTGAAGGTATACGGCATTAAAAAATGTAAGTTTGGCAACGTCTGTGCCATCTGTGACGCTAACTGTACACCAACTACGATTGCGATTGCGTTGAACTGTAACTCTAGATGCAACTCTAGCCACAAAGCCCTGCAATGTGCCATCCTGTGTCAGCTTATCTATGCTACGAACATCTCTTCGATCCTCATATCTCAAGGGATAGTTAAATACTAGGTCATAGAGAGTATGGATACCCATTTTGTTGAGTTCCTCTGCTCGCTTTTCCCCTATTCCCTTGATAGTAGTTATGCTACTACTGAATAACTCGAAGCTGTCCATTACCTCTACTATGAATTAGGTTTAGACTCCACAAGGGTAAACTCTATGGTCATAGTAACCTCATTTCTAATAATTTTAACCTGTACCACATCTCCTGCCTTGTAAGAAAGCATGAGGGATACAATGTCACTGCTAGATTCAATCTTTTTGTCGTCAATGGAAACAATGTAGTCTCCTACCTTAAAAGGAGAATTCTCCAAGGCAGAAAGTACATATACACCATACCTATTCACCTGATACTTTATAGCAGTGAAATAGTCGTTAATATCGATGAACTCAAGGTCCATTGTTGCTCTGCCAGAAACATATCCCTGCTCCATAAGCTGGTTAGCTACTGAAATAGCATAGTCAATTGGAATTGCAAATCCAATACCCTCAATCTCTGTATCGGATGCCTTGGCGTTAACAATTCCAATAAGCTGTCCATATGAGTTAAACAAACCACCACCAGAGTTGCCTGGGTTAATCTGAGCATTTGTCTGCATAAGGTTCATACGAATACCATTTACTACAATTTCGCGGCTCAGGGCAGAAACAATACCATCTGTCACTGTGCTACCAAGACCCATAGGGTTACCAATAACGACTACTGTCTCACCAAGCTGAACATCTGCTGTCTTACCTGCTACGGCAACTGTAAGAACCTTGTCTCCTGGATTAATCTTAATAACTGCAATATCTGCCGGCTCATCTGTCGCAATAAGTGTGGCATCAAAAGTTGTGCCATCTGTCAAAGTAACCTTAATAGTATCTGCACCATCAATAACGTGATGGTTAGTTACAATGATTCCGTCAGCTGACATAATAACACCAGAACCTGCGCCACTAGTTACATAGGACTGGTTCCAGCTGCCTGTGGTCTTAGCCTCTGTGTGTACCATAACAACACTGTCTACGCATTTAGCAACTACCTGCTGAACTGTCATTTGTTCGCCAATTACTGGTGTGGCTATTGGGGATGCAGATGGCTTATCTGTCTGTGTAATTGGATTAGTTGTAGCTGTAGGAACCGGTGTTGGTGTAGAAGTTACTGCTGCCGCATCACCTGTGTTCTGAGAATTGTTAAGCACTCCGCCGCCCCATACGCCAATGCCAAAGCCCAAACCTAACAACACGACAACACCAAGGATAGCTCCAACAATCTTGAGTCCCTTTCTCTTCTTAGGGCCTTTAACAACAGGAGAGCTTACTCCTGAATATGTGCCGTCTGGATTAAATTTGTACTCTACGTTAATCATCTCATATCTCCCAAAAGTTCTATTATTCTAGTGTACAGGAACATTGTTAACATTCATGGAACACTATATTAAGAGAGATTTTCTATTCTTCGTCGTTTGCAAAAAGTTTTTGATACATCTCGATAAGGTCGTTAGGGTCGCCCTCAAGGTCCATAACTGCTCTTACAGCCTCTGTAAGGAACAATCTGTCAACTAATGCAGGGTTCTTGTCAATAAAGCCCTTAATGAATCCTATGGCTCTGTGATTACCCACCTTACCAAAGAGTTCAAGGAGGAATGGTCTATCCATGCTCTCTTTAACACCTCTCTTAAGAAGTGCGTATGTATCCTCTGCATATTCAGGGTAATCTGCCAAGTATCTGAGAAGAGGTGTGTGCATTGCTGTCAAAACAGATGCTTCCTTAATATACTCAACTACAGTACTGCAAACGTTGTCACCCTCACAATTATGAAGTGCAACTACAACTGCATCCTGCACAACTTCCCAATCTGCATCTCCCTGCTCTACCATGCGGAAGCTAGCCTCGTTAAGACGGAAAATAACATCGAACAAATCTGCATCTCCACACTTGGAGTAAAGCTTAAGAGCTGTTGCCACCTCTGTGGACTGGCTGTCAAAATTAAGTGTACAGAACTGCTTAGTAACTGCTGCAACCTTTGACTCATACTCTGTACCCTTGTAAGAAGCAACCTTCTCCTCAACGCTGTCTGGAAGGAAGTCTATAAGGTAAAGCATTGGATCAGCCAAGAGCTCCAAGAACATATCTGCCTCCATCTCCTTGATGTATGCAGTAACAGTCTTGCCATCCAACTCAGCTACTGGCTGTCTGTCGAAGCACATAACCTCAGCCTCGTGCATCTGTGCCATTGCCTGCTCCTCGATCTCTGCCATATTCTCGCCAGAAAGCTTCTCAACGATATTATCAATCTCCAAGCCAAGCTGCTGTGTCATCTCTTCTATTGCTGTGAACAAATTATTAAACTTCATGTCATATACCTCTCTTAAAACTTACGTCTTGTGCGCTTAACATATTCGTAGCCAGATTCCTCTGCCTTGGGGCCCTCTTTCTTAAGGATCTTAACATCAACCCAATTGCCTACGTCAAACTTCTTAATAGCTGCCAAATATCCAAGGCCGCTAACAACTACTGGAATAATAAGTGCTGTCAATCTAAGCAACAAACCACTGGATGCACCATAGTAGAAATATCCACCATATGCCATAAGAGTCTGGACAAGACCTGCAAAGTCAATGGCTACCATCCAATCTGTAGACTTAGGAAGTGCAAACTCCGCAACAACCATAACTACCGCAAAGGGGATCATAGAAATAGTGCCTGTTACAAATCCCTTGATATTGCCAAGGGATCCAATTTCATTATCTCTAACCTCTCTGATTGCCTCTTTGTTAACAAAGGAATACACAATGCAAATCTGCATGATCAAAGCCAAGAATGAGAAAAAGCTCAACAACTTAGGTCCAAGGGCAAAAAATGGAATACATCCAAATATAAAAATCAGCACGGACATGCCATATGCTCGCAATGTGCTAAATACAATATTCTTAGTCTGAGAAATAAAGGATTTCATCTTAAATCTCCTATATAAATATACCATTACAATTTTATTAGTTTGTGCCATAACTGTAAAGCATTAATTAGTAATATGGTCTTTAAGTTTTATATTTGCTGTGATATAATAGCCGTCAGCGCCGCCTTGGTGGAATTGGCAGACACAAGGGACTTAAAATCCCTCGGTGTAACAACCGTACCGGTTCAAGTCCGGTAGGCGGCACCAGAAGCTCTAGGGAAACCTGGAGCTTTTGTTTTAACGAGGTGTGTTTATGAAGAACAAAAAATTACAGGCTATTCTAGTTACATTTGTTTCACTTTTGATATTTTGCATAATAGGTTTCTATCTATATGAGGTTCTCTATCTCAAAGTACCCTACGATCAACATCTTTATCGCACAATAACAACTGTCTTTGTATTAATAGGAACAATAATTAAGACATGCAAAGGTGGACGCAAACGCAGAAAATCACTTAAATTTTACGAAGAAGCCTACAAGGAACATTTAGGAACAGCCTTTGATAATCAACCTAGATATCGTATCAAGCTCTTGAATGCATGTCGTTTGTACGACGAATCCAACGAAAAAAAGGCTATATCCGAATTGACCAAATTAAATAATTTTGCAATAACAAGTCGTGACTATGCTGCAATATGGTTCTTCCTTGGACTGTGCTATTCCGAATTAGAGTTACTCACTAATGCTATTGAGTCTTATCGTAAAACCATAGAATACGACCCTAACAACGCATCTGCTCACAGCAACCTCGGTCAAATTCTTGTGAATATAGGAGATTTTGAATTAGCCATCCACCACTTCGACAAATCTATCGAAGCAGATCCTAATAATTACTACGCATACAACAACAAGGCTACAGCATATTTCAAGCTTGGTGATTACGAAATGGCAATCAAAAATGCCACTAAGGCTCTTGAGTTCAAGAACAATGGTGCTGAGGCTGCATCTCTTTTAACCATAATATATGCATTATTTGGCGACGAAGAAAACAAGCAGTATTATTACCATCTTGCAATAACTTCTGGCAAGAACCCTAACTCTTTGAACTTTGCTATCCAGCACTTCCTTCATGAAAACAGCATTTCCGAGGAAGAAGAATCCGAATTCTAAAACGATTTCGAAGCTCTAGGGAAACCTGGGGCTTCTGTTTTTTGCAATGAAAAAGCACTACATCTCTGTAGTGCTCTAAAACTCTATTTTTTATGATTTTTGATCCAATCTAGAATATATTCATATTCCTTTTCCCCTGCAGCCACCAAAAGATATTTATTATAATCATTGGACTATATCACAATATTTTTAGGGATTTCATTGTTTCTTATGTATTACTGTGGGTAGGCGCAAACAATGAGTCCTGGCTTACCATACTCAAAATCACTTCCATCTACCATGCTGTAAGAACAACCTGCCTCTGTTGCGATCAGAAGTCCTGGAGCAATGTCCCAAATCTTGTGATAGTAAGTAATGTACATCTGTGCATTGCTATTGGCCATCATGGCAAAATCAACACAAGCCGCTCCGAAATGTCTTGTCTTAAGGAACTTGTCCTGCAAGGATTTAACCAAGTTAAACTGAGCATCCATCGGAATCTCAATATTGCTGTAGTAATCGCTAATGAGCAAAATACCACTCTCTGGAGCAATGCTCCTATTAACTCTAATCCTTTGACCGTTCTTAAAGGCTCCCTCACCCTTAATGGCTGTATACATGTCTCCCGAAGTGGGGAAATACATGAGAGCAGCCACACATGTGTCCCCATCGAACAAAGCCATCTGCACGCCATATAAATCCAATCCCGCTGCATAGTTACATGTGCCGTCAATTGGGTCTATTACTACTGTCAATCCCTCAAGTTTAGCATTAGGATTGTTTTCTTCACTGACAATGTTAATGTCTGGAAACTCTGTCTTAATCTTTGCAATTATTCTATTCTCTGTCTCAATATCGTTCTTGGTGAGCAGATCGTTCTTACTCTTATGCTCAATCACCTCGATATTTTGGCTTAAGAGTTCCTGGCCTGCCTCTGTGGCAGCTGCGGCCATTACTCCTAATTCCTTAAGATATTTCATACTGCCTCTCCAATTTTCAAAACACCCTGAATATATTCAATCCAGCTGTCGATATATTCGTTGTCGTCATCATCCAACATGACGCGTTTGCTACACCTCTTAGACAATGTCTTTGCCATCAAGTTGCACTCCGCCTTTTCCAAGTATGCGTCGATATCGTCGTAAATATCTGCACCTTCCTTGGCGCACTTAAGGCCCTCTTCGCAAATTGCATCGTCTTCCATATGGTTAAGCAATGCATCCAATGCCAACAAGAAATTAATCTGTCCCTTGTCGTATTTACCAGAGGCATCCTTAAGCAAAGCCCTAAGCTCATCCCTAACGCCCTCTGCAGCTCTTTCCATAATTCTCAAGAACAAGCTTGTATACTGGAAACGAATATAGTATCTGTCCACTGTATTGCGGTTAGCAAGGTAAATCTCCTCTGCCTTATCCAAACACTCCTCTGCAGCCTCATACTCCTCCTGCCAAATATAGCCGTATGCAGAAACTCTATAGTCCTCTGCCAGGAACAGCTCATTGGATGTGCGCTTGTCCCCCTCCGGCATGGAATCGATTTTGCGTGACAAAACTTTAACTGCCTTGCGACAGCTCTTATTACTCTCGCTAAAGCGCAATGTGCTCAAGTAAATCTTACCTGTGATTAGGTGTGCCAAGGAAAGTTCAAACTCTGCGTCGCTATACGGATTTTCTTCTTCATCCATGGCCATTTCGGCATACTCGATACTACGCTCAAAGCTCTCCAAGGCCTCATCGAACTTAACGATCTTACGCTCTGACAAACCCTTAACGTTATATATCTCGGAGAGAATTGCAGATGTCATCTGCTCCTGACCCTCTTTCTGCAAGAGTGCCTCTGCCCTCTTAATGGCAACCTCGAAGTCCTCTACGATATAGTAGTAGAAAACCTTACCTACTTCGCCCTCTAAACCCCAATCTCTAGCATCCTTGCGAAGTGCAATAGACAGGCTCAAATCCTTTAACTTAAAGAATTTGCCTGAGTTATAAAGGAGTCTTCTATGCTCAGAGAAAATCCTGATAAATGTATCAGACGTAAGATGGTCTGTACACAAGGCCTTGTCCGCCTTATGCAGTCTCTCTATTTGATTCAAATAATTTTCTAAACCTGAGTCGAACTCAAAGTAATCGATAATATTTTCTTGAAGGTCATAGTCCTTAAGAATCTCCGCCAATCTAGCAAAGTCACCTAACTCAATCAAAACGGAGCCAAAATACTTGAGAACATACTTGTTGTTGCGCCATCTGTTCTCACCATACACATGCTCTACATATGCCAGCAATCTCTTGTATCCGTTTTTGCGACTAATGTAATAAACCTGATCGATATCGTCACTAACAAGCCAATCAATAATGGACTTGTGGAGTGGCTCAATATACTTGTCCTTAATTGGGAACAAACTGCAAATTGCAGCCAATGTGCTCTTAACCTTGTACTCATCCCAATCGAAGAATTCCTCCAAGAAGGAAATCTCTGTGGGCTCCTGTTCGATACAGAGGAACTCCAAAAGTGGGCGCACGTCCTCGTATGTAATTGCCTTGTCTCCCTGTGTGCCAAATATTCTAGAGAAGCAATCGTTAAAGAATCCATAAATACCAATTGGGAATACGTTAATATCCTCCAAGGAAAGGTTCTCATCTCTAATTTGCTTAACAATCTCACGGGCATACAGGAAGGAACCCTCTGACTTGCTGATCAAAGTTGTTATCTGGTGCTCAGTTGCCTCTGGGAACTGCTTACTGTAGTACTCCTTAAGGTCCTCCTCTGTCTGGGCCTCAGAAAGCACGAATGTCTGAGAAATAGGTTTCAAAATACGGCTAACCTCAGGCTCATTTCTGCTTGTCAGAACGAACTTAAGCCACCAGGGCAAGGAATCCCTAGTTCTCTGCAAAATTGAGCAAATCTCAACTCTGCCTGCCTTGATGCACTCATCCAAGGCATCGATAATGACCATAATTGGCTTGCGATACTCAAGCTTTGCCATGGGCTCTATGATCAAATACTCAAATATACGAGTTGCGTTTTTCTCAAAAAGCTTGTCCAATTCCATAAGGTTAAGGAGCTTTTCCTTGTATTCCGGAATGGCCTCGGCCAACTGATACGCAATAGATGTAATAATAACCTTTGGGTTAACTCTGTCGGAATTATTGAATCGGCAGAAATGGATTGCGCCAACTTTGTCTGGATATCTCCATGCAAGCATACTGGATATGGCTGTTTTGCCTGTGCCAGGGCCAGCATTGAGCCAGAAGATGTTGTTAGTTGTGTTTGCTACAAATTTCTCCACTGCCTGGAAAACATCTCTTCTACCACTAAATCCTGAGTAGTAGCTGTATGTAAGTTCCTTAGATGAAATGGGCTTAAGACTGCTGCGAAGTCTAATCTCCGCATCTGAGAATCCAAGCTTTGCCTCACCAGAGAGGATCATAAAGAGCTTACTCAAAACCTTACGATACTCCTCATCCACCAAATTAAACTCTGGGTCTACGGCGTTAATTAAGCTAAGTCTCTGCTTTTTGTTAATGCTAAGAGGAACTGTTGAATCATCTAAACAAATTGGGATAATTTCAGACTGAACTTCACCAGCGCGACAAAGCTCGTTAAGGCAGTATCCATCTGGGGAAACTGACCTGGCAGAAACCATGAACAAGAAATATCTACAAGCCAAAATGTGCTCGTCTATAGTCCTCTCCCAATCTCCCTTGTGAAGGTAGTCCACATCTAGAAATACCTCAAGTCCATGTGTGCGTAAATCTTCTGCTATTCGCTTAACCACCTTGTCGTACTGACCGTGGCCGTAGCTAATAAACACCTTAATCTTTTCCATTTGTCCCTCTAATTTTTATATCTTTTATTTTATCCTAACAAAACGTCTGTAATTAACATGACGCAGAAGCCAACAAGCAATGCATATGTGGCACCTCTTTCGTTGCCATGGGCATGTGTTTCGGGAATCATTTCATCGCTAATTACGTAAAGCATGGTTCCACCTGCAAATGCCAAGGCAAAAGGCAAAATCGCACTGGAAAGGCTAACTGCAAAGTAACCGATAAGAGTACCTACTACCTCAACTAATCCAGTTCCCATGGCCACCAAAAATGTCTTCTTGGGAGACACACCTGCAGCCAACATGGGGCCAATGATTACCATGCCCTCTGGAATGTTCTGAAGTGCAATACCTCCTGCAATAACCATAGCCTGTGCCACGTCTCCTGAACCAAAACCCACGCCTGCGGCAATACCCTCTGGCAAGTTGTGAATGGCAATTGCCATAACGAAGAGAAGAATCTTGTCCAAGTTGCCGTTGTTGTGAGATTCAATATCTAAATCCACCATTCTGTGAAGGTGGGGCACCAGCTTGTCTATAAGGTTAAGGCAAATAGCACCAGCAAAAATACCTGCCACTGTCATGACAAGTCCAAATTTACCACCATACTCAAGGGATGGAATAATAAGTCCCAACACTGCAGCTGCTAACATAACGCCTGCGGCAAAGGACAAAACCATGTCCGAAAACTTGTGAGATATTTTTCTAAATGCAAAGCCTATGGCTGCACCAATAACTGTGGCACCACCAACACCAAGGGCTGTAAGTAAAACTTCCTTCATACAAAATCCTCGATAAACAAATATCTATTTAATTTTACATTATTTAGGCTGATTTTTGAACTAAAAAGATAAATTAAGGCATAAAAAAACTGAGCAAGTAGTTACCTGCTCAGTCTTACATTCTTAAATATTTGGCAATGACTTAAAGCCTCTCTCCAACTCTTCATCTGTTGGAATATAGTCTGTCATTGTTCCGTTGTTGTAATTCTCGTATGCCTTAAGGTCAAAGTAACCTGTACCAGTAAGACCAAAGAGAATAACCTTTTCTTCGCCTGTCTCCTTGCACTTAAGTGCCTCGTCAATAGCAACCTTAATAGCATGGCTGCTCTCTGGAGCTGGCAAGATACCTTCAACTCTTGCGAACTCAGTGGCTGCCTTAAACACCTCTGTCTGCTCAACAGATCTAGCTTCCATAAGGCCCTGGTCATAAAGCTCAGAAACAACGCTGTTCATTCCATGGTATCTAAGTCCACCGGAGTGACTGGAAGAAGGAATGAATCCGCTACCTAAAGTGTACATCTTAGCCATGGGGCAAACTCTACCAGTATCGCAGTAGTCATATGCATACTTACCACGAGTCAAGCTGGGACAAGATGCAGGCTCAACTGCAATAAACTTGTACTCCTTCTCTCCTCTAAGCATCTCACCCATGAACGGAGAAATAAGACCACCCAAGTTAGATCCGCCACCTGCACATCCGATGATGATGTCAGGCTTAACATTGTACTTATCAAGAGCTGTCTTAGCCTCAAGACCAATAACGCTCTGGTGAAGCAATACCTGGTTAAGTACGCTACCAAGAACGTATCTGTAACCCTCTGTATTAGTAGCTGTCTCAACAGCTTCAGAAATAGCACAGCCCAAAGATCCGCCTGTACCAGGATGCTCCTGCAAAATCTTGCGACCTACTTCTGTTGTCTCAGAAGGAGATGGAGTAACCTCTGCACCATATGTGCGCATAACCTCTCTACGGAAGGGCTTCTGCTCATAACTTACCTTAACCATATATACATGGCAATCAAGTCCCAAGTAGGAACATGCCATGGAAGTTGCTGTACCCCACTGACCTGCACCAGTCTCTGTAGTTACACCCTTAAGGCCCTGGTTCTTAGCGTAATATGCCTGTGCGATTGCAGAGTTAAGCTTGTGGCTTCCGCTAGTATTGTTACCCTCAAATTTGTAGTAAATCTTAGCAGGAGTCTGCAACTTTTCTTCCAAACAATATGCTCTAACCAATGGAGATGGTCTGTACATCTTATAGAAGTTACGGATGTCCTCTGGAATGGGGAAATATGCAGTAGTATCATCTAGCTCCTGCTTAATAAGCTCATCACAGAAAACAGGCTGCAAATCTTCGTATGTAGCAGGCTTGCCTGTGTTAGGGTTCATCAAGGGAGCTGGCTTAATCTTCATATCGGCGCGCACATTGTACCAGCTAGTGGGCATCTCCGATTCGCTTAGATATATTTTGTAAGGAATTTTGTCAGCCATATCTCATGTACCGCCTTTCTTTAATAATAGAATATTTGTGAATACTACCATTGTCACAAATATTTTACAATGGCTATCCAACATTACCCCTACAAGCAAAAAAATAAATTATCCTTTATTGACTTTTTAGGTACAGTGGCTCAAAATTCAATCAGGAACTTTGGAGGTTTTACATGAAGAACATTTTGTTAATCGCTACAGGAGGAACTATTGCATCTAAGCAGACTGAGTCTGGCCTTACTCCTGCCATAACTCCAGAGGAGCTACTTTCCTCAGTGCCTGAACTTGAGAAGTTTGCAAACATTTCTACTGTTCAGCTTTTTAATTTAGATAGCACAAATATGACCTACACACAGTGGGTTCAGTTGGCATGCTATATTCGCGATAACTATGACTTGTACGATGGATTCGTGATTGCTCACGGCACAGACACCATGGCATACGGAGCATCTGCCCTTTCCTATTTGATTCAAAATAGCCCTAAACCTGTTGTACTTACTGGTGCACAGCGCTCTATCTATGAGAGAGATTCTGACGCTAGAGAGAACTTGCTTGACGCATTTATCTATGCCAGTGATGATGGTGCTTGTGGTGTTACTGTTGTGTTTGGTGGCAAGGTTATCCTCGGCACTAGAGCCCGCAAGATGCGTACCCGCTCCTATAACGCATTTTCCAGCGTTGATTTCCCTGAGATAGCAGTTATCCGTGGAGGAAAGCTTTATTACTACATTACCGAAAGGGAGCTAGGACCTGCCCACTTCTATGACAAGATGGACACTAACGTCTTTGTACTCAAGCTGATCCCTGGTATGGACCCGGGCATCTTCGATTACATTGCCGATAACTACAGAGCTTTGATTATCGAGAGCTTTGGCGTAGGTGGACTTCCCTACTACCAGACAGCAGACTTTTCTGACAAGATTGAGGTACTCATTAATCGTGGTGTTAAGGTCATCATGACAACACAGGTTCCACACGAGGGTAGTGACATGGAAATTTACAAAGTAGGTTTCCGCATCAAGAAGAAGTACGAAATCCTGGAAGCATACAATATGACCACTGAGACAGTTGTGTGCAAGACAATGTGGGCCTTGGCTCATAGTAATGACGATTCTGAGTTTAGAAAGCTTTTCCAAACCAGCGTTGCCAAGGATTTATATTAAGGACAAATATAAGGGCCCAGCCAATGCTGAGCCCTTTAAGTTTACTTTGTTAAATCCAATATATTTATCGCTAATATTTCTGTTTTGTATGTAGCTAAGGCTGCAGATACCTTAACATACTCCTTAATATAAAGAACGTTTCCATCTGCATCGATTTCTACCATGAATGTAGTTGTAGATTCCTTTGCAACCCATTTTACTCCCGTCAAAGAATAAAGAGTTGTGAGTGCCTCGTCTACCACTTCCTGATTACCCTGGAACAATAACTGCTTTTTACCGTTGCTCTCATACATAGTGTATCCAGAAACATTTGCAGTTGTAGGCAATATGCCAGCATACATGTTTGAAACAAGAGCTCTTGCTGCATCTGTGTATGTTTCCGCAGAGGTTTCCTGTCCAGCGATGTTGTATACGAGGGTTTTGCCATCATAAGTAATGGATCCTGTGCTCTTTTGAACTTCATTTGCGTTTGCGCCACCCATCATAGATATAGCAATATCCAACTTATACACGTCATCCTTGAAGCTATATGAAATATTATCTACCTCATTGTAATAGTAGTTAACATCACCTGTAACCTTTACTGTGGAATCAATTGTGGCAACCGCAGATTCTGCATTAACAATCTGGCTAATGCTTTCTGAAATGTCTTCAAAAATATCAATGTCTGGCACCTCTACAGCATCGGCGAGATCTATTGTAGGGGCCTCTGTAACTGAATTAATTTCTGTATATGTGCCATCAAATGTCATTGACATCTTAAGGTCATACTCTGCATAGGGAGTTGTTTCCACCTTGATATATGTTCGTTCTGGAATTCCTTCCTCCGACATAACAATCATATAGTCGACTGAAATTGTTGCTACTGAATATCCGTATCTGTCTGCAAGGTCTGCATAAAGATACTCGAAAACCTTTTTGCTTGCTTCGACTGTATAGTCCTTAGCCTCAACAACCCAGTTTCCAGAAGTATTCTTATATGAAGTAATCGTGGAACAATTCTCACGACATATCTTTAAACCCTCCATGAGTCGTTGGTTTTCCTCATCCAATTTTGCGCTGTAATCATCCTGAGACATCTTCTCCTTAAGCTTTGCACCGCTGTCTGAAATATAGAACTCATATCCATTGATGTAGCCATGTCTTATTGTCTCTTTTTCGTCATATGCTGTGGTTTCTCCAACCCAATATTCCACAAAGTTATCTCCGTGATTATCGTAAATAATACCTTGTGATATATTGCTAATTGTAGTCTTCTGACCATCAGCCTCTATTACAAACTTTGCATCTTGACCTACCTTATACGAAGATGCCTCTGCTGCCTCATATCTTTCGGCCAGCAATATTGCTCTATCAACCTCATCCATGGTTAACAATGGATTAGGGGTGGCTGTCGGTGTAGCTGTGGGTGTTGTATCGGGAGTAGCATCTGTAGTTTTATCTCCTGAGCATGCTGCAAGCATAGCAAAAGACAGGCCCATTACCACAAGTGCAATAGCAAATTTATTTGCCTTCATACGCTCCTCCTTATTTCTTCTTTTTCTACATTATAGCACCCTATTTATTAACAGAAAACACACCAAAAAAGTGATGCATACAAAAATAGAGGGCCGAGCTTACACTCAACCCTCTAGGCATCATTTTAATTTCAAATTACTGCATCTTAAGTGAATCTTTGATTTCTACTGATACTTCATATGTAGAGTATTTTGCTGTAGCAACTTGGCTTACCTCAATCTGAACAAGATTACCCTCAGCATCCAAAACAGCAACTACAGTACCCTTATAGGAAACCATGTTCCATTCAAGCTCTGTGAAATAATAGAGCCACTCCAAAACAGCATCCTGAGTATCATCTGCCAGAACCATCTCGACTTTCTTAAGGCCGTTCTCCTCAGTAACTGTATAGTCCTTTACTGTGCTTCCATCAAACTCCACATACAAAAGTTCCTGCTGAATATATGACCAGGCTGTATCCTCTCCTAAGAACGTCTCGTATGTTTCTTCAACAGTGCTTGTGGCCTTATACTTTGCGCCATCATATGTATAGTTACCCTTGTCTGTCAGCTTGTTGCCATTACCATAATCCTCAGAATAATCGTAGGAAATATCAAAAGTAAACAAGCCGTTCTTGTATCCATATGTACCCTTTAAGGTTTCCTCAAACTTATAATATAAATCCTTATCGAACTTTAACAATGAGTAAAGCTCATACTTGCCTTCCTTATTCTCTGCATTGTTATTAATGGCTTCGGTTATCTTTTCCAAACAATACAAATCATCAACCAAGGTGAAGTCACTAAAATCTGGGATGTCAATTTTCTCAACTGTGTTTATCTCTACCAGTTTCATGAGCATATCAATATTAAGTGTCATGTCGTATTCGGAAACAGTCTCTGCCACCAAATAAACATTAACTGCAACCACATTGAAATCGCCATCTACAACAAACTGAATCTCGATTTCTACCTTTTCGAGAATATCCCCATAGGATTCTGCTACATCAGTGAAAAGAATGTCTACGAGTTTAAAATTAACTTCCTTGGAGTAGTCCTTAAAAACAACAAGCCATGTACCATCGTCCTGTTGCATAGATTTCTTAGTCTGACAATTTGCTATTTCAGGATCAAACACCTGTTCCAATTCTCCACTGTCAGACTCTTGCTTTTCAACATAATCATCTGATGACATCTTAGCGTATCTCTTATATGTATCAGTGTACTCATAGGCATATCCATTACCATAGCCACTCTCATTAAAATACTTAATGTTGTTATACTCATCTGTCACATCCATACGATACTTTTCAACAAAATTATCTGTTCCAATATTCATAGAAACAGACTCACCTTTTGCCTTAACGATTACATCTGTGCCAGAAACCTTTGTTACCCAGTTAAGGTCAATTGCAAACCTTATAGAAGAATACTCCAAAGATGCACTCATTGCCTTATCGTAAATATAATCAGCCCTGTCTGCTTCGCCCAATGTAACCAATGGATCTGGAGTTGGTGTTGGCTCGGGCGTAGCTGTAGGTGTTGCTGTGGGTGTGGCGGTTGGCGTTGTATCGGGGGTAGCATCTGCAGTTTTATCTCCTGAGCATGCTGCAAGCAAAACGACAGATAAAACAGCTACTAAAATAGCTAAAACTAATCTTTTTTTCATAATGTTCCTCCTAACATCTTATGCAAAACTGTAAAAGAATTCTTAGCTGCAATCTTAACGAACTCTGGATACTCCATTGTTGCGCTATCTGAAGAAGAGTCTGAGATAGATCTAACAATAACAAACGGCACCTGATTTACGTAGCAAACATGTCCAACTGAAGCTCCCTCCATCTCACATGCAATGGCATTAAAGTTGCCACGAATCTTGGCGCGTTGCTCATTAGTTGCAACAAATGTATCACCAGAAGCAATAACACCTCTTACGCAGTTAAGGCCAAGACTCTCTGCTGCTGACACAAGCTTGTCTCCGTATTCCTTATCTGCAAGGAACTCAATCATGTTGATGCCAGATACAAGACCAACTGGATCTCCCAATGGGCTTGTGTCCATGTCGTGCTGTACAACTGCTGTGGCAACTGCAATATCTGTAATATTAAGCTCTGGAGAAAGACCACCTGCTGCTCCTGTGTTAATAATAACATCAGGGTTATAGTTAAGGATCATAGCCTCTGCACAAATAGCTGCAAACACCTTACCAATACCACACTTGGCGACTACGACCTGCTGATCTCCAATAACACCACTATAAAAATCAATGCCTGATATGGTCTTAACCTGAGGATTCTCAATAACTTCCTTAAAGTAGTTAACCTCTATATCCATGGCTCCAATAATACCGATCATATGCACCTCTCAACTTATTAAGTTCTTATATTATATCATCCTATATATAAGCTTAAAACAAGAAACTGGCATATTATGACACAATCTGTTATTATTCTCACATGCAAAATGTTTACAATAGTTTCAAAAAGAATAATCATAGACTTCAGGTAGTTCTTGTAGTGACTAACCTGTGGCTTTTTGTACAGCTTATTGCAAGCCTTTGGTTTACAGGATTTTCATCCCTTTCACTTCTTTGCATTTTCCTTTGGTTACCTGCAGTAGCCTATTATTTATATTTTGTTTCGACTGCGGCTGCAGAACTTAAAACCACACTAGAGTCCAAAACTCCAGAGTACCGTAACCGTTTTGACAAAGACTTTGGCAAAATTTGCCCCTTAATTGGCGGAGGCATCACAGAGGACTACGTAGTTTCCACATGCTGGAACAACAGGATTTCCCTTGGTCTTATTTCTAATA